>CAZPCN010000014.1:0-55980 GCA_964585095.1 uncultured Syntrophaceae bacterium | reverse complement strand
GGGGGTTCATGACGTTCGAAGGTTTCGATTATAGTGAAAATCGTTGTTTTGTCAAAAGAAATCCATGCGCGTCAGCCCGTCCGGGCCAGGTCGAGCCGCCCCTCCCACTTCCACAGCAGGACTTCCCGTAGCACGGCGTGCTCCGGCCTCTCGAGCCGCGGGTCCTTCTGCACCAGCCGGAAGGCCTCCGTGCGCGCGTCCCCCAGCAGCCGCCCGTCGCGCAGGATGTTGGCGACCCGGAAATCGGGGATGCCCGACTGCCGCGTCCCCATCAGCTCCCCCGGCCCGCGGATCTCGAGGTCCGCCTCGGCGATCCGGAACCCGTCGTGGGTCTTCTCCATGATGGCGAGGCGCCTTCGGGCATTCTCGGACCCGCGGGACCCCGTCATCAAAACGCAGTAGGAGGGGATGTCGCTGCGGCCCACCCTGCCCCGCAGCTGGTGGAGCTGCGCGAGGCCGAACCTTTCGGCGTGTTCGATCACCATCAGGGAGGCTTGCGGGATGTCGATGCCCACCTCGATAACGGTCGTGGCCACCAGGATGTCGAGTTCGCGCCCGTTGAAGGCCTTCATGATCCGCTCTTTCTCCGGCCCCTTCATCCGGCCGTGGATCAGTCCCACGCGCAGATCGGGGAAAACGTCCTTCTGCAGGTGCTCGGCCATGCGCGTGGCGTCCTTGAGGTCCAGGGCCTCGGACTCCGTCACGAGGGGGTACACGATGAACACCTGGTTGGACTTGGCGATCTCCTTCCGGATGATCTCGTAGACCCGAGGCCTTTCCCGCTCGTAGAAGACCTTGGTCCTGACGGGCTTCTTGCCGGGGGGCATCTCGTCGATGACCGAGATGTCCAGGTCGCCGTACACGGTCATCGCCAGTGTTCTGGGGATGGGCGTTGCCGTCATCACCAGCACGTCGGGGTTGGGGCCCTTGGCTCGCAGGGTTGCGCGCTGCACGACGCCGAAGCGGTGCTGCTCGTCGACGACGGCCAGCCCCAGCTTCCGGAAGTCCACCCCTTCCTGGATGAGCGCGTGCGTCCCCACCACGATGTGGACCTCGCCCGACTCGATCTGCCGGGCGATCTCCCTCTTCTCGGGGCTTCGCATGCCGCCCTGCAGGAGGGCCGTCTTCAGCCCCAGCGCCTCCGCCCATCGCACGATGTTGCAGTGGTGCTGCTCGGCGAGGATCTCCGTCGGGGCCATGAGGGCCGCCTGGAAGCCGTTCTCGCAGGCCGTCAGCATCGCCGCCATGGAGACGACCGTCTTGCCGCTCCCCACGTCCCCCTGCAGCAGGCGGTGCATGGGCGACGGCCTCGCCATGTCCCCGCGGATCTCCTCGATCACACGGCCCTGCGCCGGGGTCAGTTGGAAGGGCAGGATGGACAGGAACCGCTCCGAGAGCTCCCCTCCGGCCCGGAAGGCGATCCCTTCGTCCAGAACGTTGCCCGCGTGCTTCAGGGCCATGGCAAGCTCGAAGTAGAACAGCTCGTCGAAGATGAGCCGGCGGTGGGCCTCGGAGCGCATGTCGTTGAGACGCTCCAGGTCCCCGTCGGGGCCCGGGAAATGCACGTCGCGGACGGCTTCGATGATGTCGATCAGGCCCTGCCTCTCGCAGATCTCTCGGGGGATCGGGCCCGGCACGCAGCGGGCGTAGTCCTCGACGGCGTGCAGGAGGATCCGCCGCAGGTGCTTCTGCCCGAGGCCTTCCGTCTCGGAGTAGATCGGGACGATCCGCTTGAAGTGCAGCCCGCTGTCTTCACCCTCTTCGAGGATCTCGTAGTCCGGGTGGATCATCTCGGGCTCGAACTGGAAGATCCGCACCTCCCCGGTGAGGATCACCCGGAGCCCGGGCTTGAAGATGTTTCGCAGGTAGGCGAAACTGCCCTTGAACCACTTGGCCTTCAGGGCCGCCGTGTCGTCGCGGATCACCGCCTCGAACACCCTTCGTTTCTTGTAGGGATGGATCTCCGCTCGGACGATGGTGCCGACGACGGTCTCCTTCCGGCCTGCCTCGATGCGGGCGATGGGTTTGACGACGCGCCGGTCCTCGTACTTCCGGGGGAGGAAAAGGAGGAGATCTTCGACGGTTTTCAACCCCTTGCGCGCGAGCAGCTGGCCGATTTTCGGTCCCACGCCCTTGACGAACTGGGCCGGCTGGGTCAGCTTCTCCACGGCCGCGTCGAGCGAGGCGAGGACCTCTCGCGGGACGTTCTTCGGCAGGCTCCGGGAGCCGGCCTCCTGCACCCCCTCGATCGCCGCCCGGATCGCGTCCACGCGGGCGAGTCCTTCCGAGACCCTTCGCTGCTTTTCCTCCGGAGATGCCCGCTCGAAGCCGGACACGATGCCGTCGAGATCCGCGAGCAGCAGGTCGATGCGCCGGCACCGCTCGGGGTCCGTCACCTTCTGCGCGAGCGTTCCGCGAATCGACGCAACGACCTTCCGGAGCGGTTCTTCGAGATTGCGTACGAGGGCCAGGTTCCGGTATGCGTTCCCGGCCGAGAAACGCAGTGGGGTCTCGATTTTCTCCAGGGCTTCCTTCAGTGTCTCCATGGCCCGTTTCCCTTGGCTGTTGCCGTGTGTTCGCGACGTCTCCAGGGGCTGCAGCGCCCGTCAGGGGCGGAAGCCCTTCGCAGAATGGAACTCCCCGATATGGCTATCAAATTTCCCTCCATTGCACAAGGCCCGAGTTGCCCCCCCCGAGCAGGAACGAATTGACAATTCAGAAACTTTCGGATATGGTGCCCTCGACCGTCCACCGACGGGTCTCAGTCCATCCATTCTGTCATTTTTTCCAAACAGCCAAGGGGTGCATATGGGGGGGAATATTTCGTACAAGGATTCCGGCGTCGATATCGACAAGGGCAACCGGTTCGTTGACGTGATCAAGCCGCTCGTCAAGACGACCTTCCGGAAGGAGGTCATGGGCGGGCTCGGCGGTTTCGGGGGGCTCTTCCACCTCGACAAGGTGAAGTACAAGGATCCCATCCTCGTGGCGTCCACCGACGGCGTGGGGACCAAGCTCAACGTCGCCCGCATGATGAGCCGCTACAACACGATCGGCATCGACCTCGTGGCCATGTCCGTCAACGACGTGATCGTCCAGGGCGCCGAGCCCCTGTTCTTCCTGGACTACATCGCGGCGGGCTCCATCGACATCGAGACGGGCAGGCAGCTCATCGAGGGCGTCGTGAAGGGGTGCAAGGACGCGGGCTGCGCCCTGCTGGGCGGCGAGACAGCCGAGATGCCCGGCTTCTACGGCGAGGGGGACTATGAACTCGTCGGGTTCTGCGTCGGCATCGTCGAGGCGGAAAGGCTCATCGACGGCTCCCGGGTCGGCATCGGCGACAAGATCATCGGGTTGGCCTCGAGCGGAATCCACAGCAACGGGCTTTCGCTGGCGCGCAAGGTCTTCTTCGACCGCTGCGGCCTGCAGGCCAACGACCCCGTGGAGGGCCTTCTGCTGCCCGTGGGAGAGGAGCTTCTCACCCCCACGCGGATCTACGTGAAGAGCATCCTGAACCTGATCAAGAACTTCAGCCTCAAGGGCCTCGTGCACATCACGGGCGGCGGCTTCTACGACAACATCCCCCGGATCCTCCCCGAGCGCTGCTCGGCCCTGATCCACCGGGGAAGCTGGCCGGAGCTGCCCGTCTTCCAGGCCATCCGCAAGCAGGGCCGGATCGAGGACGCCGAGATGTTCCGCGTCTTCAACATGGGGATCGGGATGATGATCATCGTGGACGGCGAGGCTGCGCCGGAGATCCTCGAGCGCCTGGGGGCCCTGGGGGAGAAGGCCTACCTGATCGGCTCGATCGAGAAGCGGCAGCAGGACGCACCGCCCGTCGTCATAGCCTGACGGGGAAGACCGGAGACCATCCATGGCGAGAATCGTGAACCTGGGCGTCCTCGTGTCGGGGAGCGGCTCCAACCTGCAGTCCATCATCGATCACATCGAAAAGGGTTCCCTGCCCGCGAAGATCGGCATCCTCGTCAGCAACAACCCCTCCGCCTTCGCCCTGGAGCGGGCGAAGAGGCACGGCATCCCCTCGGCGGTGATCGGGCACGCGGGCTTCGCGAGCCGGGAGGACTACGACCGCAAGGTGGTCGAGACGCTGAACGCCCACGGTGTGGAGTTGGTGGTGCTGGCAGGGTTCATGCGGGTGCTCTCCCCCTTCTTCCTGCGCTCCTTCCCGATGCGCGTCATGAACATCCACCCCGCGCTGCTCCCCTCGTTCCCCGGCACGCACGGGCAAAAACAGGCCTTCGACTACGGGGTGAAGTTCTCGGGTTGCACGGTCCACTTCGCCGACGAGGGGGTGGACACGGGCCCCATCATCATCCAGGCCGTCGTACCCGTCTGCGACGCGGACACCGAGGAAACCCTCTCCGGGCGCATCCTGAAGGAGGAGCACCGGATCTACCCGCAGGCGATCCGGCTCTACGCCGAGGGAAAGCTGCGCGTCGAGGGCCGGAAGGTGCGGGTACTGGATCACCCGATGCCGGAAGTAAGTCCGCGGCACAACCCCCCCGTGACGGATTTCTGAACCCGACGCCCGCCGTCGAACCGTCCCTCTCGACCCGATGAGGCCGCCGGGTCCGGATCGCATTTGACAAGCGGGCTCTCTTTCTGGAAAATAAGACATCTTCGAAGGGCCCCGCAGGGGGCCGGGAATGCAAGCCATGTTCGATGTGATCGTCATCGGCAGCGATCTCAGCTCCCTCATCGCTGCGCTGCTCGCCGCCCGTTACGGCCGCAAGGTCCTGCTGGTTTCCGAATGCGGTCTCGACGACTGTCTCGCGCGGTCGGGATACACCTTCAACATCGACCCCTTCCCCTGGAGCGGTTTCGGCACTGGACAGCTCTTCTCGAAGCTGCTCTCGGAGCTCAACATCCCCCTGCCGGAAACCTCCCGCGTCTCGCCCCTGAACCCGGCGCTGCAGGTCGTCCTGCCCGAGCACCGCATCGACTTCTACATCGACCGGGACGCCCTCGTCCGGGATCTGGGCCGAGAGTACCCGGAAGAGGACCGGCGGATCCACACCCTGTACCAGTCCATCGCCAAGGTGGGCGAGACGCTCGACCGGGCGGTCCGCGAATCCCTGGAGTCGAAGGACCGCTCCCTCAAGGGGTTCATGAAGAGCTGCATCGACATGCCCTTCTTCATGGGGGAGATCTGGCGGCTCGAGCAGAAGCTCCGGGCCGCGGGCCGGCTGCCCGCCCTAGGGGAGGTCTTCGACTCCGAGCTGACCCTGCTGTCGAACCTTCACGTCAATCACGCCAAGCCTCTCTCGTCGGCCTACCTGCTGTCGCTCCCCTGGCGGGGGCTCTACTATCACTTCGGGGGCAAGCACCTCATGCTGGGCCGGCTCCGGAAACGCTTCGAGGACCTTCGCGGGGAGACGATCGCCGACTGCTCCGTGGAGGCCGTCCGCACGGTCGGCGGGCGGATCGAGATCGACGTCCGATCGAAAGGCAAGGCGTCCGGCCTGCTGGGCCAGTCGCTGATCGTCAGCGCCAAGTCGCCGGCGCTGGAAATGCTCCTGGCATCGGAACGGAAGCTCTCCAGGCTGGCCCGCAGGCTGAGCAGGGTCGAAACGCCCCGGTACCCCGTCACCCTCCACCTGGGCGTCGAAAACCGGGGGCTTCCCGACCGCATGGGCGAACACGTCATCCACATCCCGGAGACGGCGGCGGGTCCGGAGCCGGGTGCGGGTCCCTTCCTTTACCTCGAATCGAGCGTCGCCGACGACACGGCGCTCGCCCCCCGCGGCAAGAGGACGCTCACCGTGACGTCCTTCCTGCCCCGTTCGCCTTCGCAGATGGACGACGACGAACTCAGGGCCGCCGCGGACGGCATGCTGGCCTCCCTGGAGGGGTTCCTGCCTTTCCTGCGGGAGAGCATCGATTACATGGATCTCGACGGGTCCATGGACGTGTCCCGGCGCTACCAGCAGATCGTAAACCCCCGCTACCGGTTCCCGGGGCTCGCCCTGCCCGGCCTCATGACGCTGCCGATCCGCACCCCGCTCCCGCATGTCCTGCTGACCGGGGGGATAAACTTTGCAGGCCTGGGGTTCGAGGGGGAGGTCCTGTCGGGTATGAAAGCGGGATTCCTTGCAGCGGGAGATGTGGAGCCATGAAACAGACAAAGCGGGATTTCGAGATCCAATCCCTGGGCAAGCCGAAGATCCCATCGCCGCTCACGGTCGGCTATTTCAAGAGCGACGACGAGCGGATCCTGTGCGAGATCAACATCGACTCCCGGAAAGTGCTTCCCGCCGGGCCCCTTCGATCTATGTCCCTGGAAGTGGCGGGACCGCGGGCGACGATCTACTTCGAGCCCCAGAAGGTCAAGGCGGCCGTGGTCTCCTGCGGCGGATTGTGCCCCGGGATCAACGACGTGATCCGGGCCCTGGTCATGGAACTCTGGTTCCGCTACGGGGTCCGGAACATCATCGGCGTGAGGTACGGCCTCCAGGGCCTGATCCCCCGTTACGGCCACGACTTCATGGAGTTGACGCCCGAGGTGGTGAAGGACATCCAGGACCTGGGCGGCAGCATCCTCTCCTCCTCCCGGGGTAACCAGGACATCGTCGAGCTGGTGGACTCCCTCGAGCGGATGAACATCAATCTCTTCTTCGTCATCGGGGGCGACGGCACGATGAAAGCGGCCCAGCTGATCGCGGAGGAGACGATGCGCCGCAAGCTCAAGATCGGCGTGATCGGCATTCCCAAGACGATCGACAACGACCTGGTGCTGATCCAGAAGAGCTTCGGGTTCGACACGGCCATCTCCGAGGCCGTCAAGACGATCCAGTGCGCCCACGTGGAGGCGAAGGGGGCCCCCATGGGCATCGGGCTCGTGAAGCTGATGGGCCGTCAGTCCGGCCACATCGCCGCCTCCGCGGCCCTGGCGCAGGGGGATGCGAACTTCGTCCTCATCCCCGAAGAGCCCTTCGACCTCGATGGCGAGAAGGGATTCCTCCGCCATCTCGAGAGGCGCCTGATGGCGCGGAATCACGCCGTCATCATCGTGGCCGAGGGCGCGGGGCAGAACCTGTTCTCCCGGAAAGGGCCCGTCCGTCGGGACGCCTCGGGAAACATCCGGCTCAACGACATCGGGGTGTACCTCAAGGAGCGGATCGAGGAGTATTTCGGGAAAAAGAAGGTTGAGATCAACCTCAAGTACATCGACCCCAGCTACATCATCCGCAGCGTTCCCGCCAACGCCAGCGACAGCATCCTCTGCGGCGTGCTCGCGCAGTACGCCGTCCACGCGGGAATGGCGGGCAAGACGGGCATGCTCGTGGGCCTGGTCAACGACGCCTACGTGCACCTACCGTTCCGGGCCGTCGCCGCCCAGCGGAAGAACATCGACCCCCGCGGCAACATCTGGATGCTGGTCCTCGAATCGACGGGGCAGCCCCTGTCGATGAAGAACTAAAAAACGCTTGCATTATTCCCCTCGTTGGTTTAGATAAGCGAACTGATTTCTTTCTGCGAGGTGTCTGTTATGGCCAGAGTCTGCGATGTCTGTGGCAAGGGCCCGGTGGTGGGCAACAACGTGAGCCACGCCAACAACAAAACGAAACGGGTCTGGTACCCCAATCTCCAGAAGCTCCAGGTCGTGGACAGCAAAGGGTCCGTGAAGCGGATGAAGGTCTGCACCCGCTGCCTGCGGTCGGGCTCCGTGCGAAAGGCCCTATAGGCCCCCGCCGAACCCCGACGCTGCGATCTCCCGAAGCGTTGCCGACAGGAAGTGTTCGTGGTCGGCAACGCTTTCGATTCCCTTCACCAGGAGATCCCGAACGTCCCCCCGCACCGGGTCCCCGGCGTCACCCCCGAAGAACTTCCAGAGGAACAGGTCGATCCGCCCCTCGAGGCTGACCGATCGGCGCAGGATGTCGTTCCGGTAGGCCGCCATCCCCTGCAGAAGAGCGTCCCTCGCAAGCCCCGCCGGCATCGTGTAGGCCCAGGCGAGCGTGCCGACGAGCCCTTCGATGCGGCCCCCGAGGGTCGTCTCCACGGCCCGGGAGAAGAGATCCACGATTTCGGGGTGCCTGCCGCGGATCAGCAGGTCCACGGCCATCTCGATGACGAGGTGGGAGCGGTAGAGCGCCTCGCCCTCGTCGATCGGTCTCCCGAGCCGCCGGTGCATCCCCATCATCTCCTGCACGAGCGCCGCCCCCTTCCTGAACGCGTAGCCCCCCGATTCGTTTTCGGAACGATCGTGGCCGTTGCGGGTGATGTGCCCGTGGTGGGACAAATCGTCGACGAGCAGGTGAAACTGGATGAACCGGGCCTTCTCGCGGCCCGCCGGAACGCCGGAGAAGCGCTCCATCCGGTGCGTCATCTCGGGCGTGATGTCCCGGTGGATCGGGAGGATGTCGGGCATCACGTTGTAGACCAGGATGTCCAGGTTGTCCGTGCCCAGCCGGTCGCCGGCATATTCCTTCAGCAACCAGGTGTGCGTGTTGAGCAGCATCGTTCACGTCCCGCCTTCTCCGCGACGCCTGCGCGGCTCCGTTCTTCCCAGCCCGGCTTTTCCCGGAATTCGATCCCCATCTCCCCCCGCAGGGCTTCGAGGACGAAGTCGAGGTCGCCTCCGCGGCCTTCCGCGACGTACAGCATCACGACGGCCGCCCGGTTGTCGACGGTGCTCACCGTCGCCATCCCCTCGTGGCCCTCGATGACGAACTGGAACCGCGCGATGTCGCGCGCCGCCAGCCGGAAATAACGTCTTGTGCATCCTGCCATGGTCGGTGTCCCTGGAAATTCTGCAATATCCGTAACATCGGAGCGAGCAAAGATCAACGGGGAATAATTCTTCTCTTGACAGGAGACCCGGCGCTGTTAATATACACCATGTCAACGCGCCTGCCGCCCGAAATGCAGGCCTGCGAACCGGTCCCGCGGAAGAACATCATTCTATGCTGCCGATAACACGATGGAAACTGTCTGAAGCGAAAGAGGACATCCAGTCTCTTTTCGCCAAGGAATTCAAGCTGAACCCCATCGTCTCCCAGATCCTCATCAACCGTAACATCACCGATCTCGAAACTGCGCATCGCTACCTCAACCCGTCGCTGCACGACCTGCACAGCCCCTTCCTCATGAAGGACATGAAGGAGGGGGTGGCCCGGATGATCCGCGCGCTCCAGGGCAATGAAAAGGTCGCGATCTACGGCGATTACGACGCCGACGGCATCACCGCCCTGGCCATCCTCTACCGGTTCCTGCACATCATCCACGAGAGGGTCATCTACTACATCCCCGACCGTGTGGACGAGGGATACAGCCTGAACCGGAAGGCCATCGACAGGCTCAAGGCGCAGGACGTCGGCCTGATCGTGACGGTGGACTGCGGGGTGTCGGACCGGGAGGAAATCGAATACGCCCGCACGCAAGGCATCGAAACGATCGTCCTGGACCACCACGAGGTGCCTGCGGCGCTTCCCGCGGCGGCGGCGGTGATCAACCCCAACCGAAGCGACTGCCCCTTCCCCTTCAAGCACCTGGCCGGCGTGGGCATCGTCTTCAACTTCCTGATTGCTCTGCGCGGTGGCCTGCGCAACATCGGGTTCTGGGCGGACCGGCCGTACCCGAACCTGCGCGATTACCTCGACCTCGTCGCCCTGGGAACGATCGGCGACCTTTCGCCGCTTGTCGACGAGAACCGGATCTTCGCCCGGATCGGCCTCGAGCTCCTTAACGAGGATCGCCGCGTGGGACTGAAGGCCCTGCGGGAAACGGCGGGATTGGGCAACACCGTCATCGACTCCGGGGTGGCCTCGTTCGCCCTCATCCCGCGGATCAATGCCGCGGGCCGGGTGGGGACCCCCGACGACGCCGTGCGGCTGCTGCTGACGGAAGACCCCGCCGAGGCCCAGCGGATCGCCTCCAGGCTGGATGCGTGCAACCGGGAGCGGCAGCGCCTGGAGAAGACGATTTTCGACGAGATCATGGCGCGGATCCACTCCATGGGCGACGCGAAGGAGAAAGGGGCCCTCGTGCTGGCCTCGCCGGAATGGCACCCCGGCGTCATCGGGATCGTCGCCTCGAGGGTCGTGGACCGGTTCTACCGTCCCACGATCCTCATCAGCCTCAAGGACGGAATCGGCAAGGGGTCGGGTCGCAGCATCGCCGAGTTCAATCTCTACGAGGGCCTCAAGCTCTGCGACCCGCTGCTCCTTTCCTACGGGGGGCACCGCTACGCAGCGGGGATCTCGGTGAAGGAAGGCGACATCGAAAAGCTGAGCGAAGTGCTGGGGGACATCGTCAAGGAGGGTCTCGTTGTACAGGAACTGATCCAGGAGACGCACATCGACGCCCAGTGCAGCCTGAACCAGATCACCCACGACCTCGTGTCCCAGTTCGACCGTCTCGCACCCTTCGGCACCCGCAACCCCGAGCCTATCATCTGCACCCGCAACGTCCAGGTCTCCTACCCCACCGTCGTGGGCAACAAGCACCTCAAGATGCGGGTCTACGGCGACGGGGTCTCCTGCAGCTCGATCTGGTTCAACCGGGGCGATTACGCTCAGAATGTCGAGGGCGTGCGCCTCGACATCGCCTTCACCCCTCAGATCAACTACTGGAACGGCTCCTCCAACATCCAGCTGAAGGTGCGCGACATCGCCGCCGCCTCGTCCCAGGACCGCTAGCGCCTCTCAGTCCTTCACTCCCGTCAGGTACTCCACGACGTGAACCATGCCGCGCACGAGCTGCGACATCTTTTCGAAGCGTAGCGTCTCGATCGTGTCCCCTGCCGTGTGATAGTTGGGGTTGCGGTAGAACGCCGTGTCGGTAACCATCACGGCCGGGTACCCCATCTTCCAGAAGGGCCCGTGGTCCGACAGGCCCACGCCGGGGACAAAGGGCAGCGCCACGAGGTGCTCGACGGGAAGGACCGACCCGGCCCTGAGCGCTTCGGAGACCGCCAGCGTGAGCCCCCGGGACTGCACGTTGCCGATCACCGCGATGAAGTTGCCCCGATCGGGGTACAGCCAGTGCATCCCGGGGATCGGGAACGCCTGGCCGCCCTCTTCGTCGTTGAAGTACCCCACCATCTCGAGGGAGATCATGCCGGCGATGTTCTCCCCCCGCTCCTTCGCCTGCGCGGCGTAGACGTAGCTGCCCATGGCGGGGGTCATGAAGGACGGCGGCTCCTCGAGCGTGAAGAAGACCATCTTCAGCGTCCGCTCGGGCCTGTACTCCCTGAGGTCGCGGCACAGCTCGAGCAGCACGGCAACGGCGCTGGCGTTGTCGTCGGCGCCCGGCGTCCCCTGCACCGTGTCGTAGTGCGCCCCGACGAGCACCGTCTCCCCCGGACGGGCGGACCCTGCCAGGGTGACGACGATGTTGTTGTACCGCTTCCCCTCGTGGTCGTACCCCTGCAGTTCGAAGGGGATGCCCTGCGTTTCGAGAAAGGTGCGGATGTAGCGCTCGGCCTCCTGCAGTTTCCCGTATTCCCCGATGCTGCGCGAGCCGATCGCGACGCTGAGGGCGTGGACGTGACCTCGAAGCGCCTCTTCGCTCGAAGCAGGCAGGAAGCGCGGCTCCGGGTGGATCACCGAGACCGACAGCTTGACCTTGACGATCGGGTACGCGAGCGCGGCGGCAATGCCGAGCGTCACGACGAGCAGGGCGTAGATCATCTTCTTTCCCATCGGGTGACCGTTGTCCGGATTCGACGGAGCCATTGTTTCACAGCCCACCCGCGATTTCAAGCGCGGGGCCGGCTTCCGGGACAAGGCCCGTCCGCGCGAAATAATCCGTTTCCGCCTTCCCGTCGATCTGCTATACTACCGCACGGTGCAACATCAACCCCAGCAAGGAGTGGCTCGATGAAAAAGGAAGAACGTCTGAATGCCCTCGAGGTCGCCCTCGCCAACGAGACGAGGGAGCGGGAATTCTACCTCAAGAGCGCCGAGCGCTGCCGGAACCCCCTCGGCAAGTCCATGTTCAAGCAGATCGCCGACGACGAGTTGGAACATTACGAGCGGCTCAAGGAGATCCACGGCCGCTGGCAGAAAGAGCAGAAGTGGCCGGAGTCGCTCCCCGTGAAGGTCAAGGGGACCCTCGTGAAGGACATCCTCAAGGATTTCCTCCTGAAGGCGGAATCGGCGGCCCCCGGCGACAACGACGACCTGAAGGCCGTGCGCACCGCCCTGGACTTCGAGGCCAGGGGGGAGAAATTCTACGCCCAGCTGCGCGACGCCTCGTCCGACCCGAAGGAGAAGTCGTTCTTCGACCTGCTCTCGAAAATGGAGCGCCAGCACTACCTGTCGCTCAAGGACACGGAGGATTACTTCTCCGATCCCGAAGGGTGGTTCCGCAAAAAGGAACACCACGGCATTGACGGGGCCTGATGCCCCCGGTACCCGAAAAGGAGGATGCCATGGCGGCAACATCGCTGACGGTGGGAAAGAGCGTCAAGGACTTCACGCTCAAGGATCAGAACGGACAGGATTTCAAGCTCTCCGAGTTCAAGGGGAGGAAGGTGCTTCTCTCCTTCCACCCGCTGGCGTGGACCTCCATCTGCGCGAAGCAGATGCAGGCCCTGGAGAAGAACGGGAAGGCCTTCGAGAAGGCGGGGACCGTGGCCGTCGGCCTGAGCGTCGACAGCGTGCCCAGCAAGACCGCTTGGGCAAAATCCCTCAAGATCGAGAACACGAGGCTCCTGGCCGATTTCTGGCCCCACGGGAAGGTCGCGGCCTCCCTCGGCCTGTTCCGCAAGGAGGGCTTCTCGGAGAGGGCCAACGTCCTGCTCGACGAGAAGGGCAAGGTCGCCTGGATCAAGGTGTACCCCATCCGGGAACTCCCGGACATCAAGGAAGTGCTGGCGGCCGTGAAGAAATAGCCGCTACGTCCAGCTGCGCTCGTCGACGATCGGCCTGAAGCCCTCGGGAAGGGTGCCCGGCGGGACCTCATCGAGGCGGTCGATCCGGACCGTGCAGATCTCCGCAAACTGTTTTTCGAACGGGGCAAGGGCATCCTTGCCCCGTTCCGTTTCCTGCGCCTCGATGCGGACCGTGAGAAAGTCCCGGTTCCCCGCACGGGTCACGACGGCCTGGAACTTCCGCCCCGGGAAGCCCTCGGCGAGTTTCCTGAGCTGGCTGGGCGCCACGAACATGCCCCGCACCTTCACGGCCTCCCCGACCCGCCCGGCGATCCCGGCGAGCCTCGGCGCGGTCCTCCCGCAGCGGCAACGCCCCTGCATCAGCTTCGAGAGGTCCCCCGTTCCGAACCGCATGAGGAAGAAGATGTCGTTCGGCCGCGTGACGACGACCTCGCCCAACTCCCCCGTCTCGACCTCCAGGCCCGTCTCGGGGTCCACGACCTCGACGATCACCTCCTCGCAGAGGTGCCAGCCCGCTTTCTCTCGGCACTCGTAGGCCACGTCTCCCACCTCGGTCGCCCCGTACATCTGATAGGTGTCGATCCCGTACTTCTCCTCGAATTCGGCCCGGAGAACAGGGAGAAGCGGCTCTGCGGCGAAGCAGGCTTTGCGAAGGCCGAAGTCCTTGCGGAAGTCATGGCCTTCTTCCTCGGCCTTGGCGATGATGGCCTTGAGGAAGCTCGGCGTGCCCGTGTACCCGGTCACCCTCAGGTCGCGGATGAGCTGCACCTGAATGGCGGCGCTCGACGCGCCCGATGGGACGACGGTCGCCCCCACTCGGCGCAGCCCGCTGTGGAAGGTGAGGCCGGCCGCGACGAGGTGATAGGAGAAGGCGTTGAGGACGACGTCGCCGGGCCCGAAACCAGCCGCCCGATAGGCCCTTGCCCAGATCGGGTCCGACTCGGAGAGGTGGGGCTCGTAGACCGGTCCCGGGGAGGTGAAGATCCGGTCGATCGCGGCATCGGGATTGCCCAGCCCCGCGTAGGGAGGGGCGTCGATTTCCATCTGGACGATCTTCTCCCGCGAGATCACGGGGAGCCGTCTCAGCAGGTCGAAGGCGTTTCTCTTGGTCGGCGTCACCCCGAACGCCTCGAACTGCCTGCGGATGACCGCCGATTTCTTCACGGCGAGCCGCATCATCGCCGCCAGCTCCGCCGCCTGATCCTCACGGCGCTGCTCCCTGTTCCTCGTCTCCTTCCCGTCGAAATACCGGCTCGTCTTCTTCACCGCCATGTCTGTCCCCCGTTTTGGATGCTCTTCTTCCTTCCCTGTACCCTGCCCCCTGAACCCTGTACCCTGCTTTTCAGAGCCACCGCTTCCGCCGCTTGTAGGCCTTCACGTCCTTGTACGACTTTGCCGTCCCGGCCGCCCCCATGCCCAGGTAGAACTCCTTGACGTCGGGGTTCTCCCGCAGGTCCTCGGCGCGACCCTCCATGACGATCTTGCCGTTCTCCATGACGTAGCCGTAGGTTGCGATCTGGAGGGCCATGTTGGCGTTCTGCTCCACGAGGACGATCGTCGTGCCGTCCTCGCGGTTGATGCGCTCGATGATCTGGAAGATCTCCTTCACGATCAGGGGCGCCAGCCCCAGCGACGGCTCGTCCAGCAGGAGCAGCCGCGGGTGGGCCATGAGCGCCCGCCCGATGACGAGCATCTGCATCTCGCCCCCGCTGCAGTAGCCGGCGAGCGTCTTGCGGCGCTTCGTCAGCGCCGGGAAGTAGTGGTAGACCTTGTCGAGGTCTTGCCGGTAGGGCTTGCCCCAGCGCGTCGCCGTGCCGACGCGAAGGTTTTCCTCGATGGTGAGGTATTTGAACGGCTGGCGTCCCTCGAGGACCTGGATGATTCCCGCCCGCGTGATCGTCTCCGGGGAGTGGTTGTGGATCGAAAGCCCGTCGAAGAGGATGCTCCCCTCGGTGACTTCGCCGTTCTCGGGTTTCAGGAGCCCCGAGACGGCCTTGAGGGTGGTCGTCTTGCCTGCGCCGTTGCTTCCGAGCAGCGAGACGATCTGCCCCCGCTCGACGGAGAGCGAAACGCCCTTGAGAACCTGGATCACGTCGGAGTAGACGACGCTGATGTTGTTGATGACAAGCTGCTTGCTCTCGCTCATATTCTCTTTCCGTCTTTCCCCTGTCCCCTATGCCCGATACCCTTTCCCCTGCTCTTCCCTCTTCCCCTGTACCCTGGCCCCTGTATTTAGTACGAGAAAGGCCATAGCTTGAAACTTGACTTCACGATCCTCCACACCTCCGCCAGCCCCCGCGGCTCGAACAGGATGAAGAGCACGATGGCCAGGCCGAAGACGAACTCGCGCAACGGCGCGAGCGTCAGCTCGACGCCGGCGACCCCGCCCATGTTCATGATCGTGTCCGTGACCCAGCGCAGGCCCTCGTTGAGCAGCGTGATGAACACGGTGCCGAAGATCGCCCCGGAGATGCTCCCGAGACCGCCGATGATCACCATGGCGATGTACTCCACCGAGAGGCCGAGGTTGAAGGGCTCCGCCGTGATGCTGATCATGTAGTAGGCCCATAGGGCGCCCGCCACGCCTGCGTAAAAGGAGCTCACGGCAAAGGAGAGCAGCTTGTACGGGAAGATCGGGATCCCCATCCCCTCCGCGGCGCGGTCGTTGTCGCGGATGGCCACGAAGGCCCTCCCGAACCGCGTCCGCATGAGGTTCACGGCCATGAAGACCATGACGACCACCGCGGTGTAGATCAGGAAGAAGAAGCTCAGGTCGCCCGCCACGGGAACCCCGAAAAGCGTGGGTGCGGGCAGCGTGATCCCCATGGTCCCGCCGGTCACGCTCTCCCAGTGCACGAGGACGTACTCGATGATGAACTGCCCCGCCAGGGTTGCGATCGTCAGGTAGAGGCCTTTGAGCCTTCCCGACGGGATCCCGAAGACCATGCCGACGACCGCCGTCACCAGCCCCGCCAGAGGGATGACGGCGAGAAACGGAACCCCGTAGGTGACGGCCAGGATGCCCGCCGCGTAGGCGCCCACCCCGAAGAAGGCCCCGTGACCCAGGGAGATGAGGCCCGTGTAGCCCACGAGGATGTTGAGACCCAGGGCCGCGATGGCCGATATCCCGATGAGGTTCACCACGTAGAGCAGGTAGGGGGTGGCGACCCAGGGCACGACGACGAAGAGCGCCGCCAGCCCCACGGCGGCCCACAGCCTCCCGAAGTCCGTCTCGAAGACGGCCAGTTCCTCCCCGTACCGAACCTTGAAGTTCCCGCAGGGTCTGAAGCGCAATCCTTTCATTTCTTCCCCTTCAATTCAATCAAACGGACTATTCGGGATGCGCACCCGGTCGACAGCAAGCTACACTCGCTCGATTTCCACCAATCCGAAGAGGCCATAAGGTTTCACCAGCAGGATGAACACCAGCGCGATGTAGGGCACGATGTCCCGCAGCGACGGCGAGAGGTACCCGCCCGTGAAGGTCTCCAGCAGCCCGATGATGAGGCCCCCGATGATGGCCCCGCCGATCGAGTCGAGCCCCCCGAGGATGACGACGGGGAAGACCTTCAGCCCGATCGAGGAGAGTTCGTGGACGTTGATGCCGTTGATGATCCCCAGCACGATCCCGCTGATGCCCGCCACCATGGCCGCGATCGCCCAGGACAGGGCGAAGACGCGACGGACGTGGACCCCGAGGGAAAGCGCCGCCGGCTGGTTGTCGGCCACGGAGCGCATGTAGATTCCCTGGGAGGAGAACTTGAAGAACAGGCCGAACATCAGCAGGAAGAGGCTGCCGATGATGACGGCCGCCACGTAGACGGGCGGGACCTGGATGATGCCCCAGTTGATGCCCAGCCCCTCGGGCAGGAACTCGGGGTAGGTGTAGAGGTTGCCTCCCCACACCAGCAGCATCCCGCCCTTGAACATGGCGGCAAGCCCCACGGTGAGCATGATGACCTGGATCAGCGGCTCCCCGATCAGGGGACGCAGGAAGATCCGCTCGATGACGAACCCCAGGACGAACGCCCCGGCCAGCGTCACGACGAAGGCCAGCGCGATGGGCAGCTGCGCCCAGGTCACTAGCGCCAGGAACAGGAAGGCGCCGAACGCCAGGATCTCGCCGTGGGCGAAGTTGAGCACGCTCGAGGACTTGAAGATCATGACGAAGCCCATGGCGGACAGCCCGTAGAGGAATCCGATGCTCACGCCGTTGATCAGCAGCTGCAGAAAGAAATCCATTCCCGTCTCCTTATGGCACGTCGTGTATTTTGACCGTCGTCTCGATCTTCCCCACCTGTCCGTCTCGGTAGCGGACCTGGCTCTTCACCTCGAGTTCCTTGAGGTTCTTGTACATGGCCTCGATGAGGTTCAGGTACAGGCCGTAGACGAAGCGCCGCCGGACCTTTCCGGTCCGCGTCAGCTCCTCGTCGTCGGCATCGAGCAGCTTGTACAGGAGGAGAAACTTCTTGATCTTCATGTAGTCGGGCAGGCGCTCGTTGACGGTGCGGATCTCGCCGAAGATCAGCTCTTCGACCTTCGGCTGCTGGGAGAGGTCCGTGTAGGTCGTGTAGGGGATCATCCGCTCCTCGGCCCAGTTGCCCACGTTTCCCATGTCGATGTTCACGAAGGCCGCGATGTAGGGCCTGCCCTCGCCGAAGATCACGGCCTCCTTGATGTAGGGGCTGAACTTGAGGCGCGTCTCGATGAAGTCGGGGGAGAAGGCGGCGCCCGTCTTGTTGCGGATGATCTCCTCCTTGCGCCCGATGATGACGAGGTGCCCGTCGGCGTCGAGGTAGCCCGCGTCCCCCGTCCGGAGCCACCCGTCGCGGAAGGCATCCTCGGTGGCCTTGTAGTCCTTGTGGTATCCCGCGAAGTTGGCGAGGCTCTTGACGAGGACTTCCTGGTCCTCGGCGATCCGCACCTCCGTACCGGGCAGCGCCTTGCCCACCGTCTCGGGTTTCGCCTCGCCGTCTGGCTGCACCTGGAAGATGCCGCCCGCCTCGGTGAGGCCATAGCACTGCTTGAGGTTGAGGCCGCAGGCGCGGAAAAAGCGGATGACCTCGGGGCTGATGGGATGGCCCCCCGTGTAGGCGCTTTTCAGGCCGAGGCAGCCCACGCGATCCATGAGCGGCCGGAAGACGACCGAGTCGGCGATGCCCCGCAGGACGCGAAACGCGGCAGACGGGGTCTCCTTCGCCGCTTCGGCGTCCACGGCCTTCTGGCCGATCCTCTCGGCCGCCTCGAAGAGCCGGCGTTTCACGAAGCCGGCGTCGGCCATCTTCACCCGGATCTTCGAGGCCAGGTCCTCCCAGAACCTCGACGAGGAGACGATGACGTCGGGGCCGATCTCCCGGAAGTCCGTCTCGATCGTCTCGGCGGTCTCGGGGAAGTTCATCGTCAGGCCGCCCGTGAGCGTGATGCCCACGCCCCAGATCTGGTCTACGATCCATGCGGGCGGGGTGATGGACAGCCAGTTGGACCCGATGCCGATGGGGGTCGCCTCGATCCACTTGCGCGCCATGGAGGTGAAGTTCCGGTGCGAGAGCATGGCGAGCTTCGGCAGGCCCGTTGTCCCCGAGGTCTGGATCATGACGGCCACGTCCTCGGGCCGCCCGCGCCAGAGCTCAGACGGGAAGAGCTGCGGCTTCTCCCGCTCGAGATCCTCTCCTTGCTCGAGCAGTTCCCGGAAGCTCAGGAGCCACGGGTTGTCGCGGTAGGTCCGCATCCCCGTGGGGTCCACGTAGACGACGGTCTTCACGAACCCGAGCCTCGAGCGGGTCTCGAGGAGCTTGTCGACCTGCTCCTGGTCCTGCACGACCACCACCGCCGGCTGGAACCGCTTGAGCGCCTCCGCCAACTCGTCGGCGATCGACGAGGTGAAGAGGTTCACCGTGACGCAGCCCGCGGCCTGGGCCCCCAGCTCGCTGTAGAGCCACTCGGGGTGGTTGTTCGTCACGATGGCCACGTTGTCCCTGCGCCGCACGCCCAGCCCGATAAGCCCCAGCGCCGCGCGCCGCACGTAGCCGAAGTACTCCTCCCAGTTCACCGTCTGCCAGATGCCGTAGGCCTTCTCCCGGATCGCGAGGTGCCCCGCGCCCAGCCGCTTGGCCTGCTCGCCGAGGATCTGCGGGAGCGTGTACTTGCCGTACGCGTCGAGCACGGCCGCATCGAGCTTCGCCGCACCATTGCCGTTCGCCCGCACCCCGATTTCCGAGACGTTCATCGCGCACCCCCCGCCCGGGCCGTCTCGGCGCCCGCCCCGTCACGGTCCCCGAGGTAAGCGCGGACGACTTCGGGATTTCCCTGGATCTCGTCCGGGGTCCCCTCGGCGAGCTTCTCGCCGAAGTTGAGGACCATGATCCGCTTCGAGATGCTCATGACGATCGACATGTCGTGCTCCACGAGGATCATCGTCTGCCCCCACGACTCGGAGAGCTCCAGGAGGAACCGGACCATGTCCTCCTTCTCCTCCAGGTTCATCCCGGCGAAGGGCTCGTCCAGGACGAGGAGCTTCGGCTCGAGGGCGAGCGCCCGTCCCAGCTCCACGCGCTTGCGCATCCCGTAGGGCAGCGACCCCACGAGCTTCTTGCGGATCGCCTGGATTTCCAGAAAGTCGATGATCTCCTCGATGAGCCTCCGCTGCCGCATCTCCTCGTTTCGCGCCTTTGCGGAGAAGAGGGAGGCCGCAACCAGGCCGTAGCGGCAGTGCAGGTGGCGCGCGAGCAGGAGGTTCGCCAGCACCGTCATCCCCGGGAACAGCTCGATGTTCTGGAAGGTCCTGCCGATGCCGTGCTGGATGTGCCTGTGGGTGTGGAGATTCGAGATGTCCTTGCCGTTGAAAACGATTCGCCCTTCCTGCGCCTTGTAGTAGCCCGTGATGCAGTTCAGCAGGCTTGTCTTGCCGGCGCCGTTGGGGCCGATCACGGAGACCAGCTCGCCCGTCGAGACCTTGAGGTCCACGTTGCTCACCGCCGTGATGCCGCCGAACCGCAGCGTCAGGCCCTCGACGGCGAGCTCGGCCTGCCGCTCCTGCGGCGGCCTTGCGGCGAAGATGGAGGGTTCCCCCCGGTAGGCCTTCATGTCCCCTCCTCTACTTGAGGTGCCGGATCTTCTCTTTGCCGGGCGTGTAGAAATCCGTCAGCGGCTTGAAGGATCCGTCCTCCCGGACCTGGACGATTCTCCCCCGGAAGGACGCCTCGTGGTTGGTCTTCGTGTACGTCACGGGGGGGACGATCCCTCCGAAGTCCTCGTTCGAGAAGGTCTCCATGGCCTTGTTGATCGTCTCGCGGTCCACCTTCCCGTGCTTTTGGTGGGCTCGCAGGGCTGCGCGCTCCACGATCATGCCCACCACGACACCTTCCCAGTAGGCGGCATCGAAGCGGGTGACGGTCTTGTAGCGCTTCCAGAGTTCCTTGAGCGTGTCGATGCCGGCGCCCTTGTCGCCCGGCAGGCCGCCGGGGAACTGCATCTTCAGCCGGTCACGGATCAGCCCCTTGCCCAGCTTGAAGAAGTCGGGGTCCGTCGAGGTCCAGGTGCCGAAGAACTGCGGGCTGTACTGGATGCGGTCGGCGCTCTTGAAGGTCGTCACGATGGTGGCCGGCAGCATCTGCATGAAGACGTACTCGGCGCCGTTCTTCTTGAGCCGCAGCAGCTCCGTGGTCAGGTCCACGGTCTTGGGCGGGAATTCCTCGATGGAGACGATGTTGATCCCGTTCGCCTTCGCGTACTCCTTGCTCGGCTTGTGGATGGAGCGGCCGTAGGCGTTGTTGTAGGTCAGGAGCCCCACCTTCGGGGCTTCCTTCCCCTTGTGGATCGACTTGATGTACTCGAGGACGGCGGCGCAGTCGAGCCTGTAGCTCCCGAAGGGCAGGTACATGTAGTCCAGAGGTTTCTCCAGCAGCTCCCAGCTCGTGGAGTAGTTGATCGTGGGGATCTTGTAGCCCTGCACGAGCGGCTTGGCCGCCAGCCCCTCGCCCGCACCCCAGGTGAGGATCATGTCGACCTTGTCCTGGATGGCGAACTTCTTGACCGCCGCAACGGCCTCGGGCACCTTGTAGCCCGTGTCCACGAGGATCAAGTCGACGGTGCGCCCCCCGATGCCGCCCTTGACCTCGTTGACGTAGCGCAGGTAGTCCTGTGTCCCCTTCGCGTGGTACTGGCCCCAGGTGGATGCCGGGCCGGTGAGGTTGATGGCCGCGCCCACCTTGATGGGTGTTGCCGCCAGCGACGTCAGGGGCAACGCCATCAGCGCCGCCGCCAGAAGTCCCGCCATGGCTTTCGAGATCGTACCCTTCATCGTGCTTTCCTCCCCTGAAAATAAAAAAGGCCGTGATGATCACGGCCCGGTTCACAAAAAAGGCCGTGGGCAGCTTTGGTCTGCCCACGGCCCGGTTGATCCCTTTCGGTCAGGCGCTATGGGCAGACCTCCCTAAAGAAGCCGATAAAGCTAAAAAAAGCGAAAAAGCTGCCCATCTCGAAGTGCCTGTACATCATTTGCCTCTTGATTCAGACTACTACCCGATCGCGACAGGCCCTGTCAACACTTTTTTTCCGAAATGTCCCGCACGCTTTCCCTCCGCGTGTTTCCGGCCCGGTTCTTGCTCGGTTCGATTGTCTGAACGACCGAACTGTGGTACAAATAACCGTCATCGATTTCGGAGCCGATCATGAACCGATCCATCTTCAGGGAATATGACGTCCGGGGGCTGGTCGAGCAGGACCTGCAGCCCGATCTTGTCGTGAAGCTCGGCCGCGCCGTGGGCACCTATGCGGCGCAGCGCGGCGTGAAGACGATGACCCTCGGCCGGGATTGCCGGCTGAGCTCCCCCGCCCTCTCGGCGGGGATCCAGAAAGGCCTCCTGGCCTCGGGGATTGACGTGATCGACATCGGCACCTGCGCCACGCCGATGCTGTACTTCTCCGTGCGCCACCTGAAAACGGGCGGCGGCGTCATGGTGACGGGAAGCCACAACCCGCCCGAGTTCAACGGGTTCAAGATCTGCGTGGGCCCCGACACGATCTACGGGGACGAGATCCAGGCCCTGCGCGAGATCATCGAGAAAGGCGCGTACCGGACGGGCAGAGGCAGGGCCTCGAGCCTCGACGTCTCGAAGGCCTACCTCGACTACATCTACGAAAACGTGAACGTCCGCCCCGGCCTTCGCGTCGTCCTCGACGGCGGCAACGGCGTGGGTGGAACTTTCGCCGTGCCCCTCTTCGAGCGCTTCGGCTGCGAGCTGACCTGCCTCTATGCCGACATGGACGGACGCTTCCCGAACCACCACCCGGACCCGACGGTGCCCGAGAACCTGCGCGACCTCATCGTGCAGGTCCGCCAGAGAAAGGCCGACGTGGGAATCGCCTTCGACGGGGATGCCGACCGGATCGGCGTCGTCACCGACCAAGGGGACATTCTCTGGGGCGACGAGCTGCTGCTTCTCTTCTCGCGGTTCATCCTGAAGGAACGGCCGGGGGCCGCCGTCATCGGCGAGGTGAAGTGCTCCCAGCGGCTCTACGACGACATCGCCGCCCACGGCGGCAGGCCCATCATGTGGAAGGCGGGCCATTCGCTGATCAAAGGGAAGATGAAGGAGGAGAAGGCGGTGCTGGCCGGCGAGATGAGCGGCCACCTCTTCTTCGCCGACCGCTACTTCGGCTACGACGACGCGATCTACGCCGCGGCGCGCGTGTTGGAGATTCTCTCCGGCACCGACGGGAAACTCAGCGACATCCTCGCCGACGTCCCGAAGACGGTGACGACGCCCGAGATCCGCATCGACTGCCCCGACGAGATCAAGTTCGACGTCGTGCGCGACGTGACGGAGGTGTTCCGCAAGACCCACCGGATCATCGACACCGACGGGGTGCGGATCCTCTTCCCCGACGGCTGGGGCCTCATCCGGGCCTCGAACACCCAGCCCGTCCTCGTGCTGCGCTTCGAATCCTCGACGGCGGAAACCCTCGCCCGGATTCGCGGCTTCGCGGAGGCGGAGCTGGAAAAGGTCCTCTCCCGCCACCGCGCGAAATGCTGAAGGATACCCGGGTGACGAGCATGCGTACCGCCAACCGAATCCCCGTACTCCTCGTCGCGATCCTGGTCGCGTTCTTGCTCGCGCTTGCACAGGGAGCTGCATGGGCGAAGGACCCGCAAGCGCCCCGTCTCAAGAAGATCCTCGTCGACAAGACGCCGCTGTGGGTCGAGGTGGCCGACACCCTGGAGAAGCAGGAGCGTGGCCTCATGTTCCGCCGCTCCATGCCGGAGAACGAGGGGATGCTCTTCGTCTACAGGGAGCCGATCGAGATGAGCTTCTGGATGCGCAACACCTTCCTTCCCCTCGACATCGCCTTCGTCGGGGCCGACGGCCGGATCCTCAACATCCACCAGGCGCGCCCGCTCGACGAGAGCGTCCTGTACCGCTCGGCGGGCGCCGCCAAGTACGTCATCGAGACCAACCAGGGCTGGTTTGCCCGCCACGGGATCGGTCCCGGCGACAGGGTCACCCTGCGGTAACCCCGGTATCGCACGCACGGGTCAAAAAAAAGAGGCGCAACCCCTGCGCCTCTTTTTCGCTTTCCGTCTTGTCCTGCCCGGCCTATTCCTTCTTCGCCTTCTTCGCCGTTTCCTTCTTCTCGGAAGGCAGTCTCGAGCGCCACAGGGTAAAGAACGCCTGAGCCTGCTCCGTCACGAAGGCCGACCACTGCTGCATGAACCGGTCCGAGATCTCCGTGAAGGCGCCCATGGCGGCATCGGGCTTCTCGCCTTCCGACACGGCGGACTTGCAGGCGTCCCCCATCTTCTGCATGCTCTCCATCCAGGTCTGCCAGATCTTCGCGTAGCCCTCGAACCAGTTCTTCGAGAAATTCATGAACTCGTCGCCGGCCGCAGGGGCAGAACCGGAGGGCATGGCGGTGAACATCTTCTGCCACTTCGCGAAGGCCTCCTCCCACGCTTCCTTGCCGGGGGTCTGGCCGCCCATGCCGAACATCTTGAAGGGCTGTGCGTACATTTCGAACAGCTCGTTGTAGGAGCCGCTGAAGGCCTCCGTCCACTTCTTGAGCATGTCTTCGGGCTTCTCTGCAGCCGACCCTTCGCCGACTTCCGTCCAGGCCCTGCTCATCCGGTTGTACATCGCCATCCCCTTGGACATCATGTCGAGAGAGTCCTTGGACCACTTCGCGTAGAAATCGGTCAAGGGCTTCATCTGGTCGGCCATCTCGCTCGCCATAACACACCTCCCTTTTGCTATCGGATTGCCCGCCACTCACGTTCAATCACGGTCGAACGGAGTGCGCAGGCCGGTTCGCTCTTTCTTCACAGACGTAGAAATTGATTTCAATGTTTCGGGGAGACGCGATGGGCCGCTGGTTTCGCGGAGCCCGGAAGCCCGCAGAGGCGGCCCCTCATGAAATGCCGTGACTTCGTAACATTGCAAAACTACACGGAATCCATCGGCTCGTCAACTAAAAAGTACTCTGCGCAACAAATGACTTAATGCGTAAGTGTGTAACAGGGCTACTTGAATACGGAAACGTGTGGGTCGTCACCTAATACGGTTTGTCATTGTATTCCCTGTCACAAAAGGTGCATCGTACTTGGGTGCAAGGACTTTTCTGATCATTTCAAGATGCTGCGCATTCGAAATGGCCCAGCCTGTGCTAGCGTAAGAATGATACCCAAAATACCGATTGCCGGTTATGTGTCGTCGGGCTTCGGCCCGATGGCTAGTCGAACTCGATCCGGTAGTAGAGGTTCGCGCCGGTCTGGGCCCCCGCCTTGCTCTCCACCTCCCACTTCCGGGACAGGGTGTATCGCAGCGTGACGTAGTAATCCTCGTTGAACAGGGATCGTCCGTAGCTGACGTACAGGTTGGGCTGCAGGTACTTGCCCACCGTGACGATGGACTGGGTGGTCGTCCCCACCGTTGAGGACTTCATCTCCACCTTGTCCGGCCCGAACTGGCGCCTGAGCTGGCTCAGGGTCGACTCCGATCCGCCGCCCGCCAGCAGGGCCTCGGCCGCCGCACCGAGCATCGCCGACTGGGCACCGTCCCCGCTTGCCCTCTGGCCCAGGACGATATAGCTCAGGATGTCGGCGTCGGGCATGGCAGGCTCCGAGTAGAGTCTCACGAGCGGCGCAAGCGGGGTTCCCGTGACGACGACCCCCGCCTTGACCTCCCGGAACCGTCCCAGGGACTGCCCGGCCTGGTCGGGCCGTTCCTCTACGGTGCGCAGTGCCAGCACATCGAGCCTCGGCTGCTCCGCGGGCCCCCCTTCGAATACGATGCGCCCGCGTGTGATGTTCAGGCGCACGCCCCTCGTACTGTACGTGCCGTCTCTGAGGCGGATCTCGCCCGTGGCCTTCATCGCGTCGAGCGACCTGGCCGCGACCCGCACGTCCCCCTCGAGTCGCGCATCCACGCCCTCGGCTTTCACGAACGCGCGATCCCCGAGAACGACCCGTACATCCATGTCGACGGGGATGGGACGGCCCTTCTCTTTTTCGCGGCCCTCGCCCACGATCACCACGTCCCTGCTCGGCCTGACCACGGCGCCCTTTTCGCTGCCCCGGATAAGCAGATCCGGGATCACGATGCTGCCGCGAACCTTAAGTGCCTTCGGCTCGCCCTCGAATGTGAGGTCGGGACTGGCGAGCATCTCCAGCTCGGGCAGCCGCACGGTCTGGAACCGCTCCCCCGACAGTCTTGCCTCGATGTGACGGATCTCGCGGTCCCTGATCCTGAGGGTGCCGCTGCCCTCGATGGCGCCCGGGCCGGAGACCGCCCTGAACGAGGTCACGCGGATTTCCCGGTCTTCGAAGCGTGCCTCCATCGTCACATCGCTCACCCGGATCCCCGGGGCGGGCAGAGTTGCCCCTGCCTCTCCGACCTTCAAGGCGCCGTTCACACGAGGGCTGTCCCACGTGCCGCTCACGGCTCCGTTGAGCTCGACGCGTCCCCTGCTCTCCTGGATCAGGCCCGGGAACAGGGCACTCAGAAGCCCCTTCTCCCGCATGTCCGCGCGGACGGCAAGCTGCACGGGCCCTGTCCCGTCGATGGCAACGGGCAGCCTCGCCGGGACGGGTAGTCGGAAAGCGGCCTCCAGCGTGCCGTGCCGGGCGAGTCGTAGATCGAGATCGCCGCTCAGCGTCTTTTCGCGCCACGCCCAGCGCAGCTGCGCCTTTTCGGCCTGCGCGGCAACCTGGCCCTTTTCGTCCTTCAGGGAAAAACCGCCCCCGCTCAGCCTTGCCTCGCCTGCGACATCCCACTGCGACCGGGGAAGCAGCTTCCCCGCCGCCGTACCCGACAGGGTGCCCGTCATGGCGAGCGCATCCGGCAGAAGCGGCTGGAAGAGGGCCGCGTCGAGCCCGTCCGCTGTAATCCGGAAGTCGCCCCTGTCCGGCACTCCGAACCGTGGCGGGTCGGGCGATTTGATTCGCGCGTCCACGCGGCCGGAGGGACCCAGGTCCGCGCGGGCAAACGCCGCAAGGCCGCTGTCGTCCCAGTCCAGCTTCCCCGCGGTCTCTTTCACGTCGAGGGTCTGTGATCCTCGCGCCAGGTTTGCCGCAAGCGCCGCTTCGGAGGAGACAGCCGTCCTGCTTTTTCCTCGGAAATCCGCCCGGAAACGGCCTTCCGTTCGCCCCTGGATCCGCCAGTCGGGAAGGACGAAGCCGAATCGGGCCAGGTTGAGTTTCCGCCATCCCGCCGCGAGAAAGCCTTTCCCGGGATCGCCGGAGACGTCCATGGAGAACTCGAAAGACTCGCCTTCCCCCCCGGCGATGAGCAACGGCCCGACGCTGCTCCGGACCGCGGAAAACGTGATGGGGGCCGGTGCCTGGAGACCCCAGGGGCCCGCCGCATCGGTCCCCCTCAGCACTTCGAGCGACCCTTTCCACGCAGCCTTCTCGCAGCCTCCCCGCAGGGTTGCCTCCATCCTTCCTTCGCCCGACTCGAGAAGAACCCGGATCGCATGATCCCCCACCGTGCCCGTGCTCTTCACCTGCGCGGTATCGACCCGCACGGGCCCGACGGCAGGCCCTTTCAGAAAGACTCGCGCCTCGAGGCGCTGCGTCTCCCCGCTCCCCAGCTCCGCGTCCGCCTCGACGGATGCGGTCCGAAAGCCGTAAAACGCAAGCCTGCTGCCTCGCACGGTCGCAACGCCGGACAGTCGGTCTTTCGCGAAGCGCACCCACCCGTTCGCATGGAGCCGGCCGCTGCTTCCCGGAACGAGCGCGGAGGGGTCGCTTACCTGCGCCCCCCAGGTCAGGCGCTCCTCGAGGGCCCCTGCCGCACGCGCCTCGAAGCCCGCCCCCTGCAGGAAAAGCCGTTCGAGTTTGAGCATCCCTGCCTGCCACCTGGCATCGACATCCCCGACGAGGGCCCGGTCCCGCAGGCGGCTCTGCAAAAGTCGCCCCTTTAGGCGGGCCTCGAAAGTTCCCGCCTCGGGGCTTCGAACTGAACCGTCTACGTCGAGGTTGACCGTGCCTCTCAGATCGGGGTGGATCGTAGCGGGATCCAGATTCCTTGCCCGGAGGGAGCCGGTCCAGGACAGGCCCCTGTCCCATGCCCCCCGGAGATCGCCTTCCACGGTGCCGTCGAGGATGCGGCCCGTCAGCCGGCTCACCCGGATGCCTTCCAGGTTGCCCGAGAGGTCGCCGGACAGCCGGGCCGACCGCCATGCCTCGCCGCGGTTCTCCAGGGTGATGTTCCCTGCGAACCGTTCGGGACTCCCCGCGAGCTCGATCGTTCCCGCGAGGGCAAGCGCGGGGATCCAGCTCACCTCGGCGATGCGGAAGGAGGCTCCTGCAAGGATCTCCTCCGTCGAGACATCCACCTGCCCTTGGGCGGTCAGGAAAGCCCTTCCCTCCCCATCTTTCCACTGGAGGTTTCGGAAGTGTACGGCCTGCCGGGTGAGACCCATCTCGCCTTCCACCCGGGAACGCAAACGGATGCCCGACGTCACGTCGAGGGCGACAGGCCCTGAAACCTGCTCTGGCTCTTTCCCCGCTGCGAGATCCGCCTTCAGGGCATAGGTGTCGAATTTCCCGGACTCACGATCCGGTCTCACCGTAAGATCGGCCTGAAGGGAAGGGAACAGGAAACCGGCCCGCACGCTGCCCTCCACCTTCGCGTCGGGCAGTCGGATCGCGAGGTCCCGGACAGCCAGCACGGAGCCGCGGCCCCAGCTCACCTCGCCGCGGGCCTCGTGGACAAGGACGGGATCCCTGCCGCGTTTCCGGTAGGCGACCTCGCCCACGCGAAGCTCCCGGATGCCGCCGCCGATCGCCGCGAGCAGCCGCGGGGGCCTGGGCCACTCGAGATCGTAGGGCGGCGCGCTGCCGGGACCCTCGTCATCGATCGCGACGCCCTGCACATCCATTTCGTCCAGCCACAACGAGGCGGCCGCCAGGTGCAGAACCTGCAGGCGCAGGCGCACCGAGGAGACCCGGGCCTCCCCGGCGGGCCAGGCCACGCGGAGCCCTTCGAGGGTCATCTCGCGGGCCAGTTGCCCCTCGATCCGCTCCGCCTCGACCGTCACCGGCATCAGGCGGAAGAGGATCGTCATCGCGAGACGCGAGCCGGCGGTCGTGTAAACCAGCCAGGCCGCCGCGGCAACCGCCGCCGCAAGGGCCAGGGCCAGGACGGACAGGATGATGATCGGGCGCTTCCTCAAAACTGCATCCCCACGGTGAAATGGAACCGGTACTCCGGATCGGACACCCCGACCTGGCGTGCGATGTCGAGACGGATGGGCCCCACCGGCGTGTAGTAGCGGATGCCCAGCCCGGCGCCCTGTGCAAACTCAAGGGTGTCCAGGTCATCGAAGGCGTTCCCCGTGTCGTAGAACGCGGCCACGCCCCAGTTCTCGCCGAGGGCCCGCTCCAGCTCGATGCTCCCGACGAGCAGGTGCTTCCCGCCCACCACGTCTCCCCGGGCATCCTTCGGTCCCAGCGACTGGTAGGCGTAACCCCGCACGCTGTTGTCGCCGCCCGTGAAGAACCGGAACGTGATCGGGACGTCCAGAAAGTCACCGTTCATGGTCGTCGCCCCCGCCTGCCCCCTCACCTTGACGGAAAACCTCTGCGGAAGCGCAACCAGGATGTCGCCGTAGCCCAGGAACTGGGCAAACCCGACGTCGGAGCCGAAATGCTGCGTCGTCCCCCTGGCCTCGAGCTTGTAGTGGAACCCCCGGGTGGCGCGGATGAGGCTGTCGTAGCGGCTCTCGGAGAATCGGAGGCCCGGCACGAGGAGGAAGGTGTTGGTCGTGTCGCCGCCCGCCGTGGAATCCTCCTGCTGAAGCTGGAGGTAGATCGAACCGAGCCGATCTCGGCCGAAGCCTTTTGTCCTCTCCACTTCGGCCGAAACGGACTTGGTCGTGTAACTCACCGTGTCTTCCCGCTGGGCGGACAGGCGGGCATTGGTGTTGCTTCGGAAGTCGGCGCTGCCCGGAAAGACGTAACGCAGTGCCGCCCCCTGCAGGCGCTGGCTCAGGTTCAGCTCGCTTTCGAGCTTCTGCGCGCTGTCCAGCACGTTGAGATCCTCGTACCGAACGGAGAACCCCGGCCCGTAGTCCGTGGTGTAGCCCACCCCCACCCGCACGACCTTCTGGGGCAGTGGGTCGAGATCCACGTTGACGGGCACCGCTCGGTCCTTCGCCCCCGCCCTGTCGGGCTGGATGACGACGGACCGGAAGCGCTGGGCGGTTCCGAAGTTGAGCTGGGTCTGCAGGATCTTTTCACCCGAATAGGCGTCGCCCGGCTTGAAATCGAGGAAGGTCTCGAGAAACGGCCGCGGGTATCGGGGTGCCCCGGAAAAACGGACATCGCCGAAGCGGTACGGTTCTCCCGTCTCGAGGGCAAGGTCGATTTCGGCCTTCGATTCGGCCGTGTCCAGGCGGATCGTGCGGACCGGGAAATGGGCGTCCAGGTACCCTCTTTCCAGAGCCTTCGCCTGCAGCTCCCCCTTCGCCTTCTCGTAGACGTCGTGGCGAAGGGCATCTCCCGCGCGCAGGGGGAAATCCGACGCCGCCCGCATGAGCGCCCTGTCGGCCGTCCCTGCTCCCTGCACCTTCACCCGCACGGCGGTCAGACGCACCGGCTCTCCCGGGTCGACGCGGACCGTCAACCGGTACACGCCTTCCCCCGGGTTGTCCATCCGCGTCGCGATGACAGGTTTGTAGTACCCGAAGGCCTCCAGAGCTTCCCGGGTCTTCCCGGGCGCCTGCCGCTCGAAACGCTCCAGCCACAGCCTGTCCACCCTGCCTTCCCGGATGAGGGCGGGCGGGACGGCCAAGGCCGCCTCGACATTGGCCAGCTCTTTTCCCGAGAGGCCCTCGACGACGACCCGCACGGACTCGGCTGCCGAAGCGGCCGTGGAGGCAACGGCCAGGAGCACGACCGCCAGCAGGAGGATCCAGGCCGGAAGCCTTGCCGATCTGCACTTCGCGTCCATAGACGCCCTGTTCGATTCCTTCTGATAGAAATGCATGGCTGTTCAGAATGGGGCTCGAGCCATCGCGGACCGGGTTTCACGCCCCTGTATGCAGATGTAACAAAGCGGCCCGGAAACATCAAGGCGGGAAGACAGGCTCATCCGGTCAACCCTTCGATTTCACGCGGATATCCACAATCCCGCTTCCCGCTCCGGAATCGAGAAAAAAAGGGGTTGCGGACACTCCGTAACCCCCTTCTGTTCCTGGTCGGGGTGGTCCGATTTGAACGGACGGCCCTCTGCTCCCAAAGCAGATGCGCTACCAGGCTGCGCCACACCCCGTTTCTTTAAAGAGAAGGTTCGAGGTTGAGAAGGTGAGAAGGTTGGAGCAACTCTCACCTGACGAGAATCTGCGACTTGTCCGACCTCCTTACCCTCTTACCTTCTCACCCTCTGTCTTTTCCAGCCACTCCCTGAACTTCGCGAACGCCTGTCCCCGGTGGCTGATGCGGTTCTTCAGCTCCGGGGGAAGCTCCGCCGCCGTGCGCCCCTGCCGGGGATCCAGAAAGAGCGGGTCGTAACCGAAGCCCAAGGTACCCCTGGGTGCAAGGAGAATCTCGCCGCGCCAGGAGCCCTCGAAAAACTCGCTGCGCCCTTCGGGGCTGCAGAGCACGAGGACGCAGCGGAAGGCAGCCCCCCTCTTTTCCCGGGGCACCCCTTCGAGCGCCTTCAGCAGCTTCGCGTTATTGGCCTCGTCGTCAGCCTCCGGCCCCGCGTACCGCGCGGAGTGGATGCCGGGCTCCCCCCCGAGCGCGTCCGCCTCGAGACCCGAATCGTCGGCCAGCACGGTCTCCGAGATGTGCCGGGAGACTTCCCGCGCCTTCTTCATGGCGTTGTCCCGGAAGGTGCTGCCGTCCTCCTCCACCTCGGGAACGCCGGGGAAGTCCCTCAGGGATAGAACCTCGACGGGCAGGTCCTGCAGCATCTGCCGCAGCTCCCGGACCTTGCCCTCGTTTCTGGTGGCCAGTACGATTCGACGGATCAGAGCGTCTCTCCGAGGATTTCGATCTGTTTCTGCGTGAGCAGGGCGATCCCGCTCGCGGCCAGGTCGGTGAGCCCGTCGAGGCGCTCCCGCGGGAACGGCGCCCCCTCGGCCGTCCCCTGCACCTCGATGAAGAGCCCCCCGCGGGTCATCACGACGTTCATGTCCACTTCCGCCCGGTGGTCCTCGTCGTACTGCAGGTCCAGGAGCATCTCGCCATCCACGATCCCCACGCTGACGGCGGAGACGAAGTCCCGCACGGGCATCCCGCCGACGAGGCCCTCGGCGCGCAGTTTCCGGAATGCGTCTACGAGGGCCACGAAGGCGCCCGTGATGGCCGCCGTCCGGGTCCCGCCGTCGGCCTGGATCACGTCGCAGTCGATGTGGATCGTCCTCTCGCCGAAAGCGGCGAGATCCGTGACGGACCGCAGCGCCCGGCCGATGAGGCGCTGGATCTCGTGGGTGCGGCCCCCGATTTTGCCCCTGGAGGATTCGCGCGCGCTGCGCTCGTGCGTCGAGGACGGAGTCATGGCGTATTCGGCGGTGAGCCAGCCCCTGCCCGTGTTCTTCAGGAACGGGGGCACGCCCTCCTCGACGGAGGCCGCGCAGATCACCCGCGTGTCGCCCATCTCGATGAGGACGGAGCCCTTCGGGTGGCGCAGGTAGCCCCTCGCGATCGAGACGGGGCGGATCTGGTTCGGTTGTCTGCCGTCTTTCCTCATCGGGGTCTCACTGGAAAAATTCCCGCACACTGTCGGCGATCGCCTTCGCCACGGCGGCCTGGACCGATTCCTCCTGCAGCTTCTTGCGGTCGTTGGGGTTGGTTGCGAACCCGACTTCGAGGACCACGGCGGGAACCGTGAGATTCTGCAGGATCGGGATCGGCGCCTCGCGCAGTCCCCGGTCCTGCCGCGGGAACACCGGGTCGAGTTTTTTCTGCAGGATCTGGGCGAAGCGCACGCCCTCGTTGAGGTGCTTCGTGCGGACCATGTCCCGGACGATGGCCGCCGACTCGCCCTTGGGGGCCCCTTTCGCGGCCTCCTGGCCCTTGAAGCCGGGGAAGTACAGCTCGTATCCCGACGCATCCTTCTCGAACCCGGCATTGACGTGGATGCTGACGAACAGGTCGGCCTGGGCCTTGATCGCCGAGCCCACGCGGTCCGTCATGGCCACGTCGGCATCGCCCATCCGCGTGAACCGGACGGTCATGTTCTTCGCGTCCTCGAGGTTGCGCTTCACCAGCGTCGCAACCGCCAGGGTGACTTCCTTTTCGACGACCTTGCGCGCCAGCTGCACGCCGTCATCCTTTCCCCCGTGGGCGGGGTCGATCACCAGCACCCACTTCCCCGTCGGGTCCTTGGCCCCGGCGGGGTCTGCAAAGATCAGGGCCGCGGCCGCAAGGGCGGCCAACAGGAACAACATGCATTTTCCGAGTTTCATCATTCGCACCGTTTCGTGGGATCAAGCCTGCAAGTGTTGTACATCGAAGGGTTTTTTATACCGGAAGGCCTCTGGCGTGTCAACCGGAACAACGGGTCTTCGGTGACCGGGCGATTCGGATTCACGGTCTTCCCTGAACCCTGTACCTTGGCCCCTGCACCCTGTTAATGCATCCCCTTCCGGTCCGCTCTCTTCTCGGGCTTCTTCTCCGGCCTCGAGTCGGAGACGCGGACCCGCTCCACGGCCACGACGGCCCTCAGTCGCTTGAGCGAGTTGACCACGTCGTTGAAGTGCTTCAGGTCCGTCACGTCCAGGTCGAACTCGCAGATGGCCTGCTCCCCGGGGATGGTCTCCACCGTGGCGTGGCTGATGTTGACGTCGTGGGTCGAGATGGCCGTGCTCAGCTCGGCCAGCAGCCCTTTCTTGTCCTTACAGGTCACCCGGACGTGGACGGGGTAGGTGTGCTTCTCGGTGATGTTCCACTGCACGTCGATCAGCCGCTCGGGGTCGAAATCGGAAAGCATGGAACAGCTGGCCCGGTGGACGCTCATCCCCCGGCCCCGCGAGATGTATCCCACGATCTCGTCGCCCGGCAGGGGGTCGCAGCACTTGCCGAACCGCACCATGACGTCGTCGATCCCCGTGATGGAGACCCCGGTGGTCTCGGGCTTGCGAAGCTTCTTCCAGATCTTCTCCGGCAGCGAGTCTTCCTTCTTCTCGGGCTCCTCCGGGAGGTATCGATTCACGATCTGCCGGGCCGAGATCTTCCCGTATCCGATGAGGGCCATGAGGTCGTCGACGTCCTCGATGGAGTACTCCTCGCAGATCTTCTTCAGCTCCTCCGCCTTGAGGATCTGGGTGAGGCTCATCTTGTGCTTGCGGAACTCTTTTTCAAGAATATCCCGCCCGAGGGCGATGCTCTTGTTGCGCTCCTCGGTCTTGATCCAGGCCTTGATCTTCGAGACGGCCCGGGACGTCACCGCGTGCTTGAGCCAGTCCTTGCTGGGGTGGCGGCCCTGCTGGGTGATGATCTCGAGGGTGTCTCCGTTTTGCAGCTGGTAGGACAGGGGCACGATGTTGCGGTTCACCCGCGCCCCCACGCACTGGTTGCCAACGTCGGTGTGGATGCTGTAGGCGAAGTCGATGGGGGTGGCCCCCTTCGGGAAGGCCCGCACGTCCCCCTGCGGGGTGAAGACGTAGACCTCGTCGGGAAAGAGGGCGAGCTTGAGGTTCTTCATGAACTCCCGGGGATCCTTGAGGTCCTGCTGCACCTCGAAGAGGTCCCTGAGCTTCTGGATCTGCTCCTGGTCGCTGCCCTTGAGCGCCCCCCTCTCCTTGTAGCGCCAGTGGGCTGCGATCCCCCCCTCGGCCCACTCGTGCATTTCGCGGGTTCGGATCTGGATCTCGACACGCTCGCCGTAGGGCCCGATGACGGTGGTGTGGAGCGAGCGGTAGTTGTTCGCCTTGGGCATGGCGATGTAGTCCTTGAAGCGCCCGGGCACTGGCTTCCACAGGGCGTGGACCACGCTCAGGGCCTCGTAGCACTCCTTCTCCTTGCTGGCGTCCAGGACGATCCGGAAGGCGATCAGGTCGTAGACCTCGTCGAATTCGATCCGCTGGGCCTCCATCTTGCGGTAGATGCTGAAGTAGTGCTTCGCCCTGCCCTCCACCTCGCCCTTGAGCCCGAAGTTCTCCATCTCGCGCTGGATGATGCCCCTGACCTCCTGCGTGTACTTGTCCCGCTCGTCCTTGCGCTTGGCGATGCGCTGCACGAGGTCGTTGTAGGGCTCGGGGTAGAGATACTTGAAGGCGAGATCCTCCAGCTCCATGCGGATCCAGTTGATCCCGAGACGGTTGGCCAGGGGGGCGTACAGCTCGAGGGTCTCCAGGGCGATGGAGCTGCGCCGCGGCTCGGACTGGAACTCGAGGGTGCGCATGTTGTGGACCCGGTCCGCGAGCTTCACGAGGATGATCCGGATGTCGGCCGACATGGCCAGGATCATCTTGCGGAAGTTCTCCGCCTGGCGCTCCTCGCGGCTGGCGAAGGTGATCTTGGACAGCTTGGTCAGCCCGTCGACGAGGACGGCCACGTCCTTGCCGAACCCCTCCTCGATCTCCTTGAGGGTCGCCAGTGTGTCCTCGACGGTGTCGTGCAGGATGCCGGTGACGATCGTGGCCGCGTCAAGCTTCATGTCGGCCAGGATGTTGGCCACCTCCATGGGGTGCGTGAGGTAGGGCTCGCCGGACAGGCGCATCTGTCCCGCGTGGACCGTGGCCGAGAAGATGTAGGCCTTCTCGATCAGCTCCAGGTCCGCCTGCGTGCCGTACTTGCCGACCTTATCGAGGATGTCCGTTATTCGGATCATTCAGGGCCTTCAGCTCCCCCATGACGATGTCCCGGATCGCGGTTTTTGCTTCGCCGACGGGGATCGTCCGGGTCTCGCCCGTCCTGCGGATTCTCAATTCCACGTTGCCCGCCGCGAGGCTCTTGGGCCCGATGGTCACCCGAAGGGGAATGCCGATGAGATCGGCGTCGTTGAACTTCACGCCCGCCCGCTCGTCGCGGTCGTCGAGGAGCACCTCGGCGCCCGCCTCCCCGAGCTCCCGGTAGAGCGTCTCTCCCGCGGCGGCGATCTTCGCGTCGTTGACGTTGACGGGAACGACGATCACGTGGAACGGCGCGATGGTCATGGGCCACAGGATGCCCTGGTCGTCGTGCTGCTGCTCGATGGCGGCCGCCACCGTGCGGCCCACGCCGATCCCGTAGCAGCCCATGATCATGAACTTCTCCTTGCCGTCACGGTCGAGGAAGGTGGCCTTCATGGCCTTGCTGTACTTGGTGCCCAGCTTGAAGACATGCCCCACCTCGATGCCGCGCGCGAAGCGGATGGGCTTGCCGCAGCGGGGGCAGGAGTCGGACTCCTTGATGATCCTCAGGTCCGCGAAGGCCGTCACGGTGAAGTCGCGCCCGAGGTTGGCGTTCTTCACGTGGTAGTCCTCCCGGTTGGCCCCCATGACCACGTTGACGCGGTTCATGAGCGAGTAGTCGGCGTAGACGGGGGCCTTGATCCCGATGGCGCCGGCAAACCCCTTAGGGGAGGTGGTCACTTCGAGGACGATGTCGTCGGTGGCCAACTCCACCGAGTCCGCACCGAGATAGTTTCTCAGCTTCGCCTCGTTGACCTCCTCGTCGCCGCGGATGAGGACGGCCACGGGCTTGCCGTCGGCCGCGAAGACGAGGGTCTTCACGATGTCCTGGGGGGTCACGTTCAAAAACGCCGAGACCTCCTCGATCGTGCGGACGTCGGGGGTGTGGATCGTCTCGAGGGACTTAAACAGCGCGGGGTCGGGCTGTTTTTGCTCCGGCCTGGCGATCTCCGCCTTCTCGAGGTTCGCCGCGTATTCGCAGCCCGAGCAGAAGGCCAGGGCGTCCTCTCCCGTGTCGGCCAGCACCATGAACTCGTGGGAGTAGGCCCCCCCGATGTTGCCCGAGTCGGCCTCGACGGGACGGAACTTCAGGCCGATCCGGGAAAAGATCCGCGAATAGGCCTTGAACATCTTCTCGTAGCTCAGGTCGGCGCCTTTCTCGTCGGCGTCGAAGCTGTAGGCGTCCTTCATGTCGAACTCGCGGCAGCGCATGACGCCGAACCGGGGGCGGACCTCGTCGCGGAATTTCGTCTGGATCTGGTAGAGGTTCCGCGGCAGCTGGCGATAGGTTTTGACCTCGTTGCGGACGAGATCCGTGATGACCTCCTCGTGGGTGGGCCCGATGCAGTAATCGCGCAGGTGGCGGTCCTTGAACCGCAGCAGCTCCTTGCCGTAGAAGCCCCAGCGTCCCGACTCCTGCCAGAGCTCGGCGGGCTGGACCGCCGGCAGGTAGACCTCCTGGGCCCCCGCGGCGTCCATTTCCTGCCGGATGATCTCCTCCACTTTCTTCACCGTGCGGTACCCCAGAGGAAGGACAGAATAGATCCCCGAGGTGAGCTTGCGAATCATCCCTGCCCGGATCATGAGCTGATGGCTGATGACCTCCGCATCCGATGGCACCTCCCTGACCGTGGGCAGAAACATCTGGGAATACCGCATGATCACGTCCCCCTTTCCGATTTCATCCGTTCGATCTCCTGGAGAAGAACCTCGACGAGTTCCTCCTCCCTGACTTTTCTGACCGGTTTGCCTCGCTTGAACAGGATGCCGAGCCCGCGGCCTCCGGCAATGCCGATGTCGGCCTCTGCGGCCTCGCCCGGCCCGTTGACGACGCAGCCCATGATGGCGATCTTGAGATACTCCTTCATCCCCGCCAGCCGCTTCTCCACCTCCTCGACGAGTCCCGACAGGTCGATCTCGCAGCGGCCGCAGGTCGGGCAGGCGATGATGTCGGGCCCCACCTTCCGGATGCCCAGGGCCCTGAGGATGCCGTAGGCGATGGTCAGCTCCACGGCGGGGTCCCCCGTGACGGAGACGCGGATCGTGTCGCCGATCCCTTCGTGCAGCAGCGTCCCGATCCCGATGGAGGACTTGATGCTCGAGGCCAGCACGCTGCCCGCCTCGGTGACGCCCAGGTGCAGGGGGCAGTCGGTCTTTCCCGACACCAGCCGGTAGGCCCGGATCATCGTGGGCACGTCGGAGGATTTCAGGGAGAGCTTGAAGTTCCGGAAGCCCAGGTCCTCGATGAAGGCGAGGCTTCCCAGCGCGCTCTCGACGAGGGCCTCGGCGCAGGGTCCGCCGTGCTTTGCCAGCAGTTCCTTCTCCACAGACCCCGAGTTGACGCCGATGCGAAGGGAGGCCCCGCAGGCCTTCGCCGCGGCGACGATCTCCCGGATCTTCTCGCGCCCCAGGTTCCCCGGGTTGATGCGGACGGCGTCGGCGCCGTTCTCCAGGGAGGCGACGGCCAGCTTCCGGCTGAAGTGGATGTCGGCGATGAGCGGGATCCCGACGGCCTTCCGGATAGCACGGATGGCCCGCGCGGCCTCCTCGTCGAGAACCGCCACGCGGATGATCTCGCATCCCGCCTTCTCGAGCCGGTCGATCTGCCGGATCGTGGCCTCCACGTCCCGCGTGTCCGTGGACGTCATGGACTGCACCGCCACGGGGGCATCTCCCCCGACGGGCACCTCGCCCACGCGGATCTGCCTCGTCTTCTTCCTTGCGATTTCGGCGCGTTCGCCCATAAATTCACCGGGTTGTACCGCTTTCGGCAATTACTCCATATCACGAAATACAAAAAAAGGGCAGGGTCTTGTGCTCCCCGCCCTGAAAATAGTCAGAAGGTGAGAAGATGAGAAGTTGAGAAGGTTGGAGAAGCAGGGAGCCGGCCACAGGCCACCGGCTATTCCGACCTTCTCACCCTCTTACCCTCTCACCCTCTTGTTCGTCGATGCCGCTCAACAGCCTCTCCAACAATAGAGGCACAGGTCCTTCTCCGGCAGGCCGATGGCCGAGATCATCTCGTCGATGGTCAGGTACTTGAGCGAGGTGACGTTGAGGTCCTCGCGGATCCACTCGACCATCTCCCGGTAGGCCTTTGACTTCGGGTTCAGGTATGGGGCGATGCTCTCGGGGTCCTGTCCCGTAAGGGTTCGGATCGCGCGGCGTGCCGCAAGCTCTCCCTTCGTGCGCGTCGAGCTGCCGTAGATGCAGGGGTACATCAGCGGAGGACAGGCCACGCGGAGGTGAATCTCCTTCGCTCCGTTGTCCCAGAGCTTCTTGATCGTGAAATTCTTCAGCTGCGTGCCCCGCACGATGGAATCGTCGCAGACGACCATGCGGTTGCCCCGGATCACCTCCCTCACGGCGATGATCTTCATGGTGGCCACGAGGTCCCGGATCTCCTGGCTCGGCGGCGTGTAGCTCCGGCCGTAGCCCGGGGTGTACTTCACGAGGGGCCGCTTGTAGGGGATCCCCGATTCCTGCGCGTAGCCCACGGCATGCCCGATGCCCGAATCGGGGATGCCCGTGACGAAATCCGCCTTCACCCGGTCCTTGCGCGCCAGGGCCCTCCCGCAGCACTCGCGTGCGATCTCGACCGACTTGCCCTCGTACGTCGAGGACGGTTCCCCGGTGTAGATCCACAGGAACGCGCAGACTTTCTTCTCGGCCGTCGGCGGCCGCAGCTGCTTGATCCCGGAGCGGCTGAGCTTCAGGATCTCCCCCGGGCCCGGGTACAGGATCACGTCGTAGCCGAGGTTCTGCAGCGAACTGGCCTCGGTGGCGACGACGTACTCCCCCTTCTTCCCGCTGCCCCCGACGACCAGCGAGAACCGGCCGCAAAGATCCCGGGCGGCATAGATGCCGTCTTCCTTCAGGATCATCAGGCACAGGGAGCCCTCGATGAGCTTCTGCATGTTGACGATGCCGTCGAGCAGGGTCTCGCCCCGGTTGATGAGCCGGGCGACCAGCTCCACGGGGTTGACGCCGCCTCCCGCCATCTCGCTGAACGAGACTCCCTGGCGCAGGAGCCCCTCGGCCAGCGTGTCCTTGTTCGTGATGAGGCCGCTGGCGGCGATGGCGTAGGTGCCGAACTTGGAGCGGACGATCAGGGGCTGGGGCGCCACGTTGTTGATGGAGCCGATCCCCATGTTCCCGCTCATCTCCCGGTAATCGGCGATGAACTTCGACTTGAACTGCGCCTGGCTGATGCTGTGGATGGTCTGGTAGAATCCCCGGTCGCCGAAAATGGCCATGCCGCCGTTCTCGGTCCCCAGGTGCGAATGGTAGTCGGTCCCGTAGAACAGGACCTTGGAACAGTTCTGGTTTGAAACGACCCCGAAAAGACCTCCCATTTCCCTTCCTTCCTCGATGCGTGTCGTGCGCGCGGCAACCCGCGTTCTATTCGAGCGATGCGACGGCCCGGGCGATGCGTTTCGTGCCCTCGACGATGAGTTCCATCGACGTCGCGTAGGAGAGCCGGATGTACTCGTCGTTGCCGAAGGCACCGCCGGCGATGACCGCCACGTTGGCTTCCTCCAGCAGGAACTCGCTGAACTCGTTCGAGTTCGTGATCGCCTTCCCCCTGTGCGTCTTCCCGTAGAGGGCGGCCACCCGGGGGAAGACGTAGAAGGCCCCGGGGGGCGTTGCGCAGGTGACCCCCGGGACGGCATTGAGCGCCGCCACGATCGTGTCGCGCCGCCGCTTGAACTCCGCCACCATCCTGGGGATGAACGACTGGTCGCCCGCGAGCGCCTCGATCGAGGCCTTCTGGACGATCGACGTGGGGTTCGACGTGCTCTGGCTCTGGATCTCCGTCATGGCCGCGATGACGTTGTCGGGCCCCGCGGCATACCCCATCCGCCAGCCCGTCATGGCGTGCGACTTCGACAGCCCGTTGACGACGATGGTCTTCTCCTTCATCTCGCCGCTGACGTTGGCCATGTTGGCGAACAGGAATCCGTCGTAGACGATCTTCTCGTAGATGTCGTCGCTGATGACGATGATCTCCGTCCCTCTCAGGACCTCCGCGAGGGCCTTCAGCTCGTCGAGGGTGTAGGCCGCCCCCGTCGGGTTCGAGGGGCTGTTCAGGATGAGGGCCTTCGTCCGGGCGGTGACGGCCTTCTTCAGCTTCGCCGGCGTCAGCTTGAAGCCCTCCGCCTCGACGGCGTCGACGATGACGGGCGTGGCGTCTGCCAGCTGCACGATGTCCGGGTACGAGACCCAGTAGGGCGCCGGCACGATCACCTCGTCGCCCTGCCCGAAGAGAACCTGGGCCATGTTGAACAGGGTGTGCTTCGCGCCCGTGGACACCACGATCTGGGAGCGCTTGTACTCGAGCCCGTTGTCCCTGCGCAGCTTCCCGATCACGGCGTCCTTGAGCTCGTCGATCCCCCCGACGGGCGTGTACTTCGTGAACCCCTCCTGGATGGCGCGGATCGCCGCGGCCTTGATGTTGTCGGGCGTGTCGAAATCGGGTTCCCCGGCTCCGAAGCCGATGATGTCGCGGCCTTCCTTCTGGAGGGCCTTGGCCTTCATGGTGACCGCCAGCGTCGGCGACGGCCTGAGCACTTTTGTCAGAGGTCCGAGTTTCATGCCCTCATCCCTTTCCGTTGAGGTTGGAATATTTCGCCTGCAGCTTCTGAAGGACGATCTCGGGCACGAGCCCGCGGACCGACCCGCCGTGGCCGGCGGCCTCCTTGATCAGGTTCGAGCTGGTGTAGAACCACTTGTAGCCCGTCATGAGGAAGACGGTCTCGATGTCCCGGTTGAGTCGGCGGTTGATGAGCGCCATCTGGAACTCGTACTCGAAGTCCGACACGGCCCGCAGACCCCGGAGAATGACCTGCGCCCCCGTGTCGCGGACGTAGTTGACGAGCAGCCCCGAAAAGCTGTCCACGCGGATCCGTGGGTCGTCACCGACCACCTGCCGGATCAGCTCCATCCGCTCCTCCACGCTGAAGAGCCCCGACTTGTTCGGGTTGTAGGCGACCAGGACGGTGAGCCCGTCGAAGAAGCGAAGACCGCGCTTGATGATGTCGAGATGCCCGTTTGTGATCGGGTCGAACGACCCGGGATACACCGCCAACCTCTCCATGTTCCCCTCCCCATGCGAGATTTCGGATCACCGCTTCCGGTCGCGCCGCCTGTTATCCGTCAGGACGGTCCCGTTCCCCCGGCTGTGCCGCTTCGCCCCCCGGGGCCTCCGGAAGGGTCAGGAAACTCAGCGCCGTGTCGCCGTATCTGCGGCTGTCCTCGACCCGGTACCCCTCCCGCCGCGCGGGAATCCCGTCCCGGACCGAATGCTGAACGACAAACACCGCCCCCGGTGCAAGCAGCCCGAGGGAGCGAACCAGTCGAAGGGTTGCGTCGGCCGCGCCTACCCCGTAGGGCGGATCGGCGAAGATCACCTCGAAGCGCTCCCCCCGGTGCCCGAGCAGACGCAGGGCGCGCTCGGCGGGGCACTCGATCACCTCGATGTCCCGGACGCCGCCCTCCCCGGGTTCCCCGGCGGGCATGTTGAGAAAGCCGCAGCGCTCGATGTTCGCCCGTATGGCCTGCGCACAGGCGCGGTTGCTCTCCACGAAGAGCACCCTCGAGGCCCCCCGGCTCGCGGCTTCGAGACCCACGCTGCCCGCGCCCGCGAACAGATCGAGAAACCGCCGGCCCTCGACGGGCAGGATGTTGAACAGGGATTCCTTCACCCGGTCCGTCGTCGGCCTCAGGACTTTCGCCTTCGGCGCGACCAGGACCCTTCCCTTCGCCTTCCCCGCAATGATTCTCATATCAGGCCCGCTAATGCGGGCGTAAGGCGTCAGGGATGAGGTTCTCAGCGCTTTTCTGAACCCTGTACCCGATACCCTATACCCGATACCCTATTTGAGGTAGTCCCTCGCGTAGATCTCGGCGATCTGCACGGCGTTGAGGGCCGCGCCCTTTCGCAGGTTGTCCGAGACGACCCAGAGGTTGATCCCGTTCGCGATCGACTCGTCCTCCCGGATCCGCCCCACGTAAGTGGCGTCCTTGCCGGCGGCGTGGATCGCCAGGGGATACTCCCGCTTGGCCGGATCGTCGACGACGACGACGCCGGGCGCCCTGCTCAGCATCTCCTTCACCTCCGCGGCGGAAATCTTCTTCTCCGTCTCGATGTTCACCGACTCGGAATGCGCGCGCAGGACGGGCACTCGCACCGTCGTCGCCGTGACGGCGATGGACTCGTCGCCGAAGATTTTCTTGGTCTCCCAGACCATCTTCATCTCTTCCTTCGTGTAGCCGTTCTCGAGGAAGATGTCGATCTGGGGCAGGCAGTTGAAGGCGATCTGGTACGGGTAGACCTTCGCCACGGGCTCCTTGAAGCTCAGCAGGGCCCGGGTCTGGTCGATGAGCTCGTCCATGGCCTTCTTGCCCGTTCCCGACACGGACTGGTAGGTGGACACGACGATGCGCTTGATGCGCGCCGCGTCGTGGATGGGCTTCAGGGCCACCACCATCTGGATCGTGGAGCAATTGGGGTTGGCGATGATCCGGCGGTTCTTGTAGTCTGCGATCTTCCCGGGGTTCACCTCGGGGACCACGAGCGGGATGTCCGGCTCGTAGCGGAACGCCGCCGTGTTGTCGATGACCACGCACCCGGCCTGTGCCGCGAAGGGCGCGAATTTCTGGCTGATGCTCCCCCCGGCGGAGAAGAGCCCGATCTCGATGCCCTGGAAGGAATCCTCCTTCAGCACCTGCACCGGGTAGGCCTTTCCCTTGAACTCGAGTTCCTTGCCGATCGAGCGCTCCGAGGCCAGCAGCCTCAGTTCGCCCACGGGGAAGTTGCGCTCTTCGAGAATGCTGATCATTTCGTTCCCGACGGCGCCGGTGGCGCCGACGACGGCAACACGGTACGTTCTCATGGAATCCAACCCCTCCTGTGTTTATGGACCCGGAGCCCTTTCGCGCCCGGCGATGCGGAACCCGCTCACGGCGCCGACTCCGATTTCGTTTCCGTTTTGATCTCTCCCGCCCCCGTCGTCTGGTCGCCCTTTGCCGACCCGAAGAGGCGCCTCATCATCCGCAAGACCCACCAGACGGGCCCCGAGACGGCGTAGCTCACGGCGAAGGTGAAGATCATGATCTGCGGTTCCGCCAGGACGATGATCATGAGGATCACGGCCAGCACGACCGTCATGAAGGGCTCCCGGGTGAGGAAGTGCAGGTCCTTAAAACTGTAGAACTTGATGCTGCTGACCATCAGGAGCGAAAGCGCGATCATCCCCGCCAGGATCGCCACGTGCGGGAACGTCCCCTCCCCGCCCAGGTAGAAGTAGAGCAGCACCGTCGAGGAGACGACGATGGCCGCCGCGGGGATCGCGAGGCCGTTGAAGTACCGGCTGTCGATCACGCCGATCTGCACGTTGAACCGGGCCAGCCGAAGGGCCCCGCAGGTCGTGAACAGGGCCGCGGCGAGCCAGCCCCACTTCCCGAAGGAGTTCAGCGACCAGGTGTAGGCCAAAACGGACGGCGCCACGCCGAAGGCCACCAGGTCCGACAGCGAGTCGTACTCGACGCCGAACCTCGAGGTGGTGTGGGTCATGCGGGCGATCCTCCCGTCGAGCCCGTCAAGGATGAGGGAGATGGGGATCGCCACGGCCGCGTACACGTACTGCCCCTGGATCGAGGCAATGATCGCGTAGATGCCCGCGAAGAGGCTCGCCGTCGTGAAGAGGTTGGGCAAAATGTAAATGCCCTTTTTCATCTGGTCCTTCTGGAAGAATTTTTCCCTTCGGAGAAAGCGCTCTCTCTTGAAGTTCTTGTTCATCACAGAACCCCCAACGGTGTTTCCCCGGCGCGCACCTTCTGGCCCGCCTGCACGAGGATTTTCGAGTCGAGCGGCAGGACGACTTCGAGCCGCGAGCCGAAACAGATCAGCCCGAAACGCTGACCCCTGGCAACCTCCATGCCTTCCCCGATCCAGCAGACGATCCTGCGCGCGATGAGCCCCGCGATCTGGATCGTGAGGAAGGCCTTCCCTTCCGCCGTCCGGATCAGGACGGTGTTCCTCTCGTTGTCCGCCGAGGCCTTGTCGAGATCGGCCGAGAGGAATTTGCCGGCGTGATAGTCGATTCTCTCCACGCGGCCGGCATAGGGGATGCGGTTGACGTGCACGTTGAAGACGTTCATGAAGATGCTGACCTTGCGGTGAGGCCCCTGCAACGGGCCGTCGAGCTGCACTTCCTCGATCTTCAGGACCTTCCCGTCTGCCGGGGAGATGACCAGCCCCTTTTCTTCCGGGGTCGCCCTCTCGGGGTTGCGGAAGAAAAAGGCGACGAACAGCATGGCCGCGAAGACCGCGGTTGCCGTGCCCTCGAATCCCATCCAGGCGAGTGCGAGCGCCGCGAGCCCGAGCGTGAAAATAAACGGGATGCCTTCCCGTGCGATGGTTCCGTCGTGGCTGTCCTTCAACGTGCCGACTCCCCGGTGCCGATGCGATCAGGCACTCTGCCTGTACTTCGACAGGATCGCGTAGATCCGGTCCTTGCTGGCCAGTTTCATCTTCTGCAGCTTCTTCTTCTCGATCTGCTCCTCCGGCGTAAGGTAGATCCGCTTGTTGAAATCCTCCAGGGCGGCTTCCAGTTTCCGATGATCCTCGACGTGTCTTCTCAACTCGCCGTCCTGCTGGATATGTCGCTCGATGAGCAGCTCGTCGGTTCGTTCCATGCCCGCCTCCCTGTCCTGCGAAAGAGCCCTGTATATATCATAAACCCCCGCCGTCCTGTAGAGAAAATTGAACCGCCGCGGGCGCCCGGAGCCTCACTGTCACGCCTTTTCCCCGAACCGGATCTCGGCTTCGGAGCGGCGGAGGTACCGGGGAACGAAGGTCGTCAGGTCGAGGGTTTCCCCCCGCTGCCTCTTTCTCCGGCCGAGGAGCGCGACGCTCGACGCGCGGATCGTCTGCAGGTTGGGCGGCAGGAAATGCGTGATGTCCCCCGGCCGTAACGCGATAAGGCCGGCCGCCGCTGCGAGGCCGTCCCCTAAAAACAGGGCGTCCCCCTGCACATGCGGCAGGATTTCCGCCGGGGTGGCGACCCGCTCTTCCATCACCGCCTCCGGGAACCCTTCCCCGTCGGCTCGGTACAAACCCGCGTACACCTCCCCCTTGCGCGCGTCAAGCAGAGGGCAGATGACCCCATGAAAGCCGACGGCGTTGTAGGCGAGCGCCTCGAGGGTGGAAACGCCCACGGCGGGCGTTCCCGTCGCGAGGGCGAGCCCCTTCACGGTGCTCGCGCCGATCCGCAGTCCCGTGAAGGACCCGGGCCCCACGGTCAACGCGATGAGCCCCACGTCGGCAATGCCCATCCCCGCCAGTTCGAGGCCGCGTTGAACGGCGGGCAGCACCGTTTCGGAGTGGTTCACGGGCAGGTCGAAGAAATACTCCGCCAGGATCCGTTCGTCGCCGAGCAGGGCAACGCCCGCCGTTTTCGTCGCCGTGTCGATGGCCAGTGTGATCATGTACCGGTGTCACTCTCCGAAGATCCGCATAATGTCGTTGTAAAACACGAATATCATCAGCATCACCAGAATGAAGAACCCCACCTGCTGGGCCCGTTCCCTCCAGCGGATGTTGACCTCCCTGCCCGTGACCAGCTCGATGAGGAAGAACAGCAGGTGCCCCCCGTCCAGCACGGGGATGGGGAAAAGATTCAGCACGGCCAGATTGATGCTGAGCAGCGCCATGAAGAAGACGAAATTCATGATGCCCTTCTTGACGTGCGCCCCCGCCATCTGGGCGATTGCGATGGGTCCCCCGAGGGAGTCGGGGGAGACGACCCCCTGGACCATCTTGACGATGCTGATGATCGTCAGCTCCGTGATGTTCCACGTCTGTTCGATGCCCGACCACAGGGCGCGAACGGGGTTCTGCCGGTCGACGAAGGTGTTCTTCGAAGCCCCCACGCCGATCTTCCACGTGTCCACGTCCTCGCCGAAGATGCTCTTGCCCTTCGTCGGCTCCGGCTTCACGCGGATGTCCTGCCGGGCCCCGTCCCGGTTCACCTTCACGACGAGTTCCCGGCCCCCGCTCTTCGCGATCGTTTCGGCCAGGTCGCTCCAGCGGACCACCGCGCTGCCGTCGATGGCGACGACGCTGTCCCCGGTCCGGATGCCCGCAGCTTCCGCGGGGGACCCCGGCTGGACAGTGCCGATTTCCGACGTCAGGCTGGGCACGCCCACCATGTAGATCGCCGCGAAGGCCAGGATCGCGAACAGGAAATTGAACATCGGCCCGGCGATGACGATGGCGATCTTTTTCAGGACGTGCTGTTTCACGAACGACCGCTTCTCGTCCACGGGCTGCACGTCGTCGGTGTCCGACTCCCCGAGCAGCTTGACGTAGCCCCCCAGCGGCACGAGGGAGATCATGTACTCCGTCTCGCCGACCTTCTTCCCGATGAGCCTCGGGCCGAACCCCAGCGAAAACTTGAGGACGCCCACCCCGAGGGACTTGGCCAGCAGGAAATGCCCCAGCTCGTGGACGAAGATCAGCACCCCCAACAGTATGATCACCGATACGACGTTGACACCCATGGAAATGTCACCCTGTTCCTTTGTTCATGATTTCCTCCGCCTGCCCCCGCGCCCAGGCATCGGCCGACAGGACGTCCTGCAGGGAGGAGAGGTCGCCGGGCGCATGCCGGTCCATCACACCCTCGATGATCCGCGCGATGTCCGTGAATGCGATGCGTCCTTCCAGAAACGCGTTGACCGCCGCCTCGTTGGCCGCGTTCATGACCGCCGTCATGGTGCCTCCCGCCCGTCCCGCCTCGTACCCCAGCCGCAGACAGGGGAAGCGCTCGACGTCCGGGGGCAGGAATTCGAGCCGGCCCGCGTCCGTCGGCCTGAAGGGGGGGAACCCTCCCGGCGTGCGCTCGGGGTAGAAAAGGGCATAGGAGATGGGCCCCCGCATGTCGGGCTTCCCCATCTGCGCCAGGACGGATCCGTCGACAAACTCCACGAGGGAGTGCACAATGCTCTGGGGGTGAACGACCACGTCGATTCGGTCGTAGTCGACCCCGAAGAGCCATCGGGCCTCGATCACCTCGAGCCCCTTGTTCATCATGGTGGCCGAGTCGATCGTGATCTTTCGGCCCATCGCCCAGTTCGGGTGCCGGAGTGCGCCGGCGACCGTCACCGCCGCCATCTCTTCCCGGGAAGCCCTCAGAAAGGGCCCCCCCGAGGCGGTCAGGATCACGCGTCCCACGCTGCCCCGCGGGTTTCCCTCGATGCACTGGAAGACGGCGCTGTGCTCGCTGTCGACCGGGATGAGACGGACTCCCTTCGATCGCGCCCGCTCGATGACGAGGGGCCCGGCGGTGACGAGCGCCTCCTTGTTGGCCAGGGCCACGTCCTTGCCCGCCTCGATCGCCTCGAGCGTGGGGACCAGGCCCGCCGCGCCGACGATGGCCGAGAGCACGAGTTCGGCGGAGGGGGCCGATGCGACGCTGCGGTAGCCGTTCTCGCCCCAGAGGATGGTCGTCGATCGATCCGCCCCGAGCCTCTCCCCGAGCCTGCGCGCGTGGTCCTCGTCGATGACGGAAACGACGGAGGGATGGAAACGGCGGACCTGCTCGCTCAGCAGGTCGATGTTGCGCCCGCCCGCCATGGCGACGACTTCGAGCCGCCCCGGGTTTTTCGACACCACGTCGAGGGCGCTGACCCCGATCGACCCGGTCGAGCCGAGAATGGCGATCTTCTTCACGAGAGCACGTACGTCCTGTAGTAGTAGACAAAGGGCACGATGAACAGCAGGCAGTCCAGCCGGTCGAGGATCCCGCCGTGCCCCGGCAGGATCTCGCCTGAATCCTTTGCGCCCGATGCCCTCTTGATCAGGGACTCGAACAGGTCCCCGAGCTGCCCGATCACCCCTCCCGCGAGGGCGATGACGGCGATGTGCCCCGCGGGCACCTCGGGCAGCAGGAAATACCGGTAGATCAGGCAGCCCGCCACGCTCCCCGCGGCAAGACCCAGCAGCCCCTCCACGGTCTTCCCCGGGCTGACGTGCGGCATCAGCTTCCGCCGGCCGAACGTCCTGCCCACGTAAAAGGCGGCGATGTCGCCGGAAAAGGCCAGCACGATGACGAAAAAGATCCAGAGCACCCCCCTGTCGCCCTCCCGAAGCAGGATGAAGTGCGAGAGCATGACCGGCAGGTACAGGGTACCCAGGGCATAGCGGGCGATGGGGTCGAGGTCGAGGGAGCCTTCCTTCGTGCCGAAGAGAGTCAGGATGAAGACGAGCAGGGTCGACAGGACCGTGACGGCCAGCAGCGCCCCGGGGCCGGCTGCGGCCGCGGCAAGGGTCGCAAGAAGGCCGAACAGGATCAGGGCGCGCTTCTCCAGGCCGCCCGCCTGCCCGAAGACGAGACGGTTGTACTCGAGGATGGCCACGGCGGTGACCGCGAGGATGAAGCCGGCGAAGACCCCTTCCGTTCCGAAGAATATGATGGAGAAGAGAATCGGCACGGCGACGATGCCCGTGACCCACCTCTTGACGTGTGAACTGGTCATGATCGCTTCTTCGGCAGCTGGTCGCTGGTCAGCCCGAACCGCCGCTCCCGTTTCTGGTACTCGAGGATGGCCTCGACGAGATGCTCTTCGCGGAAATCGGGCCAGAGGGTTTCCGTGAAATAGAATTCCGTGTACGCCATCTGCCACAGGAGGAAATTGCTCAGGCGGTACTCCCCGCTCGTCCGGATGAGCAGGTCGGGGTCCGGAATGCCCTTCGTGTGGAGATAGTCCGCAAAACGCTCTTCCGTGATGGCCGGGATTTCGATGACCCCCCGCCTGGCATCGTCGGCGATCTTCCGCACCGCCTGCAGGATCTCGTCATGGCTGCCGTAGTTGAGGGCGAGGATCAGCGTCATGGCCGTGTTTCCCGCCGTCTTCGCGATCGTCTCATCCAGGACGGCCTTGACCCTGGACGGCAGCGCCCCCGTTTCGCCGATGGCCAGCAGGCGGATCTCGTTCTTCGTCATGGTCTCGAGCTCGGACTTCAGGTAGCGCTCGAGGAGGCCCATGAGAGCCTCGACCTCCTTCTCGGGTCGGCTCCAGTTTTCCGAGGAAAAGGCGTAGAGGGTGAGGAAGGGAACCCCGATCCTGCGGCAGGCCTCGACAACGCTTCGCACCGACTCCGTCCCTTTCCGGTGACCGGCAATGCGCCCGAGGGAGTGATTCTGTGCCCAACGGCCGTTGCCGTCCATGATGATGGCAATGTGCCGCGGAAGATTGCTTTTGTCGAGTTGATCCATTCAGGCTCTATTTATCGATTTTCAATAATGAATTCTCGTTTGACTATCACAGCCGGCGGACATTTTCAAGGGATGTTTCGGCCCCCGGGGGCCGGCAAAAAATAAGGAGCCCGGGGGCTCCTCATTCTGTATCGCCAGCCTGTGCGGAACTCGTCAGATTTCCATGATCTCCTTTTCCTTGGCCTGCGTCACCTTGTCGGCCTTCTCGATGAAGTCGTCCGTCACCTTCTGGACGTCGGCCTGGAGCTTGAAGAGCTCGTCCTCGGCGATTTCTCCGTCCTTCTTGAGCTTCTTGAGCTCCTCGTTGGCGTCGCGCCGGAGGTTGCGGAGCTTCACCTTCCCCTCCTCGGCCATCTTCCGCACCACCTTGACCAGATCCTTCCGGCGCTCCTCGGTGAGCGCGGGGATGTTGATCCGGACGATCTTACCGTCGTTGATCGGGTTGAGCCCGAGCTCGGACTTCTGGATGGCCTTCTCGATCGCGGGGATCACGCTCGAGTCCCAGGGCGAGATCTGGATGAGGCGGCTCTCGGGGACCGACAGGGAGGCAACCTGGTTGAGCGGCGTGGGGACGCCGTAATAGTCCACCTTGATCCCGTCCAGCAGGGCGAGCGACGCCCTCCCCGTCCGTAGCTTGCTGAAGGATTTCTCGAGAAACTTGACGCTCTTCTCCATGTCGTCCTTCATCTCGGAAAAGACCAGGTCGGTCATCTCGCTCATTTCATCCTCCCACAACGGTTCCCACGGATTTACCGCAAATGACGGACTTTATGTTGCCCTTTTTCGCGATGTTGAACACTCGGATGGGGATATCGTTCTCCCGACAAAGAGAAATGGCGGTCGCATCCATTACTTTAAGGTTCTTTGCCAAGGCTTCGGTATAGCTGATTTTTTTGAACATCTTAGCGTCGGCGTACTTTACGGGGTCCTTGTCGTAGACGCCGTCGACCTTTGTGGCTTTCAGAATGACCTGGGCCTGGATCTCGGCTGCCCTCAGGGCGGCCGCCGTGTCCGTCGTGAAGTAGGGGTTTCCCGTCCCGGCGGCGAAGATGACGATCCGTCCCTTCTCCAAGTGGCGGGAGGCCCTGCGGCGGATGTAGGGCTCGGCCACCTCGCGCATTTCGATGGCCGTCTGGACGCGGCACTTGAGGCCCATCCCCTCGAGAACGCTCTGCAGGGCCAGGCTGTTGATCACCGTGGCGAGCATGCCCATGTAATCGGCCTGGGTTCGCTCCATGCCGCGGGCGCTGCCCTCGATGCCGCGGAAAATGTTGCCCCCGCCGATGACGACGCCCATTTCCACGCCCAAACGGACCACGTCCCGGATCTCGCCGGCGATGGCCTGTACAACCGCCGGGTCGATGCCGAAGGATCGCCCCCCCATGAGCGCTTCCCCGCTCAGCTTCAGGAGGACCCGTTTGTATGCTGCCTTGTCTGCAGCCGCCATGTCTTTGAGGTCCCTGCCGACCCGCCCTTCAGGCGTGCCGCCTTACAGCGCGTTGTCCGCCGCCTCGTCGCCGCCGAGCTGGTAGCGGACGAAGCGCTTCACCAGGATGTTCTCCCCCGTCGCGGCGATGGATGCCTTGATGAGGTCCTCGACCGTCATGTTCGTGTCCTTGATGAACTTCTGCTTGATGAGGCAGACTTCCTCGTAGAATTTCTTCAGCTTGCCCTCGACGATCTTGTCGGCGATCTTCTCAGGCTTTCCCTCGGCGATGACCTGCTTGCGGTAGATGTCCTTCTCGCGCTGCAGGGCGGCTTCGGGGACGTCCTCGGGCTTCACGTACAGGGGATTCATGGCGGCGACGTGCATGGCGAGGTCGCGCGTCAAGTTCTTGAAGTTCTCCGTCTTGGCGACAAAGTCCGTCTCGCAGTTCACTTCGATCATGACGCCGACCTTCCCGCCCATGTGGATGTAGGACGTGACCAGGCCGTCCTTCGTGGCGCGGGAGGATTTTTTCGTGGCCGCCGAGAGACCCTTCTCGCGCAGGAAGTCGACCGCCTTTTCGAAGTTGCCGTTCGATGCCTTCAGGGCTTCCTTGCAGTCCATGATGCCGGCGCCCGTTTTCACTCTCAACTCTTTTACGAGATCAGCTGCAATTTCCAATGGTCCTGTACCTCCTCGTCATCGGGATGTGTCTGGTTGCGTTCAGCTCGCAGGCTGCTCCGAGCCCGTCTCCGTCCCCTTGAGTTCGATGCTGTCGGGCACGTCCGCCTCGATCGCTTCCTCCGGCTTCGCCTCGGGGGCCGACTTCTTGTCGCTCTGCGCCTGGATCTTCTCCTCGAATTTCTGCTTGCCATCGAGGACGGCGTCGGCGATCCGAGCCGAGAAGAGCTTGATGGCGCGGATGGCGTCGTCGTTTCCGGGGATGATGTAATCGACCACGTCGGGGTCGCAGTTCGTGTCCACGATGGCCACGACGGGGACGCCCAGCTTGCGCGCCTCGTGAACGGCGATGTCTTCCTTCTTCGGGTCGACGACGAAGACGGCCGCGGGCGCGCCCTTCATCCGGCGGATCCCGCCGAGCACCTTGTCGAGCTTCTCCTTCTCCTTCTGGTAGAGGAGGATCTCCTTCTTCGGGAAGACGTTCACCGACTCGTCACTGAACATCGCGTCGAGCTCGTTCAGGCGGTCGATCCGCTTCTTGATGGTGGAAAAATTGGTGAGCATGCCGCCCAGCCAGCGGTAGTTGACGTAGGGCATCCCGCAGCGCTCGGCTTCCTCGCGGATGGACTCCTGGGCCTGCTTCTTCGTGCCCACGAAGAGGATCTCGCCGCCGTCGGCAATGGTGTTGACCACGAAGCTGTAGGCTCCCTTGAACATCTCGACCGTCTGCTGCAGGTCGATGATGTAAATCCCGTTGCGGGCGCCGAAAATGTAGGGTTTCATCTTGGGGTTCCACTTGTTGGTCTGGTGACCGAAGTGGACGCCGGACTCGAGCAGCAGCTTCATCGATACGGTAGACATAGGATTCTCCTTCCTGTTTGATTCCTCCACCCCTTCAACCCGGCGGGGAACTTTTCTTTCAAAAAGCAACAGGCCCGCCGATCCGAGGGTGTGAGTGATAGAACGGATGTAATTAGCACAAAGCCATGGTTTTCGCAAACACATATTTAATCCCCCGGTTCTCCGTGTCAAACCGGGAACCGGGGGACTCTTTTCTTCCCTTATACCCTATACCCGATACCCATCTCAGGTCGTATAATGCGCGTTGATCTTGACGTAGTCGAGGGTCAGGTCGGAGCTGAAGACCCGGAAACCCTTCGCGCCCTGGCCGAGCTTCACGACGACCCGGATGTGGTCCTTCTTCATCACCTCCGCGAGCTCCTGCAGGTGGCTCGCAATCCCCTGTCCCTGAAGGAACAGCGGCAACCCGTCGAAGGTCAACTCCACGGCGTTCGGGTCGAGCGCGACCCCCGCCGCCCCCGCGGCCGAAATGATCCGCCCCCAGTTGGGGTCGCCCCCGTAAAAAGCCGTCTTGACCAGGTTGGAGCGCGCGATCTGGTAGGCGACCGTCCTGGCGTCTGCCGCCGACCTGGCCCCTTCGACGACGATCTCGATGAGCTTTGTGGCCCCCTCTCCGTCGCGGACGATCATCTTGGCCAGCTCCGTCATCACCCCGGTCAGCATTCCCGCAAAGACGGCGTAGTCCCGCGTCGACGTGCGGATCTTGCGGTTTCCGGCCAGCCCGTTGGCCAGCAGGAGGACCGTGTCGTTGGTGCTCATGCAGCCGTCGACGCTGATGGCGTTGAAGCTCTGGTCCGCCGCCTCGCGAAGCGCCCTCTTCATGGCCGGGTCGTCGATGTCGGCATCGGTGAGGACGAAGGACAGCAGCGTCGCCATGCCGGGCTCGATCATGCCCGCCCCCTTGGCGATCCCGCAGACACAGATGTCGCTGCCGCCGACGGCCCCTTCCCGGTACTGGATCTTCGGGTACCGGTCCGTCGTCATGATGGCCTCGGCCGCTTCGGGGATTCCCCCGGGGGCGAGCCCCTTGACGAGCTTGCTCACATTGCCGGCGACCTTGTCGATGGGGAACTTGCGGCCGATGACGCCCGTGGAGGCGACGAGCACCTGGGCCTCTTCGATCGAGAGGGCCCCCGCGCAGAAACGGGCCATCTTCACGGCGTCCTGATAGCCCTCCTCTCCGGTGGCGGCGTTGGCGTTGCCGCTGTTGACGATGACGGCCCTCGTCGTGCCGCTCTTGATGCGTTCCATGTCGAGCAGCACCGGCGCCGCCTTGAATACGTTCGTCGTGAAGATGCCGGCAGCCTTCGCCGGCACCTCGGAGTACAGCAGCGCCAGGTCCTTCCGCCCGTCTTCCTTGATCCCCGCCGCGATCCCGCCGGCTTGGAACCCGGTAACCTCGAAAGTCTGCTCACCGTTCGCCATGTTGTTCCTCCCCTTCCCGATCAGTGGCGGAAAGGATTCCGAAGTGCGAAGTTAGGGTTTTTCCGGTAACCGGTCTTGGCGAAGCGACCGCGGCGCAAATTGTCTGAGCCCGCAGGGCGAGTTTTTGCGACCGCAGCGGAGCAAGCCTTAGAGCGGTCGGAAAAATCCTATTCGCACGAGGAATTCGTTTTCGCCACGATTCTACTTTCCACAGCACTTCTTGTACTTCTTCCCGCTGCCGCAGGGGCACGGGTCGTTGCGGCCGACCTTCTCGGAGGCTTCCCTTTTGAGCTGCTTCACCGGGGCCCCGGCCGTGCCGTGGGTCTCGACGACGTCGCGCTGCGTCCGGTCCCGCAGGCCCTCCACTTCTTCCTCCCGCTGGATCTGCACGAGAGAAAGCTTCTGGAGGGTGTCCTGGCGCACCCGGTACATCATGTCCAGGTACATCTCGTAGCCTTCCTTCTGGTACTCCCGGACAGGGTCTTTCTGCGCGTAGCCCCGCAGGCCGATGCCTTCCCGGAGGTGATCCATGCCCAGCAGGTGGTCCTTCCAGAAGGTGTCGATCGACTGCAGCATGATGACCTTCATCAGGTAATCCCACAGGGGCTTGCCGAAGTTGGCCTCCTTCCGGCGCAGGTGCTCCAGGACGGCCCTGCGGACCTCCTCCTGCATCTGTTCCGGCCCCCCGGGACTGCGACCCGGCTCGCTGAAGCGGAGCCTCAACGAGAAGAGCTGGTACAGCATGTCGTCGAGGCCCTTGAGGTTCCACTCCTCGGGGTGCTGCTTCTCGTCGACGTATTCCCCGACGGTGGTCTCGGCGACCTCGTCGAGCATCTCCTCGAGCATGCCCCAGAGGTCCTCGCCCTTCAGAACGGCCTTGCGCTGCTCGTAGATGGCCTCGCGCTGCACGTTCATCACGTTGTCGAACTCGAGGAGGTGCTTGCGGATGTCGAAGTTGTGGGCCTCCACCCTCCTCTGGGCGGCCTCGATCTGGCGGGTCAGCAGTCCGGACTCGATCGGCTGGCCTTCCTCCATCCCGATCTTGTCCATGATCGCCCCCATGCGCTCGCCGCCGAAGATCCGAAGCAGGTCGTCCTCCATGGACAGGTAGAACCGCGACGAGCCCGCGTCGCCCTGGCGGCCCGACCGGCCGCGGAGCTGGTTGTCGATCCGGCGGCTCTCGTGGCGCTCGGTGCCGAGGATGTGCAGGCCGCCCAACTGCGCGACCCCCTCGCCGAGCTTGATGTCGGTCCCGCGGCCCGCCATGTTCGTCGAGATCGTCACGGCGCCTCGCTGCCCGGCCTGGGCGATGATCTCCGCCTCCCGCTCGTGGTGCTTGGCGTTGAGGACGTGGTGCTTCACCCCCTGGCGGGAGAGCACGCCGCTCAATTTTTCGGATTTCTCGATGGAGATGGTCCCGACGAGCACGGGGCGGCCCTGCTTGTGCAGTTCCTTGATCTCCTCGATGGCGGCGTCGAACTTCTCGCGCTCGGTGCGGTAGATGACGTCGGGGTGGTCCGTCCGGACCATGGGCATGTTCGTGGGGATCACCATGACCTCGAGGCTGTAGATCTCCTGGAACTCGGCTGCTTCCGTGTCGGCCGTGCCCGTCATGCCCGCAAGCTTGTCGTACATCCGGAAGTAGTTCTGGAAGGTGACCGAGGCGAGCGTCTGGTTCTCCCTCTCGATCTTGACGCCTTCCTTGGCCTCGAGGGCCTGGTGGAGGCCCTCGCTGTAGCGCCGGCCCGGCATGAGGCGGCCCGTGAACTCGTCGACGATGAGCACCTCGCCGTTCTTCACGACGTAGTCCACGTCGCGCTTGAAGAGGGTGTGCGCCTTGAGGGCCTGGTTGACGTGGTGCAGCAGCTCGATGTTGCGCGGGTCGTAGAGATTCTGCACCTTCAGGGACTTCTCCACCCGGGCAACGCCCTCCTCGCTGAGGACGACGGTCCGCGCCTTCTCGTCGATCGCGTAGTCCTTCTCGCGCCGCAGCCCCGGGATGATTTGGTTGATGCGGTAGTACTTGTCCGTCGACTCCTCGGAGGGGCCCGAGATGATGAGCGGGGTCCTCGCCTCGTCGATCAGGATGCTGTCGACCTCGTCGACGA
>CAZPCN010000013.1:20965-59544 GCA_964585095.1 uncultured Syntrophaceae bacterium | reverse complement strand
CGAGGACGATCAACCACATCGTCGTCACCGAGTTCGGCAAGGTCAACATGAAGGGAAAGAACACGTGGCAGCGCGCCGAGGGGCTCATCGGCATCGCACACCCCGACACGCGCGACGAGCTGATCAAGGCGGCCGAGGCCCAGGGCATCTGGCGCAACAGCAACAAGCGCGGCTAGCCGCGGGTGTTCATCCCCCGTGAACCCATTGGATGGACCGGCGGGAAGCCGCACCGGGACCTTCCCGCCGGATCCGCCTTGAAAGGAGAGAAGCGATGAATTTTGAACTGTCCGAAGAACTCAAGATGTTGAGGGAGATGACCTACAAGTTTGCCGTGGCGGAGTTCACGCCCCACATCCGGGAGTGCGACGAGCACGAGAAGTACACCCCCGAGATCCGCAGGAAGGCCGCCGAGAACGGCCTCGTCGGGGCCTGGATCCCCGAGCAGTACGGCGGCTCCGGCGCGGGCTTTTTGGGCAACGCCATCATCACCGAGGAACTCTCCCGCGTGGACATGGGGATCGGCCTCAACGTGATCGCCGCCCCCTTCGGCTGCGAGGCGATCTTCCAGAACGGCACGGAGGAGCAGAAGCAGAAGTACCTGCCCCCCGTCTGCAAGGGCGACTGGGTCGCCGCGGGGGCCTACACGGAGCCCAACGCGGGCACCGACGTGGCGGGCTACAAGACGCGCGCCGTCCGCGACGGCAACGACTTCGTCATCAACGGCAACAAGATGTTCATCACCAACGGCACCGTCTGCGACTTCATGGTCGTGCAGGCCATCACGAAGCCCGAGGAGAAGAAGCACAACAGCTTCAGCATGATCATCGTCGACGCCAACGCGAAGGGCATCACCCGCAACAAGATCAAGGGCAAGATGGGCATCCGCGCCAGCGACACGGCCGAGATCGCCTTCGAGGACGTGCGGGTCCCCCAGTCGAACCTGCTGGGCAAGGAGGGCCGCGGCTTCTACCAGCTCATGCACTTCTTCGACACGACGCGCTCCATGATCGCCGGGCAGGCCCTGGGCCTCTCGGTGGCCTGCCTCGAGGCGAGCGTGAAGTACTGCAAGGAGCGCACGGCCTTCGGGGCGCCGCTGGGCTCCTACCAGCTCACGCAGAAGAAGCTCGCCGAGATGGCGATCCAGATCGAGGCGCTGCGGACCCTGACCTACCGGGCGGCCTGGACCTTCGACATCGGCAAGCCCGACTACACCCTGTCGGCCATGGCGAAGTTCCTGGGCGGGCAGACGGCCGTCTTCTGCGCCAACAACGCCGTCGAGCTCCACGGGGGCTACGGCTACATCGACGAGTACGTCGTCCAGAAGTACTACCGCGACGCCAAGATCCTCGAGCTCTACGAGGGCACGAAGGAAGCGGAGATCATGACGATCGGCCGCGTGCTGCAGTCGAAGTAACTATCCGAAAAAAACTCCCCCTTAATCCCCCTTTTGCAAAGGGGGAAAGAGGGGGATTTGTCTTTCACTTCGCGAAGACCTTCTTCAGCAGCTCCGTCGTCCGGGCGGCGGGGTTGGTGCGGATTTTCGTCTCCTCCTGCCCCACCATGTGGAAGAGACCGTCGAGGGACTTGTTGGTCACGTAACGGTCCAGATCGAGGGATTCCGCCTTCGCGAAGGGCATCAGGGCGGTGTAGCGGTCGGTCATCGCCTTGTACGCCTTCGTCACGCCGACCTCGTTCATGCTCTGCGAGATGTCGGGCTTGAAGGCGTCGAAAAGCTGCGTCGAGGTTTTCGACTTGAAGTAGTCCGTGGCCGCCGTGTTGCCGCCGTTGAGGATCTTCTGCGCGTCGGTGATGGACATCTCGCGGATGGCCCCGGCGAAGATGTCGGCCGCCTTCGGCGCGGCCTTCTCCGCCGCCCGGTTCATGCTGAGGACGAAGGCGTCCACTTCCTTTTGGTAGCCCGCCATCCGCAGGGCATCGCCCACGCGGCGCACGTTCTCCGGCAGGAGGATCTTGACGGCCTCGTTGCCGAAGTAGCCGTTGGTCTTGGACAGGGCGCCCACGGCGTTCTTCGTCCCCACCGACAGGGCCTCCTTCAGGCCCGAGGCGACGGTGCCGGAATCCTGCGCCGCGCCGCCCGCCGGGATCGCCGGCAGGGACTTCAGCAGATCGGTCATGTCGGCCGCGTAAACGGCACCCGCGCCGAGGAAGAACGCCAGGCAGGCCGCAACCGTTGTCTTTCTCATGATCCTTCACCCTCCTTCCTTCTTTCGATCATTCCCGTGAACGGCCGCCGCCACCGCTTCGGCGGCCATGACGGCAACCCCGATGTTGCGAATCTCCTCGATGCCCCGCTCGTAGAGACCCGAGACCCCGTCGCGCACCATGACGACCCGGAAATCGCGCTCCGTGGCCTCGTAGATCGTCGCCCGGGGGCAGTTGGGGAAGTTGAACCCGCAGACGACCAGGGTCGTCACGCCCAGCGCCCGCAGGTGCCCCTCGAGCGGCGTCGCGTAGAAGGCCCCCCAGCGCGGCTTGTAGATCACCCACTCCCGCCCCGACCAGGCCTGGATGCCGCCCCCGAGGAGCAGGCCGGCATCGAGCCTCTCCGAGGCCGACGGTTTGAGCGCCGCAACGATCTCCGCCCCGTCTGTGCCGGCCTCCACGATGCGATGGCCCGACTCGATGCGCTGCCTGCGGCAGGGATCGGCGTTGGAGCCGTCCGATCGGTAAAGCCGCACGATGTGAACGACGGGCAGGCCCTCCCGGCGAAACAGATCCGCCAGGCCGGCCATGACCGGGACGGCCCGGTCCTTGTCCGGGCTCCACGTGGCCGAGCCGGGGCGGCCGAAATCCTCCTGGACGTCCACGGTGAGAAGGGCCGCCCGGTCCCATTGGGGAGCCGTGTATCGATCCGCCATTGCCGGAAACCTCGCTTTAGGGTATCCTGTGCCCGTCGTTTATTCCCCAGGAGGAGAACCTACCATGGGCAACACGGCCTCGAAAAGAAAAAATCTGCAGGAGCTCCTCTTCCCGCGGGGCATCCCCTCGCTCTGGTGCCCGCCGCTGACGCACTTCGACGCCGCGCGCCGGATCGACCTGAAGCGGATGGAGGCCCACTTGGCGTGGATGATGCCGCACGTGAAAGGCTACCTCGTCCCCGGGTCGACGGGCGACGGGTGGGACCTCGACGACGCGGAAACGGAGACCGTCGTCCGGTTCGCCGTCGACATGGCGAGACGGAAAGGGGTGTGCCTGCTGCTGGGGGCGCTCCGGAAAAAGACGGTGGACGTGACGGCCGGCATCGAGCATTTCCTGGACATCCTGCGCAGGCTGACGGGCAAGACCGACCCCCTTGCGGCCCTCGTCGCATCCGGCGTCGGCGGGTTCACCGTCTGCCCGCCCGCGGGGAGGGACCTCGACCAGGCGACGATTGGCGCGGCCCTGGAGATCGTCCTGGACAAGGGGCTCCCCGTGGCCCTGTACCAGCTTCCCCAGGTCACGGGAAACGAGACGGCGCCGGACACCTTCGCAGGGCTCGCCGCCCGATACCCGAATCTCGTCCTCTTCAAGGATTCGAGCGGAGCCGACCGCATCGCCCTCTCGGGAGCAGACGCGGGCGGCGTGTTCCTCGTGCGCGGGGCCGAGGGCGACTACGCCCGGTGGCTCCGCTCTGCCGGCGGCCCCTACGACGGCTTCCTGCTCAGCACGGCCAACAGCTTCCCGGCGGGGCTCCTGAGCGTCGTCGACGGGATCCGCGAAGGCCGTCTTGCCGATGCGGTGCGCGTCTCCACGGCGATCTCCGGTACCGTGGCAGAGGTCTTTGCCCTGGTCGGGGAGATCCCCTGCGGCAACGCCTTTACCAACGCCAACAAGGCGATCGAGCACTTCATGGCCTTCGGGCCCGGCGCGGCCGACCGGGAGGGCCCCATGCTCCACGGGGGCGTCCGCATCCCGGCAGGCGTCATCGCGGCCGCCGGTGAGGCGCTCAAGCGGCACGGCCTGATGCCGGGGAAAGGGTACCTGGAGTGAAGATCGGAAGCGAGGAAGAGAAGAAGAGCGGAAGAGCGGAAAAGAATACGGAGGGGAAGGGCCAATCGGTTCGCAGAAGGGAGTTGACCATGGGCAAGGTGAGAATCGCGACGATGGGGGTGCTGCTGACAGCGGCGCTGATGATGCTGTCCTGCGCACCCATGCGCACCACGGACGAATGGAGGGACAAGGCCTTCCTGGGGCCGGCATACAAGAAAATCATGGTGGTCGCCCTGACGAAGCGGGCCGACCTCCGGCAGCCCGTGGAAGACGAATTCCGCCGGCAGCTCCAGGCGCGGGGCCTCGAAGCCGCCGCCTGCTACGAGTGCATTCCCGACGTGGACAAGATCAGCCGGGAGGAGCTGGCAAAGGTGGGGCCGGGGATGGGCATCGAGGCCTTCCTCATCGTCCGCGTCCTGCGCACCGATACCCGGATCGAGTCCTACGGGTCGTCGGGCGCGCCCGCTTCGTCGTCCGTGGGCAGGGATTCGATGATGGACATGCACTGGGGGGCGCCCGACCCGCCGCTGACCCGGCGAAGCGAAGCGGCGACCCTGGAATCGCGGCTCTTCGACGCGAAAACCGCGGCGCTCGTGTGGCGGGCCACCGCAGAGTCCGTCAACCCCGCCGGGGACGGCAGCGGGATCGCGAAATTCGTGCAGTCCGTACTGGCCGCACTCGACAACGAGAAGCTGATTGCACCGCCCCGGAAGTAGCGGAAAGGATTGAATGCATGAACCGCCTGACCGTGAGGGCCCTGATTCTGACGGCTGCCCTTTTGACCCTGTCCTGCGCCTCACCCATGCGAATGACGGACAACTGGAAGAGTTCGACCTACAAGGGGCCGTCTTACAAAAAGGTCATGGTCGTCGCCATGACCCGGCATGCCGAGCTGCGCAAACCCATCGAGGGCGAACTGGCCCGGCAGCTCAGGTCGCGGGGCGTCGAGGCGACCGCGTGCCATGAAGTCATCCCCGATCCCGACAAGGGCTCCCGGGAGGAGCTTCTCCGTCTGGGCCGGGAAAGGGGAATCGAGGCCTACCTGGTCATGCAGGTCCTGAAGCTGGGCAGCCGGGTCCAGTCCTACCCGACTTCCCATGGCGCGTATCCCTCGGGGCCGGCCACGGGCACGGACTCGATGGTGAACCTCAGCTGGTTCGGGGCCGATCCCGGGATGGTCAAGAGAAGCGAGGTGGCGACGCTCGATTCGAGGCTTTACGACGGGAAGTCACTGGACATCGTCTGGCGATCGACCGTCGATGCCGTCGACCCCTACGGAAGCGACGAGCAAATATCCCGTTTCGCCGGCATGAACGTGAAAGCCCTGCGCGCTCACCGCCTGATCCCCTAGCCGGACCCGTGAAGAAAAGAGAGGAACCGATGGGAAAACGGAACATCCCGGCCCGGGCGATCCTCCCGGTCCTGATCCTGGCGCTTGCCGTAGCGCCCCCGGCCATCGCCGCGCAGAAGTTCGTGGAGTTCACCGTCCCGGCGTGCCAGTGACCGGACACGGCGGACAGGATCCGTGCGATCCTGACAACGGTGGACGGCGTGGGAGAAATCGCGACGGACATGGAGAATCACAAGGTCGCCGTCGCCTACGACGACACGAAGACCAGCGCGAAGGCCCTGGGCGAAGCCCTGACGAAGGGCGAGTACCCGCCCCGGGGAGAGCCTCGACTGCTTGCCGCCATGCCTGCAGCCGGACCCGACAGGATGATCGTGGGAAAGACGACGCAGGGGGCCCTCATGCGGGACGTTCCCGCCTTCTGGAACGGCTACAGGGACTACACCCCCCGGAAGGATATTGTCGAGAGGATCGCCGCCGCGAAAGGCCCCTTCGACATCCTCGTTTTTTTCGGGACCTGGTGCAAGGACGCCGTCAGCGAGGTTCCCAAGATCCTGCGCATCCTCGACATGGCCGGCAACAAGGACCTCCGCGTCGCCCTCTACGGCGTGGACCGCGCGAAGAAAGAGGGCCTCGGGATGTCGGAGAAGTTCACGATCCAACGCGTGCCGACGACGATCGTGCTGCGGGACGGCATCGAACGGGGCAGGATCGTGGAGTACCCTGCGACGTCGAACGAGGAAGAGCTGCTGAAAATCCTCGAGAAGAAGTGACCGGGGAGAAAGAGAGACCTGATGAACGGACCCGTTTTCCTCTCCATCGCGGCTTCGCTCTGCGCCCTGGTGTCCGCCTGCGCGGGGCCGGCGGCGTTCGACCCGTCGAAAGCACCGCCGGCGGTCGCGCGCGTGGAACTCGACCGCTACCAGGGGACCTGGTACGAGATCGCGAGACTGCCGATGTGGTTTCAGCGCAGCTGCCTGCGCTCCCAGGCGACGTACGGGCTCCTCGAGACGGGCGAGGTTTCCGTCCTCAACGAATGCGACACGGCGGGAGGCGGCAAGGAATCCGTCCGCGGCCGGGCCCGGGCGGTGGACGCGAAGACGAACGCGAGGCTCGAGGTCCGGTTCGACAGCTGGTTCGACGCGTTCATCCCCTCGCAGCCGCAGGGCAACTACTGGGTCCTGTATCTCGATGAGGCCTACCAAACCGTGATCGTCGGAACGCCGGACCGGCAGAACCTCTGGATCATGGCCCGCACGCCGGCCCTCGACGAGGCGCGATACGCCGGGCTTGTCGCAATCGCCCGCGGCCTTGGATTCGACACGGAGAAGCTGGTGCGGAGAAAGTGACGGAGGGAAAAGGGGTATCGGGGCTCGGGTATCAGAAGATGAAGAGGGGTATCGGGTCTTGGGTATAGGGTATGGGGAAGGAAGAAGATTGCTTTGTAGACAAAATCTTATTCCACCCCGATGCCCTATACCCGAAACCCTAGACCCCAGAGTTTGACCCTATACCCGAGGCCCTATGCCCCAAAAATTCAGACTCTGACCCCTGGACCCTGAAATGAACATCATTCCCTACAAGGACACTTACGACCCGGAGCTGCTCCAGCCGGTGCCTCGGGCACCGCATCGGCGGGAGCTCGGCATCGAGGGCGCCCTGCCCTTCACGGGCGTCGACATCTGGACGGCCTATGAACTGTCGTGGCTCGACATCTCGGGAAAGCCCCGGGTGGCCATGGCCGCTTTCGTCGTGGACGCCCGTTCGCCGAATCTCATCGAGTCGAAGTCCTTCAAAGTCTACCTCAACTCCTTCAACCAGACGGCACTCGCATCCCCGGAGTCCCTTCGGCAGCGGCTGCTCGAGGACATCGGTCACGCCTGCGGCATGCCGGTCGACGTGGAAATCCGGCTGCCCGGAGAGTTCGACGACGAGCGGATCGAGGAGCTGGACGGGGAACTTCTCGACGAGATTGACGTGGAGGTCCGGGACTACCGGCCGAACCCGGCCCTTCTCCGGACGAAGGGACCCCCCGTCGACGAGACGCTCGTCTCGAATCTGCTCAAGACCAACTGCCCCCTGACGGGCCAGCCGGACTGGGCGAGCATCCAGATCCGGTACCGGGGACCGCGGATCGACCGGGCGGGCCTGCTGCGCTATCTCGTGTCGTTCCGGCAGCACGGCGGTTTCCACGAGCAGTGCGTCGAGAACATCTTCACGGACATCCTCGGGCGCTGCGCGCCCGAGCGCCTCACGGTCTACGCCCGTTACACGCGGCGTGGCGGCCTGGATATCAATCCCTTCCGGACAAACGGCGGGGAGAAACCGCCGCAGAACGTGCGGACGGCACGGCAGTGAAAAAAGCGAAGTGACGAAGTCAGGAAGCTAAGAAGATAGGAACTCTCAGAGGAATCATGTCTCTTCCGGATCACAAGACGAAGATCATCTGCACCATCGGCCCCGCCTCGGAGTCCCCCGACGTCCTGGAGCGGATGATCCGGGCGGGGATGGACATCGCGAGGCTCAACTTCTCCCACGGCGACTACGACCGGCACCGCCGGGTCATCGGGAACATCCGCTCCGCTGCGAAGGCTGCGGGCCGGCGCGTGGCCATCCTCGGGGACCTTCCGGGCCCGAAGATCCGCATCGGCAAGCTCGAGCGGGAACCCGTCGCTCTCGACGCGGGCGACGCGTTCACCCTGACCACGCAGGCCGCAGCCGGCGACGGCGCGAAGGCGTCCACGTCCTTTACCCGCCTGCCCGAGGTGGTGAAGCAGGGCGACACCCTGTTTCTCAACGACGGGATCGTCCAGCTGGAAGTGCTGGAGGTGAGCGGGGCCGAGGTGCGGTGCCGGGTCGCCGTGGGCGGCGAGATCCGCTCCCGCGTGGGGCTGAACCTGCCGGGCATCGACCTCGGGATCAGCGCCTTCACCGACGAGGACAACCGATGGCTCCGATTTGCTGCCGGGGAGGGGCTCGACGCCGTGAGCCAGTCCTTTGTCGAGAGAGTGTCCGACATCGTGACGGTACGCGAGGCGGCGCACGCCATGGCCTTTCACCCCCTGATCATCGCCAAGATCGAGCGCGCCAGGGCCCTGGAGCGGATCGACCCCATTCTCGAATCGGCCGACGGCGTGATGATCGCCCGCGGCGACCTGGGTGTCGAGATCCCCATAGAGCAGATCGCCATCGTCCAGAAACGGCTCATGGCGAAGGCAAACCTCGCCGGCAAGCCTGTCATCACCGCAACCCAGATGCTCGAGTCCATGACCGCAAGCCGCCGGCCCACCCGGGCCGAGGCCACCGACGCGGCCAACGCCATCCTCGACGGGACGGACTGCGTCATGCTCTCGGGCGAGTCCGCCATCGGCCGTTACCCCGCGGAGGCGACGGCCATGCTGGCGCGGATCGCCGCCGCGACGGAGCCGTCCCTGGCCGGCTACGCCGTGGCCGACCTGCTTCGCTCGCAGCGCCGCGAGGACCGGGTGCGGCTCACCGACCTCATCTCGATGAGCGTCCGCACGACGGTAGACCGCGTCACACCCGCCGCCGTCTTCGTGCCGACACGCAGCGGGGCGACGGCCCGCATCATCTCCCGCTTCCGGCTCCCCGTGTGGATCGTCGCCGTGAGCGCCGTCGAAGCCACCTGCCAGCGGCTGCAATTCACGTGGGGCGTGCACGGCGTCTACGAGCCGGACCACCCCGAGGACTGGAAGGACTACATCGGCCGGTGGCTCTCCGATCACGGGGTTCCGGGAGATCTGGCGGTCCTCACGGAAGGTCCGTCGGCAAAGCACCCGGGGGCGAACCATCGCATGGAAATCGTTGACCTGTCGTCCCCAAACAGGCTATAACGAACCGAAAATTTCCGCGACTGCGAGGGGCCCCATGCACAAGCTCGTACTGATCCGCCACGGCGAGAGCACCTGGAACCAGGAGAACCGATTCACGGGGTGGACGGACGTGGGGCTCTCAGACAAGGGGCTCGAGGAAGCCCATCAAGGCGGGAGGATCCTTGCAACCGAGGGCTATGTCTTCGACATCGCCTACACCTCCGTTCTCAAGCGCGCCATCAAGACCCTCTGGATCGTCCTCGAGGAGATGGACCTCATGTGGATCCCCGTCCACAACAGCTGGCGGCTCAACGAGCGGCACTACGGGGCCCTGCAGGGACTCAACAAGAAGGAGACGGCCGAACGGCACGGCGAGAAGCAGGTCAAGATCTGGCGCCGCAGCTACGACATCCGCCCCCCGGCACTGAAGGCGGACGATCCCCGCTGGGATGGAAAAGACCCCCGCTATGCGGGCCTGCGGCCCGGGGAAATCCCCCTCACCGAGTGCCTCAAGGACACGGTGGCGCGCTTCCTGCCCTACTGGCACGAAACGATCGCGCCGGCCATCCGGGAGGGCAAGCGCGTCGTCATTGCCGCCCACGGCAACAGCCTGCGGGCCCTCGTCAAGTACCTCGACAACATTCCCGAGAGCGAGATCGTGGAGCTGAACATCCCGACAGGAATCCCCCTCGTCTACGAACTGAACGACGACCTGACCCCCATCCGCAGCTTTTACCTGGGAGACCCCGAGGCGATCGCCAGGGCCACCCAGGCCGTGGCGAACCAGCTGAAGAAGTGATGAAGATAGGGTCTAGGGTTTCGGGTATAGGGTATAGGGAAAGAAGAAGATTGTTTTATAGACAAAATCCGATTCCATCCCGATACCCGAGCCCCGATACCCGATACCCTTCTTACGAGGTTCCCGATGAAACGCCTGATCCTCCTGCTCATCGCCCTTGCATTTCTCTGGCCGGTAATCGTCGTGTCCGCGGAACAACCCGCGTCCAGAGGGAAAGTTGAAAAGGCGGTCGATCCGTCGCTTGCCCCTGCGACCCTCAAGATCCAGAACCGCCCGATCGTCACCCTGAGGGGAACGCTTCTCGGCTACTCTCCGAAGCAGCGTGTCGAGGCAGCAGAGTCGAGGATCAGCAGCGCAATCGAGCGGGGGGCCTGGGGATCCGTCACGACAAGGCCGATCTCGGAAGGGCTCCTGGTCCAGATCGGCGAGCAGGGAATGTTCGTGATCACTCCCGGCGACCTCAACGTCCTCGTCGGCGAGACAGCGGAAGAGGCGGGCTCGAGAACCGTGCGGCATCTCACAACGGCGCTCCGGGAGGTCGAGGAGTCCCGCAGGGCCGAAACGTTCCTTCGCGGCGCCGGCTACACGGCCGCGGCAACGGTTGTCCTGCTCCTCATGCTTGCCGGGATTCTGCGGTCCCGCCGGTGGCTGAAATCCCATCTGGCAGACGTCGTGGGACCCAGGCTGAAAGCGCTCGCCATCGGCGGCTTTACCCAGCACATCGAAGGGATCCTCCTCTTCCTCAAAGGACTTGTCGGGATGTCGGCATGGGTCCTCGCTTTCGTCTCCCTGTACCTGTGGCTCGACTTCTCGTTCATGCAGTTCCCTTACACCCGGCCCTGGGGGGAGCAGCTTCACGACACCATGACGACCGGGATCAAGGCCATCGCGCTGACCATCGTGAGCTTCATCCCGGGCCTCGTTATCGTGGCCGTCATATTCCTGATCACCCGGTTTCTCGCACGCCTCTCGCGGCTTTTCTTCGATGCCGTCGAGAGCGGCCGCGTCACGGTGCCCGGACTCTACGCCGAGACGGCACAGCCCACCCGCAGGATCGTGACGGTCATCCTGTGGCTCTTCGCGCTCGTGATGATGTACCCCTACCTGCCGGGAAGCGACAGCGACGCCTTCAAGGGGGTGAGCGTATTCGTGGGCCTGCTGCTCTCCATCGGTTCGGCGGGCACGGTGAACCAGGCCGTCAGCGGGCTGATGCTCATGTACTCGCGGGCCCTGCGTGTGGGGGACTACGTGCAGATCGGCGAGACGGTGGGGACCGTGGTGACTCTGGGGATGTTCTCCACGCGGATCCGGACCCCTTTCGGCGAGATCGTGAGCCTGCCGAACGCCGTCATCGTCGGGACGACGACGAAGAACTACTCCCGCGAGGACGAGACGGGCGGGGTCCTCCTGACAACAACGGTGACCATCGGCTATAACGCCCCCTGGCGGCAGGTGCACGCCATGCTCATCGAAGCCGCCCGGCGCACGGCGGGCCTGCTGCAGGACCCGCCGCCCCGCGTTCTGCAGCGGTCGTTGTCCGACTACTACGTCGAGTACCTGCTCGGTGCGAGGATTGTCGAGCCGAACCGCCGGATCGCCGTGCTCGACGAGCTGCACCGCAACATCCAGGACGTCTTCAACGAGTACGGCGTCCAGATCATGTCGCCCCACTACGTGGCGGACCCGGCCGAGAAGGTCTGGGTGCCGAAGGAGAACTGGCACGAAGCGCCAGCGAAAAGGGAAAGCGAAGGGGCATGACGCAGGTAATGCGGCGTTCCAGCTCAAGGAAAAATACTTCAAGCGTTTCGACAAGGCCGTCGGCGCCGCGATGGCCAACCGCTTCTTCCAGGTGGAAAACGTGCTGAACAGCCTGATCGGCCTGCGTATCGCGACGGAGCTCCCGCTCTTCCCGCAGCGCGTGCCTGCAAAGTAGCTTGCGGCCACAGGGTCCAGGCTTCAGGCATCAGGCTTCAGGAAAGAAAATCCCCCTTTCATCCCCTTTTGCAAAAGGGGGAAAGAGGGGGATTTCATTTTCACCCTAACCCCGAGACCCGAAACCCGATACCCGCTGCTCTGTGCCGCGTCCCATCGCCTTCTCGTACACGGCCACGAGCGCTCGGGCCTCGTCGCAGGGGCCGGGCATGCGCCGGGCGTACGCGGCGCCGGCTTCGCCGAGGGTCCTTCTCAGCGTAGCGTCATCGATCAGGCGTAACGCCTTGTCCATGAAATCGGCCGGGTCCGACGGGTCGAAGAGCAATCCCATGGGCCGATCGCCCGCATCGCCCAGGACGGGCCAGCGGTTGCCGGGGATGTCCGAGGCAAGCAGGGGTTTCCCGGCCGCCTTGCCCTCGATGAGGACATTGGAGAGCCCCTCCGAAAAGGAGCCGTTCAGGACCACGTCCACCGACGCGTAGGCCGAGCGCATGGCCGACGGCGTGATCGGCGGGACCCACCGCGCAAAGGCCCGCATCCGCTCCACTTCCCCGCGAAACCGTTCCGCATAAGCACCGTCGAGCAGAGGCCCCGCGAAAACGGCTCGCACCTGCGGCCGCAAGGCGTGGGCCCTCTCCAGCGTCTGCAGGCACTCCAGGTTCCCCTTCACCGGCCGGATGCCCGCGGGCATGAAGAAGAGGACGCCGCCGGGAGGAACGTCGCAGGAGACCCGCAGGTCCTGTGTCTCCTCGCCGAGCCAGACGAAGGACTTCGGGGCGAAGAAGACCCTGTCCATTCTCCCCGGGACGACCTCCCGGAGCCGGGCCCTGCCCTCCTCGCTCTGGACGATGATGGCGTCCGCGCGGTGCAGGACCCTGCCGACGATCTCCCTCCTGCCCGGCACCCGGGATTCGATGTTCATGTCGGTTCCCGAGGGGGAAACGACGAGGGGAAGGCAGGCCCGGAAGCCCGCCGGGACTTCATCGAGAAGGAGCCCGCCGGCACGATAGGCGTTGTGCACGTGGAGAATGTCGGGGCGGAAGCGGTCGATGTCCCGCGCGAGGTCCTGTGCCCCGCTGCCCTCCGTCGCGATGACCCGCACGTCGAGTCCCATGCCGACGAGCGAGCGGCGCCACCGTTCGGCCGTCATGGCGTTTCCCGTCACGGCCGGCAGGGCCGTCGGTGTCAGGATGAGCAGTTTGAAGGGGTTCACGGACCAATCTCCCGGAAGGACACCAATACCACCCCGGCGGCCTGCAGGGCAAGCCGGAAACGGGGATGCAGGAGGGCCTCGAGTTCCCGCTCGCGGTCCGCCGAGGAGAACGCGGAGAAGGCATCCCGCGCCGGGACCCGGCCCGGGTGGACCATCAGCTCCGTCGTGCCTTCGGGAAGCGTCCCGGCAAGCTCCACCAGCTGCTCGAGGTCGAGCCTGCCCTTGAGCGCAAGCCCGAGAAAGTGATCGTTAGACGCGATTCCAGTCCCGGCGAGGCGTATGCGCGCCTCCCGGCCCAGGGAGGCAAATCGTCGGGCTTCTTCCATCCCTTCGGCCTGTGTGTCGTCCCCGGACGGAAACGCCTCATCGGGGATCCGCATCCGGCGAATGCCGAGGCCCTTTGCCGTTTCCGCCACGGCGCGAAGGGCTGCGGGAAAGACGTGGACGTGCTGGTGGCCGTCGATGTGGCTGACGGCGATCCCCGCATCGAGGAGCCTGCCGATCTGCAGGGCCGCCTCCCTCGCGATGTCGGCCTCGAGGGACGCATCCCCCGCGCCGGCGAGCAGGCGATGCGTCGCCGCCTTGCCGAGGAAATTCCCGTTGGGGCCCGCCAGGCGCGCCAGGCCTGCGGCCAGAGGCCGGCCCTCGCTGAGATTCAGGTGGACCGCAAGGGAGACCCCTTCGCAGCGGCCCGATCGGATCCCCTCCAGGGCATGCCCCAAGGCGGGCCCATTGGGCAGGATGCTCGCGCTCGTCACGACCCCCGCCCGGATCGCTTCGAAGATCCCCTCGTTGCGCGCCTCGTCGGCCCCCAGATCGTCGGCGTTGATGATGAGCCGTCTCATGGTCCCTTCACCCCGGAGGCGCGGATGAAGAGGTTGCGGAAGACGTACTCCCCGCCGAAGACCTCGTGAAACTCGGCGAGACCGCGGCGGCGCAGGGAGTCGAGGTATGCGAAGAGCCCCTCGTCCGTCCCGTCGTACTCGCGGGCCGTGAAGGGCCGCTGCGTCTCGCCGACGATCTCCACCGAAGCGAACCGATCGCGGAGCCGCTCCATCACCGCGGGGAGGTTCGCGATCGAAATCGCCACCAGCCAGAGACGGCCGCGCTCCGGGTCGAGCCGGGCCGGCGCACCGTCGATGACGGCCAGCAGGTGCTTCGCCCCGTCGGCCCCCCCGTAGCGGGGCCCGAAGGGCCTCCGCCCCGGCGTCTGGGGCGGGGTGGCGATGATCGCGTCGAAGCGCTCGCCCTCCGCAAGCGATTCGTACCAGGAGCCGGCCCGCGTCTCGATGCGGCCCGCAAACCCGTTGAGCGCGGCGTTTTCCGTCGCCGAGGCCAGGGCCGCCGGGTCGAGATCGACGGCGACCACGCGCCCGGCGCCGAGCCCGGCCGCGGCCAGGGAGAGGACCCCGCTGCCGCAGCCCAGCTCGAGAACCCGCTCCCCGGGCCCGACGTCGAGCAGGCGGGCCAGCTCCAGGGTGGACGGCGGCGGGACGTGCACGCCCCCCGGAAGCCTGAGCCTGACGGGCCCGGACGGCAGTTCGACCGTCATCTCCCCCCCGCGCCGGACCGCCGCGGGACGGCGCTCGAGCGCCGCGGACAGGATCCGTTCGAGCAGGGCCGGAAAATCCATGCCCGCCCATCGTGCGGAGAGGGCCAGGGCCTCCTCGGGCTCCATGCTCGGCGTGACGTTGGCTTCCATGAAGAAAAAAACGCCCCCCGGCGAGCGGCGCACGTCGAAGCGGCCGTAGTCTCTCAGCCCGAGCGCCCGGAAAGCGGCAAGGGACAACTCCGCGAGTTCCCGGGACTCGGCCGGCGCCAGGTCCGCCCGCACCGCATCCCGGCGACCCGGCAGGATGTGCCGGAGCTTGAACGTCTCCGTCAGGACCCCCGTTTCTCCGCCATCCGCAAGCCACTCCAGGGGGGGCAGGACCTCGAGCCCCCGGGGCCCGTCGACGACGGAAACGGCGAATTCCCGACCGGGGATGAATTGCTCCACGAGGAGGGGCTGGTTGCATCGCGCCAGGAGATCCCCGAGACGGACCCGGGCCTCGGCGGCGCTGCCGGCAACGGCAAGACCGCGGCTCATGTGCTCGGCCGCGGGCTTGATGACGTACGGGGGGTGAAGCCAGGGCGGGATCGGCGCCTCCGCCGAGGTCAACAGGATGCCCGGAGGCACCGGGATGCCGGCAGCTGCGAGGCGGGCCTTCGCCGCGGCCTTGTCGTCGGCGAGCGCGCAGGCGCGCGCCTCCGAACCGACGAGGGCGACCCCGTGGGACTCGAGGACCGTTCGCACCAGGCAGCGGAAACGGCCGCGGCCCCGGTAGGTGTCCGTGTGGTCGACGACGAGATCGCAGCGCCCGGCCAGATCGGCAAGGCAAAGCTCGACCTGCTCGGAATCGACAAGAAAAAAATCGTGCCCGAGGACTTCGAGTCCCCGGGAAATTGCCTCGGCGCAACCGCAGGGGGATGACGCCGTGTGGATGATGCCCACTCGCATGAACGAATCCAATTTTCCGAAATGCTTTGCGTTTCAAGGTAGTCGAAGCGGATTTGAAAGTCAACGCCGCAAACCAGGGTCCAGCAGAAGACGAAGCTGTGAAGTTGGGAAGTTGAGAAGTTCGGTACAACCGTCAAGTGACGGCCTGCTGCAGGATATTCCGAGCTTCCTAACTTCCTATCTTCTTAACGTCCGTCTTTTACTTCCCTGTACCCTGAACCCTTTACCCTGTACCCCGCCTCCAAGATGGCACGATTCTTTCATATCCTAACTATCTGATGAACATTTCCAAGGGATGGCAGCCCGTTACGGCATCATCCCGCTCAGGGCGAGACAGGCCATGCAGGTGCTCCAGGGAAACGGCGAAATCATACAGGCACTCCAGAAGATCCCGAAGCTCCAGGCCTTCGACAAGAAGGACCTCCGCAAGATCCTCAGCTGCAGCCAGATCCTGAAATACGAGCCCGGCGAGACCATCGCCCGCGAGGAAGAGCCGGACCAGCGAATCTATTTCATTGTTTCGGGGAAGGTCCGGGTCACCCGCCACGGGGTGGAGATCAAGATCCTCGCGCGCACGGGCGACGTCTTCGGCGAGATGCGGCTCCTGTCCGTTTCCGGCCGGACGTCGTCGGTATCGGCCGTCGACCAGACGGTCTGCCTCGTCACGGACGTGGCCGCCATGGAAAACCTGCGCAAGGAAGACCGGGTGGCCTTCGCGGCCATTTACTACATGGTCATGGCCGAGGTCCTCGCCCGCAGGCTCAAGGAGACCAGCGACGAACTGACGCGAGTCCGGGGAGAGCTGCAGCGTCTCAAATCCTCGACGGGCATTGCCGACACGGTCGGCTCCGCGTGAAGACAGGACAGCCGGGATGCCGGCATCCCGGTCACGCTTCCCGCACCCTTTCCTTTTCCCGTCGCGCCGTCCCTTCCGCGCTTCGGAGATCCCCTTGCGCCCGCACATGCGACACCCCCGGACGGCTCCCGCACATCCCGGGGCAAAAGCCGTTTGTGTTCCCCCCCGTTCTCTGGTAATAAGAAGCGCTCGCGGGACCGGTTCCGTCCCTGCCCCATCGAAGCCCTGAGCCCATGAAACGACACTACATCCTCAGCGCCCTGGCCCTTTTCGCATTCTTTTCCGTCGGGGCATACCTGTTCTTCCACTACGACCTGCACTTGCTCTTCTCCGACCGCGAAGAAGCGGTGAAGCGGATCACCTCCTTCGATCCCTACGACGAGATCATCTTCATCGCCCTGCAGATCCTGCAGGTCATCTTCGCGCCGATCCCCGGGGAAGCGAGCGGTTTCATCGGCGGATATCTCTACGGGCCGTATCTCGGGACGGTCTATTCGACGATCGGGCTCACCCTCGGGTCCTGGATTGCCTTTCTGCTGGCCCACGTCTTCGGCCTGCCCCTGGTGGAACGGATCGTCAAACCGGAGACGCTGCGCCGGTACGACTACGTCTTGGAGCACAAGGGGGTGTTCATCGCCTTCTTCCTCTTTCTGATCCCGGGGTTTCCGAAGGACTACCTCTGCTACATCCTCGGGCTGTCGCACATGCGGGCCGCGACCTTTCTCGTCATCTCCACCGTGGGCCGGCTCTTCGGCACCCTCATGCTTTCCGCCTTCGGGAGCTTCGCGCGAAACAACCAGTTCTGGCCTCTCGCCGGCCTGCTCGCGTTTACGGGCCTCTGCCTGCTGGTTGCCTATTTCTACCGCGAAAAGTGGATCGAGAAGATCAGGGACAGGGCGACGAAATACGAAGGCGGCCCCCCGACGGCGGGAGCATGAAAAACAGGATCTCGGGTATAGGGTCTAGGGTCTCGGAAAAGGCAATATAAAAACAAGAAAGGACCGGGGAACACAGCTTCCGGTCCTTTTTTACTTCTTTTTGTCTTACCCGATACCCGATACCCTATCTGTATTGTGTAAAGCTGAAGGGGTCGGCGACCCGGCGCAGGCCCTCGTCGATCTCGCCGTAGCTCGCCAGGTAGAACTCGATCGCCTTGCCGGGGGGAACGGCCTTCTGGAGTTCCTCCATGATCTGGGTCGACGGTTCGGCCAGGACGAGCTTGATGGTCTTCGCGCTGTTCTCCAGCACGATGATCTTGCGCTCCATGGCGTAGCGCTCGCCGATGACTTTCTGAAGCTGGGGGTTGGGCTGGTAGTCCTTCATGGACAGGATAGGCATGTTGAAGTGCTTCGAGAGGGCCGTGAGGTAGCCGCGGCTGTTGATGTACCCCAGCTCGATGAGCAGCAGCCCCAGGGGCCTCGTGTGACCCCACTTTTCCTTGATCTTCTTTTGCTTCGCCAGGGCCTCGTCCAGCTGCTCGCGGGTGATCAGCTTCTGGTCCACGAGGATCTCGCCGATCGTCTTGCGCTTGTTGGAGTAATACAGGGCGCGGTTGATCTTCTCCTGCGAAACCCCCATTTCGAACAGGATCTCGCCGAGATACTTTCCCGGCTGTTCGGCCTTGATCCGCAGGGCTTGGTCCAGCTGTTCCCGGCCGATGATGCCCTTCTCGACGAGAATCTGCCCCAGGGTCTTCTCGCCACCCGGTTTCGATCTGGTTTCCATTTCTTCCTCTCGCTTCCTTGCTGTTCGTTCCGACCCAGGGACTGCACGCGCGGACGAAGCCGACTCTTCAAGGAGCAAATACCATGCCATGCCCGGCAGTTCGCGGCTTGACTTGCGACAAGGGCTATGAGAGCATCGCACCAGGGTATCGGGTATCGGGCTAAAGGGAATCAAGTCATTTGTCTTCGAACCGGTTCAACCTCAAAGTCCTGCTGCTTCTCTCATCGGGCCATCTCGTCACGGACCTCTACCAGGGGGCGTTGCCCGTCGTTCTGCCTTTTCTCAAGGCGAAACTCTCGCTCTCCTACACGGCCACGGGCATCATCCTGCTGGTGGGCACCCTCACGTCCTCGATCATCCAGCCCCTGTTCGGCTACATCTCGGACCGCAAGGAAAAGCCGCTGCTCCTGCCCCTGGGGTGCCTCTGCGCGGGGCTCGGGTTTTCCATGCTCGCCCTCCCGACGAGTTTCGCCTTCGTGCTCCCGCTCGTCGTCCTGAGCGGCCTCGGGATCGCGTCGTACCACCCCGAGGGGTTTCGGACGGCCCATTTCTTCACGGGCGAAAAGAAAGTCACGGGGATGTCGATCTTCTCGGTCGGGGGGAACCTGGGCTTCGCGATCGGCCCCCTGCTGGCGCTCTTCGTCGTTCAGACCTACGGCTTCGAGAGCCTCCCCGTGCTGCTGGCGCCCGCGGTGATCTTCGTCACGACCATCCTGCTGTTCTGGCGTGCGATCGCCATCCCCCGGCCCGAAGCCCATGCCGCCGATGCCGCAAAGCAGGCGAGGCCGGGAACGGCGCAGTGGATCTCCCTGTTCGTTCTCGTCGGCATCGTCGTGATGCGATCGTGGATCCAGGTCGGCCTGCTGACCTACATCCCGTTTTACTACATCGACGTCCTGAAGGGCGACATCCTGCAGGCCGGTACCCTGGTCACCACCTTCCTCTCCGGCGGGGCGGTCGGGACCCTGGCGGGGGCGCCCCTCGCCGACCGCTGGGGGCACAAGCGTTACCTGGTCTTTTCCATGCTCCTGTCATCCCTGCTCATGCCGCTGTTCTTCGTCACGAAGGGATTGCTCCTCTTTGCGGTTCTCGGCCTTCTCGGCATGATCCTCATCTCCACGTTCTCGGTGACCATCGTCATGGCACAGCACCTGATCCCGCAGGGCCTGGGGATCGCCTCGGGCCTCATGGCGGGTTTTGCCATCGGCACGGGGGGCATCTGCGTGACCCTGCTGGGCGTCGTCGCCGATCACTTCGGCGTCCCCGCGGCCCTGCAGTCCATCATGGCCCTGCCCGTCGTCGGCCTTGGACTCGCACTCGGCCTGCGGTACAGGCAGGAAGGGGAGAGGGTGAATTAGCGCAAATTCGGATCGTTCATGAAGGTCACGGCAGACGGAGACCGCCGTTTGTCCGTCAACCGGAGCGGGACGGAGCGCAATCATTGCGCCGGGTGCAGGCGCGCAAGCGTTGGTAATCTTTTCATCCTGAAGGACTGGGGCCATGAAAAAGACGTCGACGATGACGGCGCTGCGGATCGCTGTGGGTTTGGCATTGGCATTCCTGGCCGTCAGCTGCAGCACGCCTGCGGTCACCCGGCAGGGTTTGTCCCCCGAGGAAAAAAAGATGCTCCACCGCTGGGCCCTCAAGGAGTTGAACAGGGCCAGCCAGCCGTACTGCTGGAGGGACTCGTATGGACGAGGGGTGGGCGTCCCGGTGAGCGCCTGTCCGGAAGGACAGGAGAAGGACGCGGGGCTTTGCTATCGCACGTGCGAGGACATCGGGAAAGAGGGGTGGAAAGGCGTCGGCCCCGTGTGCTGGCAGCGCTGCCCCACGGGTTTCCGCGATGACGGCGCATACTGCTTCAAGCCGGGGTCTTACGGGCGCGGCGTGGGTTTTCCCTGGAAGGCGGGAGACAAGGCTTTCAGTTTGAAGAACGCCGAGAAGCGCTGCGAGGCCAAGCATGGGGAGGACCAGTGCGAGAAGTCGGGAGCGATCTACTACCCCAAGTGCAAGCCCGGCTACCGCGCCATCGGCTGTTGCGTCTGCAGCCCGAGGTGTCCGGCCGGCATGACGGACATCGGTATTTCCTGCCAGAAACAGTCCAAGGGGCGCGGTGTGGGCAAGCCCATGCAGTGCAAAAAAGGGCAGGCCTATGACGCCGGCCTCTGCTACAGGCCCTGCAAGCAGAATTACCACGGCGTCGGCCCCGTGTGCTGGCAGGATTGTCCGGACACACAGCCCGCCAACTGCGGCGCCGGTTGCGCAAAGAACTCGAGCCAATGCGCCGAGAAGACGGTTGCCCAGGTCCTCGCTCCGCTCGAAATCGCTGCGAATGTGGCGCTGGCCGTGACCACGGGAGGCACCGGGAATGCCGCGGTGAGTGCGGCAAAGGCCTCGGCGAAGACTGCAACCAAGACGGCGGGAAAGGCGGCGGCAAAGGCCGCCGTCAGGAATTCGACCCGCGCGATCGCTCGGGAGATGGTGCCCGGCGTTCGCGCTCAGCTCGATAAAAAGCTCCTCAGAGAATACTCGGAGGAGATCGCGGACGAGGTGTGTTGGAGTGCGGCGGAAAGCCTGGCGCTGGCCGCGGCGGCAGACGATCCCGATGTGAAGGATGTTCTTCTCTCGCTCGACCCTACCGGTATTGCCGATGTGACGGAAGCCTATGCGAAGCCCACGTGCAGCTTTGGCGTGGATCCTCCAACCTTTGCGAAGTGACGCACGGCATGCGGAACCTCTCGTTTCAACCGTCCCTGATACATTGGAACGAACCTCCGGTCTCCGCTCACTGCACCGGTACGATCACGAAGATCATCACGTCCCACACCGCGTGCGAGATGAGTCCCGGCCAGACCGACCGGTATTTCAGGTACATGGCCCCCCAGAACAGCCCGCAGACGAGCGAGGCCATGAAGAGCATGAAGTTGAACCCGAAAACGTGGATGGCCGCGTAGACCAGGGAAGCGACGAGGTAGCCGCCCGTCCGCCCGTACTTCGCGTAGAGCCGCTCCTGCACGAAGCCACGCCAGAAGATCTCCTCGGCGGGACCCACCCAGAGAAGCAGCAGCAGACCGATGGCAAGGGCAGAGGCCTGCTCGCGGGTGCTGTAGATGCCCGCGATCTCCGGTTTCGCGAACTGGAAGATCTGCGTCGACACGAGGTTGCCGACCCAGAAGACGGCGTAAAGGAGAAGGGCCGACACAAGCCCGATGAGGACGTGGGATGGTTTGAACGCGTAGATCTCGCGGAGGCGCTCCCTCTGCAGCCACAGCCCCGCCGCGGACAGCGCGGCCGTCGCCATCGCCATGACGAGCCAGAAGTTCAGCCGGGGGGCCGTCCACGGTGAGAACATCACGAACCAGAAAAACGTGGCCAGGGCGCAGAGCCGGACGACGGACGTCATTTCAGGAAGGTCCCGGCAAAAATGGAAAGCCCAAAGAGCGCGCAGAAAGCCAGGTGAAGCTGGGCGGACATGACGTCCCCCATGGCGATGGACTCCGGTTTTCCCGGAACGCTCGCCAGCACGGCTTTCACGTTCCGCACCGCCAGGGGCAGCGTAAGCAGCACGACCAGGGCCAGCGGGGTGACGAGCCCCGCCAGGACCATGACGGCCACGACCAGGTACGCCCCGACAACAAGGCCCGCGTAAATGGCCTTGGCGGCAGGCACGCCCAGCACCATGGCCATGGTGCGGATGTTCGCCCTGGCGTCGTGGGGGATGTCCCTCAGGTTGTTGGCATGGAGGATGGCCGCCACGAGGCAGCCCACGGGGAGCGAGGCGTAGAGCACGGTCAGGCTGAACCCGCCCGTCAGGGCCAGATAGGAGCCGATCACCATCAGCGGCCCCATGAGGATGAAGACCAGGATGTCACCGAGGGCCACGTACTTGTAGGCGACGGGACCGCCCGTGTAGAACCAGCCCCCGAGAAGCCCGATGACGCCGAGGATAAAGATGGGCCAGCCGCGGACGGCAACCAGCAGGAGCCCGAGCGAAAAACCCACGGCAAAGAGGAGGATGCCCGCCGCGAGGAGCTGTTTCGGGGTCAGGAGTCCCTCGGTGAGGACCCGGCTCGAGCCGTAGGTCTCATCGCGGTCCACCCCCTTCACGTAGTCGAAGTAGTCGCTCACCATGTTCGTCCCGATGTGGAACAGCAGCGAGCAGGCGACGATGAGGGGAAAGAGGGGCCAGTCCACGGGCCCGTCATGGGTTGCAGCCAGCATGGCGCCGATCACCACGGGCAGCACCGAGGCCGTCAGGGAAAAAGGCCGGGTTGCCTGGAACCAGACGCCCAGCAGGGTTCGTTTCTGATCGACCGTCGACGTATTCCTCGTCCCCATCTCTCTACCCCTGTTGCGGTTGACTTCCTGGACAGGTTTTCTATTCACACCGGACAGTCCAAGTCAAGCCGAAAAAAAAGGGCACAGGATTCAGGGTCCAGGAGACAGGGCAAAGAAAAATCCCCCTCTTTCCCCCTTTGGGAAAGGGGGAAAGAGGGGGATTTGGTTTCCTGAACCCTTCAGCCTTTCGCCTTTTGTCTGCCGTTAGTCCACCTTCTTGAAGGCCTGCTTTTTCGCCCTGCACACGGGGCATTCGTCCGGGGCCTCGCCTTCGACCGTCATCCCGCAGACCTGGCAGACCCAGTAATCCGTGTCGGGTGTCTTGCCCAGGTTCTCGAGCATCTTCTTGTAGAGCGCCGCGTGGATCTTCTCCACGGCGTTGGCGAACTCGAAGCTCCGAAGCGCGCCCGCCATGCTTTCGGCCTTTGCATCGGCGATCATCCCCGGGTACATGTTCTGGAATTCGTAGGACTCGCCGGAAATAGCTTCCTCGAGGTTCTCCTTCGTCGATCGGATTCCCTTGAGTTCCCGCAGATGGGCGTGGGCGTGCACCGTTTCCGCCTCGGCGGCGGCCCGGAACAGCTTTGCCGCCTGTTTGAATCCCTCCGACTCGGCTTTCTTCGCAAAGGCAAGATACTTCCGGTTGGCCTGGGACTCCCCGGCAAAGGCCTCTTTCAGGTTTTTCTCGGTCTTGGACATAGGGACCTCCTTCTGAACTTGTCGCCCGGTTTGGCTTGTAAAACGCGACTCCTCCGGAGTGTGCAATTCCCCGGAATGGCGACAGAATGGGTATTCTATCAGCCTTTTTTCCGTTTTACAAATTTTTCAATCTCGATCACCGCAAAGGGGACAAAGGACAGGGCGACACAGAACAGGAGCTCGCCGGCCGTGAGGGGTTTCGTGTCGAAGACGGGGTTCAGGAAGGGAACATAGGTCACCGCAAGCTGCAGCGCAACCCCAAGGGCCACCGCTCCCAGCATGGTCTTGTTGCTCCAGAGCCCCAGCCTGAAGAGGGATTCCTTCTCCGACCGGACCGCCAGGGCCGTCGTGAGCTGGCTCAAGACGATGACCGTGAAAACCATCGTCTCCCAGTCTTCATTGCCCGCGGAAATTTCCCGGTACTGGACGCCGATGCAGAGAGCCGCCATCAGCAGGCCCACCCAGATGCAGAAGACGCCCAGCCCGTGGGCAAAGATGCCTTCCCGCGGGTCCCGCGGGGGGCGCTTCATCACCTCCCCCTCTGCCGGTTCCATGGCCAACGCAAGGGCCGGGAGGCTGTCCGTCACAAGGTTCATCCAGAGAATCTGGATCGGCTGCAGGGGCAGCGGAAGCCCCAGGAGCGGGGCCAGAAAGAGCGTCAGGACCTCGCCGGCGTTGCAGGCCAGCAGGTACTTGATGAACTTCCGGATGTTGTCGTAGATCATCCGGCCTTCCTGGATGGCGTGCACGATCGTTGCGAAGTTGTCGTCCAGGAGGATCATGTGGGAGGCCTCCTTGGAGACATCCGTCCCCGTGATGCCCATGGCGACCCCGATGTCGGCCCGTTTGAGGGCCGGGGCGTCGTTCACCCCGTCACCCGTCATGGCCACGCACTGCCCCCTGTCCTGGAGCGCCTTGACGATTTTGAGTTTCTGCTCGGGGATCATCCGGGCGTAGACGCGGATGTCCTCGACCCGGTCCTCGAAGACGTCCATGGAGATCTTCTCGAGGTCCCGGCAGGTCATCACGGCGCCCCCGTCGTCGACGATTCCGATGCGCCGGGCGATGGAAAGCGCCGTCAGCGGGTGGTCCCCCGTGATCATCACGGGCCGGATGCCGGCGGACTTGCAAAGGGAGACGGCCCGGCGGACCTCCTCGCGGGGCGGGTCCATCATGCCCACGAGACCGAGAAAGGTGAGCCCCGTCTCCACGCGCCCGGGCGACAGGTCTTCGGGCAGCTCGTTCCAGAGGCGGGCGGCCACGCCCAGCACGCGGAGGCCGTTTTCGGCCATCCGGTCGTTCACGCGGCTCACCTCATCGGCATCGAGCGGTTCGAGCTTCCGGTCCTTGAGCACGTTGACGGACTTCTCGAGCATGACGTCGACTCCGCCTTTCGTGAGGGCCATGTACCCCCCGGGCCAGCGGTGGAATGTCGTCATGCACTTTCGCTCCGAGTCGAAGGGGATCTCGGCCACCCGGGGATGCCCCTTTTCGAGCTCGGCCTTGACAAACCCGAGTTCATTGGCGACCCGGTAGAGGGCGATCTCCGTCGGGTCGCCCGTGATCCCGACGATATCCTGGTGTCTGTACGGGCGCGCATCGTTGCTGAGGGCCAGCGCCTTCATGAGGTGGTCGAAATGCCCGATCTCGGGGTTGTCGCTCTTGAACAGTTTTCCGTTGACGTACAATTCCTCGACGGTCATCCGGTTCAGGGTGAGGGTGCCCGTCTTGTCGGAGCAGATGGTCGTGACGGAGCCCAGGGTCTCCACGGCGGGCAGCTTCCGGATCAGAGCATTGTGCTCCACCATCTTCCGCGCCCCCAGGGCGAGCGAGATGGTGATGACGGCGGGGAGAGCTTCCGGGATGGCCGCGACGGCAAGCGAGACCGCCGTCAGGAACATGAGAACGGGGGACTCGCCCCGCAGGAGGCCGACGCCGAAGATGAAGGCGCAGATGGCGAGAACGGCCACCGCGATTTTCTTCCCGAAGGCGGTCAGGCGCTTCTGGAGGGGCGTCCTGACCTCCTCTTCCTCCTGGAGCAAGGTGGCGATCTTCCCGAGCTCCGTGTCCATCCCCGTGGCCACGACAACGCCGGTGCCCCGGCCATAGGTCACGACGGTGCCCTTGAAGGCCATGTTCGACCGGTCCCCCAGGGGAAGAAGTTCTTCGTGCAGCACCCGGGTGTGCTTCTCCACGGGAACCGACTCGCCGGTGAGGGCTGCCTCCTCCACTCTCAGCACAGCCGCCTCCGTGAGCCGCATATCGGCCGGGACGATGGCGCCCGCCTCGAGAAGCACCAGATCCCCCGGGACGATCTCCGAGCCGGCGATGGAGGCGACCTCCCCATCGCGCAGGACCCGCGCGACGGGGGCGGCCATCTGCTTCAGGGCCTCCATGGCCTTCTCGGCGCGGTACTCCTGGACGACGCCGATGACGGCATTCAACAGAACGATGAAAAGGATGGCAAGGGTGTCGGCGAGTTCGCCCAGGAAGCCTGAAACCACGGCGGCGGCGATCAGGATCAGGATCATAAAATCCCGGAACTGATCGATGATCATCGCGGCCAGCGACCGCTTTCCCTTCTCCGTCAGCTCGTTGCGGCCGAATTTTGCAAGTCGATTGCCGGCTTCTTCGGAACGAAGGCCGTCGATGGGAACATCCAGCTCGGCGAGGACCGCCTTGACATCCTCCTGGTGCCAGATCATGTTGACCCCTACCCCTGTCACCCCTAACAGATCGAACCCCTCGCGTCAAGGCTGCCGTGACGGTCGGCACCAATCCGTACGCGCCCCTCGGCGCCCCGCCCCGGGCGCCGCAGAACGCCCAGCTGCCCCTCCGGGGCTAAGAGCATTTTTCCCCTGATCCCGAGAACTTGCGGCACTGAAACGATTTCCGGGTGCTGAACCGTGAAAATGGTTTGAAAATCCGGCCGAATAGCGTTATCATGTTATAATTATAGCGTATGTTGCATACAATTATTCTTGTGGATGGCTGTTTATGGTTTCATGGAGTCCTTATGCATCGTTTTCTCCTTCTGCTGGTCTGCGCCTTTCTTCTGTCCGGCTGCGTTTCCTACAAGAAATTCGAGGACTTGCAGCTCGAGAATGATCGGCTCAACAAGGAATTGCTGCTTTCGCGGCAGCAGAGCGAAACCCTCTCCGATGAGCTGAAACAGCTCAAGGATCTTTCCGATTTCTACTACCGGACGGGCATGGGCCTCTACGGGGAGAAGCGCTACGGCGATGCCCTGGAGAAATTCCAGACCCTCGTCGACCGCTTCCCGACCAGTCAGCATGCCGCCGCGGCGGGGGAGAAGATCTCCGAGATCCGGAACCTCGCCCTGAACAACTATCAGAAAATCGTCAAGTCCGTCGAGACGACACGGGACCTCCGGGGCAGGATCGAGCTGATCGACCGGGAGATGAAGTCTGCCTTCCTGACGAAGGACCTCAGCGAAAAGCTCGTGGCGCTGCGCGAGGAGATGCGCTCGGAGCTGGACGGGGAACTCGAGGCCCAGCGCGATATCAGCCGGCACATTCTCATCGAAGACGACCCCATCAAGTCGTGGAAGGTCTACCGTTCCACCCGCAGCCTCGCGCAGCAGATCGGCGAGGACCGGAAGTTCTACGTGGAGATCTACTTCGTCCAGCGCTACACGGGCAGGAAGTTCTACAAGGTGAAGACCCGGTACGAGGCCCCCGAGTACCTCTCCTACGAATCCGTCACCCTGCAGGGCCAGAACGGAACGAGGCTGACGATCGACACGATCTACCCGCAGAAGCAGTCCTCCGTCGATGCCGACGGCATCAACGAGTGGTCCGACAACGAGGTCGCCGAAGAGGACAAGATCGCGAAACTGGCCAAATCCCAGTCCATCACCGTGACCTTCAAGGGCGGAAACCGCTACACCTTCGAGATGAGCGAGCAGCAGCTCTCCGCACTCCGGGAGGTCGTGAGGAAGTACCAAATTACGAGATAGGGTCCAGGGGACAGGGTCCAGGGTTCAGAGAAAAAAGAAATCCCCCTTGTACAAAGGGGGACCGGGGGCGCATCCCGCAGGGTGCGCGATCATGTCTGGTTCTTTCCTTACCGGGCCGCCCCGCGAAGCGAATCAGGGCGGCAAAGAGGGGGATTTTTCTGGTCCCTTGTCCCTTGTCCCTTCTTCCTCTTCACTCAGACACTTCTGTCACTTCTTCACTTCTGCCACTTCTTCATTGCCCCGCGATGCCGCCGATGCAGATGTCGACGACGAAGGGCCCCTGCGGCGTTTCGAAGGGGATGATGATGCTCGGCCCACCGAGCACGTGGCTGATCGAGTGGTCCTTGCCGGCCACGACGGTGGGGATGGCCGCCGTGATGTTGAACCCGAGGGTCTCGAGCTCCTTGCGGGCCGCGCCGGAGACCATGTTGGTGATTTCGCCCACGGCGTCCTTGATGTCGCCGTTGAGGGTCTTGATCTCCTCGCCCAGCATGTTGGAAACGATCTTCAGAATGCAGCCCTCGCTGAAGCTCAGGGCCAGCGACCCCCGTGCCGAACCGGTGAGGCCGATGATGCCCGAGATGTCGCCGCGGGCGAGGCTGTCCTTCTTGAGAAAGGGCTTTCCCGCCTTGGGCTCCACGAAGGCCATGGTTTTCAATACCTGCACGGTCCCGTTGAGGAACGGGTTGATAAATCGAACGTCCATGGGAAGTTGTCCTTTGTTGATTTACGCCGCCAGGCTCTTGACGATCTTCTCGATCTTCTCGTTGAGCACCTCTGCGGTGAAGGGCTTCACGATGTAATTGCTCACGCCGGCCTTGACGGCCGCCACGACGTTGTCCTTCAGGGCTTCCGCCGTCACCATGAGGAAGGGCAGCGCCTTGATATCGTCGTCCGCACGGACGGCCTTGAGCAGCTCGAGTCCGCTCATGTTGGGCATGTTCCAGTCGGAGATGATGAAGTCCACCTGTTGGGACTTCAAGATTTTCAGGGCTGCCGCCCCGTCCTCGGCCTCCACGACGTTCTCGAAGCCGCCTTGCTTCAGCAGGTTCCGGATGACCTTCCGCATGGTGGCGAAGTCATCGACGATGAGGATCTTGAGATTCTTGTTCACGCTCATAGGTTTCCCCCGCAATCAGGTTTTCGCTCGCAATCCGGTAGTCTTCCATGCGCCCCCTGCCCCGGGGCCGCAGTGTCAGTTCGCCTCGGCCATCTCGAAGAGCCCCTCGGGGTCGAGGATCAGGCCCACGTTGCCGTCTCCGAGGATGGCGCCGCCGGAGACCCCCTTGATGCGCTTGAGGCTCTCGCCCAGGTTCTTGATCACGACCTCCTCCTTGCCGAGGATCTCGTCGACAAGCAGGCACTTGGAGCGCTTCTCGCCCTCCATGACCACCAGGGTGGCCTCCCATGGGTTGGCATGCACGGGTTCGATATCGAAGAGCCGGTGGAGCCGAACCAGGGGCAGCAGCCGCCCCATGACGTTGATCGTCTCCGCCTCGCCCACGATGCAGTTGTAGGCCGTCCGGTCGGGCCGGATGAGCTGCCGGATGGCAACCGTGGGGAGGATATAGCGCTCGTTGCCCACCTTCACGATCATGCCGTCGATGATGGCCATGGTGAGAGGGAACCCGGTGACGAAGGTCGTCCCCTTCCCCTCGGCGCTCTGGATGTCCATCTTGCCGCGGAGCTTCTCCACGGCCTGCTTGACCACGTCCATCCCCACGCCGCGGCCCGATATGTCGGTTACCTTATCGGCCGTCGAGAAGCCGGGCAGCAGGATGAGGCGGTTCACCTCCTGATCCGTCAGGGCATCGGAGGGGCTGATGAGCCCGTTCTTGATGGCCTTCTGGCGGATCTTCTCCCGGTTGAGACCCCGGCCGTCGTCGGAGATCTCGATGACGATGTTTCCGCCTCGATGAAAGGCCTTGAGCTTGATCGCGCCGCGCTCGGGCTTTCCCGCCTGGATGCGCTCCTCGGGCATCTCCATGCCGTGGTCCACGGCGTTGCGGATCATGTGCACGAGCGGGTTGTAGATCTCCTCGACCATGTTGCGGTCGATCTCGGTGTCCTCGCCCACGGTCACGACGTTGATGAGCTTGCCCGAATTCTTTGAAAGGTCCCGTACCAGCCGCGACATGCGCTGGAAAGTCTGTTTGATGGGGATCATCCGCAGCACCGTCGAGGAGCGCTGCAGCTCGGAGGTGATGCTCGCCAGCTGGGAGATGTCCCGGACGAGCTTGCGGTCGCCGAGGGCCGCGAGGGTGTCGCTCTGCCGGATCATGGACTGCGTGATGACGAGCTCGCCCACCATGTCGATGAGGTCGTCGAGCTTCTTGATGTCCACGCGGATCGTGTTGGAGTCCGTCACCTGCTGGGCCTGTTTCCGAAGGGCCCGCGAGACGTCCTTGGGCGAGGCCATCCCCTCGGAGATGAGCGTCTGGCCGAGCTTGCGGGGCGGGGGGATCTGGGAGCGCTCCAGAGCGTCCTGCAGTTCCTCCTCGTTGATGACCCCCTCCTCCACGAGGATGGTGCCGAGCTTCTTGGGCTGTTTCGGCTGCTCCGCGCCCTGTTCGGCGAGCTTGATGCGCCGCGCGAGGTCCGACGTGTCGATCACGTCCGTGGCTTCCCTTCCCTCCAGCTCGTCTCGCAGCCGGCCGATCATGGCCTTCAGGGTGTCCGAACCGTCGAGGATGAGGTCGATGAGCTCCGGCGTAACGGGAAGGGCCTCGTTTCTCGCCTTGTCCAGGAGCGTCTCCAGGTCGTGGGCCAGGGTGCGGATGGCATCGAGGTTGAGGAAGCTGGCCACGCCCTTCACGGAGTGGAAGGGCCGGAAGATGGCGTTGATGTAGTCCTTGTTCTCGGGCTCCTGCTCGAGGTTGAGGATGTTCACCTCGATCTCGCCGATGTATTCCAGCCCCTCGGTGATGAAGTCCCGAAGGAGCGACTCGTCCTGGACACGCGCCTTCCCGGGTGCCGCTTCGGTTGCCGCGGGGGGATCGGCGGCGGGCGCCGCCTCCGCCAAGGGCTTTGCATTTTCCGCCTCCAGGGGAACTCCCAGGGCCGCGGCCAGTTCCCCCATGAAGCTGCCGATGTCGCCGTCGTAGCGGCCGGCGTTACAGTACCCGTCGGCCACGGACTGCAGCAGCACGATGCCGCGCTCGAAGAGGCCAAAGCCCGCCGCAGCGTCGATGGACTCAAGGACGACTTTCTCCAGGAGTTGGCTCAGGCCGCCGGCAAGCCTCCGGGCCTCGTCGGCCCCGAGGGACTCCGCATGCCCCGTGACCCCCTCGAGCTGGTTCAGGAACTGCCCTGCCGTCGGGATGTCGATCTCCTTCTTCTCGAGGAAGAGGAAACTCGATGCCATTTCGTCGATTTCGCGCCTCAGCTCAGCATAATCCATGTCACATCATCCTCACCAGTTCCCCGGCGATCTGGTCCAGGGGAAGGACCCGGTCCGCCCCGCCGAGTTTGATGGCTTCCTTCGGCATGCCGAAGACCACGCAGGAATTCTCGTCCTGGGCAATGGTTCTCGCCCCGGCTTTCTTCATGTCCAGCATCCCCGCCGCCCCGTCGGCGCCCATCCCCGTCAGGATCACCCCGATCGAGTTGGCGCCCGCAACCTGGGCCGCGGACTTGAAGAGGACGTCCACGGCGGGCCGCTGGTGGTGTACCATGGGCCCGTCCTTGACCTCTACGTAATACCGCGCCCCGCTTCTCCGCAGGAGCATGTGGTAGTTCCCGGGGGCGATCAGCACCGTCCCCTGGGTCACGGAGTCGTTGTTTTTCGCCTCCTTCACCGTCATCGGGCACAGGCTGTTGAGGCGCTCGGCAAAGGCCGTCGTGAAATTGGCCGGCATGTGCTGCACGACGATGATGCCGGGGGAGTTCACGGGCATTTTCGTAAGCACTGCCTTGAGGGCCTCCGTGCCCCCCGTGGAGGCGCCGATTGCGATGACCTGGTTCGTCGTCTGGGCCAGGGCCCGTATCGGCTCCGGAGGGCCCCCCCCGTTCCCGGGGCCATCCCCCTGCTGTTTCACGATCCGTGCCCGCGAGGCCGCCCGGATCTTCTCGGCCAGCTGGGCGCTCATATCGCCCACGGTGTAAGCCGCTCCGGGCTTTGCGATGACCTCCACGGCCCCGATGTCGAGGGCCTCCAGCGTCAGTTTTCCACCTTTCGGCGTCAACGAACTTACGATGATGACCGGGATCGGGTAGTACTTCATGAGCTTGCGCAGGAACGTGATCCCGTCCATGCGGGGCATCTCGATGTCGAGGGTGACCACGTCGGGCTTCAGTGCGACGATCTTGTCGCGTGCCGCGTAGGGGTCCGGCGCCGTTCCCACGATCTCGATGTCGGGGAACTTCGAGAGTTCCTCCGAGAAGATCTTGCGGACGATGGCCGAATCGTCGACGATGAGAACCTTGATCTTGTTCAACGCTCCACTACCTTCTATCTGTCTTTCCCAAACCCGCACTCATTCGTTGCTGCTGCCGCGACCCCGGGTATCGGGTCTCGGGTTTCGGGGTTCGGGATGGAAGAAGATTCCGTCTATACAAAATAATCTGAGTACCTTCCCTATACCCGGTACCCTATACCCGATACCCCTCTTGGTCTTCTGATACCCTATCCCCCTCTTCATGCCTCCATCGCGAGCTCGACCCTCATCTTGCCGGCCTCGCAGTCAAAGTCGAAGGACACCACGTCCCCCGGGGCGGCCGGCGGCTTCCCGGTGCTGACGGAAAATCCGGGCAGCGACATGGTGAATTTCTTCGAGGCGTCGAGGTGCACGAGGAAATTCCCGCAGACCATGTTGGCGGCCTCCTTGACGCAGTCCGCCACGTGCGGCTCCGTGACGGCCCCGTTGTCGAGCCCGAGCATGTTGCACACCATGAGCCGGGCGACCGGGCGACCGAGCAGGATGCGGATCTCGCCCCGCTGCGGGCCGTCGAAGCGGATGGCCGCTTCGTAATCATGGACCGGGGAGCGCCCCCCGGGCTCCAGGAAAATGAAGAACATCCTCTCGAAGACCTCAAAAATCGACTCCGCCAGTGTCTCTTTCACGTTCTCCATAGTCCCCCTTTTCGTCGAACCCGAGCACCCCGAGCAGCATCCTGCGGACTTCCTCGGGCAGGAACGGCTTCCGGATGAATCCCTTCGCGCCCAGTTCGAAGGCGGTTTTCATGTGGGTTTCGCTGGCCTCGGTGGTCATCATGACCACCGGGATGTTCTTCAGAAGGTCGTCCCCGCTCATTTTCTCGAGCAGTTCGAGGCCGTTCATCTCCGGCATGTTGATGTCGAGGATCACGGCATCCACCCAGTTGCCGCCGAGGACCTCGAGGGCCCTGCGGCCGTTTTCCGCCTCGAGAAGCTGGTTGACCCCGACGCCCGACAGGCCGACGATCTTTTTCACGACGGACCGCATCGAACTCGAATCATCGACAATGAGCAGATTGAAGGACATCGTTCCCTCCGTTTAGCCCCTCCCGTTGCCTCCGGGCCCCGAGACGATGCTGATCAGCTCCCGCGCTTCCTGCATGCTCCGGTGCAGCCGGGCCATCATGTCCTCGAGATCCCGCTGTTTGAGCTGAAACCGCCCGGCCACGTCGCCGACGGCGCGGTAGGCCAACGCGTCGGTCCCCACGCCGATCCCCATGACGTGGCAGACCTGGTTGGACAGGTAGACGATCCAGGGCACGAGATCGCCGTCGGTCAGCAGGTCCGGCCGGTGATGGTAGGCGATCGCTTTCAGGATCTCGTCGGGGAACTTCCAGATCAGGGCGATCTCCCCGCCCAGCACGGCGTGGTTGACGCCGAGGACCTCCTCCTCGGCCTCCAGGAAAGAGTACTGACGCCTCTCCGTGAGTTCCTGGATCTTCTGCCAGGCTTCGTGGACGAACTCTCCCATCACCATCTTGCCGATGTCGTGCAGCACCCCCGCCGTGAAGAGCCGGGGGTCGTCGGGAACCGACAGCCTCGCGGCGCAGATCTGGGACATGAGCGCCACCGCGACGGCGTGCTCCCAGAGGTCGCCTCCCTTGACGTCGTAGCCCTTTGCCGTCCGGAAGTACCGCGACAGCCCCGCGGCCATGACGGCGCGCAGGACGTTCTTCTTCCCCATGTGCATGATGGCGTCGCCCACGTTGTCCACGGGCCGTCGCAGGCCGAAGTAGGCGGAGTTGCAGATCCGCAGGATGTTGGCCGTGATGGCCTGGTCGAGGCGGATCACGCCGGCCAGCTCCGTGAGCGACGAATCGGGGTCGCCGGCCAGCGCCATGACCTTCTGGATCGTCGCCGGGAAGGGCGGCAGCGTCTGGATGGACTTCAGGATCCGCTTGTTGAGCTTCATAGCTCCTCCATCGGGCCGCCCGCCCGTTTGATCCAGACCTTGCCCGTTCCGACGTCGAGCCGCACCGTGCGGTTGAAATTCTTCCCCGTGTCCTCGGCGTCGATCAGGACGTTGTTGTTCCAGAAGAGCTTGCGCATGGCCATGATGTTCTTCTGCCCGATCCGGAAGAAGTTCGACTCGTCGAGGATGCTGGCCCCGCCGGCCACTTTCACGACCATCCGCTTCTTGTCCGCCCCCATCTTGTAGCAGGACTTGAAGAGCAGCGGGATGCCCGTGTCTGCGAACATGGCGGGCGTCTCCTTCGCCTTGACGGCATCGAGGGTCGAGTCGGGGAGCATGTAGTGCAGCAGTCCCCCCACCTTCGCCTCGGGATCGTAGACGGCCACGGCGATGCAGGACCCCAGGGCATAGGTGACCATCGAGTCCGCGGGATTGTTCGTGACCCTCAGGTCCGATATGCCGATGACGAGTTCCGCCATGGGTCCCTACTTCCGGTACAGGCTCGGTTCGAGATACTGGAACGCGTGGCTGAGACCCGTGAGGCTCTCGGAGTGGCCGATGAAGAGGTAGCCTCCCCGGGCCAGGCGTCCGTGGAATCGGTTCACGAGCCCCTCCTGGGTCTTCTTGTCGAAATAGATCATCACGTTGCGGCAGAAGATAACGTCGAAGGGCTCCCCTGCCGCCGGCGGTTCCATGAGGTTGAAGCGCTCGAAGCTCACGAGGTCCCGCACGTCCTTCTTCACGCGGTATTGGCCCGCCCAGTTCCCCTGGCCCATCTGGAAGTACTTGCGCAGCAGATCGGGCGGGACGGATTTGACGCGGTCCGCGGGATAGATGCCCTGGCGGGCCTTCTGGAGCACGCGCGTCGAAATGTCGGTGGCCAGGATGCGGATTTCGGCATTGAGCCCCTGGGCGGCCTCGAGGGCTGTGACGGCCATGGTGTAGGGTTCCTCGCCGGTGGAGCAGCCCGCGCTCCAGAGGCGCAGGCGCGGCCTCCCCCTCCCCCCCGCTTCGCGGATGAGGGCCGGGACGATCCGGGAGAGGGCCCGGAAATGACCGTCCTCCCGAAAGAAGCTCGTCAGGTTCGTCGAGAGGGAATCGATCATGGCGATGAACTCGTCGGTCCCCTCGCCGGTTTTCACATAATCGTAGTAATCGGCGAAGGACGTGAAGTTCCCCTCCCGGATCCGCTTGCTCAGCCTCGCTTTGACCAGTTCCTTCTTGCCGTCGTGCAGGTTGATCCCGCAGTGGCTGTAAACCAGCCGGCTGATCTTCTCGAATTCCGTGTCGCGCAGTTCCAGGATCATGCCTTGTTATGATGCCCGCGGGGCGCCGCGCGGCGCCCCGCGTCCCTTTCTCAGAAATCCCTGAAATCTCCCTTTTCGAGAGGAATCACCTCCTCGGGTTTGGAAGGCTTCCGGCTGCCGGCTGCGACGGGGGCCTTTCCCCGGGCAGCCTTCAGGCGGGCCAAAAGAGGGGGCTGCCCGCCGGCAGATCCCGTCATGCCGGCTTCCGCCGATCCATGCCCGGCATTCCCCGAGCCCCCGCTGCCGATGATGCGCAGGAGCTCCGCGGCGATGTCTTTCACCTGTTGGGCCTGGGCGTTCATCTCCTCCGAGGCCGAGGCCGACTCCTCGGCGTTGGCCGCCGTTTGCTGGGTGACCTTGTCCATCTCCGCCACGGCCTTGTTGATCTGGTCGATCCCCTGGGCCTGCTCCGACGAGGCCGCCGCGATCTCCGCAACCAGGTCCGCCACCTTCGAAGCGCTCCTCGAAACCTCCGCGAAGGCCCCGTTGGTCCGCTCCACCAGCTCCGAGCCCTCCTTGACCTTCTTCACCGTCCCCTCGATGAGCACCGAGGTGTTCTTGGCCGCCTCGGCCGCCCGCATGGCCAGGTTGCGCACCTCGTTGGCCACCACGGCGAAGCCCGCCCCCGCCTCGCCGGCCCGGGCCGCCTCCACCGCCGCGTTGAGCGCCAGCAGGTTGGTCTGGAAGGCGATCTCGTCGATCGTCTTGATGATCTTCGAGGTCTCGTCGCTGGCCTTCGAGATGTCCTCCATCGACTGGGTCAGCTCCGTCATCGAGCCGTTGGCCCGCTCGACCATCCCCCTGGACTCCTTCATGAGCTTGTCGGCCGTCGAGGCGTTGTCGGCGTTCTGCTTGGTCATCGACGACATCTCCTCGAGCGACGAGGAGGTCTCCTCGATCGAGGCGGCCTGCTCCGAGGCCCCTTCCGCCAGCGACTGGCTCGCCGAGGACACCTGGCCCGAAGCCGAGACGACCTGCTCGGCGGCCTCGGTCAGGCCGGTCATGGCCCGATTGACGGGCCGGGTGATGGAGCGCGCAACGAGGACGCCGGCAAACACCATCAAGCCCCCGACGACGGCGAGAATCGCCAGGATCGACAGCTCCGTGTTCCTCACCGTGGAGGCCACGATCGACCGGTCCTTGCCGATAAAGAGCATCCCGATGACTTTCCCCGAGGCGTCCTTCAGGGGCCAGTAGGCCGTGTTGTATTCCTTCCCGAGGATCGTGTTGACGTCCAGGTAGCGCTGGCCCCTGGCGAGGACCGCGTCGAGGACCTTCGGGTTGTCCATCTTCGTGCCGATGACCCGCTGGCCGTCCTTCATGAGCGTCGTCGTCGCTCGCGTGTCGCCCTGGAAGAGGGTGCACTCCACATCGAACATCTTCTTGATGTCTTCGACGAAAGCGTGGCTCGCCGGGGTGAGGTCGATGCCCGTCGTGACGGAGCCCACGACCTTGCCGCCCTGCTTCACCGGGGCGCCCGCCCGCAGGGAGAACTTCACCACGGTCCCTTCCTCGATCCCGGTGGTGGCCTCTCCGGAAAGGGCCTTCTTCACGTTGGGCTGGTTCAGGACGCTGTCGCCCGCCTTGTCCGAGTGGCCGCGGCCCACCACGTTTCCGTCCTTGTCGGCGATCGTGATGAACCCGGCCTTCGAGTCGCGCATGACCTCCTTGCCCAGGTTCTGGACGAAGGCCGTGTCGCCCTTCGCGATCGCCTCGGCCAGGTCTTTCCGGGCCGCCGTCAGTTGCGCAACGGCGGCCATTTTCGCCGTCACGTCGTCGACGCGGAGCTGCACGGCGTCGGCCAGCTTCCCCACATCCTGCTGCGTCTGGTCGCTGAAGCCCCGGTTGACAAAGTAATAGGAGCTGGCAAATACGCACACGCCGACGGTGAACACGGCGGCGACTACAAGACCGATGATTTTCGTGGACAGAGACGCGCTCTTCTTCATGCAGATACTCCTGCGCAGGTCAGTGACTCCTCAGGCCATGTGCCGGACGGCAACGATGTCCTCGCTGCTGAGCACCTTGTCGATGTCGAGCAGGATCTTGATCCCGCCGGCCGCCTTGGCCATCCCGAGAATGAAATCCGTGTTGAGCCGCACCCCGAAGGCGGGCGTGTTCTCGATGTCGGCCCCCCGGATGTTGAGCACCTCCGAGACGGCGTCGACGACGATTCCCATCATGACGGAGCCGCCCGCCCCCGCCACCTCCACGACGATGATGCAGGTTCGCTCCGTGTAGGCCGCGGCCTCCAGGGCAAACCGCAGGCGCAGGTCCACCACGGGGATGACCTTCCCCCGCAGGTTGATGACCCCCTTGACGAACTCCGGGGTCTGGGGGACGTGCGTCACGGGCATCATCCCGATGATCTCCTTGACCTTCAGGATCCCGATCCCGTATTCCTCGCCTGCCAGCGAGAAGGTCAGGTATTTCCCCTCCCTTGCCGGGATCCCGGCAAGGGGATTTTCCTGTCTTTCGATCATCTCCGTCTGCATGTCTTGCTGCCTCCCTGTGTGTCGTGGATCATTGACCCGATCAAGAACCGTTCCAGCCAACCCCCTGCCTGCCCGCGCGGGGCCCGCCCCGTTTCCCTCCGCCGCGCGCTAGGAGCGCGCCTGGGCGCCGTTGGCCCTGTCCGCAGGGATGTCGAGGGCCTTGATGATGGTCTCGTAGAGTTTCCTCAAATCTACGGGCTTCGTCATGTAGTCGAGGAACTTGCCTCGCTCGTCCTCCGTGAGATACTCCGGGTACCCCGTCATGATGATGATTTTGATGTCGCGGTGCATCTTGCGGATCTTCTCTGCAAGCTCCAGACCGTTCAGATTGGGCATGACGATGTCGAGCAGGATGAGGTCCGGCTTCTCCTCGCCGATCTGCAGCACCGCCTCGAGCCCGTTGGCGTAGGTTTTCAGGTTGCAGTGCCGGTTGAGGCCGAGGCCCTCGAAGGCGCTCTGGATGAAGGTGAGGATGTTCTCGTCGTCGTCGATGGCCATGACGAGCTTCTTGTAGGCGGGACCCCGCGGCGCCGTCTTTCCGGCCTCTGCCGTCCCTGTCTCGCCCCCCTGCAGTTTATCCAGGGGCAGGTCGCCGAAGCCGAACTCCCGCTTGAGCCGTTCCACCTCTGCCAGCGGGATCTTGAGATGCTTGCCCACCTTGTAGCCCTTCACCATCCCCTCCTTGACCCAGCGGTAGATGGTCACCCGGTTCACGTTGAAGAGATCCGCCACTTCGGACGTGGAAAAAAACATCTTTGCCATGAAGCACCTCTCGGTTCGGGCTTGATCTGCTTTGTTACACTACAGCAACATATAAACCCTGTGCAACTACTGCACCTGTTTTATCGTCATAAAGTAAAGAAACTTTAGGGCAAGCCACAAGGTATCGGGTTACGGGTATCGGGTTTAGGGGCTAGAAACAGACAGGGTACGGGGTGCAGGGACCAGGGTCCAGGGGGTAAAAACAGAAAGGGGTCAGGGTTCAGGGGGAAAGAAAGTAAAGAGGATTACATCAATAGAAAGGACACCCTAGGCCGAAAGGGATATGGCGGAGAGAGGTCAATCCATCTCTATGCCATTGAAATTCAAGAGAAAAACTAAAACCCCGGGCGGGACGGAATGGAAATGGATTTATCAGAAGGGTGGAACACCCTATACCCTATACCCTATACCCTATACCCTGTACCCTACCCTTACGATGCCGCCCGCTCGCCGCAT
>CAZPCN010000013.1:17453-20865 GCA_964585095.1 uncultured Syntrophaceae bacterium | reverse complement strand
CGGATCAGCACGTCCTCCCTGCGGCAGTGAGCCCGGAGCAACACGGCCGCGTCGCGCAGGACCTTGTCGCCGATGAAATGGCCGTAGCGGTCGTTGACGGCCTTGAAGTCGTCGATGTCGATAAAGAGGCAGGACAGTGCGCCCTCCCCCCGCCTGGCCCGGGAGAATTCCTCCACGAGGCGCGGCTGCAGGTACCAGCGGTTGTAGAGGCCCGTCGTGGGGTCGATGAAGCTGATCTTTTCCAGTTCCTCCACCCGGGAGCGGAACTTCAGGTTCTCGACCAGCAATTCCTTATTCTTCCGGGTCAGGGTCTTGTTGTTTTCCACGAGCCATTCGAACAGAAAGTTCTTCTCGTCAAAATCGAGCTTTTTCCTGCCGCCTTCGCCCTCGTCCATGATCGGTTCCCGTTCCTCCTCGGTTCAAGTCCCTGTCCGTTTCTGCCGATTAAAGGTTAGCACATTCTGTGCCATGGAGAGGCGCCCGGACCGGCCCCACGGCAGGCCGAGGCAGAGGTGACGAGTCAACAAGGCATGGACGGCCCCAAGCACCCGGACCAGGCGGTCATGGACGAGGCAATCGTCAGAGAGCGCGCCGCGGAAATCTCGAGAACCCTGGGGAACTGCAAGAAGTTCATCCACCAGGGCAATGTCTATGCCTGCCTCAACGGCTTCAAGGATGTCCTGGAAAAGATGCTCGTCACGCGGATGCTCCCCCAGGACGAGAAGGACCTGCAGGAGGGCATCAACGAGTTCCAGCGGCAGCTCATGACGAGCGCCGCGTTCCGCAACGCCTTCGGCCCCGTCACGTTCCAGGACAGCGACAACGAAACGACGCTCGCCTTCATCCGGCAACTGGTCAGCGTCTCGGAGGAGGAAATCGCCCGGGGCCTCGAAGGCCAGGAAGAGAGCCGGGAAAACCGGGCTCTCACGATCATGCGGCTCATCGACAGGGGGGAGCACGAAAAGGCCCGCGCCCTGATCGGAAACAACGAAGACCTCCTTTCATTCATTCTCCAGACCTACAACGCCCGCGGCATCCAGGCCCGCAAAGACGGCAACTACGAGAAAGCTGTCGCGGAGTTCAAAAAAGCCCTCTCCGTCGCCCCCGACGACGAGGGCATCCTCTACAACCTCGCCCGGGCCTATGCAGCGAAGAAAGAGAAGAAACCGGCCGTCGAGTCCATCCAGCAGGCCCTGAAGATCAACCCCGCCTTCACCGAGGCCCAGACCCTGCTGAACCACCTGCAGGCCGGCTGACATTCAATCAATCAACCTGCAACTGTCTGCCCCGCTGTTCACCCGGCGTTACGAGTGCACGATGGTTACCCTGCCCCGCCCTTGCCCCATCCGCTGGCATATAACGTGCACAATATCGGACGGTTACCGTACCGACGGCAGCGCTGCGATCCCGAGGTCGCTTGAGCCGCATCTCGCGGCATGAATGCAGGACGCAGCCGGCACGCACGAGCGTAACTCTTCCAACACATTGTAATGCCAAGGATAATCAGCCCATGAAACTCAGCAAAAGAGTGCTCCTCGTCACGTCTGCGGCTCCTTCGCAAACCCCCTTTTCGACATGGGAAAAGAAACCTCCGCTCGGCGTCGGTTTTCTTCTCTCGATGCTCAGGCAGGCAGGGCATGACGTATTCTTCATCGACAATTATCTCGAGCCCAGCGATTTTCTCGAAACGGGTTATCTGCAGGAAAATGGAATCGATTACGTCGGCATCTACGTCAGCACGATCTGTTTTCGCGATACTCAACGGATGCTGCACAAGATAGAACATTTGAGGCGCAGCGGTCAATGGCACGGAAAGATTGTCGTGGGAGGGCCGCACACCACGGTTGCCCTCGGAACCATCCCAGCCTTCGTCGACCATGTCGTCCAAGGCGAAGGCGAGCAGGCACTCGTCGACATCGTGGAGGGAAAGGTCAGGGATCGCGTCGTTCGATACCCCCGAATCGGTGATCTCGATGTGCTCCCCATGCCGGCCTGGGACCTCTTCACGAAACTCCCGTATAACTGGGAGACGCTGTGGTTTACCGAAACGCCCACGTTCACGATGACGACAAGTCGAGGCTGTCCTTTCCGCTGCGCGTTTTGTTCCGTCGGCGCGGTGTGGGGCAAGCAGTACACGTGCTTCAGCGCCGCCCGCATCGTTTCCGACATTGAACATCTCGTCGAACACTACGGGGCAAAAGGCATCTATTTCCGCGAGGACAACTTCACGCTCGATCGCAAGCGGGTCGTCGATTTCTGCAGGCTCCTGCTGGAGCGGCACATCGATATACGCTGGGTCTGCGAGTCCCGTGTCGACAGCCTCGACAGGGAACTCCTCGAGCTGATGCACAAGGCAGGCGCACGCGGGTTTTACTTCGGCGTAGAAAGCGGCTCTCAGAGGATCCTGAAGGAGCTTCACAAGGGGATCACCGTCGATCAGATCAGAACGAGCTTCCGGCTCTGCCATGAAATCGGTTTCAAGACCGCGGCCAGCATCGTGGTCGGCCTCCCCCAGGAAACCGATGAAGACCTTGCCGCGACGGACGCCCTTCTCTCGGAAATCAAACCCACCATGACCTGGCACAATGTCTTCGTGGGAATTCCGAGCAGCAGACTCTATCGGCATGTCATCGACCGGAAGCTGTACGAATTCATCGACGACCGCGGACTGGTGTACCTGAAGGGGCACAATGACCGGGCCCTGAAATATTACCGAAATGGCTGGGATGCCGCCGTCCCCTTTCATTCGGAATCTCCGGCCGTCAGCGTAATCATGGCTGCGCACAACGCGGCGGATTTCCTGCAAGAAGCCATTGACAGCATCCTGAAACAGACATTCCCGGATTTCGAGCTTCTCGTCGTCGATGACGCGTCAGCGGATGAAACCGCGGCGGTCCTCAGTCGCTACGATGACCCGAGAGTCAAGGTCATCACGAATCGTAAAAATCTCGGGCCCGCGGGATCACGGAACAGAGCCCTCGGCGTGGCACGGGGGCCCTACATCGCGATCATGGATGCCGATGACGTATCCCTGCCGCACCGTTTTGAAGCCCAGATTCGGTTTCTGGAATCGCACCCGGACTATGCCCTTGTCGGCAGTTGTGCGTACCAGATCGACGAAGCCGGTCGTTTTGAGTCCATCATCGAGCTGCAGACGGAGAATGATGCGATTCGGCATCATCTCATTCGCGGCAACAATTTCGTGCACGGCAGCGTCATGATGCGGCGCCACGTCCTGTTCCGCGCGGGAGGCTACGACGAAACCTTCACATACGCGCATGACTACGAGCTTTGGCTCAGGCTCATAGAGTCCTGCAAGGTGGCAAACCTGCCGGAGCCCCTCTACTGCTGGCGTTCTTCGTCAACGCAGATCTCCACCGCGAAAAGAGCGGAACAGGAGTTCTTCGCGGAA
>CAZPCN010000013.1:0-17353 GCA_964585095.1 uncultured Syntrophaceae bacterium | reverse complement strand
TTCGTCAACGCAGATCTCCACCGCGAAAAGAGCGGAACAGGAGTTCTTCGCGGAACGGGCCAGGCGCGAGGCGGCCGAGAGAGCCGCCGTCGAGACGGAGCACTCGAAACGCGTCTGCGCCGAGGCGCGGGCGATGGTGACGGATGGACGGCTGGACGATGCGTGGGCAATCCTCAACCGTCGCATCGAAGGCAGGCCGAATGACCCGCTTGCCCATTTTTGTCTGGGGCAGCTTCACGAGCACAGGGAGGAACGCCGGCAGGCGAGGACATGCTATGAAAAGACGGTCGGCCTGGAACCCGAGAACATCTCCTATCTGAAGCAACTGGCCGGCTTTCTTCTCATCGAGGAAGGGGACACCGCAACGGCACTGACGTTGTACGACCGCGTGTTGAATCTTGCGCCTTCAGACAGCGAGACCCTGCTCATCCGGGGCAACCTTGCCGCATCGAACCGGCAATACGCCGAGGCCGAGCGGTTTTACCGCAGGGTCCTCGACGCGGACCCCGGGAACAGGAACGCCGCTGAAAACCTCGAAACCCTGTCAAGGCTGAGACAGGAGGATGTCCGGGATGTCGCTCGAAAAAGCGCAACGCCCACCGCGGTGTCCCCCGAGACGCTGGAGGCATTCAAGGTCACGGCACTTATTTCCGCGCACAACGAAGGCGACGTGATCTACCACGTCATCGGCGATCTCATCCACCAGGGCGTATCGGTCTACCTGCTCGATCACCGGTCCACGGACAACACCGTGAGCGAAGCGTCGAAGTGGCTTGGGAAAGGGCTGATTCACATCGAATCCTACCCGGACGACGCGCACTACGCGGAGGAAAACAAAACCCGGTACATCTGGAGGGATATCCTCAAGAGAAAGGCCGAACTCGCGGCGCAACTCGAAGCCGACTGGTTCATCCACGCAGACGCCGACGAGTTCCGCGAATCCCCCTGGACGGGACTGACCCTCCGGGAGGCCTTTTACATTGTGGATCGCCTGGGGTACAACGCCATCGATTTCGAGCTGCTGAATTTTCGACCGGTGGACAACTCGTTTACGCCCGGCAAGGACGTCCGGCAGTTTCTCCGCCACTACGAAGGGTGCGAGGATTACAACACCCGGCAGGTGAAGGCGTGGAAGAACCTCCGCGTGCCGGTCGATCTGGTGACCAGCGGCGGGCACGATATCGGCTTCGAAGGCCGGAAGGTATTTCCGATCCGGTTCATTCACCGCCATTATCCGATCCGGAGCCAGCAGCACGGGCTTCAGAAAGTATTCCGCCAAAGAAAGAACCGGTTCTGTGAAGCGGAGCGGTCCATGGCCTGGCACATCCAGTATGACCACATCCTGGACGAAAGCCATGACTTCCTTCATGATCCTGAACAGTTGACCCGGTACGACGGCGAGCAGGTCCGAATGCGTCTCCTGGCGGGCAGCAGTCGTCAGAAAAAGGAGGATCCCCGGACACTCGAGAAGCTCGCCGCCTCCGGATACGATACCGACAAGTCCCCGCGCTATCTCGGCAATTACGAACGATACTTCCGTCCGTTCATCAACGACCCCGTTTGCATTCTGGAACTGGGCGTCTTCCGGGGCGGCTCCCTGTATCTATGGAGGGACTTCTTCAAACAGGGATCCATTGTGGGATTGGACGCAAACGCCGTGAGCATCGACGATCCGACCGGCCGCATCCGTTTCTACCAGGGTTTCCAGCAGGATACGGCCCTACTCGATCGCATCCGCCTGGAGTGTGCACCCGACGGGTTTGACGTCATCATCGACGATGCATCTCACGTCGGCGAACTGACGAGGATCAGCTTCTGGCATCTCTTCGAGAATCATCTGAAACCCGGCGGCATCTACGTCATCGAAGACTGGGGAACCGGGTACTGGAATTCGTTCCCGGACGGCAAGCCCTTCACGCCGGGCGAAAACCACCTGGCCGGCATGGTGGGGTTTGTGAAGGAACTCGTCGACGAATGCGGCATGCGGGACATCACGCACCCGCAGCTCGGGCGGAACCCGGAAAGAGATTCGCGGATCGAGCGGATGGAAGTCTGCTCGGGCCAACTATTCGTTGTAAAAAAACGGAATCCTTCCGACCCCCGTCGTGCACGTGCCGAATCGATGGCGCGTCCAAACGCCGAACCGGCAACCGGCGCTGCCGGGAAACAGCGCAGGGAAAGCCGGTCGGACGGCCTTTATCACAGGGACATGGCCGCCCTTTGCTACGGGAAAGGGGACGCGGATCAAGCGCGAAAGCATTTCGAACTGGCCGTCGCTCTGGAACCCGAAAATGCGGAGTTCCGTAAGAATCTGGCCGATTTCCTCTACGCGGCCACGAAGCAGCCCGAAAAGGCGCTCCCCCACTACGAAAAGGCCCTGTCCCTGAATCCCCGGGACGCGGAGACCCTTCTGATCCTGGGAAATATCCGGGCGGAATCGGGGGATTTACTTCGGGCTCGAGAGTGTTACCTGGGGGTCCTGGAGATCGATCCCTCGAACGAGCTGGCAGGAAAAATGTTCGATGCCCTCGAGGCCAGGGCGGAGGAACCCGAAAAGCGCGATTCCGGCACCCTCGCACGCGAGGCCCGCTGCCTGGCGCAAAGAGGCCGGACGGACCGGGCAGTTCACCTGCTCGAAACGCTGCTGTCGACCTGTCCGGGCCACGCCGCCGCCCACAACGATCTCGGGAACCTGTATTGCCTCCTGCAGAGACCGGATGAGGCCCTGTGCCATCTCGAGCGCGCCGCCGAACTCGCTCCGGAAGATATCGGCTTTTTGAGGGACCTTGCCGATGCGCATCTCGCCGAAGCGGGGGATCTCGAGAAGGCGCTCACGCTCTACAACAAGGCCCTGGCCCTGAAGCCGGACGACATCGAAACGCTTCTGCGCATCGGGAACCTCTGCGCCGCCCAGAACCGCGTCGACGACGCGCGGTACTTCTACGACCGCGTGCTGGCCGTCCGGCCCGACCACCCGCAGGCCAAGGAAAATCTTGCCGTCCTGCAGGGCATGGCCGCAGGGGAAGAAGCCGGCATAGACAGCAAGGCATGCCCTGTCTGCGGCGGGCTCGCGCATTTCGCGGTCAGCAGGCAGGACCACCCCTACTATGCCTGCACAGCCTGCAGCGCCGTGTTCACCCCGTCGATCGACCCCACGGTTCTTGTCACCGAGAACCAGGGGAGCGAAGGCCGGCATACCCCTGAAATGGACGAAGCACGGCTGTCGCGCCTGGCTTACAAGGCCCCCCTGAAGCTGGAAACCGTCGTGGATTTCGGGAGCGGCAACGGGGAGTACGGCCGCTTCCTCGCGTCCCGGGGAATCGAATGCCTCGACATCGACCAGGACACGAAGCTGCAGCTCGGCGACATCCGCGACGAGAGCGTCGACGGCATCAACATGGTGGAGGTCATCGAGCACCTGTCCGACCCCGTCGCGTATTTCAGGGAATTTTACCGGGTGCTGAAACCCGGGGGCCGGCTCTACGTGGAAAGCAGTTTCGTCAACGGCCAGGACCTCCGGCACTGGGAATACCTCAGCCCCGCCATCGGCCATTGCCTGGTTCACTCGGAGCGGTCCCTCGCCCTGCTTGCCCGGAAGTTCGACTTCGGGCTGCACCGTTTCAGTGCCCACTGCTACCTTTTCAGCAAGCCCCTGGTCGCCGGGAAGTCCGAAGGAGCATCGGAGCGAGTTGCCGCCCCGTCCCGGGGCACCGAGCCGCAGCCGACCGGCCCGGACTCGGATACCTGCCCTGCGACGGCCGGGAGCCCGGTGTCCTCGGCCTCTGTCATCATCCCCGTGTTCAACCAGGTGAACTTCACGTCGCGCTGTCTCGAGACGCTCTACGCGAACACGCCCCTCGACCGGGTGCACGAGGTCATCGTCGTCGACAACGCCTCCAGCGACGGGACCGGGGCGTTCCTCGAAGAGGCCCGGAAGCGATACCCGAAACTGAAGGTCCTGACCAACCAGGAAAACCTGCTCTTTGCGAGGGCCTGTAACCAGGGGGCGGACGTCGCGGGCGGCGAGGTTCTCGTCTTCCTGAACAACGACACGGAGCCGCTGCCGGGCTGGCTCGACCGCGCCCTGGAACGGCTCGACAGCGACGACTCGATCGGGGCGGTCGGGATCAAGCTGCTGTTTCCGGACGGAACCGTGCAGCACTGCGGCATCCAGTTTTTCAGAAACGCGCACCCCTCCTACGCCGTCTGGCCGCTCCACCGGCACCTGCATGCAGCGGCCGACGATCCGCTCGTCAACGTCGCGGGTGACGCGGACGCCGTGACGGGCGCCTGCCTGCTGATCCGGAGCCGGCTGTTCAGGCGGATCGGCGGTTTCGAGGAGCGGTACGGGATGTACTTCGAGGACACGGACCTGTGCTTCAAGGTCCGCCGGGCGGGACAGCGCGTGTTTTACGAGCCCGCCAGTGTCGTCATCCACCACGAGGGGAAATCCAGCCCCACCCGCGATGTCATCCACGCACTCAATGAAACGTCGGCACGTCGGTTTTTCAAAACCTGGAGGGAAGATTTGATCCGGATCGAACTCGACACGCTTGTCGAAAAGGAGGAAGGCCGCTACGCCTACCTGCCGGATCATTTCTGGCCCGAAGAGGTGAGCCCCGAGGCGATCGTCCGAATCCACGCCCTGCTTTCGAATTTCCCTCCCTGCTACGTGCATTTCGGAGGGGCGGGCGACGCCCTGCTGCTGCTCTCGACGTTCTACGACAAGGATCCCGAGCAGACGGTCGTCAGCGTCTCGAACTCCACGGGCATGATGCGGTCCTTCTTCGACGCGTTTCCGAAGCTCAAGAAGGTGATCTTCATCCCCTTCCCGAAGAATTACACCTGGCACTTCATTGCACGGCAGTTTTTCAAGTCCTCCGACACCTGCCTGGGTATGGGGGCCACGCCCACGACAACGGCGGACTACCGGGAGTGGAACGCGGACCTCGATATCTTCACGACCTATGGAATCCGGCGAAGGCCCGAGTGGGCGGTCCGTTTCGACAAGTGCAGGACCGAACCGGTTCAGCTCGTCATCCAGCCGCGGGGCAGCCTCAAGGGCATGGTGGGCAGCAAACGCAACGTGATCCCGCCCAAGGACTGGCCGCGCCTCCTATCGTACCTGGCGAAAAAGGGCATCCGCCCGGTTGTCATCGGCACACCCGATGAGGCCGAGGAATACCCCTGCCTCGACAAGGCCATCGACAGGAGAAGCCTCTCCTTCACGGAGCAGCTTCAGCTGATCGCAGGCTGCGATTTCTTCGTCGGCGCCGACTCGTGGGGGAAGACCTTCGCTGCGCTGGCGGGGATTCCGACCTTCGTCTTCCATGCCGTTCGCGGGGACGACCTGAAGGGCTGGAAGGACGCCTCGGACCATGTTTTCCTCGACCCCTGGGACGAAATCACCGTCGTGAAGGACCTCAGCGATTTCCGGCGGGCCTTCGACGCCGGACGGCATGCCGGGGCCGCCGCCGCGAGCGATCTGAAAATCCGCTGGGAGGGCTCCCAGTTCGTCCACCACTCGCTCGCCCTCGTCAACCGGGAGCTCTGCTCGCGGCTGATCGCGGGGGGATGCGAGCTCTCCGTGATCCCCTACGAACGGGACCAGTTCTCGCCGAAGGAGGAACCCCGCTTCAAACCGATCGCAGACAGGGTTCGAAAGCAGCTGTCCGGCCCCGCGGACGTGCACGTCCGGCACCAGTGGCCGCCCGACTTCAATCCCCCGCCCGAGGGGCACTGGGTCATGATCCAGCCCTGGGAATTCGGCAGCCTCCCCAGGGAGTGGGTGCGCCCGATGTCCGAACGGGTCGACGAGCTCTGGGTGCCCAGCCGATACGTGCGCGACTGCTGCATCCGCAGCGGCGTTCCCGCGGAACGGGTGGCGGTGGTGCCCAACGGGGTGAACACGGACCTGTTCAAGCCGGGCAATGCCCCGTATCGGCTCAAGACGAGCAAGGCATTCAAATTCCTCTTCGTGGGCGGGACGATCCAGCGCAAGGGCATCGACGTCCTGCTCGACGTCTACACGCGGAGCTTCTCGTCCGCAGACGACGTCTGCCTGGTGATCAAGGACATGGGCGGGCAGAGCTTTTACAGGGGCCAGACGGCGAAGGAGTGGATCCGCCGGTTCCAGGGCGACCCGAGCCATCCCGAGATCGAGTACATCGAACACAATCTCGGCGATCGCGAGATCGCCGGCCTCTATACGGCCTGCGACTGCCTCGTTCACCCCTACCGGGGGGAGGGTTTCGGCCTTCCCATCGCGGAAGCCATGGCCAGCGGACTGCCGGTCATCGTGACCGGCCACGGCGCGGCCCTCGACTTCTGCAATGAGTCGATCGCCTACCTGATCCCCGCGAAAGAAGGAAGACTTCCGGAAAAGCGGGTGGGAGAGTTCGAAACGGTGGACTTCCCCTGGTTGGCCGAGCCCGACAGGGAAGGCCTTGCCGGGCTGATGCGTCACACGGTCTCAAACCGGGAAGAAGCGGCCGCCAAAGGGCGCCTCGGCGCGCAATTCATCCGCTCCCACTTCACCTGGGACCACGCCGCCGAGGCCGTGAAAACCCGTGTCCGGGAACTGCGAGGAAAACCCATCCTGCGGCTCCGGCAGGACGGCGAGGCATCCGGGCAGAAACGCCCCGCCCGCGAGGCGACCGCGACGCGAAAGAGCGAGGCAACGGCCCGTCAGGAGAGCCCGACGGGCGGCGCGGGTGCCGCCGTTTCGCCGGCCCTGGCAAAAGCAGACGACCTGCACCAGAGAGGCAATCTCCGGGCGGCGACGGAAGCATACCTGAGCGCAATCAAGGCCACGCCGTGGGACCGCGAGTGCTACCTCGCCATGGCGGAGATGCTGATCCAAACGAAACATTACAAAGAGGCACAGGACCTTCTCGGGGAAGCCATCCTGGGGCACCCGGACGCGAGGATGCTCAGCCTGCTGGGCGCGATCCGGGAAGGCCTCGGAAACGACGGGGAAGCCGGGCAACTGGCAGTCCAGGCTCTCGAGCGGACGCCCGGATTTGCCCCCGCCCTGAACCTGCGGGGGGTTCTCGCGTTCAAGCGGGGCGATCGTGACGATGCCGAGCGCCTCTTCCGCGAGGCGGCGAAGGCCGACCCTTCCTGGGGGGAGCCCGTGACGAACCTCGGGGTCCTGCTCTGGGCGGCCGGAGAGAAGGATAAATCCCTGGAACTGCTGGAGAAGGGCTTTACCCTCTCCCCCTGCACGGCAGACCTGGCGGAACGCTACCACGCCGCGGCGGTCTCGCTGGGGCTGCATGCCCGCGCGGAGAAGATTTTCCGCGATGCCGGCGGACGGCACCCGCAGAATCGCGCGATCGCCTTCCTCCTGATCGACCTTTTGATCTCGCAGGAGAAGCACGAAGAGGCCATGGCCCGGATCGAAGCCGCCATGGCCGCCTTCGAGGTGGACGACGGCTTCATCGACGCGGCGCTGGCGGTGCGGCAGAGGATCGGCCCGATGGACATCGGGCACGGGAAAGACCGGCCGACGCTCTCGCTCTGCATGATCGTCAAGAACGAGCAGGCCAACCTCGTCCGCTGCCTTTCGAGCGTCAAGGCCGCCGTCGACGAGGTGATCGTCGTCGACACGGGCTCGACGGACCGTACAAAGGATCTCGCCTCCATCTTCGGGGCGAAGGTCTTCGACGCCCCCTGGCGCGACGACTTCGCCGAGGCGCGAAACGCTTCCCTGTCCCGGGCATCGGGAGACTGGGTCCTGGTGATCGACGCCGACGAAACCCTGTCGCCCCGGGACCACGCGGCGCTCCGGAACCTGATCCGCAAGATCGCGAAAAATATCGGCGGCTACGATCTCGCCACGCGCAACTACGTCATGGAGGCGAATACCGCGGGGTGGACGGCCAACGACGGCGCCTACCCCGCCGAAGAGGCCGGGACGGGCTGGTATGCCAACCGCAAGGTGCGTCTCTTCCGCAACGACCCCCGGATCCGCTTCTCGGGGGCCGTTCACGAACTCGTCGAAGCGTCGATCGCCGCCACCGGGATGAAAATCGCGGCCTGCGACGTGCCCGTTCACCACACGGGCAAACTCGACCGGGCGCGCGTCGCCGAGAAGGGCGAGCGGTATTTCGAGCTGGGGATGAAAAAGATCGCCGAGACGGGCGGCACGCCCCGGTCAATCCTCGAGCTGGCCGTTCAGGCCGGCGAATTGGGCCGCTACGACGACGCCGTCGATCTCTGGCGGCGATTCCTCGGCGGCGCCCCGGGCCCGGAGCTCCGCCGCGCCTACGTGAACCTGATCAACGCCTGCCTGAACGCAGATCGCTTCGACGAGGCGCTCGTGGAAGCCCGGAAGGCGGGGGCTCTCGGAAACGGAACGAGGGAGCTGCTGCTGAACTGCGCCGCCGCCGAATTCTTCGCGGGGGATCTCCGGAAGGTCGTTCAGACAACGCTGAGGCTCCTGCAGAAGAACCCGGACTACCCGCCTGCGATGGGTCTGTCGGCCATGGCACTCGCCCTGACCGGGCAGGAAGAACGGGGCCTGGAGGCCCTGCGCCGCCTCGAGCAACGGGGGTTCGAAGCCCGCTCCCAGCTTCTGCCGGCCATCGAAAAGCTCAGGACGGCGGGAAGGGGCGAGCAGGCCGAGCGACTGATGGACCTCGTCGACCGGCATTTCCCGGGAGCCGCCGCACATCGCGCGGCCGCGCCGGACAGGCCGTCGGATCGAGACGGGAGGGGCCTGCCGCGTTGAAACCGGGTTACCGGAATCGCATCCGAGCATTCCCTCTGCCGGGAGAATGACGAATGGCCGGTCCCCCTGCGGGTTCCGGGAATGGGGACTCGAGAAATGAAAAAGGCGGCCCGAAATCCATCGGGCCGCCTTTTTCATGTTTTGCGATCGCGCTCCGCGCTCAGTCTTCGACGTCTCCGCTGGGAGAGCCCCTCAACCCGGCTGCAAGGTTGAGATTGATGTTGATGACGGCGTTGAGCTTGACCGGATTCGGGTAGGCCATGACCTCGAAGATGCGCCGGTCGATGAAACGGCTCAGGGTCAGGATCTTCTGCCGCAGCTCCACGGGCATCGGGTGGTCCTTTCGGGTGATTTCCGCCTGGAAGATGCTCCAGATGAGCTGGTTGAAACGCAGCGCCTCGTTGAGCATGCCGTTGCTGCCGCCGCGGGTCCAGTTCTCCTGGCAGTCGCGGAGCATCAGCGCGCCCTTCGTGAGGACCGCCGCTTCCGCTTCACGGTCCGACATGACCATCTTATGGGTGTTCTGATAGGCCTGAACCTGAGTCTGCATGTTGGATGATCCTCTTCTCTTCGTTGATGAGTTTCCGGGTCAGCTTGAGGGCCTCGTAGTAGCGCCCCCCCACGATGTGTTCGTTGATGGCATCGATGCAATCGAGCAGGCTGGGCGCCGCCCGGACAATGTCGCGGACCAGGGACCAGTAGGTCTCCTGGTGCCCCTCGAGATTGCCGCCTTCCACGTACATGAGCTGGATGAGGAAGTAGACCCGCTTGCAGGGGGTGTCGGCCTCCTCGAGGCTCATGATATTTTTCCCCCGGAGGATCGGCACGTTGTTCTCGAGGACCCACTCCGATCTCGCGTCGCCGTTCTGGATGACGGCTCCCCCCAGGATGAACCGCTCCCGCGGTTTCAGTTCGATTCTCAGTGCCATGGGATCACGCGAGCAACGCGACCAGCTCCGAGCGCAGGGTGGTGATGCTCCCCAGCGTCTCGATGGCCAGCGACTGTTTGACTTGCAGGCTCGTTACCTGCGCGGCCGTCTCGTTCACGTCGTCCGCTTCGAGGTTTTCCGCGTAGGACGTGTAGAATGCAGCGGTCTGATCGTTGGTTGTTTTCGCCCGCGCGATGGCGGCGGCGTCGCCGCTGAGGGCGTCCCTGCGCTGCCGCAGGACGGCCTTTGCGTTTTCGAGATTGGCCGCGATGTCGTCGAGACTCTGCCGGCTCAGCGGACCGCCGGCCTGCCCGTCCTCGGTGAGGTCCGCCTCGGTCAGTTCGGGAACGTCGAGCCCCGTCGGCCCCGTGTGGACCTCCTGCCGCCCGATCGTCCGGACATCCCCCCGCTCGTTCACGACGACCGGCCACGACTCCGGGACGTCGGTCGAGGCGGGGTCGGCCATGATCGCCTGTCCCAGATCGTCGCCCGGCGGGATCGTCAGCTGATCGATGAGCTGCCGGAGCCCGTTGAAGCTCCGGAGCATCTTGATCCGCTCTTCCGCGTTGTCCCCCTCGGGGTACGGGGGGAAGAGCTTGACGATCTCAATCATCTGGTCGAGGTGCTCTTCGATCGCCGCCATGGCCTGGTCGGCGCCCCGGACGCCGATCGCGACGGACTCGAGCCCGGAGTTGACGGCCTGGAGAATCCCGTCGACGGAGCGGCCCTGCTGGGTGGATGCCCAGCGGACCGGGTCGTCCGCTGCGGCATTGATCTTCTTGCCCGTGCTGATGCGCTTCGTCGCCGTGTCGATCGACGATTTCGCCTGTTCAGCGGCAATCAGCGCCCGGTCTATGGCTGTTCGGATTCCTTCCATCACGTTCCCTCCTGCATGGCAGGCATGGGGAGGGGCGCGAGGCCCCTCCGCATGCTGCGCCTATGCGAGAGTTTAAGCCTGCATGGGGGCCTGGCTCGAGGGGAGATAGGCGCTCCCGCTCAGGTCCCCGTTACTAAAACAACCTCAGGACCGACTGCGCCGCCTGGGCCGAGAGGCTGAGAGCCGTCGTGCCCAGGGACTGCCGGACCTGGAGCATGAGCATGTTGGCGCCCTCCTCGTTCGTGTCGGCTGCCGTGAGCGAGGTCGCACCCTCCGTCAGAACGTTGATCATCCCCTGCGTGAAGGAGTTCCGCGTGGTGATGATGTTGAGGTTGGAGGACAGGGTCTTCGCCTCGGAACGCAGCGTGGTCAGGGCCGCGTCGAGGTCGGTGATGGCCGCGTTGATGTCGGTGTCGCCCGCCCAGCTGTTATCCGCCGCGCCGATGGCCAGGCCGGACGTCGAGGCGTCGAAACCGGTAATGGACAGCGTGTTGGTGCCGTCTTCGTTGAACTTGACTTCGAGCGTGCCGGTATCGAGGAGGTTCGTCCCCTTGTAGCCGGAGTCCTCGGCGAGCTGGTCGATCTGCGTCCGGATCGCGCCGTACTGCGTCGCCAGTGTGGCGCGCTCCGTGGTGCCCGCCGAGAGGGCCGACTGGGCAATACCCTTGGCGCTCGCGATCAGGTCGGTGATGGCGGTGATGCCCTCGTTGGCCGACTTGACCGTCTGGATCGCCTCGCCCATGCCGTCCTTGCGGACGCTCAGGTCTTCGGCGCGGTCCATGTGCGACTTGGCGACGAAGTAGTTGGTCGCGTTGTCCAGGGGGCTGTTCACCCGCTTGCCGCTGGCAAGGCGTTCCTGGGTGCGGTTGAGAAGTTCGACGGTGCTCTGGAGGCTGACGAGGTTGCTCCGCATTCCGGAGGTCAAAGAGATGTCACTGATAGCCATGAATCAAGTCTCCTTTTCTGGGTTTTGTAGCCGGCATTCTTGCCGGCAGGTCTGAAAGAGCGGCGGGATCTCGATGGGATTGAAACCCCTCCGGCGGCTCCGTGACCGCCCGCGTGGTCCACCTCCTTTCCGGATTTCACAGCCCTTTCACCGTTACATATCGACCCCTTTCCCGGGAAACTTGAGCCCTTTTACGTCAGGTAGTCCAGGATCGTCATCTTTCCGATCTGGATGGCCATGGTATAGGACGACTGCAGGACCGTCTCCTGCATCTTGAACTCGACGGCGATCTTCTCGAGATCGACGTCCTCCGTCTCCGAGAGCAGCCCGCTGATCTTGTTGTCGAGGACCTGGTAGTTTTCCTTGGAGATGTTGAGACTGCGCATCCGCGACCCGCTCTCGGCCACGTACTGCCGGATGCTGTCCTGGGCGGTCGTGAGGAGCGCGACCTGAGCGTTGGCGCCTTCCCGGTCCCCCTGCTCCAGGGCCGTCTTCAGCGACTCCAGCGCCGCGAAGAGATCCACGGCGCCCCGGCCTCGGTCCGTGAAGGCCTCTTCCCCCGTGACGTTGTATGTCATCCGACTGCCGCGGCCCGTGGCGACAGAGAGATCCTCCCCGTTTCCGCTGTATGCACCCGGAGCATAGGCGTTCACGAAGAACAGATCGTTTTCGGCAAGCACGTCCGTCGGCCCTGCGGCCGTGAATTGGAGCACCTGCTCGTGGCCCGTCGAATCGTCCACGGTGATCGTGCTGCCCCAGGATGCCGTCTGGACGGCTCCCCAGGTCTTGCCGCCGTCGGCGGAGATGCGGTAGTCGGCCTCCCCGACGGCGCCGCCGCCGTTGACGAACTTCACGGCGTAGGAGCGGTTGCGGTCCCCGCCGTAGGCGCCGCTCGAGGCATCGAGGGCCACGGTCCCCGCGAAGCCGTTGTTTGCCGCCGCCCGGGGCGTGCCGATGCGGGCATCCGTGGATTGGCCGTCGGGGTAGGCGTTGACGTAAAACAGGTCCCCCGCCGTGAGCGCCGTGGTTCCGTCGTCGCCGAACCGCACCGTCAGGCCGTCGCCGAGGCTCACGGTCCCCGAGGCTGGAACGACAGCCGCGGCGCTCCAGGTGGTCCCGCCGTCCTCGGACACCTCGTAGGTCGCCGTGCCGGGCGCCCCGCCGGAGGCGATCCGGACGGTGTAGGTCTTGTTTTCCGTCCCCGTGTAGCTCCCGCCCGAGAAGACGGACCCGTCAAAGCCGTTGGCCGAGTTCGCCACGGGCAGGATGATCCGCCCGAAGGGGTCCCCCTCGGTGGCGGACCCCGCGAAGAGATAGCGGTCGCCGAACTTCGAATTCGCCAGCGAGAGGATCTCTTCGAGAAGCGATCCCACGTTCTGGGCGAGGATCTGCGAGGTTTCCGAGGACTGATTGTTGACCCCGGCACTGCGGGCCTCGCCAACGAGGTCGCCGATGTTCTCCAGCCTGGTTTCCGTCAGCTCCAGCCACGCGCTGGCGTTCTCGATGTTGCGGTCGTACTGGGCGATGGATTCGCGCACGCTGCGGTAGTCCAGAACTCGGGTCGTCCCGACGGGGTCGTCCGAAGGCCGGTTGATCTTCTTCTGGGACGCCATCTGTTCCATGAGCGAGCTGTACTTGTTCTGCGCCCGGTTCAGGTTGTCGATGATCGACGTGTACCGCATGTTGTTCGTGATGCGCATCGGCATGAGAGACCCCTCTTCGTCCCGCCGTGCCGGGCCGTCCCGGCGGCGGGCGCAGGTTCGTTACACGAGCTCCAGGAGCGACTGGAGCATCTCGTCGGCCGCGCCGGCCAGCTTGGCCGCCGCCTGATAGCCCATCTGGTACTTGATGAGGTTCATCATCTCCTCGTCGGTGGACACCCCGGAGGCCTGCTCCCAGGCATTCGTCATCTGGGTCATGACGCTCGCCTCGTGACCCGCCCTCCGCCCGGCTTCGGCAACGTCCTGCCCGATCTGCCCCACCAGGGCAGCATAGAATTCCCCCAGGGTGGACACGCCGCCGTTGAGGAGGAGCCGGTCCTTGATCTCCCCTATCGCCCGGGCGTTGTCGCCGTCGCCGTGGACGCTCGCCGCCGCGGCGATGCGGTTCGGGTCGTTCAGGACGGCGGCGCTCACCTGCATGTCCCGGGCCCCGGTGGCACCGAGGGGTTCGAAGAAGGCTCCCCCCACGTTCCCGGTTGTGTCGTACCCGGCGGCATGCTGGACATTCACGGCGGAAATCAGCGTGCCGGCCAGTTCGTCGAGGTCGGCCAGGTAGCCCGCCACCGTCGTGTCCCGCATGCCGAGCATCCCCGACAGCTTCCCGCCGCCGATGTCGCCGTTGATGGACACGGTCGGGTTGTCGGCATAGACGACGTCGAAGAATCCCGCGCCGTTGTCCCGGACGGCGAGCGGCCAGGATCTGCCCTGCTGGACGAGAGCCCTGCCGTCGGCCGTGAAGACGTTGACGGCGCCGCCCGTTTCCTCCACGTACTGGATATCGATGAGCCCGGCCGTTTGCTTGAGCAGCGCGGAGCGCTGGTCCAGGAGGTTGTTGACATTCACGCCGCCGCTCACCCCCTGGACGATCTTGTCGTTCAGGTCGGCGAGGTCGGAAAGGCAGTCGTTGAGCTCGGTCACCGCCGCCTCGACCTGCACGTTCAGGTCCGTCTGGACGCGGTTGAGCTCGCCCGCGTACTCGCGGAACATGGCGGCCAGGTTGTCGGCGGCGTTGGCGAGTGCCGTCCGCTCCACCTGGCCCGTGGGGTTTGCCGACAGGTCCTCCCAGGCGGTCCAGAACCGGTTCAACATCTCGTTGAGGCCGCCCCCGTCGGTCTCGTTCACGATGGCCTCGATGCGGTCGAAGTTTTCCTGGCGGATCTCGGCTTCGCCCACCTGGGAGGATTGCTCGACCATCTGAAACTCGATGAAGCGGTCATAGAGCCGCTCGATCGTCGTGACCTCCACGCCGGACTGGATCGCGTTGTCGGCGAGCTGGCCGGGGCTCGTGGCGGCCAGGACGGCGCGCTGCCGGACATAGCCGGGCGTCGAAGCGTTGGCGACGTTCGAACCTGCCACCTCCATGGAGATCTGGCTGGCCAGGAAGGCGCTCTTCGCCGTGTTGAGGATCTGGTAGATGCCCGACATGGTCTCACCCTCTCTGCGAATAGAGACGGCCGCTCAGGCCGCCGTTGTTCATTTCCCCCGATCCCCGGTAGGTCGATCCTCCTCCGAGGAGGTTCTCCAGGAAATGGCGGGAGGTGCGGACACCCATCAGGGATGCGTCCAGCAGGTTGCGGTTGCGGTGATTGGTCTCCTGGATCCGGTCGACGAGCGAGCGGAGCTCCCGGTGGCAGTCCCGGAGGTCGCGGCCCAGGACGCCCTGCGCGTGCGGGAGGATCGCCTGGAGTTTCAGTCCCCGCTCTTCGACACCCAGGGCGGAGGCGATCCGGCCGACGGTCTTCGCCCGCACCTCTTCCAGGAGCCGGGTCTTGAGGATGCACGTTTCCTTCCGGGCATTGCTCTCGTGGAGGCTCTCCAGGGAGGGCTTCCGGAGGACATCCCCCTCCAGGGCGATGGCCTGCGCCAGTTCCCCGTAGACCTCGATCTCCTTGCGGAGCACGGACAGCAGGGAACCCAGGAGGGAATCCAGATCGGCCCTCCCTTCCGTTTCGTCGATCATCTGCAGGTCGGGATTCAACATGACGCACCTGTCCTCTGGAAGATCGCCGGGCATCGGACAGACCGGCATTGCGGAAATCCGGCGGGGGCCGTTTCCGGCGCCCCGCCCTTCATTCGGTTCCTCTGGACGGCTTGGGATGCGGACGGGTCTAGATCCCTGGGATGGTGCGGGGGGAAATCAGTCCGATTCGCTCAGGAAAGGACATCGAGCAGTGACTCTCCCACCATCTTCTCGGCAACCTTCTCCGCATCGACCTTGTAGGCGCCCTTCTCGATCTGCTCCCGCAGGGACTGGACCTTGTCCTCCCTGACGTCGGGCAGGCTCGAGACGGCATTCTTCAAGCTCTGAACGTCTTTTGCCGTGGTGGAAAGATTCACCTTTTCCTCGGGTACGAGATTGGCGGCTCCCGCCTTCTCCGGTTTCTCCTGCGCGCGGTCCTCGACCTTGTCGGCCTTCTGGTACTGCTGGATCATCTGGAGGGTGGCGTCGTCGACTTTGGAAATCTTCATTTCGTACTCCTCTGTGGGAATCTTAACACACTGATCGGCAAAACCCTAGTCCGTCTTTAGCGTTTTTTTGGCGGCGGCTTCCAGATCCGCTCCTGTGACCTCCTCCGGCTTCAGGGCCCCCTGGGGCCGCTGCTTCAGTTGCTCGTAGAGAACCTTCTGCAGTCCGATCCCGCCCCGCCGGGCCAGGTCCTCGGAGAGCTTGTGGTCCATGATCATCGTGTAGCTGTCCTTCCCCGGCATTTTGGGCATGGTTGTGCTCTCGGGGACGGTCTTGCGCATCGTCTGAAATATGTAACTGATGAACAACGCTTCGAAATCGGCGCAGGACTTCCTCAGTTTCCGGTCTTTTTCCGCCTCCTCCGGCGATGCGGCGTCGGCTCGCGCCGACATCCTGGCCAGGTTCTGGGTCGCCAGGGGCGGGATGTGCCTGATCTCTTCCATGTCCGCGCTCCTACATTACTTTCAGGTCGGCCTGCAGGGAACCCGCGGCCTTGATGGTCTGCAGAATCTGGATGAGGTCCCTGGGGGTGACGCCCATGGCGTTGAGGCCCCGGACCACATCCTGGATGGTGATCCCCCGGGGGACCACGGTGAGGGATTTCTTCTCTTCGGCCACGTTGACCTGGCTGCTCGGGGTCACGACGGTCTGGCCGCCGGAACCCATGGTCACTCCCCTGCCTGCATCGACGACCCCGCCCGCGCCGCGGGGGGCATAGGGCAGGGGCTGGGAGACGTTGAACTCTTCGCGGATCTGGAAGCTCAGGTTCCCGTGGGCCACGGCGATCGTCGAGATCCGCACGTTTTCCCCCATGACGACGGTCCCCGTCTTCTCGTTGAGGACGACGACGGCCGGGGTGTCCACGGAAACGTCGAGATTCTCGATGGACGACAGCAGGCTTACGATGCTTCCTTTATAGGAATTCTTCACCGTGATCACGGCGGAGCTCGAGTCGACGAGCTTCACGTCCACGTCCCCGATCCGGGAATTCACCGTGTTGGCCAGCCGGGTGAGCGTCGTGAAATCGGGCTGGTAGAGGTTCACCGTGAGCTGGCGGGTCTTCGCGAAGTCGTACTGGAGCTCCCTCTCGATCAGGGCCCCGTTGGTGATGTAGCCGACGGTGGTGTGGTTCTTCCCGACGGCGCTGCCCGAGCCCGAGTTGGCTCCGGCCACGAAGCCCCCGATCGTCACGGCGCCCTGCGCCACGGCGTAGATCTCGCTGTCGGCGCCCCTGAGCGGCGTCATGAGGAGCGTGCCCCCTACGAGGCTCTTGGCGTCGCCGACGGAGGAGACCATGACGTCGAGCTTGGAGCCCGCCTTGGCAAAGGGCGGCAGCACGGCGGTGATCATCACGGCGGCGATGTTGTTCGACTTGAGGTCCTTGTCGCGCATGGCGAGGCCCTGCCGGGCGAGCAGGTTGGAGAGGGTCTCCTTCGTGAACCCGTTCTTGACGCTGTCGCCCGTGTTCATGAGACCCACCACGAGGCCGTAGCCGACGAGCTGGTTGTCCCGGATGCCGCCGATCGAGGCAATGTCCTTGATCCTCGCCGCCCCGGCCGAAACGGGCAGGCACAGGCAGGCCGCCACGACAAGCACGACCCCTGTCAGAATTCCTCTGTTTGTGCGATTCAGGCTCATCTTCATCCCCACCGTCAATTCTCCTAACATTGCAATTTCTT
>CAZPCN010000012.1:0-71297 GCA_964585095.1 uncultured Syntrophaceae bacterium | reverse complement strand
AGCATCATGGCCTTCGCCGGGGGCAACAGCCTGGGGACCTTCTTCGCCATGAAGAGAGTCTGAGCAAAAATCCCTTTGCATCGCATTGCGCTGTGATAAGATGACCCCGGCGGGGCCGCCAAATGGGCCCCACCGGGGAAAACGCCAGACAGGGAGTTCATCTTATTATGAGGAAGACCTTTGCCCTTTTTGCCCTTGCGCTGACGGCGCTCGCCTGCAGTGCTGCCATGGCCCAGGCGCCGGGTGAGCCCGGCACCCGGATGCCCTCCATCATCGTGACGGGCACGGGGGAGGCCCACGCCAAGCCCGACTTCGCCCAGGTGCAGGTGGGGGTCGTCACCGAGGGGGCCACGGCGGCCGAGGCGCTGCGGAAGAACAACGAGGCCATGAGCCGGCTCATCGTCCTGATCCGCAAGCGGGGCATCGAGGACAGGGACGTGCAGACGACCCAGTTCAACGTCGCGCCGCGCTACAAGTACGACAAGGAGCAGCGGGAGCCCCCGAAGATCGCGGGCTACCAGGTCACAAACGAAGTGCAGGTGAAGGTCCGGGACATGACACGGCTCGGGGCGTTCCTGGACGAGACGGTCTCCGCGGGGGCAAACCAGGTCCGCGGGGTGAGCTTCGGCGTTGCCGAACCTGCGAAGCTGATGGATGAAGCGCGCAGGAAGGCCATGGCCGACGCGCAAAGGCGCGCACAGGTCTACGCGGAGGCGGCGGGGGTGAAGATCGGAACGCCCGTGATGATCTCCGAGCAGGCAGGCGGGCGCCCGGGCCCCTACGCGGTTGCGCGCATGGAAGCCGCCGCAGTGTCCAGCGTGCCCGTCGCGCCGGGCGAGCAGACCTTCACCGTCAACGTCACCGTGAGCTACGCCATCGTCGAAGCCAAGTGAGCGGCGAAGCGGACATCCCCCATCCCTCAGAGGCCCGGTACGAAAGGGTTTGATGGGAAAAGGCAGAAAGCAAGACCCCATTTATGCAGAAGATTCGAATCATCGCCGGGCCCGTCGTCGCCCTGGCCGAGCTTGCCGACACGGAGTGCGCCAGGGCCATCGCCGCGAGGCTTCCCTTCGAAGCGGTCCCGAACGAGTGGGGCGACGAGTTCTACTTCACCATCCCCGTGAATCTGCCCCTTGACGCCACGGCCACGGGGAAGGTAAAAGTCGGCGACATCGGCTACTGGCCCCCGGGCAGCGCACTGGCCATCTTCTTCGGACGCACGCCCATGAGCACGGGGCCGGATCCGGTGCCGGCAAGCGAGGTGAACCTTGTCGGCCGGATCACCTCCGATGCGTTAATCCTGAAAAAAGCCAAGGGGGCCTCCAGCATCCGTGTTGAAAAGGAGTGACAGCGTGAAAAAGATCGCCTTGCCCGTCCTGATCCTTGTTGCCCTCATCCTCATCGGCTGCGGGGCCAACAAGCGGCCCGTGCTGTACCCGAACAACCATCTGAAGATGGTCGGCAATGCCCAGGCCGAGCGCGACGTCGACGAGTGCATGCAGACGGCCGAGACCTACGTGAAGAAGAACCAGGATTCCAAGGTGGCCGAGGGGGCCGTGAAGGGCGGCGCCGTCGGGGCGGCCACCGGTGCGGCCGTCGGCGCCGTGACGGGCAATTTCGGCAGGGGCCTTGCGGCGGGGGCGGCAGGAGGCGCGGCAGGGGGCGCCACGCACGGGCTGTTCAAGGCGGCAGAGCCAAGCCCCGTGTACAAGAACTTCGTGAACCGCTGCCTCAAGGAAAAGGGTTACGAGCCCATGGGGTGGCAGTAGGCGGCTTACACCCCCGGCACCGTTGCGCGGAGCCGGAAGTTAGGAAGTTCGGAAGATAGAAAGCTAAGAAAAATCCCCCTCCATCCCCCTTTAAAAAGGGGGAAAGAGGGGGATTTATTTTTGTTCGTTGCCTTTCGCTTGCAGCTGTTTTTTAGAGATAGGGGAAAATCCCTTCGATGACCTTCTCAAAGTTCTTCTTCACGTTAGCCCTGCCCGTGACCATGCCCATGTGTCCGGGCAGAAGGTATTCCACGTCCAGCGTCGAGAGGCTCCGGATGCTCTCCTTGAGGAGCTTGCTGTCGCCGCCGGGGAAATCGGACCGTCCCACGTTCATCTGGAAGATCACGTCGCCGGGGAAAAGGGCTTTCATCGCCGGCCAGTACAGGCCGATGGAGCCCGGCGAGTGGCCGGGAATGATGGAGACCTCGAAGGTCTCATCCCCCAGTTTCAGCGCGCCCTCCTTCAGGGGGAGGTTCACGTCCACGACGGGGGCCTTCAGGCCGAAGAGCTGATAGAGATAGGCGCCGGGGCCTTTCATGAAATCCATCTCGATCGCCGACAGGGCGATCTTCACCTGCGAGCTGTCGAAGAGCGCCGAGGCCTCGTAGTGGTCCGGGTGCGAGTGGGTGTTGACGACGACCTGAATGTTCTCCTTCTTGATGCCGTCCTTGGCCATGTGCTTCAGCAGATCCGGCAGGTGCTGGCTCAGTCCCGGGTCCACGAGGGCCCCGACGGAGCCCCCGATGAAGAAGCTGTTGCAGTTGTTCTCGAAGTAATTCGTCCACTCGTAGACGTAGAGGTTCTCGGCAAGCTTCATGGCATCTCCTTTTTGCGGCCGGTGTCATGCAGTCGATCCGTCTATAGCCGATCGGTGCGCCGAAGACAAGGTCATTCTCCACATTCCCGTTGCGCCCGGCGGAGTTCTGTGATTAGCAGGATGGAGAAGAAAAACCCCCCTCTTTTCACCCTCACCCTGGCCCTCTCCCGTCAAGGGAGAGGGAACTGAATGGTAAGGGGATTCTCAGAAGGAACGCTGCCGATGGAGCGACAGACGAAGGCCTATCTCTACGCCGTGGCGACCGTCCTGCTCTGGTCGACGGTGGCATCGGCCTTCAAGCTGACGCTGGGGCAGATGGATTTCCTCGAGATGCTCCTCGGGGCATCGGTCGTTTCGCTTGCGGCCCTTTTCGTCATCGTGCTCGGCCAGGGCAAGCTTTCTCTCATCGCGAACTCCTCGAGAGAAGACGTTGCCCGGTCGGCCTCCCTGGGGTTCCTCAACCCCTTTCTCTACTACGTGATCCTCTTCAAGGCCTACTCGGTCCTGCCCGCCCAGGAGGCGCAGCCCCTGAACTGGACCTGGCCCATCATGCTGGTGCTGCTCTCCATCGCGATCCTGAAGCAGCCGATCCGCTGGGTCAACGTCCTGGCCATCGTGATCAGCTTCGCGGGCGTTCTCGTCATCTCCACCCGCGGCGACGTGTTGGCATTCCGCTTCACGAACCTGCCCGGCGCCCTCCTCGCTCTCGGAAGTTCGGTCATCTGGGCCCTCTTCTGGATCTACAACATAAAAGACCGTCGCGACGAGATCGTGAAGCTCTTTCTCAACTTCGCCTTCGGCTCGGTCTTCACCCTCGCGGCGGTTCTTCTCTTCGGAGACATCCGCATCCCGGCGACTGCAGGCATTCTCGGGGTTGTCTGGATCGGTCTTTTCGAGATGGGGATCACCTTCGTCACCTGGCTCAAGGCCCTGCAGCTCTCGCGCACGACGGCACAGGTCAGCAACCTCGTCTACGCGGCGCCTTTCCTGTCGCTGTTTCTCATCCACTTCATCGTCGGCGAGGAGATCCTGCCGTCCACCGTGCTGGGACTCGTCCTCATCGTGACGGGGGTCATCGTGCAGCAGTACGCAAGCCGAAAGAAAGAGGCGTAACCGATGGCGGGCTCTTTTGAAGACATCCGGAAAATCCTTCTCGAAGAGGGTGCCGCCCTCGTGGGGTTTGCCGACATGACGGCCATCCCCGTCGAAGAGCGAAAGGGGTTGCCCCGAGCGCTCTCCATTGCCGTCGCGCTGGACCCGGGGGTTGTCACGCGGATCGCGCACGGGCCGACGCCGGAATACTTCCGGGAATACGGGAGGGCAAACGCGCTCCTGTCGGCACTTGCGCACCGGGCGGCAGGGCTTTTGAAGGAGAGGGGTTTCGCGGCTGTTGCCCTCGAGCCCACGACGGAGGAGTTCGACGCGGTGAGGCTGCGAGCGGGTCTCTCCCACAAAATCGCCGCCACGCGGTCGGGGCTGGGCTGGATCGGGAAGAACGCGCTGGTGATCACGAAGCCCTTCGGCTCTGCCTTTCGGCTCACAACGGTGCTCACCGATGTGCCCCTCGAGACCGGCACGCCTCTCGACGAGTCGCAATGCGGGACCTGCACGGCCTGTGTCGACGCCTGCCCGGCAAAGGCCCCTTCGGGAAAGAACTGGTCGTTGGGGATCTACAGGGACGAGTTCTTCGACGCCCGCGCCTGCTGCCGCAAGGCGACGGAGTTCTGTGAGGCCGCAGGGATCGACTCGACGATCTGCGGCATCTGCATCGAGGCCTGCCCTTGGACGAGGAAGTATATCAGGAGATCCGAAAAGAAACGCTGACCGAAGATGTGTCCCCTCGCCTTCCGGTCGCATGAACGGACGCGCAGTGGATTGTCGGGACCTTAAAGGAAAGGTTACAGCGCCTGGACGGCCCAGGAGGGTAGGGTTCTCTTGACCCGCTTGACCATGCCGCTCATGACAAACACGGCGACGAGCAGGAGCAGCAGGGGCTGCGAGCCGAGCGTGCGGATCGCTTTTTCCGCGAGTTGTTCGAGCTTCTTCATGGCCGGTAAACTGCGGGCTCCCCGCCGTGGAGGTCGGGGAGCCCGTTTGTCCCTTTATGGATCTTTCAGCCGATCATGTTCTTGATCGCGTCGGCAACGGGCGAGGTGAAGAGGGCGATCAGCACCGCGTAGAGGGCGAAGGAGCCGGCGGCCTCGCTCACGTAGAGCTTCTCGTACTTCTGCTTGAGCGAGAGGATCGTGAGCCCGCCGATCACCATGGCGCCGAGGTGGAAGTAGGGGAAGTTGTCGGGGCCGGCGGCGGCGTACTCTGCGTAGCTGAAGGTGCCGGTGATGAGAACGATCAGGGCGGTCAGGGCCATCATGGAAAGCGACTTCTTCATTTCTATGTCCTCCTTGCGACGGGTTTATTTCTGATCTTTGCCTTTTGATATTGAAACGATCGTGCCAAGTCGCAAAGGCAGGATGCAAATTTTTTAACTGTTCGATATCTTTGAGTAATAATCGGGGGCGCGGAAACGCGCTTTGCATCGGCGGCCCTGAAAACAGGCGTTTCGTTGAATGGAACGTTCAACCGTGTTGAACGGAATTTAAAACGGGCCGCCCTGGAATGCCCCGCAGAAGCTGATCCGGAGACCCCCTGTCCGGAACGACGAAAAACCCTTGCCGCCGACTTCGTGAAAGGTCGCCGGAGGGGGTGATCTGAACCCTCCTGTTGTCTTTTTCCTACCCCTTGATGCAGCCGATGGCCTTGAGCCGTGCTACCTTGCGGGAGAGCCCCGCGCCGTGGACGACGTTGACGACCTCGTCGATGTTCTTGTAGGCCTCGGGGATCTCCTCGGCCAGGGTGCCCTTGGCGGCGGCCATGACGAGGACCCCGCGGTCCTCCATCTCGCGGCCGATCGCGCGGCCCCTGCTTGCCTTGATCGCCGCGGCCCGGCTCAGCACGCGCCCCGCGCCGTGGCAGGTGCTCCCGAAGGTCTGCTCCATGGCCTTCTCGGTCCCCACGAGCACGTAGGAGCCCGTGCCCATGTCACCGGGGATCAGAACGGGCTGGCCCGTCTTGCGGTACTTCGCCGGCAGCGCCGGGTGCCCCGGGGGGAAGGCGCGCGTGGCCCCCTTGCGGTGAACGCAGAGGGTCATCCGCTTGCCGTCCACGACGTGCTCCTCGATCTTGGCGATGTTGTGGCAGACGTCGTAGACGAGGCGCATGCCCAAGTCGCGGGGGCTCATTCCGAGGGCGCGCTCGAGGGCCTCGCCCGTCCAGTGCATGAGCATCTGCCGGTTGGCCCAGGCGTAGTTGGCCGCGCAGGCCATGGCCGAGAGGTACTGGCGTCCTTCCGGGGACTGGATGTAGGCGCAGGCAAGCTGCCTGTCGGGAAGGGTGATCCCCAGCCGGTCGACGTGCTTGACCAGCTTGGCCAGGTAGTCGTCGCAGACCTGGTGCCCGAGGCCCCGCGAGCCGCTGTGGACCATGACGGCCACCCGGCCCTCCTCGATCCCGAGGGCGGCGGCCGCGTCCCGGTCGAAGATCTCCTCGACCACCTCGACTTCGAGGAAGTGGTTGCCAGACCCGAGGGTGCCCACCTGGTCCTTCCCCCTCTCGAGGGCGCGCTCGCTGACCGCCTCGGGGTCGGCCCCGGTAAGGCAGCCCCCGTCCTCCATGGAGTCCAGGTCGCCCTGCGATCCGTAACCGTTGCTCACGGCCCACCGGGCCCCCTCGACGAGGACCTTTTTCTCTTCGGCCCGGGGCAGCTTGAGGGACCCTCTCGAGCCCACGCCCGAGGGCACGTGGTGGAAGAGGGCGTTGACGATCTTCTCCAGCTTGGGCCGCACGTCCTCGCGGAGGAGGTTCGTCATCATGAGGCGGCAGCCGCAGTTGATGTCGTAGCCCACACCTCCCGGCGACACGACGCCGCCCTCCATGTCAAAGGCGGCCACGCCGCCGATGGGGAATCCGTAACCCCAGTGCATGTCCGGCATGGCCAGCGAGTTCTTCACGATCCCCGGCAGCTGGGCCACGTTGGCCACCTGTTTCGGGCTTTCGTCCTGTCCCATGGCCTTCATGAGCTTCCCGCTGGCGTAGATGATCCCCGGGACGCGCATGGCGCCCTGCTTCGGCACTTCCCAGCGGAACTCGTCGAGACGGCGCAGCTTTACGTCAGACATCGAAGATCACCCTTGCCTCCCAGCCCCCCGGCACCTTGCGCACACTGGCCTGGTGATAGGTTACTGCCTTGATTTCTTTGCATATCTCGTGCTTCTGCAGATCGAGGGGCTCCCCGAAGACCTCGGCCTCGATCCCTGTGTCCCCGATCATCGTGACACGGATTTCCCTGAGCAGCCAGCGTTCCCCATTATAGAGGTAAAGGATTTCGCGAAGGAAGTTGATGATCAGATCCTCCGGGCTGTCGCCCTCCACGGTGATCCGGCGGGTCTCCCGGGGTTCCACGCGCCCGAGGTCGGTGATCATGTCGAAAACGGCAACCGCCGCGTTTGCGTAAAGTTCTCCCGCGCTCTGCCCCGTGACGGTAAGACCGAGGTCGGCCGTATGGTCGAAAGTTTTATAGGGCTTCATGATCGATTCTAGTGACAAGGGCACAGGCCTGTCAATGGCAGGATCGCCGGTTTTCGTCGTTACCGGAAAGCCTGTCTGTTTTCGTCATTTTTGTCGATCCACCTCTTTTTCATCGATTTTTCGATGCCCGCCGACAGATTCCGGATTTTCAGGCCCCTTGAAATTCGACATTTGTTGCCGTCTTCTTCCTGGCCGGGGCGTCGCGGGAAAAGCGATATTCACAATGAATTCGACTGGTTGAAAATTAATTGGCCCGTGGCACGGGAGGTGCAATACTGAGAATCAACTCGATTGACAGCTCGAGTGACAGGAAACCGAGAAAAGCGCAAAACGGAAAACCAGAAACTAACGATCTCCTCCAGGGAGGCGACCCGCACAGGGTCGTCTCCCTCCCCCCCTGTAAGAAAAAGCCCCGTTGCAAAACGGGGTCTTTTTTTGTCCGGGCTCACGCCCCGGGCTCGGCGAAGACTTCATGCTTCGCGCTGAATGACCCGGGGCCGCGGCGCGTTGCTCTCCTCTGAGGGAAGATGACATTCCCCCCGCGATGCCTCCTCCTGCGCTGCAGGCCGGGGAGCCGGTCCGCAACCCTCATATGTTCATGACCTTCATTCGATCCAGAATGGTCCGGATGATGACCTCCTTGTGTTTCAGGCTCCGTCGGAATTCCTTGTCATCCGTATTGGCGATCTCGACGCGCAGGTCGTGATAGTACCTCTCGATGAAGGAAAGAAGCTCCTTCTCCTCCTCAGACGTCAGTTCCAGCGTTGCCATATCCCATACCTCCTTTCAGTTCAGGGCGGGCGCCTCCATCTCAGGTCCCCTGTTTCTTCACCAGATCCTTGGTTGCCCCGAGGGGCCAGACGGGGAAGATCTCGAACATCAGCAGGTTGATCCAGGCAGCACGGCAGGCAATGAGGCCCACGGCGTCGCAGTCGACCACGTAGATGGTCCTGCATCCCTGGAGGTCATAGTACTCGGAGATCACCCGCACCTCCTTCGGCCACTCCCAGTTCGCCCGTTTGGTTCTGACTTCGCGCTCGTCTTGCGGATCCCAGGTGCAAATCATCATGAACAGCATACGACCACCTCCCGTTCTGGACTTTTCCCCGTTGCGGGCACGCGGCGGTGACGGCTGAATCTTGTCCTGTGGCCCGATGGCGGGGAACGGTTTGCTGGTGAGTTGACCTGTTATAACTCGTACGAATGAGTGGATGATGCCGGGACCGGACGATTGGGTTGAGAACGCGAACGGGAATCGGCGACTGGGTCTGCTGAAAAAGGTATGATTAATTCTACCCGCGGCAGAGCCGGCAAGTCAACGAAAAACAGCCGGGCGCGTCGCGGACACGGCCGGCTGTCATGGCTGCGGGGGCAGGGGGGTGCCTGCTACTCTTTGAAGATTTCGTTGAGGCGATTCTGGTTGAACCCGACGATCACCTCGTCGCCGACGACGATGACAGGCACGCCCGTCTGACCGGAGCGTTTCACCATCTCGTCGAGCCCGCTGCGGTCGCTCGTCACGTCGACTTCCCGGTATCGGATTTTCTTGTCCCGGAGCCAGGCCTTCGCCTTGTGGCACCACGGGCAGGTGGGGGTGGTGTAGATGGTCACCTCCGCGGGACGCACCCGGAATTCCTTCTTGTCCGTCGACGGCTCCGCCTTCGTCCCCTTCTCGGCGTCTTCCCCGACAACGGCCTGGGCGACGTTCACCCTTCCCTCGGGCGGGTTCTCGGATACGTGGACCACGCCCCGGTCATCGACCCAGCGGTAAAGGGTTGCCGCATCGCACAGGCTCACCGTGAGGACCATGATCAAAACGGCGGTACAGGCGAGCATCTTGGGGCAGGTTGCGTTTCTCATGCAGAGTCTCCTTGTCTGATTTCGGGACCGCTCCGGGCTCGCGCACCGGAAGGGTTTTCCTTTCTAATCGGTCCGGTTCCTTGATAACCTTAATCGCCCCGCCGTTCAAGCCCTAATTGCCGGGGTTCCCCGGGGATGCAGTGAGGGTTTGACAAATGGGCCGAGTCGGACTATACGTAGACCCCTGCACGGATGCCTGCCCCTGCGGACGGGCGGACGGGCGGTAAATAACGATTGGACGGAAGAAGATCATGGAAGAAGAGAAAAGTTTCGCTGAACTCCTGGAAGCCTCCGAGCGCAAGCCGGTGAGGCTCAAGCAGGGGCAGAGCGTTGAGGCGGTGATCGCCAAGATCACGTCGGATTGGGTGTTCATCGATCTCGGCGGCAAGACGGAAGGCATCGTCGAGCGTAACGAGTTCCTCGACAAGGAAGGGGAGCTGACCGTAAAGGAAGGCGACACCGTAAAAGTCTATTTCCTCTCGTCGCGACACGGTGAGAGGGTTTTCACAACGAGGGTCTCCGGGGATGCCGCGCGTCAGTACCTCGAGGAAGCCTGGCAGAATGCAATCCCCGTAGAGGGAATCGTGGAAAAGGAAGTCAAGGGGGGGCTCGAGGTCCGCATCGCCGGCACCTACCGGGCGTTCTGCCCCTTCTCCCAGTCCGGTATTCCCCGCGGGGAGACGACGGCGGCCTTCATCGGTCAGCGCCTCCCGTTCATCATCATCGAGTACGGAGAGCGGGGCCGGCGGATCATCCTGTCTCGACGGAGGATCCTCGAAGAGGAAGAGCGAAAGAGAAGAGATGCCATCAAGGGAACACTCCGGGAAGGGATGTTGGTGACGGGCACGGTTCGTTCCCTGAGGGATTTCGGCGCATTCGTCGACATCGGGGGCATCGAGGCCCTGCTGCCCATCTCCGAGGTCGGCTGGGGCCGCGTCGAGGACATCCGCGACCGCTTCACCGTGGGGCAGACGATCGAGGCGCTCATCCTCGGCATCGACTGGGCAAAAGACCGCATCACCCTGAGCGTGAAGGGAACCCTGCCGGATCCCTGGGAAAACGTGGAGACCCGATACCCGGACGGTTCCCGCCACCAGGGCACCGTCGCGAGACTTGCCGACTTCGGGGCCTTCATAACCCTCGAGCCCGGGGTCGACGGGCTGATCCCGATCTCCAGGCTGTCCCGGGGCAAGAAGATCCGACACCCGAGGGAGGTACTCGCCCAGGGGGACACGATCGAGGTCGTGGTGGAAACATCGGACCGGGCAAAGCGGCGTCTCTCGCTCTCGCCCGTGGTGCCCGAGGAGGAACAGGAGGACTCCTTTCGTCCCTTCCTCCAGCAGAAGGGGACCAAGGGCTTCGGCTCCCTCGGGGACATGATGAGCCGGAAAAGCCCGAAAGGGAAAAAGGACGGGCCCGAAGGCTGATCCTCGGCCAAAGGGGGGTCATGAACCATGAGTCTCGATGCGGTCCTCGGATACATCGGATCGGCGATTCTCGTCGCGATCCCCTTTCTGCTGGTCTACGCCCTCGTCATCCGCGAAGTGCGGCGCAAACGGGAGCGGCAGGCGGCTCTGGCCGCGATTGCGGAGGAGATGGAAGCCCTCCGACAGAAGGTCGAGATCGTCACGACACCTGACGTCCCCGGCAGGGGGAAGGGCAAGGATCTCGGCCCGGTCGTCGCCGAGGGTTCGGCTGGTGCCGGATTCCTCGGGGTCGCCGAGAAGAGGGCCATGATCCTCCTGATGAGGAGGGCCCTTGCCCTCGGGGCGGATGCCGTCGTGGAGGTCCGCCATGAACGAGGGGCCGTGCGGGCGGGGGTCGTCCGGCTGGCCGGCAGGGCCGTCAGGCTGTCCGAACGGGGGAACCGCAATCCATCCTTGTGAAAACAGACGTTTTTTGGTACATTTCGTGCAGTAATTCTCGCCATGTGTGACAGGCTCGTTCCTCGAGCGCGACGCTGGATACTCTCTTCACTTCTTCTCGCGACTCCTGTTAGTGACCCCTGCGATCCATTTGAGGGAGAACGAGTCCGATAAACGGAAGCAGTCATACTATTCTCGTAGAACGAAATCATACTGGTGCCGTATTGCAAAACCAGCCGGGTTTGTTATCGTGCAAGGCGCCTGGACAGAGCGTTTCGCCGCCTCCTTATTTCCCCCGGTCATGGATCGCGGGAAGGGGCCGGGGCCGTTGCGTGTCCGTCCGGGGAACGGTCCGGCTGATGCCTGTGGTAATCCTGTTGCCCTGTAACACAAGGTGAGAATCCATGAAACACCCCCGCTTCAACATCAGTCTCTACGTCCTCGTCCCGATCATCTTCGGCGGGATCGCCCTGCTTTCCGTCATCACGACCCACCAGATCCTGAAATACACGAACCTGATCCCCAATCCGGAACTGTACCTGAAATGGTGGGGAATCGGGATCGGGGCGTTTTCCTTCCTGTGCGCGCTGCTCATCACGTGGCTCCTGCTGAAGCCGATGAAGAGCTTCATCGCGAAGATGAAATCCATCCCCGCCGTGTCGAGGCAGGGCAACGGGAAGCCGAAGAGCAAGGGGGACGACCTGAAGGAGTTCAACGTCGTCTTCGAACAGGTCAGCGACTTGCTGAGCAAGGTGGAGGGGAAGGTCCTCTTCCCGGAATTCATCGGCCAGGGCAAGCGTGTCCGCATTCTTTTCAACCAGATCATGATGATCCGGCCCGAGGATCGCACCGTGCTCATCCTGGGCGAGACGGGGACGGGCAAGTCGCTCCTGGCCAAGACATTCCACAATTTCACGGCGAAGAACGAGCCTTTCGTAATCGTCAACTGCGAGGGCCTCGCGGAGCAGGTCCTGGAAGCCGAGCTGTTCGGCTACGAAAAGGGGTCCTACACGGGCGCCACGAGCCGCAAGATCGGGAAATTCGAGGAGGCCGGCAACGGCACCCTCTACCTGCACCAGGTCTCCGCTCTGCCCCTGAACCTCCAGGCCCGCCTGCTGCGGGTCCTCGAAACGGGCGAATTCAAACGCATCGGGGGCCGTGACAAGCTCCCGCTCGGCGCGCGGGTCATCGCCTCGACCGACAGGGACATCCGGGGAATGATCAAGGAAGGCACCTTCCGGGACGATCTCTACTACCGTCTCAATGTGGTCACCCTGTACGTGCCGCCCCTTCGCGAGCGCAAGGAGGACATCCCCCTGCTCGTGGACTACTTCATCCAGCTCATCAACCAGGAATTTCGCAAGGGTCTCCACGGCGTCACGCGGGAAGTGATGGACCGGTTCCTCGAATACACCTGGCCGGGCAACGTGGCGGAGCTGGAGAAAATCCTCCTGAGGGCCGCATCGGTGGCGAAGGAACAGACCCTGATCGAGGGCGACTTCCCCGAGTTCATCACCGAGCTCGAGGCCGGAAAGTCGGCGCCGACGGAGCTGGAGGTCGTCGACGGACAGTGGAAGAAGCTGGGCGAGCTGCTCATGGAAGCGCGGCTGCTCGACGAAAGCCAGCTTGAGGAAGCCCTCGCGGCCCAGCGGTATACGGGGCTGCGGCTCGGCAAGCTTCTCGTCCAGCAGGGGTTCCTCCGGGACTCCCAGATCGTGGACATCCTGAGCCACCAGCTCCGGATCGAGCGCTATCTGCCCGACAAGTACCCCGTCGACCTGAGCCTCTCGAGGCTCATCCCCATGGATTTCGCCCGGAAGTACCAGGCAGCGCCGTTGAGGAAGACCGCCCGCCACCTCGTCGTGGCCATGCCGGACCCCACCAATCGCTACGCCCTCGACCTGCTCAGGATGCAGTCGGAAGAGGGGGTTGCGCCGGTGATCTGCACCGAGCGCGAGTTCGACCGGCTCATGGGCCTCATCTACGACATGCCCGCCGGCAGCTACTCCTCCGAGGCACGCCAGCAGCCGGCCGCGGCGTCACAACGCGCCAACCCGGCGCCCTCAGGCCCCGAAAACGGCGACCCGGCGGACCGCTTCATCGAAACGCTGATCGCGCAGGCCGTCCGCGAGGGAGCGACGGACATCCACATCACCCCGCAGACGAAGAACGTCCGCGTCCGGTTCCGCGTCGACGGATCGACTCATGACCTGCCGGACCTGCCGAAGTCCATGTCGATCCCCGTGATCACCTGGGTCAAGGACATCGCCAACATCGACTCGAGCGTCCGCGGAGTCCCCCAGGAGGGCCGCTTCGTGGAGAAGGTCGGGGACCGGGACATCAGCGTCCAGGTCTCCTCCATCCCGAGCATCCACGGCGAAAGCCTCATCCTGCACCTGACGGATCTCAGCACGAATTCCATCGGCCTGGAACAGCTGGGCCTCTCCCCGAAGGACCTCGACAGTCTCGGCGACATCCTGGAGAAGCCGCAGGGGCTCGTCGTCGTGTCCGGCCCCGAGGGAAGCGGCAAGAGCACCACCCTGTACGCCATGCTCCGCCGGATGGTGACGCCCGACGCGGAGATCTTCACCCTGGAGGACCCCGTCAAATACCCGATCGCGGGGGTGACCCAGATCGAATTCAACCGGGCGGCCGGGGCGACCCTGGCAGCGAACCTGCGCCTGATCCTGAAGCAGGACCCCGACGTGGTCTACCTCGAGGAAATCCGCGACGGGGAGTCGGCGTCGCTTGCCGTGCAGACAGCCCTCTCGAGCCACCGGTTCCTCAGCACCCTCCCGGCATCGGATGCGGCAGGCGCCATCGCCCGCCTCGTCGAGATGGGGGTGGACCGCTTCCCGCTGGCCTCGGCCCTTTCGGCATCGATTGCGCAGAGGCTCGTGCGGACGATCTGTCCCGCCTGCAGGGAACCCTACGAGCCCTCCGAGCAGGTTCTGGCTTCCCTGGGCATGGAATCGATGGCGGGCGGCCGGTTCTTCCGCGGGGCGGGCTGCCCGGCCTGCAAGAACACGGGGTTCAAGGGCCGCACGGCCCTCTTCGAAATCCTCGTAAACGACAACGGGCTGCGGGAGGCGATCCTCAAGGGCGCCGACGCGGCCGAGATCAAGACCGTCGCGGAGCGGGACGGCAATTTCCGCCCGCTGAAGCAGGACGCTATCAACAAGGTGCTCCAGGGGGTCATCAGCCTCGAGGACGCCGTCACGGTCATGAAAATGTAAGCGAAAGCCAGGATGGAACGACGCAAAAAGGCAGCGCGATCGGGGCGCTGCCTTTTTGCTGTATCCGGGGGATTGGTCTCAGGTCAGGGTGAGGATCTTTTCGATCTCGTTCATCACCTCGACAGGGGTGACGGGCTTGGCCAGGATGGGGTGGCCGTGTATCTGGCCGAGGCGCTCTTCCGCTTCGTCCTTCTTGATCGCCGCCGTGATGAAGATGAGGGGGATGGTCCGGGTCCCCTCGTCATCGAGGAGGTATTCGGCGGCTTCCGTGCCGTCCATGTCCGGCATCATGAGATCCATCAGGATCACGTCGGGCCTCTCGATCTGGGCGTAACGGACCCCCATTCTCGCGTCGGTGAAGGTCGTCACTTCGTATTTCCCCGTTTTTTCGAGGTATTCCTTCATCAGACGACAGATTTCCTTGTTGTCGTCGATCATGAGCACTTTCGGTCGCTGGACCATGACTCCTCCCCTTGCAATCGGAGATCGTGCAGCCGTCGATTCTCTCAGGTTCATCTTCCACCTGCCTTCCGGGATTGGAGATGCCCCGCGCCGCAGCCCGCGGAGAAAGCACCGGGTGCGGCCGTGATGCACAACCGATCGGTTTCACCGTGCAAATTAGCAAATTCCGTACCACACAGCAGACCCTTTTCTTACCCGGCCGGCTAAAGTTTTCCACAGTTCGGCCGATATCAGAATTGACGCGCCTGAAAAGGGCAAACCGTCCGAAAGGATGGGGCGCAAAGCCTCATGGCCTACGTCCCGGGAACACGCGGGATAGGGCTGCAGGGCTGCCAGGCGAGCCGAGCAGCCGACCGATCCCGGACGCCCGGGCCCGGGGGCTGCCTCCGGCGCCCCGCCTCGCATCCCCGATCCTTTCCCGCATGAATGCCCCGTTCCCGTCGTGACCACCCGCACACCCGCTCGTCATGGAGCCGCTGGGCGCCTCAGGAGGGAAGCCATGAAAACCCGCACCATCGTCCTGGCCGTTGTTCTGCTCGCGCTGTTGGCCGCATCGTCCGCTCTTGCCCAGACCGCGCCGCTGTACATCAAGCAGTTCGGCTCGGACAACTACGACTATGCGATGAAAACCGTGACCGACTCCGAGGGGAATGTCTATGTGGCAGGCATGACCATGGGTGCTTTCAGCGCACCGGCACCGGCCACGCCGAACACGAACAGCGGGAGCACGGACATCTTCGTCGCAAAGTTCGATCCCTCCGGCGCGCTGCTCTGGGTCAGCCAATTCGGCTCATCGGCGGAAGACAATATCGGGGGGGTTGCCCTGGGATCGCCGTCCGGCTTTCTCACCCTTTATGTGACGGGCTGGACGAAGGGGGCCATGCCCGGAGGGATGCAGGGCTGGCGGAATGCAAACGCCGGTGCCGAGGGCACGACGGACATCTTTGTGGCGAAGATCCATCCCGCCAGCGGGACGGTCAACTGGATCAAGCAGCACGGGACACCTGGAAACGATTACGCAAACGGGATCGCAACCGACGCCAGCAGCATGATCTATCTGGCCGGATCGACGACCGGGACATTCGGCAGCTCCGCGGTCACCCGCTCCACTCCGGAAGCTTTTCTTATGCGGCTCAGTTCCGAGGGGGACTGGATGAACTGGGTGACCCAGTTCAATGTCGCTTCCAACCCGACAGGCACTGCGGCTTACGCGGTGGCTGTCGAATCCCCGAACAGCTTCTCCAACGTGTTCGTCACCGGTCTCGTTTCCGGCAACCTGCAGGGGTCGCTGTTTGTCGCCAAGTTCAGTTACGATTTTGAGCCCCTGGCGACGGTGACCCTGGGCGGTCCGAACAAGGGAAGCGATAAAGACCAGGGGCTGGCCATCGCCGTGGACAGAAGCCGGAACGTCATCGTCGCCGGCTCCACGCAGGGAAACTTCGAAGGAAACACCTCGTCGGGTGCCGACGACATCATTCTCGCGAAATTCGATCGAAACCTGGCTTTGCTCTGGACACACCAATACGGCACGGACGGTCATGACACCGCCCACGGGGTCGCCGTCGACGCCGAAGGGAGCATCTACGTCACCGGGGTCACGGAACCCTCCGCCTCGGGCAGGGGACTGGACGGGCAGACGCCTCTCGGCAGAGCCGATATTTTCCTGTCCCGTCTCGCACCGGAGGACGGCCGCAGGGTCTATACCCGCCTGACCGGCACGGCGGATCTGGATTGGGGTTACGGGATCGCCCTGGACCCGACAGGGGCCGTTTATGTAGCCGCTCTGACCGCCGGTGCCATGAGCGGGCCGTCCCTCGGCCTCTGGGATGCCGTCCTTATCAAGTACGGTCCGGACGGGGCCGTCCCGCGTCCCGTGACGGAGTTCTTCATCAACGGCACCGTGCAGGAACTCCCGCAGGGCGCTGGGCTGGAGGGCGTCAGCATCACCGTGAAGGACGAACTCGGGCAGGTCCTGGGCGACTACACCACCGACTCGGCGGGAAGGTTCGCCTCGCAGGTCTCGAAGGCGGGCAAGTATTTCATCCACAAACTCAAGATCGGCTACCGCGCACAGGTGGACCCCGATGTCGTGGAGGTCTCGGAGGCCGCCCCCGCCGCCGTCCCGGTCTCCTACATGGAGAAGATCGTCGTCCCGACCTCGATCGCCTTCCGCAAGGGCTACAACACGGTCCGGTTCGACAAGCTCCCCGCCGGGGACCGCTCCGTCAACGCCGTGTTCGGGCCGTACGCGGGCAACCCCTACGTGGGACTCATCTTCAGCTTCGACCGGCCGATGCAGTTCCTCATCCTGGCAAAGCCGAAGACCGCCGGCAACCTCAAGACAATCGAGTTCGGCCGCAGCTACATGATCTACACGAGCCGGGCCTTCACCCTTGACACGACGAACTGGGTAAGCCGGCCGACCGTACCCTCCACGGTCCTGCCGGGGGCGAAGGTTCGCGGCAAGATCCAGCCGCATTGAGCCGGGACGAAAAAACCGCCGGAGTGATACGGCGGTTTTTTTCTTTCCGACGTTTCCCCTTGCCCTGCGTGCGCAAGGGGGGTGCTCGAGCCGGCTTACGGCTTCGCCCGATCGTCCCCGCTTCCGGCCTTTTGCTCTTCGCCTGCCTGCCCCTGGGTCTCGGGGGCCGCCGCAGGCGGCTCCGGCGGCAGAACTTCCACCGTCGGGCGGGGCTGAGCCGCCTTCGCGTACCGCGGGTACATAAACGTCCCCCGGACGGAGTTGACGAACAGCAGCATCAGGATGCCGGCCGTCAGAATGCGCAGCATGTCTCCTCCCTGCAAAGAGAAGAGGACTTCCGGCGCCATCATGAGGGCCCCGAGGACCGCCGCGATGCGGGATTGCTTCCTCTTCGCAAGGTAGCCGCAGAGCGCCACAACGAGGACGTCCAGCAGTTTCTGGGGCTGGGCGGAGAGAATGACCCCGAAGGAAAGGATCAAGTAAAGAACGGCCGCCATGAACCCCTGCTCGGCTGCCTTCTTCGCCGATTCCAGGTCCTTGATGGCGGGCCAGAAAAAATCCTGCAGGTACTTGAAATCCATCTTCGATCACTCCTGTCCGAAATCGGAGGCGCCCCGGACTGCGGGATCAGGCCTCGCCGCCGTTGTCCTCCGCGTCGAAGAGCGTCTCGTCCTCGGCGGCATCGTCCCCGTTCTTCGCCTCGGTTTCGCGCTCCACCCGGGCGATGCCGGAGAAGTTCTCGCCTTCCGCGAGATCGATGAGCTTGACGCCCTGGGTGACGCGATGCAGCACGGGGACTTCGCCGACGCGGATGCGGATGATGTTGCCCGAGTCGCTGATGAGCATCAGGTCCTCGTTTCCCGTCACCTGGCGGATGCCCGAGACGAGACCGATCCGCGGGGTGGTCTTGAGATTCAGGATCCCTTTGCCGCCGCGGCTCTGGAGCCGGTACTCCTCGATCTCGGTGCGCTTGCCATAGCCCCGCTCGGAGACGGTCATGATGGAGTTGCCCTCGGTGAGGATCTCCATGCCCACCACGTGATCGTCCTCGTCCATCCGGATCCCGATGACCCCCGTGGCCGTCCGGCCCATGGCCCGCACATCCTCCTCCTTGAAGCGGATGGCCATGCCCTTGCGGGTGCCCATGAAGAGCTCCTGGGTCCCGTTGGTCTGCTTGACGTCCATCAGCTCGTCGCCCGCCTCGACGTTGATGGCGATGATGCCGCCGGTGCGGGGGTTGGAGTAGGCGGAAAGCTCCGTCTTCTTGATGATGCCCTTCTTCGTGGCCATGACGACGAACTTGTTCTCCTCGAAGGCCCGCACGGGCAGGATGGCGGCCACCTTCTCGCCGGGGTTCATGTTGACGAGGTTCACGATGGCCTTGCCCTTGGCGGCGCGTCCCGCCTGCGGGATCTGGTAGACCTTGAGCCAGTAGACGCGCCCCTGGTTCGTGAAGATGAGGATGTAGTGGTGCGTCGAGGCGATGAAGATGTGCTCCACGAAATCCTCTTCCTTCGTGGTCATGCCCATCTTGCCCTTGCCGCCGCGGCGCTGGATCCGGTAGAGGCTTGCGGCGTTGCGCTTGATGTAGCCCTGGTGGGACACGGTGACGACCATGTCCTCCTCGACGATCATGTCCTCGATGTTGATGTCCTCCGTCGACTCGACGATCTCCGTGCGGCGCTCGTCGCCGAAGCGTTTCTTCGAGTCCAGGAGCTCCTCCACGATGATGTCCAGGACCTTCTGGGGGTCCTCGAGAACGCCCTTGAGCTTCGCGATGAGTTCCGTGAGCTCGGCGTGCTCCGCGAGGATCTTCCCGCGTTCGAGCCCCGTGAGCCGCTGCAGGCGCATCTCCAGAATCGCCTTGGCCTGCGCCTCGGAGAGACCGAACTTCGTCATGAGCCCTTCGGCCGCCGCCTGAGGGGTCTCGGAGGCCTTGATCAGGGCCACGACGGCGTCGATGTTGTCCAGGGCCGTGATGAGCCCTGCCAGGATGTGGGCCCGCTCGCTGGCCTTGTTGAGCTCGAAGATCGTCCTGCGGGTGACGACGATCTTGCGGAAATCGACAAAGCGCTGGAGCACATCCTTGAGGTTCATGACGCGCGGCTGGCCGGCGTCGATGGCGAGCATGCTGATCCCGAAGGAGCTCTCCATCTGGGTGTGCTTGAAGAGCTGGTTGAGGATGACCCCCGATACCTCGTCGCGCTTGAGGTCGATGACGATGCGAATCCCGTCGCGGTCCGACTCGTCGCGCAGGTCGGCGATGCCCTCGATCTTGCGCTCCTTGACGAGGTCCGAGATCTTCTCGATGAGGCTCGCCTTGTTCACGAGGTAGGGCAGCTGGGTGATGACGATGCTCTCCCGGTCGGTGCGGTTGGCGCGCTCCACCATGGCCCGCGCGCGGATGCGCACGGTGCCCCGGCCCGTGCGGTAGGCCGACAGGATCCCGTCGCGGCCGTTGATGAAGCCGGCCGTGGGGAAGTCGGGCCCCTGGATGTGCTTCATGAGCCCCTCGACGGGGATCTCCGGGTTGCGGATGAGGGCCACCGTGCCGTCGACGATCTCGCCCAGGTTGTGGGGCGGGATGTTGGTGGCGACACCGACGGCGATGCCCGAGGTGCCGTTCAGCAACAGCATGGGCAGCCTCGAGGGCAGCACCACGGGCTCCTCCATGGAGCCGTCGTAGTTGGGAGCGAAGTCGACGGTGTTCTTCTCGAGGTCCTCCAGCAGCTCCTCGGCGATCCGGGACATCCGGATCTCCGTGTATCGCATGGCCGCCGGCGGGTCGCCGTCGATGGAGCCGAAATTGCCCTGGCCGTCGACGAGCGGGTAGCGAAGCGAGAAGTCCTGCGCCATGCGCACGATCGTGTCGTAGGCGGCGGAATCGCCGTGGGGGTGATACTTACCGATGATGTCGCCGACGATGCGGGCCGACTTCTTGTAGGGCCGGTTCCAGCGGTTGCCCATCTCGTGCATGGCGAACAGCGCGCGCCGGTGGACGGGCTTGAGCCCGTCGCGCACGTCCGGTATGGCCCGCCCGATGATGACGCTCATGGCGTAGTCCATGTAGGACTTCTTCATCTCGTCTTCGATGTTCACCGGGATGTTCTTCTGATAGAGCTCCATGAAAAAAGACTCTCCTTCGGGAAACAAAATTCCCCCCTTCCGTGGGGGGAGCTGAAAGGATGATCTGCCGTCCGGCAGATTCGTGTCACTCCTCTTTTTCGGGCTGGTCAAAAATGCCCGGGTGCAAGGCCCCCTGACGGATAGAGGGTAAGAGGGTACGAAGGTGAGAAGGTTGGAGAAGCGGGGGGCATGACTTCGGCCACCGACTCATCCAACGTTCTTACCCTCTCACCTTCTTACCTTCTCCGTTGGCCGGACGCGCCGCCGGTCACCGGGTCGCCTAGATATCCAGGTTGGAGACATACTGGGCGTTCTTGTAGATGAACTCCTTGCGCGGCTCCACCTGGTCGCCCATCAGCGTCGTGAAGATCTCGTCTGCCGCGAGGGCGTCCTCCACCTTCACCTGCAGCAGGGTGCGCTTCTCGGGGTTCATGGTGGTCTCCCAGAGCTGGTCGGGGTTCATCTCGCCGAGACCCTTGTAGCGCTGGATGGTGAGCCCCTTCTTGCCCAGGTTCATGACGAACTCCGTGAGGGCCTGCAGGCTTTCGAACTGCCGGCTGTCCTTCTCCTCGTCGTCGTCGATGAAGACCGTAAAAGGGGGCTCGCCCAGGGCCTTGAGCTGGGACAGCAGGTTTCTCGCCTCGATGAACTTCGGCGATGCGAAGATGTCCCCGTCGATGACCGTGTTCAGCTCGAGGCCGTCGCGGCGGATCGTGAAGACGAGGTTGTAGCCGCCGTGCTCGAGGTTGAAGTCCGATGCGACGTTGACGACCTGCTCGCCCAGCAGCCGGGCCACGCGCTTTCCCACGGTCTCGATGGCAAGCTGGGAGCCGAAATCGGCGGCCGTGAAGGAGGGGTCCGCCGCCAGCACGTGCATGACGTCGCGGTTCTTCTCTTCCTTGTCGAACTTCTGCAGGATCGTGTCGAGCCGCATGGCCCGCTGGATCAGGGTGGCCAGGCGGTTGCCCGTCAGGGCGTTCCCGTTGCCGGAGCCCACGCGGATCCGGCTCACGCCGTTTTCGAGGATGAACTTCTTCATCTCCTCGTCGGTGCTGATGTAGAGCTCGCGCTTCTTGTCGCCGATCTTGTAGAGCGGCGGCTGGGCGATGTAGAGGAAGCCGCGCTCCACGAGCTTTTTCATCTTGCGGAAGAAGAAGGTGAGCAGCAGGGTGCGGATGTGCGAGCCGTCGATGTCGGCGTCGGTCATGATGATGACCTTGTGGTAGCGCAGCCGGGAGACGTCGATGTCGTCCTCGTCGTCGCTGCTTCCGATCCCCACGCCGAGGGCCGTGACGATGACCTTGATCTCCTCGTTCTGGAGGATCTTGTCGAAGCGGGCCTTCTCCACGTTGAGGACCTTTCCGCGCAAGGGCAGGATGGCCTGGTTGCGGCGGTCGCGTCCCTGCTTGGCGGAGCCGCCTGCGGAGTCGCCCTCGACGAGGTACAGCTCGCTTGCGGCGGGGTCCTTCTCCTGGCAGTCGGCGAGCTTGCCGGGCAGGGTCGAGACCTCGAGGGCGCTCTTGCGGCGGGTGAGTTCCTTGGCGCGCCGGGCCGCCTCGCGGGCCCGGGAGGCGTCGAGGGCCTTGCCGATGATCGCCCGCGCCACGGGCGGGTGCTCCTCGAGGTAGGCGGTGAGCTTGTCGTAGACAATCCCCTCGACGAGACCCTTCACCTCGCTGTTGCCGAGCTTGGTCTTGGTCTGGCCCTCGAACTGGGGCTCGCGGATCTTCACGCTGATGACGGCAGCCAGGCCTTCGCGCACGTCCTCGCCCTTGATCGAATCCTTCCCGTTTTTCAGGAAGCCGTTCTGCATGGCGTAGTTGTTGATCGCGCGCGTCAGCGATGAGCGGAACCCGCTCATGTGGGTGCCGCCCTCGGTGGTGTTGATGCTGTTGGCGTAGGAAAAGACGTTCTCGCCGTAGGTGTCGTTGTACTGGATGGCCACCTCGGCGATGCAGTCCTCCTTCTCGCCCTCGATGTAGATGGGCTTCTTGTGGAGGACGCCCTTGTTCTTGTTGATGAACTCGACGAAGGAGACGATGCCGCCCTGGTAGTAGAACTCGGCCTTCTCGTCGCTGCGCTCGTCGATGAGGGTGATGCGGATTCCCTTGTTCAGGAAGGCCAGCTCCCGCATGCGGTTCGAGAGTACGTCGAAGCTGAACTCCGTCTCCTCGAAAACCTCCGGGTCGGGCAGGAAGGTGACCGTCGTGCCCTTGCCCCTCGTCTTGCCCACTTCCTTGAGCGGCGCGGTCGGCACGCCCCGCTCGTAGGACTGCCGGTATACCTTCCCCTCGCGCCGCACCTCCAGCTCGAGGTGGCTCGACAGGGCGTTGACCACGGAGACGCCCACGCCGTGAAGGCCGCCGGAGATCTTGTAGCTTTCGCGGTCGAACTTGCCGCCGGCGTGCAGTTTCGTCATGACGACCTCGGCGGCGGAGACCCCTTCCGTCTTGTGCATGTCCACGGGGATTCCGCGCCCGTTGTCGTCGACCTGGATGCTGTTGTCGACGCGGATCTTGACGACGATGGCGTCGCAGAAGCCGGCGGAGGCCTCGTCGACGCTGTTGTCGACGACCTCATAGACCAGGTGGTGGAGGCCATCCTTGCTGGTGCTTCCGATATACATGGCGGGCCGCTTGCGGACCGCCTCGAGACCGTTCAATACCTTGATGCTGTCAGCGCTGTAGGTTTCAGACATGTTGACTATTCACGACTCCTTCTTTGCCTTGTTGCTTGCGGCTTGCTGCTAAATCTTTAATGGCATGACGATGCACATGTAGCTCGGATCCTGCGCCGGCCTGACCATGGCGGGCCTGAGGCCGCTGCGGATCTCCAGGGTGAACTTTTCCTCGTCGACGGCCTCGATGGCCTCCAGGAGGTAACGGACGTTGAAACCCACCTCGACGTCGCCTTCCTGGTACTGGATCTCCACTTCCTCGCTGGCCTCGCCCACATCGGGGTTGATGGAGTTGAAGACCATCTTGTCCGTCAGCAATTTGATCCGGACGCCGTTGTAGCGCTCGCTGGCCATGACGCTCATCCTGCGAAGCGCGTGGAGAACCGCCGCGCGTTCCAGTTCGACCACGGTGCCCTTGTCCTTCGGGACGACGCGCTTGTAATCGGGGAACTCGGCGTCGATGAGGCTCACTTTCAGGATGATGCCGTCCTTCTTCAGCACGCACATCCCCTTCTTCACCCCGATCTCGACGGAGCCTTCCTTGTCCTCGACAAGACGCCGGATTTCGGTGATTCCTTTCCGGGGGATGATCATTCCCTTGTCGAGTTCCATGACCTGCTCCACCTTCGGGTCGGCGCCCACGATGGAGAGGCGGTGTCCGTCGGTCGCCACCATGCGCATGATAACCCCTCCCGACGGCTCCTGTTCCGCCTTCAGGTAGACCCCGTTGAGGTTGACCCGCGATTCGTCGGTGGACATGGCGAAGTAGGTCTTCTTGATCATGTCGCTGATCATGGCCCCGTCGATTCGGATGAACCCAACTTCCTCGTCGTCCATGATCTTCGGAAATTCCTCCGCCGGGATGCCGGGAACCCGGAAGTTGACCTTCCCGCAAGTGATCGCCACCCAGTTCGAATCCTCTTTCTTGAAGAGAACCTCCTCGCCCTGGATTTCCCGGATCATCTCGTAGAGCTTGCGGGCCGGAAGCGTGATCTCGCCGTCCTTGATGACCTTCGCCTCGTAGTCCGCAATGAGACCGATTTCCCGGTCCGTCGCCACGATGCGGATCCGTTCGGACTCGGCCCGGATGAGAACATTGTTCAGCACCGGCATCGACGTGCGCCTGTCCACAATACCCAGAGTCCTCTGAACACCGCCCAGGAAAACGTCACGCTTCACACTGAATTCCATAAGCCCGTTTCCTTTCCATCACTTGTTTTCGGTGGCTCACCTCAAGGCCTGTCCCATTCCCGCTCTTTCCACACATCCCACAGGTCCTATTTACTCTAACTTAATAACAAAAAGAGGAAAGACAGGATTACTCGTAATAGGGTCTGTTCATATGTGAACAACTTCGATTCCCGTTTCCAAACACCGGATTGCCTCGATGTTCCCTGTAGATCGACCGTTGACATCCCTGTCAGTGCCTGTTGAGACTCTCTTCAATTTCCCGAACAACGACCTCGATCTTCGGATCCTTTTCCAAAAGGTCCTTGATCTTGTTGTTTGCGTAAATGACCGTCGAGTGATCCTTCCCGCCTATCTTCGCACCGATATCCGGGAACGAATGGGAGGTGAGCCTTCTTGCAAGATACATGGCAATCTGCCGGGGGATCACGAGGTTCTTGTTCTTTTTCTGCGATTTCAAATCCGCGATTCTGATGTTGAATTTTGCAGCCACCGTTTTCATGATCTCGTCGACGGTCACCTCGGGCTTTTCGCCCTGTTTGAAGAATTTTTTCAGCACTTCCTTGACGAGATCCATGTCAATTTCCCGCCCCGTCAGCGACGCGTAGGCGCCGATGCGGATGATGAATCCCTCAAGTTCGCGAATGTTCGACTCCGCCTTCGAGGCGATATAGTACGCCACATTCTTGGGAAGGGAAATGTTGTTTTCCTGCGCCTTCTTGTCTACGATGGCAACCTTCGTTTCGATTTCGGGAGGCTGTATGTCCGCGATGAGACCCCACTCGAACCGTGAACGGAGACGCCCTTCCAGATTCGGAATGTCCTTCGGGAACTTGTCGCTCGTCACGACGATCTGCTTGCCCGAATCGTGCAGCGTGTTGAAGGTGTGGAAAAACTCCTCCTGGGTCCTTTCCTTTCCGGCAATGAACTGGATGTCGTCGATGAGCAGGGAGTCTATGTTCCTGTATTTCTCCCTGAATTTCTGCATCTTGTCGTAACGGATCGAGTTGATCATCTCATTCATGAACTCCTCGGCCGAGACGTAGAGGATGTTGGCCGAGGGTATGAGCCTGAACGTGTGGAGGCCGATGGCGTTCAGGAGATGCGTCTTGCCGAGTCCAACCCCGCCATAGATGAACAGCGGGTTGTAGTTCTTCGCTGGCGCCTCCGCGACAGCGACCGCCGCAGCATGAGCGAACTGGTTGCTGGGACCGACGACGAAACGCTCGAAGTTGTAATTCGGGTTGAGTGACGGGTGAATCTTGTTCGTGATTTCCGTCTGTTCGAGGCTTTTCAGTCGCTCTGCGGGAACGGGCTCTGAAACGGCGGGCTTGCCCTGGATGGGGACCTTGTCGATGTTGAAACGGACGGTCATGGGAACCCCGGCCACAGAAGACACCGACTCCTTGATGATATCCATGAAATGGTCCGTCAGCCAGTCCCTGAAAAAGCGGTTCGGGACCGAGAGCTCGACTCCGGAGGCCTCCAGAGAAAGGATTCTCACGGGGCTGATCCAGGTGTCGAAATTTTGCTTCGTCACCTTTTCTTTTATGATATCAACGCTTTTATTCCAGAAGTATTGCAATTTTTCCCTTCCCTATAAACAGTGTGTAAACATTTGTTGATATCTGGAACTAAAGAACTCTCCCGGTTCCATCAATTTGCAATGATTCAGGGAAAAACTGACGTACAGTGTTTCCTCAGCTTTTTTCATGACCTCAGCAGGACGTCGAGCAACCGGTCGAGCTCATCGGCGGAGCCGAAACGGATTTCGATGGCTCCTCCCCGCTTCCTGGTGTGGATGTGAACCCTTGTCATGAGCCGCCTGGCAAGACGCTTCTCCAGCTCTGCCAGATGCTCGTCGTGGCCGGGTGTCTTCGCGGCGGGCTTTGCCTTCTTTTTTCCCCGCGCAAACGCCTCGGCTTCCCTCACGTTGAGGCCCTTGGAGAGGATCGTCTTGAAGAGACGGTTCTGTTCTTCTACCGTTTCAAGCGCGAGAATGGCCCTTGCGTGGCCCGCCGAGAGGGTTTTTCTCGAAATGGCATCGCGGATTTCCTTCGGCAGCTTCAGCAGCCGAAGGGCGTTGGTCACCGTGGATCGGTCCTTGCCGACGGTTGTGGACAGGGCCTCGTGGGACAGGCCGAACTCGTGGATGAGCCGGTGAAACGCCTCGGCCTCCTCGAGAGGGTTGAGATTGGCTCTCAGGAGGTTTTCGATGAGCGAGAAAATGGCGGCATCCTGGTCGGCTGCGTCCCGCACGATGACCGGCACGCTCTTGAGGCCGGCCTCCTGGGCGGCCCGCCAGCGCCGCTCCCCGGCGATGATCTCGTAGCCGCCGTCGAACTTTCTTGCCACGATCGGCTGGATGATCCCGCTCTCACGGATGGAGGTGACGAGGCTCTTGTGCTCCTGGGGATCGAAGTCCTTCCTCGCCTGGTAGCGGTTCGGAACCAGCTCCTCGATGGCGCAGGTCATCAGGACCGGCTTGTCCCCGATCTTCTCGAGAAGGTCCGGAAACATGGCGCCGAGGCCTTTTCCAAGCGAGTTCTTCTTGATCATCCTAAGCTCTCCCGTCGTAGAGGATTTCGTGGGCCAGATCCATGTAGGCCACGGCCCCGCGGGACTTCACGTCGTAGAGAATGATCGGGAGCCCGTGGCTGGGGCTCTCCGAGATCCGGACATTGCGCGGAATGACCGTTTTGAACACCTTGCCGCCGAAGTGGTTTCGCACTTCCTCGACGACCCTGTGAGAAAGACGGTTTCGAACGTCGAACATGGTGAGCAGGATCCCGCCGAGGGAAAGCGACGGGTTCATCCTGGAGCGTACGAGCTTGACCGTGTTCAACAGGTGCGCGAGCCCCTCGAGGGCAAAATACTCGCACTGCAGCGGGATGATCACGTAGTCCGACGCCACGAGCGCGTTGAGCGTCAGAAAGCCCAGTGACGGCGGGCAGTCGATGATACAGTAGTCATAGGGTGTCTGCAGTCCGGCCAGCAGGGCCCTGAGCTTCTTTTCCCGCTCCTCGAGGGACACGAACTCGATTTCCACGCCGACGAGGTCCTGGTTCGAGGGGGCCACGTCGAGCGTCGGGATCTGGGTCTTGACGATGACTTCCTCGAGGCTGCATCGCCCGATGAGGGCATGGTAAAGATTCCTGTTTTCAATCGATGCCTTGTCTATTCCCATCCCGCTCGTTGTATTGCCCTGGGGGTCTCCGTCGATGAGCAGGACTCTTTTCTCCGCCGTGGCGAGGGACGAGGACAGATTGATGGCTGTCGTGGTCTTTCCGACCCCTCCCTTCTGATTGGCAATACATATAATTTTTCGCATGCTGTATCGCAGAAACAGGATGTTTTGCCGGTTGGATGAAATTGGTCGATGCTAGCACAAAAAAGGGGTTTTTCAAAGGAATTTTTGGCGGGGACGGAAAACAAAATTAACTTGAGAAATCAATCATTTATGCTTCTGTGATTTGCCGGTTCAGGAGGGTTTATCCACAAGCACGAGCTGACGGCGGTCGCCGGTCAGGGGAAGAGAGAGTGCAATATTTGCAACCACCCGGAAATCTACCGTTTTTACCGATTCCAGGGCGGCAATCTCCTCATCGAGACCGGGACCCTTCATGGCCGCAAGGAGTCCCCCTTTTTTCAACAGGGGGAGACCCTTCTGGACAAGCTCGGGCAGCTTGAGGGTCGCCCTGGACGTAATGACATCATAGGCGGGTCTCTGGGGCTGTTTCAACAGCTCTTCCAGGCGGGAGTTGAGAACGGTCACGTCCTGCAGGCCAAGCCTGCGGGAGAGTTCCTTGAGGAACGAGCATTTCTTGCGGGAGGCTTCCAGCAGGGTGACATGGAGGTCGTTGCGAAAAATCCTGATCGGGATCGCCGGAAATCCGGCACCGGAGCCGATGTCGAGCAGACTCCCGGGCCCGGGGGGCAGGTGGGGGAGCAGGGTGAGCGAGTCGATGAAATGACGCACGGGCAAATCGAGGTCGGACTGCAGGGAGGCGAGATTCATCTTGCTGTTCCACAGCAGCAGGGTCTCGCGGTAGGCCTCCAGAAGGGCGAGCCGGTCCCCCGGCAGATCGATGCCCATCTCTGCCGCCGCCAAGACCAGGATCTTGCGAAAATCCCCTTCTTTTGCCATTTGCCTTGAGCCCTTAGCCATAAGCCAATTTCCGATTACCAGACAGGGCCGGGCGAGGCAACGAAAAAAAAGGAATCGGCCCCCGGAACTATGGTACACTCGCGCCACCTTTCTGCGAGGTTCGATGCATGGCCGCTCACGTCCTCCTGGACAACGTCACCGTCGTCCTGAACAGGCCCAAATATCCGGGCAACATCGGTTCCGTGGCCCGCTGCGCCAAGAATATGGGTGTCGAGAACATCCTGGTTGTCGGCGAGGCCGAGTACGAGGAAGAGAAAATCCGCCAGATGTCGACCCATCTGGCCGCCGACGTGGTGGACCGGATCCGATACGATCGCGACCTGGCAAAGGCCCTGTCGGGGTTTCAGTACATCGTGGCGACGACGGCCCGGGTGGGCCGCGCCAGGCCCGCCTTCCAGACGCCGCGAGAAGCCGCGGCGAAGCTGGTGGAGATCTCGCAGAAGAACCGCGTCGCCCTCCTGTTCGGGGCCGAGGACGCGGGGCTGACCAACGACGAACTCCGTTACGGGCACCTGCTCGTTCACATCCCGGTCTCGGAGCGTTTCCGGTCCATCAACCTGTCCCATGCCGTCATGATCCTGTGCTACGAGATTTTCACGGCCGCCTCCGAGAAAAAGACCTTCGCGCCGAGGCTCGCCTCGTCGGGGGAACTCGAGGGGATGTACGAGCACATCAAGGAGGTGAGCCTCCGCATCGGGTTCATCAACCCGCAGAACCCCGAGTACTGGATGACGAGCATCCGCCGCTTCCTCTCGCGGGTGCAGCTGCGATCGCGGGAGGTGAAGATCATCCGGGGGTTCTGCCGTCAGCTCGACTGGTTCTGCGGGAAACAAAATCCTTGACTTTCAGGGGTGGTCTGCGCCATTCTTCACCGAAGCGCCCTCGGGAATTCCATAAGCATAAAAGGGGGTTGCAGGAGGATCGTACCATGCAGAAAACCTTTTCCTTCACGGGAGCGAAAAAAATCGTCTTCGGCTGCGGCTCCTTTTCCGGGCTTGTCGGCCAGGTGCGGGACCTGAGGGCCAAGAAGCCCTTTATCGCCATAGACGGCAACCTGGCAAAGCTGGGGATGCGCGACAAGATCCTCGAGATGTTCGAACGGGAAGGGATGAAGGCAGTCCTGTACGACAAGGTGCTGCCGGAGCCGCCCCTCGAACAGGCCGACGAGGGGGCCAAGCTCGCCCTGAAGGGCAAGTGCGACATCGTCATCGGGATCGGGGGCGGGAGCGCCATGGACGTGGCCAAGGCCGTGGCCGTCGTGGCCGCCCACGGGGCCCAGGCAAAAGACTTTTTGGGTCTCAACAAGGTTCCCGGCCCGGGGATGCCGACGATCATGGTTCCCACGACGGCAGGCACGGGAAGCGAGGTGACCTTCACGGCCGTCTTCGTACGCCATGATCTGCGGAAGAAAGAGGGGATGAACAGCGTTTTCATGTATCCCGATCTGGCGCTGCTCGACCCGGAGCTGACCGTGAGCCTGCCGCCCCAGCCGACGGCCGCCTCCGGCATGGACGCGCTGTGCCACGCCATTGAGTCCTACACGTCGGTGATCGCCAGTCCCGCAAGCGAGATGTTCTCCCTGGAGGCCATCGGGCTGATCGCGGAAAACCTGAGGACCTGCGTCCACAACGGCAAGGATCTCGAGGCCCGCGAGGGCCAGATGCTGGGAAGCCTCTATGCGGGAATCGGTCTGGCAAACGCCGGTGTCGGCGCGGCCCACTCCCTGTCCTATCCCCTGGGCGGCAAGTACGGGATCTCCCACGGTGTTGCCAACACGCTGATGCTCCCCCGCATCATGGAGTACAACCTGCCGGGGGCCCTGGAGAAGTTCGCCGTCGTGGCCGAGGTCATGGGGGAAAACACGGAAGGACTCTCCGTGCGTGACGCGGCCATGCTGGCCGTGGAGGCCGTCGACGTCCTCATCGAGGACTGCGGCATCGCCACGGGGCTCGGGGAGCTCGGGATCCCCGAGGAGGACTTCCCCGAGATGGCGCGGGTGGCTATGACGGTCGCGCGGCCGCTGGAGAACAACCCCCGCAAGGTGACCCTCGAGGACGCCATCGCGATCTACCGCACGGCCTTATAAGGAACGTTACCGCAATCTCCCTCTCCCCTACGCGGGAGAGGGTCGGGGTGAGGGGGAGTCATCCCCTTCCTTCGTTATAGCCAAACACAACCATTTGAAACTGGAGGCAGCAAGAAATGGCCGGTTCAGAACTATTCGGAAAAGAGGAATTGAAGGAAGTCCTGGAAGTCATGGAGACGGGCATCCTGATGCGATACGGGTTTGACAAGGAGCGGAAGGGCGTATTCAAGGTCCAGCAGTTCGAGCAGGAGTTCGCCAGGTATCTCGGGGCCGCCCACACGCTCGGTGTGACATCGGGGACGGCCGCCCTCATCGTCGCATTGGCTGCGATGGATGTCGGGCCCGGCGACGAGGTGATCGTGCCGCCGTTCACGTTCAATGCCACCTACGAGGCCGTTCTCGCCGTCGGCGCGATCCCGATCACGGGGGACATCGACGAGAGCCTGAACCTGGACCCCGAGAGCGTCGAGAAGCGGCTGACGCCCTACACGAAGGCCGTCATCCCCGTCCACATGTGCGGGGCGCCGGCAAACATCGACCGGATCATGGAGGTCGCCAGGAAGCACAACCTGAAGGTGCTCGAGGACAACGCCCAGAGCGCGGGCGGAAGCTTCCACGGGAAAAAGCTGGGAACCTTCGGCGACATGGGGATCCTCAGCTTCGATTTCTACAAGACCATGACGACGGGCGAGGGCGGGATGGTCATCACGAATGACAAAAACCTTTACCTCCGCGCCGACTGGTACCACGACCACGGCCACGACCACAACCCGAAGGTGCCCCGCGCCCTCGAGGGCCGGTTCATTCTCGGCGTCAATTATCGCATGAACGAGCTCCAGGGCGCCCTGGGACTTGCCCAGCTCCGCAAGCTCGACATGATCGTCGCCGAGCAGCTGAAGAACAAGGCTGCCGTGCGCAAGGCCCTGAGCGTGGTCCCCGGCATCGGTTTCCGGAACATCCCCGACCCGCAGGGCGACACGGGCACCTTCATCGGATTCAACCTCCCGTCGGCGGCGGCCACAAAGGCCTTCCAGAAGGCCATGTCCGCGCAGGGCGTCGACTTCATCTACTTCTACGAAAACTTCTGGCACTACCTGCCCAACTGGGAGCACTTCCTCTCGAAGAGCACCGTGAACTCGAAGAAGTACCCGTTCATGGATCCGTCCTACATGGGGAAGGCGGAGTACGGCCGCGAGCTCTACCCGAAGGCGGAGGACCTCATGTCGCGGACGTTGTTCATGATCATCCCGATCCGGATGCCCGCCGGCCGCGTCGAGCAGATTGCCGAGGCGGCGCAGAAGGCCGCAAAAGTGATCTGAAGAAAATTATGGATTGCCTTCAGCCCTAAGCCGTATGCCCTTCGCCCGCTGCGAAGCGGCATGCGAACCAGGAGAAAAGCATGTACATCGTCACCGGCGGGGCCGGTTTCATCGGCAGCGCGGTCGTCTGGAAACTCAACCAGGAGGGCATCGACGACATCCTGATCGTCGATGCGCTGGGCACCACGGACAAGTGGAAGAACCTCGTCAAGAAGCGCTACGCCGACTTCGTCCACAAGGACGCCTTCTACGAGATGCTCTGCGAGGGCACGCTTCCTTTCAAAGCCAAGGCCGTCATCCACATGGGGGCCTGCTCGTCGACGACGGAGCGCGACGCCGACTACCTCATGGAGAACAACTTCCATTACAGCTGCGCGCTGGCGAAGTGGGCCGTCTCGAAGAAGATCCCATTCCTCTACGCATCGAGCGCAGCGACCTACGGCGACGGGTCCCTCGGGTTTACCGACGACGACCGGACGACGCCGAAGCTGCAGCCCATCAACATGTACGGCTACTCGAAGCAGCTCTTCGACCTCTGGGTCATGCGCAACAAGCTCCTGGGCAAGGTCACGGGGATCAAGTTCTTCAACGTCTTCGGGCCCAACGAGTACCACAAGGGCGAGATGCGCAGCGTCGTGCACAAGTCCTTCGGACAGATCCGGCAGACGGGAAAGGTGCGGCTCTTCAAGTCCCACCGGAAGGGCTTCGGCCACGGCGAGCAGGTCCGCGACTTCGTCTACGTGAAGGACTGCGTCGAGGTGATGTGGTGGCTGCTGAATAACCCGAAGGCCAGGGGGATCTTCAACCTCGGCACGGGAAAGGCCCGCACGTGGAACGATCTGGTGACGGCCGTGTTCAAGGCCTCGGGCGTGAAGCCCAGCATCGAATACATCGACATGCCCCTCGAGATCCGCGACCAGTACCAGTACGTCACGGAGGCGAAGATGGACAAGCTGCGCAAGGCAGGATGCCCGATCAGGTGCCGCTCGCTCGAGGACGCCATCGAGGATTATGTGAAGGGGCATCTGCAGCAGGCTGATCCGTACCTCTGAGAGGCAGCCTGGCATGCGAAGAGGGGCGGCTGCCCAGTATTTTCCAATGAGCGATTGAGCGGGATTCTGGAGCGTGAAGTTAGACGCGTTTTGTCGCAACGCAACCGACGGTTGCTCCCCGGCAAGGAAGAGCATGTCATGATCGTGCCCCCTCGCGGGATGCACCCCCGGTCGTTAACCGCTCTTCGCGAAGCGAAACGTCCGCAGCGCAAACTGTTTGAGCCCGCAGGGCGAGTTACTGCGCCTGCAGTGAAGCAACCGTAGCCGACTGTTGAAAAACGACCATCTCCTTCGTTGCCTTTGTCCTTCGTCGTTCAACGTACGGCTCAGTACGCCTCACTCCTCAGGACGTCAGGCGCCTTGCATCTGGCCGTTTTTGAACAGCCGGACAGAAAATCAGAGCGGTCGAAAACCGTCTATTCGCCGGAAGAATCCCGCTCACGCGCGCCAGGCTTACAAACTTCCAAGAGAGCGGAAGACATGAAGGTCGTTGTCATCATCCCGTCGCGGTATCAGTCGTCGCGGTTCATGGGGAAGCCGCTGGCCGATGTCCTCGGCAAGCCCATGATCCAGCACGTCTACGAACGGGTATTGAAATCGAAGACCGCCTCGATGGCCGCAGTGGCCACGGACGACAGGCGGATCTTCGAGGCCGTGGAGAAATTCGGCGGGCGGGCCATCCTCACCTCGGTGGATCACCCCTCGGGCACGGACCGCATCGCCGAGGCGGTGGACACGCTGGGCCTGGCAGACACGGACATCGTCGTCAACATCCAGGGCGACCAGCCTACCTTCGAGCCCGCCCAGATCGACGAAGTCGTGCAGCCGCTCCTCGAGGATACGACGGTGGAATTCTCGACGCTGATCTACCGGATCCGCAGGGACGAGGAGCTGACCGACCCCAATGCCGTCAAGGTCGTCTTCGACAAGGACCACTTTGCCCTGTACTTCTCGCGTTCCACGATCCCCTTCGTGCGGGACCGGGGCCGCAAGGCCGACTACTGGAAGCATCACGGCATCTACGCCTACCGGAAGTCCTTCCTGATTGCCTTCACGAAACTCCCCCAGGGGGCGCTGGAGAAGCTGGAGGCCCTGGAGCAGCTCCGGGCCCTGGAGCACGGGCACCGGATCAAGGTGGTGGAGACGGAGTTCGACTCCATCGAGGTGGACACCCCGGCGGACCTGGAGCGCGTCAGGGCGCTCATGGCAGCACAGAAAGCATGACGGGACCATGAAGATCATCGACTCCCACATGCACTGCGGAATCCAGAATTCGGATCAGCCCATCGAATTGATCCGGGCCTACCTGGACCGGGCGGGCATCCAGGGGGCCTGCCTCTATCCCCCCGTGGAGGACATTTACGACCGGTACGACGCCGACTTCGAGGACAACGCCCGCTGGGTTGCCTGCCGGCAGCTGGCCAACGAGTACCTCCTCGAGATCCAGCAGCGGGACCCCGACATCCACGCGTACTACTTCGTCTGGAACGATTTCCGAAAGGGCGAGCTGAAGAAGGGCTACCGGGGGATCAAGTGGCACCGCCACGAGTACGAGCCGGTCTACCACTATGACGACCCGGCGTGCGAGGCGTTCCTGGAAGAGATCTACCGGCTGCGGCTTCCCGTCGTCCTGGAGGAGTCCTTCCGGAACACCCTCTATTTCATCGAGCGGGTGGCCGGGCGCACCCCGGTCATCATTCCTCATCTCGGGGGCCTCAACGGCGGATTCGACGCGCTCTTCGAGGCGGGCGTGTGGGACGCCGACACGGTCTACGCCGACACGGCCCTTGCGTCGACCCGGGAGATGGGGCAGTTCCTGAAGCGTTACGGCAGCCGCAAGCTGCTCTTCGGCAGCGACTTCCCCTTCGGCATTCCCTCGAGCGAGCTTTCAAAGGTCAGAAGCCTGGGGCTGAAGGAGGAGGATTTCGAGAACGTCGTCAACCGGAATATCTTGCAGCTCATACGTCAGGTGTAGGGGGCTGTCCGATCCCGGGGACGTCACGCCAGTGAACCAGGAAGAGCGGATCAGAATAATCTTTCGTCCACTCCTAACTTCGTACTGCTATGCGTTGGGGCCTTGCTTCCCGGCAAGCCAGGGAGAAGAAAGGAAGCAGCCATGAAAATTATTGACGGCCTCTACGGGTTCCTCTGGCAGAGCACGACCGAGAACAACTGCAACAGCTTCTTCGTCGACGGAACGAAGAAAATCCTCATCGACCCGGGACACCGTCACCTCTTCCAGCACGTCCGCAGGGGCCTGGAGCGGATCGGCATCAGCCCGGAGCAGATCGACGCCGTCCTGGTCACCCACGGGCATCCCGATCATCTCGAGACGGTGGGGTCCTTCGGTCCCTCCACCCGGTGGGCCATGAGCCGCATCGACTACGAGTTCGTCATGAAGTACCTGGGCTCCCGCACGGATTTTCCCCTGCCGGCGTTCTTTCTCCAGGAGGGCGAACTGGCGATCGGGGACAGGGCCTTTCAGGTGCTCCTGACGCCGGGCCATTCCCCGGGCTCGGTCTGCCTGTACTGGCCGGAGAAGAAGGCGCTCTTCACGGGGGACGTGGTCTTCAGCCAGAGCATCGGAAGGACGGACCTGCCCGGCGGGTCGGGCAGGCAGCTCAAGGAGAGCATCACGAGGCTGGCGGAGCTCGACGTGGAGGTCCTCTGCCCGGGTCACGGGGACGTGGTGACCGGGCGCGAAAACGTCAGGAAGAACTTCAAGATGATCAAGGATTTCTGGTTCAACTATTTATGACCCCGTGGAAGCGCTTCGAGCAGGCAGCCTGCATCTGCTCCCTCTGCGCTTTCCACTGCGGGTCTGCCTCGGGGTTGGGCAGGACAGCCGAACCCATGATCCCCGCCGATTCCAGCTCCCCTCGTTGCCGCTCCGCCAGGACGGTCTTCCTGGCGAAAAACTCCGCCTGGCAGGACCGAAGGGTGTCCTGAAGCCGCTTCTCGGGCGTTCCGGCAAGCTCGTTGGCGATCCGGAAGAGCCGCTCGTTGTCCGCATCGGGGTCGACATGCGCGGCCAGGGCGCTCTTCAGGTATTCCATGGCTTCCGCGGCGCGGCCGTTCTTCTTTTCCTTTTCCAACTCGTCCTTGACGTCATCGAGAGTGAGGCTGTAGTCCAGGAGCCGCTGGATGAGGCTCCGGATGTGCTTTTCAAGCTCCTGCCGGTGCCAGGCCTCGCGCTCTTCCGCGCTTGCGGAGAGGTTTTTCGTGCGCTCCATGATCAAGTCGATGGTACTTTTGATTTCCGCCATGGTCTTTCTCCAAGCTTCTTGGCTTCAAAACTTCCCAGGTTCCATTTTTTCAGAGGGCCCGAAGGATAATTCCTTCGCGAAGAATTGTCCATGAAAATCGAGGGCCGGAGGCTACGTGCGCAGGATGTCCACGGGCTCGAACTGGGTGGCCTTCTTGGACGGGTAGATGCCCGCCAAAACCCCGACGAGGACGGAGGCCGTGAAGGCGATGGCGAGGCCCGCGAGGGAAATCGTGAAGGGGTATTTCAAGACGCCCAGCAGGATGACGCTGATGAGGGCCCCCGAGAAGACGCCGATCATGCCGCCCGCAAGCGAGATGATGGAGGACTCGATCAGGAACTGCAGCACGATGTCCCGCTTGCGCGACCCGACGGCGCGGCGGATCCCGATCTCGAGCTTCCGCTCGTTGACGATGAGGATCATGATCGAGAGGATGCCGAGGCCGCCGATGATGAAGGAGACCGCCGCGGCGATCCTCCCGAGCACCGTGATGAGATCCATGGCCTGCGCCTTGAGGGCCATGACGTCCTTCATGTCGATGACGGCGAAGTCGTCGTTCTGCCCCGGCCCGATCTTGTGGCGCTTGCGCAGCAGGGCTTCCATGTCGGTTTTGGCCGAGGGAATGAGATCGTCTCGGGTGACGTGGACGAAGATGTTGCTCACATTCGTCTTGTTGACCAGGACCTTCAGGTAGGTCTGCAGGGGGACGAAGATCTGGTTGTCCTGATCGGCCCCGGAGACGTCCGATCCCTTCTCCTCCATGATGCCGATCACCTGGAAGGGCACGCGCCAGATCAGGATGTTCTTCCCGAGGGGGTCTTCGTCGCCGAAGAGCTTCTCCACGACGGTTCGGCCCAGGACGGCCACCCTGTTGCGGTCGAGGTTGTCCTGCTCGGAGATGAAGCTTCCTTCCCGGGCGTGGAAGTTCCGGATGTCCTGGAAATTCGGCTCCACGCCGCCGACGAGAATCCCCTTCAGGGAGACGTTTCCGTATCGGACGGGGAAGGTCTTGTACCCCGCGGCGGACAGATCGGCAACGGCGGGGATGGATTCCCGGATCGCCCGGGCGTCCTCCGGCGTGAGGGTTGTCGCCTGGCTCATCAGGGGCGTGCCCGCCCCCACGCGGCGCACGATGCCGCTTCGGACGATGAGGAGATTCTTGCCGAGGCTGTCGATCTCCTGCTCGGTCTTGACGGCAAGCGATCCGGAGAGATTGGAGACGATGATGAGGGAAAAGGTGCCGAAAAACACGCCCAGCACCGCAAGAGCGGTGCGCCATTTGAACTGCACCAGGGATCGCCGCGCGATCTTCAGGTTGAGCAGGACGCGTCTCAGGTCCATCGAGCCATCTCTTTATTCTTGTCAGGGCAGCCGGAGCTGAACACGAATTGCCGCATCACGCAGAGGGTAAGAGGGTGAGAGGGTAAGAAGGGTGGGGCAGCATGGAGCAGGAAACCGGCAGTGATCCTATCCAACGTTCTCACCCTTTCACCTTCTCACGTTCTAGCGTTTAGGTCCGTATCGCCTCGATCGGCTTCAGGTTTGCCGCCTGCCGTGCCGGGTGAAGGCCGAATCCCACCCCGACGGCCCAGGACAGAACGAGACCGATGACGAAGGCCTTCCAGGAAAAGTACACGGGAAATTCGGCCACGTACGTGAGTAGCTGGGCCGAGATCACGCCGAGGACGAACCCCACGATGCCCCCGGCGGACGTGATCATCACGGCCTCCGTGAGAAACTGCGTCAGGATGTCCTTCTTGCGGGCGCCCACGGAGCGGCGGATCCCGATTTCCTTGACCCGCTCCTTCACGGAAAGCAGGAACAGGTTTGCCAGGACGAACCCTGCGACGACGAGGGAGATGACGCCCACGACCCCGATAAAGACCACGAGGGAGCCCGTCAGCGCCACCAGGAACTTGACGATGTCCTTGGACGTGAAGATCCTGAAGTCGTCGGGCTGGCCGTCGGGGATCCGGTGACGGTAGCGAAGAAGCCGCTTGAGTTCCTCGACACGCCCGTCGATGTTTTCCAGGTCGGTGAAGCGCAGGCGCATGGCATGGACGTAGCGCTGCTCGTTGATGAGCTTCTTCATTACCGTCGTGTAGGGCATGATGATCCGGTTGTCGAGGCTGCCGCCCCCGGGCGACGTTCCTCGTTCGGAGAGCACGCCCACGATCTGGACGGGAAGGTTGCGGATCTGGACGAACTTGCCCACCGGGCTCTGATCGCCGAAGAGTTCCCGGGCCGTTTCCTGACCGATGATCCCCACGTTGGCGGAGCGCCGGATGTCGTCCTCGGTGAAGTCTGAGCCCTCGACGACGGGCCACGTCCAGGCAACGCTGTAATCGCTCGTGGAGCCCACGATCTGGCTCTGGTAGCGGTTGCCCTTGTAGGAGACGGTGGCGCTTCCCACCCACGACGAGGGGGCGACGACATAGGCCGTGGGGAAGGCCTGGCGAATGGCCTCCACGTCTTCCAGGGTGATCGTCTTTTCCCTCTGCCCGATGGCGCGGGACTCCTCGCTTCCGCCCATGAGCATGACGGAGTCGGGGCCGAAGCTCGCGACGATGTCGAAGGCCTTCTTGTAGGCGCCCTCCGTGGCGGCGACGATGATCGTGATGGCCGAGATCCCCAGGGCGACGCTCACGAGGCAGAAGAAGGTCCTGAGCTTGAAGGCCTTGACGGCTTCGTAGGACTGGATGAGCAGAAGGGAAAACCGTTCCATCTATTCCTTGATGATCCCATCGCGGATGTGGATGGTCCGCCGGGCGTAAGCGGCGATGTCCGCGTCGTGGGTGATGACGACGACGGTCTTGCCGCGCTCGTTGGTGCGGGTCAAAACGCTCATGATCTCCTCGGCGGTTCGGCTGTCGAGCTGACCCGTGGGCTCGTCGGCCAGCAGAAGCTCCGGGTCGTTGATGAGGGCCCTGCAGATGGCCACTCTCTGCTGCTCGCCGCCCGAGAGCTGAGTGGGGCGGAATTTTATCCGCTCCTCGAGCCCGACGAGCTTGAGCAGCTCCATGGCCCGTTCGCGGACGTGGTCCTTCTTTTTTTCGCGGTAGAGCGTCGGCACCAGGACGTTCTCCAGGACCGTGGCGTAGGGGAGAAGGTAGAAGCTCTGAAAGACGAACCCGATGTGCTCGTTGCGAAGCTCGGAGAGCTCGTCGTCGTTGAGCTGCATCACGTCGCGGCCGGCGAGGAGAAATCGGCCCGAGGTGGGCACGTCGAGGCAGCCCATGAGGTTCATCAGGGTGGACTTGCCGGAACCGGAGGTGCCCATGATCGCCGTGAATTCGCCCGGCTCGATCCGGAGGTTGACGCCCTTGAGGACGTGCAGATCCTGGTCCCCCACGTGGAAGCTCTTGGTGATGTTTTCCATGAGGCAGACGGGGGTGGACATTACTTCATCGCCCCCTTCTGCGGCGCCTGCTGGGCGTCGGTGGAGACGGGCAGGATGATCTTCGTGGCAACGACGTCGCCATCGTTTGCCCCGGAGAGGATCTCCGTCTTGTCCTCGCCGCGGATCCCGATCTTGACGTTGAGCTTTTCGACCTTGTTCTTTCCCGTGACTTTGTAGACCACCTGCCTGCCTCGCTCGAACTTGACCGCGGCGTTGGGCGCCGTGAGGATGTCCTTCTTTTCCTCCGTGATGATCCTCACGTGGGTCGTCATCTCGGGCTTGAGGAAGGCGGCGTCTTCCGGGGAGATCTTCATCGTGGAGAGGTAATACACGATGTTCTCCTTGACGACGGGCTGGGGGTAGATCTTTTCGATCTTGCCCTTGAAGGTCTTGGCCGGGAAGGTGTCGACGTAGAACTCCACATCCTGCCCGACGACGGCCTTGCCGATGTCGGTCTCGTCGACGTAGATCCACATCTCGAGCCGCGAGGGGTCGAGGACGGTCACGAGGTTGGCCACCTGGAGACCCGCGACGATGGTTTCTCCCTCCTGGGCCGTTACGTCGGAGACGACCCCGTCGATGGGGGCGAAGATCTTCGTGTAGGTCATCCGCACTTCCTGCTGGCGCAGGCGTGCCTGGATCTCCTCGAGGTTGGATTTGGAAATGGTGAGCTGCGTCTTGTACTCGTCCTGGAGACGTTTCAGGACGGCTTCGGCCGCCGTGAACTGGCTCTCTGCCTTGTCGACGGAGTCCTTCGTCGTGTACTCGTGTTTCAGCAGCTCGCGCTCGCGCTCCACGTTCACCTTGGCGTAATCGTAGTTGGCGCGCGCCTCGCGAATCCTCTCGGGGTAGGTCTTCTCGACCTGGGCGAGCGTGTTTTGCGCCGACACGAACGCCGCCTGCTGCTGGCCGATCTGCTGCCGGATCTCGCGGTCGTCCACCAGGGCGATCAGCTCGCCCGCCTTGACACGGTCTCCCACCTTGACCTTCATCTTCTGGATCCGGCCCGTCGTCTGGGCGCCGATCTTGACGACGGCCCCGACCTGGGACTTGATGATGCCCGTCTCCACGAGGACCCCGCGGATGCTTCCTTTCTCGATCTTTCCCGTCTCGAGAACCTGCAGGGCCGGCTTGGCGAAAAAGACCCGGTAGAGAAGGAATACCGCCAGCAGGACGATGAGGACGGCTGCCGCGGCGAAAGCGATTTTTTTCTTCATCGGAAGCGCTTTGAGCGAGGAGAGGTTCATGGTCGGATGCGTCCGTTCTGATGTTTTTCAGGACCTAGCGGGTCCTGGTGTCCAGGGGTTGTGCCGGGGTCTCCTGCAGGGCTTCAAGCCGTTCGATGCCGGAGACCCTCTCGAGGAGAGCCTTTGCCAGGTACAGGTTGAGCTTCGCCTGGACGTCCTGTTCGCGTGCCTGGGCCAGCAGGGTTTCGGCAAACACGACGGAGAGGATGTCCCCCTTGCCGACCTTGTATTCGCCGAAGGCCTGGTCGTAATTCTGCAGGGCCTGCTTGAGCTGCTCGTCGGCGACTTTCACGTTGCGCGACGCGGTGATGAAATCCTCGTAGCTCTTTCGGAGTTCGAGACGCAGCGAGCGCTCCGTTTCCTTGAGCGATTTGGCCGCCGTCAGGGTGTCGATCGAGGCGGCCTTCCTCCGGTAGAACTTCCCGAGCTCGAAGAGGTTCCAGGTGGCCAGCAACGATGCCGAGCGGTCTTCGTAGGGGTTGCCGTAGATAGACGCGGATGTCGATGCGGGGTTGCTGGTGTCTGTCCGGGAGTAGGTCAGGTTGCCCGACACAACCGGCAGGAAGTCGCCCGTCGAGATTCCCTCTGCGCTTTCCGCGCGCTTGACGGCGAGTTCGGCCTGGAGGATTTCGGGCCGTCTCAGCAGGGCCTCTTCCAGGCGCTTTTCGTCGGGCAGGGCGAGGTCGAAGGTCAGGGCCCCCTGGAGCTCGGCGGCGTCGGATACCGGCGCGCCGATCAGGGAGCTCAGCTCGGAGAGACTCTTCTGGAGGCTGCCTTCGGCCTGGACGAGGTTGAAGCGGGCCTGCTCGAGGCGCACGGACACCTGCAGGACGTCGGAGAGTTTCGCCACGCCGAACGTTCTGCGCCCTTCGGCGACCTCGTAGTTTTTCTGGGCGTTCTCGAGCTGGATTTTCCGCTGCGCGAGGATGCCCCGGGTCGCCACGGTCGTGTAGAACGACGACTTCACGCTGAACTCGAGGTCCAGCAGGCTCCTGCGGAGGCCTTCCTGCTCGGCGTTGAAATTGTAGCGGGAGATGTCGCGGGTGTGGCCGCGCTTGTAGTCGAAAAGCCTCAGCGAGGCGGTCACGTCGGCGCTGTTGGTCGACGAGTCGTAGCCCGCGATATCGCGCCGGGACGCGATTCCGGAAGCGTCCACGCTGGGAACGTATGCCCCGAGGGAGGCCTTGTAGAGAGCCTCCGAGGACTGAACCCGTGCAGCCTGTGCCTGGTAGGCGGGAAGGTTCGATTTGGCCAGGGCGAGAGCTTCCTCCAGCGTGAGTGCCGGGGAGGGTACCGGAGCCGTCACGATCAGCTGGATCAGACCGAGCGACAGGGAGAAAAAAATCTTTTCAACCAGCCTGCGGCAGAACATAATGTTACCTCGAAAGCCGTGGTCGCGTCATGCGGGCCCTGCCGGCAGGGTGACGGTCAGGACGCGAATGCCGGTTTGGTTCGTTCCTTGCCGAAAATGCCGGCCCTGGGGCGGGGCGGCTCAACCGGGGGGCGCTCAGGGGAGTTGCGACCCCTCGGAATGGCGATAACGTTGCTACTGTATGTAGTTTCGTGCCCTCTTCGCAAGCAGATTTTCATTGCCTGCCGCTCGGCCCAAAACGGCAAGAGTAAAAGCATAATGCGTGCCGCAGGGGAACCGCCGCGTAACTGATCGATATCAATGGTTAATGTATTAATTCGCGGGCCGGCGGGTCGCATCGGCCCCCGTCAGTAAGGATACTATTTATCCAAATAGCTGAACGGGGCGTATAATTAATATCCACTATTTGACGATCCCTCTGGCGATCTCTGCGAAAGGGTGCCATGAGGCAGACCTGTTTTCTTCCGTTTTTCGGCGTGGCGAACTGTGATATAAAACAACAGGCAGGTCCCCGTCCGGAAGGCTGGAGCATCTTTCAGGCCGGGAAGGCCGGTTGCGCGTGCGGACGCTAAAAAAGGAGGAACCGATGAAGATCATCCACTTTATGACGGACAAGAACGAGCAGCTCTACGGGGCGTACAACGGGGCGGAACCGGGGAGGGCCCGCGTCATCGAGGGAGATATCCTGGGGAGTTTCAGCCTGACGGGGCGGAATGCCGCCGTGAAGAAGATCCTGCCACCGGTGAATCCGCCGAACATTCTTGCCCTGGGGTTCAGCTATGGCAGGCACGCCGGGGAAACGGAGAGCCGGGCGCCGGAAAGCCCTGTGCTGTTCATCAAAGGGACGAACAGCCTTCTGGGTCCGGGGGAGACGATCCTGCTTCCCAAGGCGGGCCCCGACGAGGTGGATTACGAGGCCGAGCTTGCCGTTGTCATCGGGAAGCGGGCGAGAAACGTTTCCCCGGAAAGGGCCATGGAGTTTGTTCTGGGCTACACCTGCGGCAACGATGTCAGCGCCAGGGACTGGCAGATGCGGAAACAGAAGCAGCAGTGGGCCCGGGGCAAGAGCTTCGACACGTTCTGTCCGCTGGGGCCCTGGCTCGTGACAAAGGACGAGATTCCGGACCCGAACAGCCTGCGGATCCGCTCCATTCTCAACGGCAAGGTGATGCAGGATTCGAACACGTCGGACATGCTCTTCAGCGTAGCGGAGATCGTGAGCGATCTGAGCCGCTCCATGACCCTCCTGCCGGGGACGGTGATCATGACAGGAACCCCGGAAGGTGTGGGCTTTGTCCGCAAGCCCCCCGTGTTTCTCAGGCACGGCGATGTCATCACGATCGACATCGAGAGGCTGGGAGAGCTGACCAACCCCGTCGAACGGGAGCCGTAGGCAGGCCGGTTTCACCGGGCAACAGGGTGCCCCGCGATGCATGAACATCTGGAAAATCGGTGCGCCCTGTGTTATGAACAACCGGGGGTGTTCGAACGATAACCCCCATTTTTTCATTGTGAATTCGAGGAGAACGACAGGCGAGCCCCAGGGGGGCGAGACAGTCGGCATCAACAGGAGGTCGAGATGAGTGACGGAGCGAACGAGAGGAAGCATTTTTTCGTGATCCTCGTCGTCTGCCTGGTGGGGCTTTTCATCCTATCGGTGATCGGGGTGTTGCGGTTTTCCCTGGCCCCGGGACTGCGCTCATCCTATGCGGGGGCTGACGGCGCGGGGGCGCCGGCAACGCCTGCGGCCGCGCAGAGGACGGTGTTTCCCTCCATGATCGGAGGATCCGGCGCGCCGGGATCCCTTGCCGATCTCGTGGAGAAGCTCAGCCCTGCCGTTGTGAACATCAGCACCACCAAAGTCGTGAAGATGGATGGAAAACGTACGCCGTTCAACGAAATGTTCCCCTTCGACCGATTCTTCGGCGGTGAGGACGAGTTCTACAAGCGGTTCTTCGGGGACAACCCGGAGAAGGAGTTCCGCCAGCGCAGCCTCGGCTCGGGGTTCATCATCAGCAAGGACGGTTACATCTTCACGAACAATCACGTCGTCGAACGGGCGGACAAGATCAAGGTGCGTCTTTCGACGGGCAAGGAATACGACGCCACCGTGAAGGGGAGGGACCCGCGAACGGACCTCGCCCTCATCAAGATCAACCCCGACAACAGCCTCCCGACGGTCAATCTGGGCGATTCGGAGAGGCTGCGGGTGGGTGACTGGGTCATGGCCATCGGCAACCCCTTCGGGCTCGACCACACGGTGACCGCGGGGATCGTGAGTGCGAAGGGCCGCGTCATCGGGGCGGGCCCTTACGACAACTTCATCCAGACCGATGCCTCCATTAACCCGGGCAACAGCGGCGGCCCTCTGTTCAACATGGCCGGCGAGGTCGTGGGGATCAACACGGCCATCGTGGCCCAGGGGCAGGGGATCGGGTTTGCCATCCCCGTCAACATGGCCAAGGAGATCCTCGAGGATCTCAAGGCGAAGGGAAAGGTCACCCGGGGTTGGCTCGGCGTTTCCGTGCAGGACATCACGGAGGACCTGGCGAAGAGCCTGAAGCTCAAGGACCGGAACGGGGCCCTGGTGACGGAGGTCTTCGAAGGCGATCCGGCGGACAAGGCCGGGATCAAGCAAGGGGATATCATCATCGAGGTGGACGGCAAGAAAGTCAAGGACACCCACGAGCTGCTGCGGTTCGTGGCCGTCCTGTCCGTCGGCAAGAAAGCGACGGTGAAGGTTCTGCGGGAGGGCCAGGTGAAGGAGCTGCAACTCACGGTGGCCGAGCGGGAGGACAAGAAGGAGATGGCCTCCGGCCGCGGGGAGAGCAAAGACACCTACGGGATGTCCGTCCAGGACATCACGCCCGAGATCGCCAAGCAGCTCGGGTTGCCCTCTGCGGGGGGCGTCATCGTAACGCGGGTGCGCGAGGGAAGCGCGGCCGACGAGGGCGGGTTGCAGCCCTACGACGTGATCCTGCAGGTCAACCGGGTCAAGGTGGGCGCCGTGAAGGACTTCCAGAGGGAAATCTCCAAGAAAACGGGCGATGACCGGGTCCTCCTTCTGATCCGCCGGGGCAAGGGGACCTACTACGTGGCCATCCGAAAGGAATAGGGAACGAACCCGCTGGCAAGCCGTTGAATACGAAGGATCCTCTGATCTGCATGTACCGGACACTGAACCGGACCTTCGGTCCGCTTCACTGGTGGCCGGGGGACACGCCCTTCGAGGTCGCCGTAGGGGCGATCCTGACGCAGAACACGAACTGGGCGAACGTGGAGAAAGCCATCGGGCGGATCAAGGCGCGGGGAGCCATGGAACCGTTCGCCCTGTTCGGCCTCGATAACGGAGACCTGGAGGAACTGGTTCGTCCGTCGGGATTCTACCGGGTCAAGGCAAAGCGGCTGAAAGCCTTTCTCTCGACGCTGTGCGAGGACTTCGGGGGCGATCTGGCCGCGATGCTTTCCGGGGATCTCCTCGAATCGCGGCGGAGGCTTTTGGCCATTTCGGGGATCGGAGAGGAGACGGCAGACAGCATCCTGCTCTATGCCGGCGGAAGGCCCCTCTTCGTGGTCGACGCCTACACCCGGCGAATCCTCGAAAGGCACGGGATTCTCGGGGGAAGGCCGTCCTACGGGGATGTCCAGCGGCTCTTCATGGACGTGTTGCCGGCCGATGCGGGCCTTTACAACCAGTACCACGCCCTCATCGTCGAGACGGGGAAGAGGTTTTGCCGCAAGAAGCCTCACTGCGGCCAGTGCCCGCTGCGGGAGATGCCCGGCAGGAACTCTCCGGGCAGACGGAGCGTGCGTGAGGCGACGGGGAGACAGCCGTGTTCGTCCGGGAAGAAATCCTCAAAGAGAGGCTCAAGGAAGACCGCCGCACCTTCGTCCTGAAGCTCAACGACTACGCCGGCGTCATCCACCTGCATTCCGACTACTCCCATGACGGGCGCGCATCGATCCAGGAGATCGTGGAATCGGCCCGTGCCAACGACATCGACTTCGTGATGCTCACGGACCACAACTGGCTCCAGGCCAAGCACGACGGCCACGAGCGTTCCTACGACGGCGTCCACCTCTTCATCGGCATCGAAGTGACGCCCCGCTACAATCATTACCTCGCTTTCGGGATCGACGAGCCCCTCATCACCTGCGATCTGGCCTGGGTATTCCCCTACGAGGACGAACTGGACATCTCCCCGCAGTTCTACATCGACTGGGTGCGAAGCAAGGGAGGCCTCGGCTTTATCGCCCATCCCGACCATGAGGGGGCGCCAAGGTTTCACGTGAAACCATTCAACTGGAACGACTGGACCGTCTCGGGCTACACGGGGATCGGCATCTGGGACTTCATGACCGATTGGCAGAGCCAGCTGAGGGGCTATGCAAGCGCCCTTCTGAGCTACTATTTTCCGGCTTACATGCTCAAAGGGCCGAAAAAAGAAACGCTCATGCGCTGGGACGAATTGAACCGGACCCGAAAAATCGTCGGGATCGGCGAGCTCGACAATCACGAAACCGTCAGGGAGATGTTCGGCTTCGAATTCTACATTTTCCCGTTCAGCAAGGCCTTCCGGTTCATCCGGACCCACATCCTTACGGAGGCGGCGTTTCTCGGTGACGACGAGCTGGACCGGGGGATCATCCTCACCGCCCTGGGGCGCGGAAGGGCCTATGTGGCCTTCGAGTATTTCGAGAAGGCCCGGGGCTTTTCATTCGTCATCATGGACGAGTCGGAAGCGGCCACCATGGGGGATGAATTCCTTCTCGACGACATGGCCATCGTGCAGATCGAACTCCCCCAGAAGGGGAAGATCCGCCTGATGAAAAACGGAGAGCTTTTCCGGGAAACCGTGGGGAGGGAATTGACCTGCGGGATCGACGAGCCCGGGCTCTACCGCGTCGAAGTCTACCTGTGGAAAGCCTTCAAATACCGGCCCTGGATCTTCTCGAACCCCATCTACGTCCGCTGAAGACGTCTATCCAGTCTATTCAGTCTGTCCCGTCCATCCAGTCAGAATGTACAAAGAAAACTCTTATCCGGACCGGAGAGACCGGACAGACGGGAGAGACCGAATAGGCCGTCTTCTAGGCATGTTCCGCCGCGCGATAGGAGCTGCGGACGAGCGGTCCGGCCACGACGGTCCGGAACCCGCGCTGCAGGGCCTCCCGCCTGAATTCTTCGAACTCCTCGGGGGTGTAGAATTTCATGACGGGCCAGTGGGCAACCGAGGGCTGCAGGTACTGGCCGATCGTGAGGCTTGCGCAGGACGCGGTTGCCAGATCGTCGAGCAGGGATAGAATGCCGGCCCGGGTTTCCCCGAGGCCGATCATGAAGCCCGACTTTGTGATCACGGGGCGCCTGCTCTCCGCGGTGCGGCGCAGAAGCTCGAGTGAGCGGGAGTAGTCGCCCTGGGGTCGCAGATCTGCGAAAAGCTTGCGGGTCACCTCCATGTTGTGATTCAAAACATGGGGCTGCGACTCGAGGATCGTTTCGAGGGCGGAGCGGTTCCCCTGCAGGTCAGGGATCAGAACCTCCACCCGGCAGCCCGGAACCTCCCGGCGAAGCACATCGATGCACCGGGCAAATATCCGCGCCCCGCCGTCGGGAAGATCGTCCCTCGTGACGGAAGTGATGACGACGTAGTGCAGCCCGAGAGCCTTCACGGCCTCGGCCAGGCGCTCGGGCTCGGACTCATCTACCGCCGCGGGCTGCCCGTGCCGGACATTGCAGTAACGGCAGTTTCGGGTGCAGAGGCTGCCGAGGATCAGGAAGGTGGCCGTGCCGGAGCGGAAGCACTCCCCCATGTTGGGACACCGGGCTTCCTGGCAGACGGAGTGGAGATCCAGGCGGGCCAGAAGCCCCTGCACCTCGATGAACTCGCGCGAATTTGGCAGAGGGACCTTGAGCCAGTCGGGCTTTCTCTGAAGCATGGGGATTACGTCTCTTGTTGCTCGCGGGCCTGAACGGATTGCTGGCAGACGGTAAGAAGGTAAGAAGGTTGGAGAAGCAGCGGGCAGACAACAGGTCGAACCCTTGTCCGGCGTTCTTACCCGATCACCTCCTCAACATCCGCATGATTGCGCCAGCGCCCCCGGTCAGTCGCGTCTTAGAAATAGTACCAGATTGAGGAGTAGTCGCTGATGTTCTCCCCGTCCTCGGCCAGCCGTTTGAGGTAGTCGTAGATGGAGACATCCGTGTGCAGGTAATCCAGCGCCGTGACGAGCCGGACCTCCCACGAGTAGAACCGGTATATCCGGCGCCCGTCGGGCAGGATGTTGACGATCTCGTGGTCCTGCCAGGCGCGCAGGTTGACCTTCCCCAGCCTCGGGACGTTGAAAACGGGCTCGTCCGTCCGCACCAGGCCCGGCAGCAAGCGCGCTTCCTCCAGCTGCTCCTGCTCCATGCGGCAGATGGGGACCCGGAAATCGATCGTTTCCTCCTTGCCCTTCGTGCTGAAGGAGTAGTAGGGGTCCACACCGGAGAGCTTGAGCGTCTTTCGCAGCAGGGCCGTTTCGAACCGCCGGCTGTTGTAGTAGGTGAAGACCTGCTGGTTGTACACGTTCATCCCCAAGTTCTTGATCTTGCGGATGCACTCCAGGGAATCGGGGGTCATCTCCGTGGGGTGCTCGAAGTGGGTGACGATGGCCAGCTCCCGCTTTCCCCACGCGTGGTACTTCCGGAAGACTTCCAGAAGGCCCTCTTCGACACGGAAGGGAAGGGTGACGGGGATTCTCGTCCCGATGCGGATTCGCTCGACGTGCTTGATGGCTGCCACTTCGCCGATGATCCAGTCGAGATAGTCGTTGCCGAGGGTCAGCGGGTCGCCTCCCGTGATGAGCACCTCGGTGATGCTCTCGTTTTCCTCGATCCAGCCCAGGGCTTCTTTCACCTTCTTTTTGGCCATCATGACCGTGTCGTCCATGCCCTTGATCTCCCAGTTGCGCTGGCAGTAGACGCAGATCTGGGGGCAGGAGTTGTAGGGCTTGAGGATCAGGATCTCCGGGTAGCGGCGGGTGACGCCGTCGATGGGGCTCGTGGATTTCTCCCCCATGAAGTCCAGGTCGATCCCCTTACGGCGGCTTTCGGCGACCTGCTCGCAGTAAAGGGTGCTCGGGACGACCTGGGCGCGGATGGCCCGGTCGTAGTCGGAGCGTCCCTCCTTGCGGAAGAGCGACAGGTAATACGGGGTGATCTCGACGGGGATGTTGTTCTTCCCGGCGCTCGTGAGGCCGCTGACCTCGTCCTTCTCGAGCTTCACGAGGGCCCGGATCGTGTCCAGGTCCTTGATGATGTGGCGCAGGTGCCAGCGGTGGTCCTGCCAGTCCTTTTCCGTGGCCCCGAAGAACCGGAGGATGTCGCCCTTGAGGGCCTTCCGCTCGCGCAGCAGGGCCTTGTCGTAGCCTGTCTTGTACCGGCGGAAATGCCTGCGGATGTTGCAGGCATAGTCGTCGAGCTGTGTCGAGCGGGCGATGGCGGCCTCACGGCCGTCCTTCATCTGGAAGACTTCCTTGCGCTTGAGGTGCTTGCCGCCCTTGCCCGTGATGCCCAGGAACAGGGCGAGGTACTCGCAGAGGAAGGCCTCCGAGACCTGGTCGAGCGCCTCCTTCTTCCCCTGGGCCAGGTCGTAGAGAACCTGGAGGGGGGAGAAATGGGTCACTTGCTCGTTCTCGGTGCGCATCGTGTTGGAGAGCACCCGGATGCACTCCTTGGCGTTTCGTTTCTCCACAATATTGAGATTGACGAAGTAGGTGTCGGAGCGCATGTTGAACAGGTCGCGCTCGAGGCGATTGAGATAATCGAAAAGAAGATGCCGCGCCTCTTCCATATGCCTGGAATTTCTCATTATTTGACGAATTCGAGGCTCTGTCGCCCAGAGTTCTTCCGCGAGTTGTTCTTTTGTCCAGTTCAGCCAGCTCTTCATGTCCTGTCTCACAAGGTTGTGGATAATTTGTTTATGGATCCGCGCTGCGGCCTCTAGCAGAGGGTCCAGCAGACGTCGGGCTTCCTTGCCGCCAGCACGTCGTCGAGGCGCTTGACCGGTGTCGTCAGGGGCGCCGACTTCACGAGTTCGGGGTTTTCCCTCGCCTCCCGGGCAATGGATATCATGGCCTCGCAAAACTCGTCCAGCGTTTCCTTGCTTTCCGTTTCCGTGGGCTCGATCATGATGGCCTCGCGGACGATCAGGGGGAAATAGATCGTCGGGGGGTGAAACCCGTAGTCGAGCAGCCGCTTGGCGATGTCCGTCGTGTGCACGCCGCTCTCCTGGACCTGCTTCTCCCCCGTGAAGACGCATTCGTGCATGCAGACCCGGTCATAGGCCAGCCTGTAGTAGGGCTTCAGCCGCGCCATGACGTAGTTCGCGTTGAGCACGGCGTTCTCGCTGACCCTCCGGATCCCTGCGGCTCCAAGTGCGCGGATGTACGTGTAGGCCTTCACCATGACGTTGAAGTTGCCGTAGAACGCCCGGACCCGCCCGATCGAGTGAGGGAACTCCTCGGACCAGCGGTACCGCTTCCCTTTTTTCACGACCCGCGGCACGGGCAGGAAGGGCACGAGGTGCCTCTTCACGCCCACGGGTCCGCTGCCCGGCCCGCCGCAGCCGTGCGGGGTCGAGAAGGTCTTGTGGAGGTTGAGCTGGATGATATCGAAACCCAGGTCTCCCGGCCTCGTGACGCCCACGAGCGCATTGGCGTTGGCCCCGTCGCAGTAGAGTAGCCCGCCCTTGCGGTGAACGATGTCCGCCACCTCCTCGATGTTCCGCTCGAAGAACCCCAGGGTATTGGGGTTCGTGAGCATGAGTCCCGCCACATCCTTCGTCATCAGCTCCCGTAGATGCGCGATGTCGACGCCCCCCTCGGCATTGGAGCGGACCGTGGCGACCTGGAACCCGCAGAGGGCAACGGATGCAGGATTTGTTCCGTGGGCCGTGTCGGGGATCAGGATCGTGGATCGCTTCCGGCCCTTTCTTTCGAAGTGCTTTTTGATGATCATGACGCCCGTGAGCTCCCCGTGCGCGCCCGCTGCGGGCTGGAGGGTGAAATCGTCCATCCCGCAGATCTCGGAGAGGGACCCGGCCAGCTCGTACAGGAGCTGGAGGTTGCCCTGGGCGAAGGCCTCCGGCGCGTAAGGGTGCAGCGCCGTGAAACCTTCCAGGCGGGCCACGTTCTCGTTGACCTTGGGGTTGTACTTCATCGTGCAGGAGCCCAGGGGGTAGAATCCCACGTCGACGCCGAAATTGCGGCGGGCCAGCCGCGTGTAGTGCCGGACGATGTCCACCTCGGCCAGCTCCGGCAGATTCAGCCCGTCGCGCAGGAGGCCGGCGGGGATCAAGGTCTCCAGGGCCGTCTCGGGGACGTCGCTTCCCGGGATGCTGCCCGCCGTGCGGCCGGGCCGGCTTTTCTCGAAAATCAGTTCCATGGCCACCTCGAATGTGCTTGTAACGTTACGGGGTGCGACGTTCCGCTTCCGTCGATCACTTCAGCAGCGAGCCAACGTCGTCCATATCCTCCTTGCGGAGCATTTCGGTTGCGCAAAACAGGATGCCCCCGGCCAGCTCCGGGTACTCTCCGGCGAGATCGTATCCGCCGGTGTACCCCGCCTTTTCGAGGCGCCTGTTGGTCTCTTTCGCGTCGGGGCAGGACAGGGCGAATTCGTTGTAGACGGGGCCCGTGAAAAGGGGCTTCCAGCCGGGCAGGGCCGACAGGGTTTGCTTCAGGTAATGGGCCTTCCAGACATTGAGGGCCGCGAGCTTTTTGAGATTCTTTCCGAGGCTCGCCAGGTAGACGGCGGCGGCGAGCATGCAGAGGGCCTCGTTGGAGCAGATGTTGGAGGTCGCCTTCTCGCGCCGGATGTGCTGCTCCCGTGTCTGGAGCGTCAGAACGTAGCCCCGTTGCCCCTCGCGGTCGACCGTGGCGCCCACGAGTCTGCCGGGAATTTTTCGCATGAAGGCATCCGTGCTGGCCAGGATGCCGAGGTAGGGCCCCCCGTAGCTCATGGGGTTTCCGAAGGCCTGGCCTTCGCCGACGACAAAGTCGGCGCCGGCCTCTCCTGCGGGTTTGAGGATGCCCAGGGAGGTGGGGTCCGTGAAGCCGGCGACAAGCAGGGCCCCCCGCCCGTGAGCCAGCTCGGCCAGAGGCCGGATGTCCTCGATAACGCCGAAGAAATTCGGGCTCTGAACCAAAACGGCCGCCGACCGGCTGTCGAGCAATCCCCGGAGCGCCTCGCCTTCGACCTGCCCCGCTGCGTTGAAGGGGATCTCGACGCACTCGTACCCGTTGGCCCAGGCGTAGGTCTTCACGACCTTCCGGTACTCGGGGTGAACCGAGCGCGCCAGGACCAGGCGGTCCCTGCCGAGGCTCTTGGCCGCCAGGACGGCCGCCTCGGCCATTGCCGTCGCCCCGTCGTACATGGACGCATTGGCCACCCCTGTCGCGGTGAGCCGCGTGATCATGGTCTGGTACTCGTAGATCGCCTGCAGGATCCCCTGGCTGATCTCGGCCTGGTAGGGCGTGTAGGCCGTGTAGAACTCCGAGCGCGCCAGGACGTGGCTCACCACGGCGGGGATGTAGTGGTGGTAGGCCCCGGCCCCCGCAAGCGTGGCCCCGGGAATCCTGTTGCGCGCGGCCAGACGGCTCATGTGCTCCCAGATCTCCTGCTCGGCAAGCGGCGCCGGCAGCTCGAGAAGCCCCTTGAGGCGGTATGTTTCCGGGATGTCGGCGAAGAGCGCCTCCATCGACTCGATGCCGATGGCCCTCATCATTTCCTTCTGATCATCCGGGGTGTGCGGGACGTAATCCATATGGCTGCCCTGTCCTGGATTTATTATTTTTCTTCACTCAAGCTCTTCTTTCACGGGTCTTTTCAGTGCGGATTGGCCTTGATGTGCTCCTCGTACTGTTCCGCCGTCATGAGCCCGTCGAGCTCGGCGGGGGCTTCCATCCTGATCCTGGCGACCCAGCCCTCCCCGAAAGCGTCCTTGTTGACAAGCTCGGGCGTCGCCTCGAGGGCCTGGTTGACCTCGACGACTTCCCCGCTGACGGGGGCGAAGATGTCCGACACGGACTTCACCGACTCCACGACGGCGATCGGCTGCGCCTGCTTGACCTTCCGGCCCACCGCGGGAAGCTCCACGTAGACCACGTCGGTGAGGAGCTCCTGGGCGTGGTCGGTGATGCCCATGGTGACGGTGCCGCCGTCTGCCTTTGCCCACTCATGCTCTTTCGTGTACTTTCGGTCATCGGGACTGGGTTTGGCCATGTGTCGCTCCTTTCGATATCAAAACTCCCGCACTCAGGCAGCGGGGGCCGCGTCGTTCGTTTCCGGTTCCTACTTCTTCCTCCTGTAAAAGGGCAGGGGCACCACCTTCGCTTTCGCGCGCTGGGTTCGGATCTCGATCTCCAGCACCGTTCCCGGTTCCTTGTGCTGCACGGGCACGAAGGCCAGCCCGATCGCCTTGCCCAGCGTGGGCGAGAAGGTCCCCGAGGTGACTTCCCCGACTTTTTCCCCGTCTGCCAGGACCGGGTAGCCGTGTCTGGCGATGCCCCGATCGACGATCTCGAAGCCGACGAGCTTCTTGCGAACCCCGTCCTCCTTCTGCTTCTTGAGCGCGTCCCGGCCGATGAATGCTTTGTCCAGATCGGTGATCCATCCGTAAATCACCTCGTAGGGGGTCACGGTCTGGCACATCTCGTGCCCGAAGAGCATCATCCCCGCCTCGAGGCGCAGCGTGTCGCGGGCTCCCAGCCCCGCCGGTTTCAGGCCGTGCGCATCCCCGAGGCTCATCAGCAAATCCCAGATCTCGCCGATCCGCCCTGCCTCGGTGTACACCTCGAAGCCGTCCTCCCCGGTGTAGCCGCTGCGCGAGACCAAGGCGGGCATCCCGGCCACGCGGGTGTCCATGGCGTGATAGAAGCGCAATGCCGCCAGGTCGCCCTCGACGATCTCCTCGAGAATCTTCTGGGCCAGCGGCCCCTGGATGTCCACCTTGCCGATCGTGTCGGAGAGATCGGTCACAGAAGCCCTGTCGAGCCCGAGGTCCGCCTTCGCCTTCAGGATCCAAGCCAGGTCGCCCTCCCGAGTCGCCGCGTTGGTTACGACCATGTACCGTTCGTCGCCCCGCTTGTAGACGGTCACATCGTCGATGATGCCGCCCTTTTCGTTGGTGATGGCGGAGAGCTTCATCTCCCCGATCTGCTGTTTGGCGAGGTTGCGGCTCATCACCCACTGGAGCAGCTCGAGCGCCTGGGGCCCCCGGACCTCGATCTCGCCCATGTGGCAGACGTCGAACAGGCCCGCTAGGGTCCTCGTGTTCCGGTGTTCGTCGATGACGCTCGTGTACTGGACGGGCATGGCCCATCCGCCGAACTCCGTCATGGTCGCAGCCAGGGCGAGGTGCCGCTCGTACAGCGGGGTCTTTTTCATGGGAAGCTCCTGTGAGTTTGCCTGCGCGGCGCGGGAGGGGAGAAGGGAGGGGACTGGGTTCGGGGCGGGCCTGCGAGGGGCCGCCCCCCGGTACCAACGCCTGCGCTCAAGCCGGCGGGTGCCGCATGAAGGGACAGGTAGAACTTCGGGCTTGCCAGAACGCGCTCCGTAGCCATCGCTGCCGCTTGCCAGAGGTTTTGCACTGATTCGGCCGGCTGCCGGGCATCCCGGTCAGTCATCCGGTGAGAATGGTCCGTGCCTGTTTGCGAAACCGCACGCTGAGACTACACCAATCACCGCGAGATTTCAACACGGATGTGTCCCGCACCCCTCAAACCCGTCAGCGCAGCGCGTCCGGGCGGGGCCCCTTTTCCGCCCGCCCGGGGAGGGGGCAAAAAATTCAGTAGAAATTTTCCCTCAATTGTAATAAACGAGCTGAATATTCTACATTTTCCTCGAAGATGCGGCCGTTTTTATGACCCGCTTCGCGGACGACCCGGCGGAACGGATTTGTCACGGGCCGTTTCTTCGAGGGGCGCCTGATCGCGCCGGGAGAGGATCATCATGAGATTCGACATCGCCAAGAGAGGCAACGGGCTGACCTACGAAATCCGCAACATCGTCGGCGTGGCGAACCGTCTCAAGGCCTGCGGCATGGAGGTGACCTGGGAGAATATCGGGGACCCCGTCCAGAAGGGCGAGCAGATCCCGGAGTGGATGAAGGAAGTCCTCGTCGAGATCATCCGGGACAACAAGTCGTTCGGTTACTCCCCCACGCAGGGGATGGATGCGACGCGCGAATTCCTGGCCGACCTGGTGAACAAGCGCGGCAAGACGCAGATCACCCCCGACGACATCCTGTTCTTCAACGGGCTTGGCGATGCCATTGCACGGTGCTACAGCGCGATTCGTGTGGACGCCCGGGTCATCCTCCCGGAGCCGACCTACTCGACCCATTTCCTGGCCGAGGTGCTCCACGCCTCGTTCCCGCCCAACACGTACCGGATGAACCCTTACCACAAGTGGCACCCGGACATGAACGAGCTGGAGATGAAGGTGAAGAACCACAAGGCCATCGTGGGGATCCTCGTCATCAACCCCGACAACCCCACGGGCTTCGTCTACCACGAGGAGACGCTCAAGCGGATTGTCCGCATCGCCAAGGAGAACGACCTGTTCCTCGTCTTCGACGAGACTTACATCAACATGGTCTACAACGGGAAGGTCGCCTGCCCGCTCTCCGACATCGTCGAGGACGTCCCCGCCATGAGCATGAAGGGCATCTCGAAGGAATTCCCCTGGCCCGGGGCGCGTTGCGGGTGGCTCGAGTTTTACAACGCCGACAAGGACGAGACGTTCCAGCGCTACACGAACGCCATCCTGCAGCAGAAGATGTCCGAGGTCTGTTCGACGACGCTGCCCCAGATGTCGATCCCGAAGGTCATGACGCACCCGGAGTACGAAAAATACCTGAACAGCCGTATCCGCCGCTACGAGAAGCTTTCGAACATGGCCTTCAATATCCTGAAGAACGTTCCCTACATCGTGGTGAACCGCACCGACGGCGCCTTCTACATGACCGTCGTCTTCAACGAAGCCGTGCTCAACAACAGGCAGACCCTGCCCATCGAGAACGCGGAGATCCGGCAGTTCATCGAGAAGCTCACCTCCGACAACATCGAGCTCGACAAGCGCTTCGTCTACTACCTGCTGGGCTCGACGGGCATCTGCGTCGTTCCGCTCACGTCCTTCTTCACGCCGCTTCTGGGCTTCCGCCTCACGTTGCTGGAGACCGACGAGGACCGCTTCGAGTACACCGTGAAGAGGCTCGGCGAGAAGATCGTCGAATACATCGACTCGACGAAGCGAACGGCGTAAGACCGCAGGTCAAAGGACTGTGAAACAAAAACCCCCGGGGTCGTCCGATCCGGGGGATTGCAAAGGATTGAACGAAGGAACGCCGGCTTCACAGGGGCCGGCGTTTCACTATTTTTCTTCCAGCCTGTTTTTCGATCTCCTTTGGGGTGCCCTTCCTTCCTCGCCTTCGGGGAAAGAGGTTCCCCAGATATGGTCGTTGCCGAATTGCCGCCACCACCACCGGTCGTATTCGTCCCACGGGTCGAGAACGCCGAACTCCTCCTTCATCAGGAAGGCATACGACTCGTTGAGCTCCTGCATCCGGGCATGGGCTTCTTCTCCGGGGTTGATGTCGGGGTGCCACTGCTTGGCCCGTTCCCGGTATTGCTTCCTTGCCTCCTCGGCCGTTGCCTGCCCGGAGATGCCCAGCGCCTTCCGGGCCCTGTCGACCTTGACGTTTCGATTCTTGATTCTCGCCGTCCCCGACATTCCCCAATCACCTTGGCTGCACTTCCCGGAAGCCCAATCCGACCTTTCTCACCATCCACCCCTATACCCGATACCCTATCCCCGAGACCCGTTCTTCATCGATCTTTCCAGACGGGCTTTCGCTTCTCCAGAAACGCCGCCACCCCTTCCTTCCCGTCCTCGGTGAAGAAGTTGTTCACGATCGCGCCCGAGGCCAGATCATAGGCCGCGGGGTCGGGCAGGTTGACCTGGCCGTAGAAGGCCTGCTTGCCGATGGCGAGGCACGAAAGGCTCGCCTTCGCGATGTGCCGCGCCAGCTCCATCGTCTCCGCCTCGAGCCTCTCCGTCGGGACGACCCGGTTGACAAGCCCCCACTCGCAGGCCTCTCGGGCGCCGATGAGCCGGGCCGTGAAGAGCATCTCCAGGGCCCGTTTGCGTCCCACGGCCCGGACGATGGAAACGGCCGGCGAGGAGCAGAACACGCCGAGGTTGACGCCGGGGGTGCCGAACCGGGCGCCCTCCTCGGCAACGGCGAGATCGCAGGCGGCCACGAGCTGGCAGCCTGCCGCCGTGGCGATTCCGTGGACCTGGGCGATCACGGGCTGGGGCATCCGCTGGAGCCGCAGCATCATCTCCGCGCAGATAGAAAACATCCTGTTGTGAACGGCGATCTCCTTGCCCGCCAGGTCGCCCAGATCGTGGCCGGCACAGAAGTTCTTCCCCGCGGACCTGACGACGATCACCTTGACGTCGCGGCTCTCCGCGATGCCCGCCAGGCACCGGTTCATCTCCTCGAGCAGGGCGATGGACAGGGCGTTCTGTCTGGCCGGGCGGTTGAGCGTGACGATCCCCACGGTGTCCGCTTTTTCGTACGCGATGTTCTGAAATTGCATGCCGCTCCCTCCTTGCACGCGATGGCCGTTTCCTGGCCTCCTTGACGGTTGTCCCCCGATGGGATAGGAATGATGGCGGTGAAAAGCGCGAACAGGCGCCTTTTCCCCCATATCGGTTGAGGGCGGCCTTGTCAACAGCAGATCCCGCAACAAGGACAGGAGGCGGATGCATGAGTGAATCCATTCTGTTTCACCCGGCAAAGATCGGCTCCCTGGAACTCCCCAACCGGTTTGTCCGCTCCGCCACCTGGGAAGGCCTTGCGGCGCCCGACGGCGGATGCACGGAAGAACTCGTCCGCCTCATGGGGGAGCTTGCCGCAGGCGGCGTGGGGCTCATCATCTCGGGCCACGCCTATGTCAGGCCCGAGGGGTTTTCCTTGAGGGGACAGTTGGCTGTCGACCGTGACGATTGCATCCCCGGGCTTGCCCGGATGGCGCAGACCGTCCATGACAACGGCGGCCGGATCGTGTTGCAGCTGGCACACGGCGGCGTCCTGGCGGCCACGCAGCTGACGGGGCTGCCGGCCTTCGCCCCGTCGCAGGAAGGCGGCCCCGAGAAGACGCGACGCCGCGAGATGTCGCAGGCCGACATCGAAGACACGGTGAGGGCTTACGGCGAGGCGGCCCTGCGGGCGAAGAGGGCCGGCTTCGACGGGGTCCAGGTCCATGCCGCCCACGGCTACCTCCTCAGCCAGTTTCTCTCGCCCTGGTTCAACCGCAGGACCGATCGATACGGCGGGAGCATTGAGAACAGGACCCGGATCGTCCTGGAGATCCTGGCTTCGATCCGAAGCGCCGTCGGCGGGGATTACCCCGTCCTGGTGAAGATCAACTCCGAGGATTTCATGGAGGGGGGCTTGACGCGCGAGGACTCGCTGCAGGCAGCGCTCCTGATCGCCGGGGCAGGCGTCGACGCCATCGAGCTTTCCGGCGGGACCCTGCTGTCGGGCAGGCTGAGCCCCTCGCGCGCGAAGATCGATTCCGTCGAGCAGGAGGCCTACTTCCGGGATGCCGCCCGGACCGTTAAGGCGAACCTGAGCATTCCCCTGATTCTCGTGGGCGGGATCCGGTCCTTCGACGTCGCCGAGGGGCTTGTCCGGGACGGGGTCGCGGATTTCGTCTCCCTGAGCCGTCCCTTTATTCGGGAGCCGGGCCTCGTCAGCCGCTGGAAGCGCGGCGACCGCAGAAGGGCGACCTGCCTGTCCGACAACCGGTGTTTCAGGCCGGCCATGCGCGGGACGGGCTTCTACTGCGTGGTGGAAAAGGAAGGAAGAGCGGAAGAGCAGAAGAGCGGAGGCGCGGAAAAGAGGGAAGCCAGGAAGATATGAAGCGCGGATGAGCGGATAAGAGAAAAAGTTTTGTCTTTCTGCTCTTCCTAACTTCCTCTCTTCTTCACTTCCTTCCTGTCGCGCAGGCGGTGATAGCCCAGGGCCTGACCCGTGGCGACAAGCGTGCCCGAGGCGCCTCGCACATCCACCGTCCAGAGGCTCAGGGATTTCTTGATGTCGACGGGCCTGGCCTCCGCCGTGATGCGCTCCCCGGGGGCGGCGGCGGCAAGGTAGTTGATCTTCAGCTCCACGAGCAGGACGTCGAATTCCATGGAATTGGCGGCTACGGCGGCCGCCTGGTCGATCATCGACGACAGGATCATCCCGTGGGCCCGGTCGTGGGCATTGAGGTACTCGGGCCTGATCTCGACGGAGAGGCGGGCGTAGGCACGCCGCACCTCCTCGAGCCGGATCCCCAGGAAGGAGGCCATGGGGTCCCCGGCGACGATCTCGCGGGCGATGGCGATGTTGGGGTCGTCCATGTGATGTTCCTCAGTCCATTTCATACTCGAACTTTGCCACGACGTGCAACGTGGAAAGATTGAAGGTATCCGGTAAGGGCGCATAGGGGGCCGCGGCCTGGACGACGGCGAGAGCGCCGCGATCGAGCGATTCGGACCCCGATGACGAAACGATGTCCGTTGCCGCCAGGGACCCGTCGTTCTGGATGGAGAAGCGGACCACCGCCGTCCCCGTCTCGCTGCGCGAATAGGCATCCGGGGGGTATGCCCACAGGGCCTCGATTTTCTGTCGCAGAGCTCGAAGATAGGCCCGGTACTTCCCCGAGGCGCTCGTGAGGTCAACGGTCTCCTCGGGGCCCGGGGCAGGCTCCCGGTGGGGCCTGTCAAGAGACAGGTCCTTTTTGATCACCGCCTTTCGGCTGTCGTCGGGCGCGTTTGCCGGCGCGTCGGCCAGACGCACGGTGAAAGTCTCGAAGGGAAGCGGGGAGCCGGACGAGATCAGCAGGCCCGCGAGCGCCAGGACGGCCGCGTGGAAGGCGCAGGACGCGAGGACGAATCGGACCAGGGCTTTTTTGGATATCATGAGACTTCACCCGCGGGAGAACCCTTTATAGTCAACAAGTTGAAAGAAAGCAAGTTTGCTGCCAACCCGGCAGCCAGCAGGGGATTTGCGATGCATCGGGACGAGCAGTTCATGAGGCTTGCCCTCGCCGAGGCGCAAAAGGCCATGGAGGCGGGCGAGGTGCCCGTGGGCGCCGTCGTCGTCCGGGGCGGGGAGGTCATCGCCTCGGCCCACAACGCGCCCGTGGGGCTCAGCGACCCCTCGGCCCACGCCGAGGTCCTGGCCCTGCGAAGGGCGGCCGCCGCGGCGGGCAATTACCGCCTTGCGGGCACGACGCTCTACGTGACGATCGAGCCCTGCCTCATGTGCGCGGGGGCCATCGTCCACGCCCGCGTTTCACGGCTCGTCTTCGGGGCGACAGACCCGAAGGGAGGCGCCGCCGTATCCCTCTACCGGGTGCTGGAGGATGACCGCCTCAACCACCGGGTGGAGGTCGCGGGCGGGGTCCTGGCGGCGGAATGCGGCGAAATTTTGAGTAGATTTTTCCGCGAAAAACGATTATGAATCGTCCATAGACGCGGAGAGATACCGAAGTGGTCATAACGGGACCGACTCGAAATCGGTTTGAGGGCCTAACAGCTCTCACGGGGGTTCGAATCCCCCTCTCTCCGCCATTTTTATGCCCTTTTCCCGGCTGGCGCCGGGTTTTTCCTGCTCCCCGCTGACGCCCGTTTCGGCATTTCCTTTTCCCTGATTTGCTTCGCATTTTGCCCTGCAAGAAGGGTATGGACAAACGGCGGCTAAACTGGTAAGAGACGCCCAATGCAAGGAGGGCTCCCAACGGGGGCCCCTCTTCGCTGATACGGGACATTGCGGAGAGATGCCAGAGAGGCCGAATGGGCACGACTGGAAATCGTGTGTGCGCCCCTTAAAGGTGCACCGGGGGTTCGAATCCCCCTCTCTCCGCCAGAACATAAAACGGCGGCGATCGGGTGTTGACCGCCGTTTTTCTTTCCCGGGCCCCGGGGTGCGGTTCAACACGTGAATAGGCTCCTGTCCACCATTTCCGGCCAGGTCTTCCCCTTCGAGCGTATCGAGGAGTTCGCCGATAACGGCGAATCCCTGGAGGTTGCCGTCGGCGGGCTGGCCAACGCCCGCGTGAGGACGGGCCGGCACCTCTGGGAGCGATTCGCCGATTTCCTCCCCGTCGAGATCGACGGGGCGTTGAGCCTCGGCGAAGGCGGAACGCCGCTTCTGCCGGCGGGCAAGGCCCTTGCGGGGCACACCGGGATCGGACGGCTGCTCTTGAAAAACGAGACCATGAACCCCACGTGGAGCTTCAAGGACCGGGGCTCGCTCACCACGATGGCCATGGCCCGCCAGATGGGGGAAACCGTCACGGCCACGATCTCGACGGGAAACATGGGAAACTCCATCGCCGCCTACGCGGCGCACGCGGGGATTCGGGCCGTTGTCTTCGTCCCCCGCTACGCACCGCCGGAAAAGATCCTCGCCATGGCCATCCACGGGGCCACGGTGGTGAGGGTCGCCGCCCCCGACTACTCCCTGATGAAACGGGAGGTCCTGGGGCTTGCCGCGGGACTCAGCCTCCGCGTCGTGTCGGGGAACGGCCCGGTCCGTACGGAGGGCTACAAGCTCACGGCCTTCGAGATGGTCGAGCAGCTCGAAGGGGGCGTCCCCGACTTCATCGCCGTGCCCACCTCGGCCTGCGGGCACATCCGGGGGATCTTCAAGGGCTACCGGGAGCTGAAGGAGGCGGGGATCGTCGACCGCCTGCCCCGGATGATCGTCGTCCAGGCGGCGAACGTGAACCCCGTCGTTTCGGCCATCCGGGAAGGCCGGGACCGGATCGTCCCCGTGACCGGGAAGGAAACCGTGGCCGAGGCCATCACCTCGGGCGACCCCCCGGGAGGCGACGAGATCGTCCTCAAGGCCCGGCAGTTCGGATGGCTCGCCGAGGACGTGACGGAAGAGGAGATCCTCGACGCCCAGGCCCGGCTCGCCCGCGCAGGCTATTTCGTCGAGCCGGCTGCGGCCGCCCCGCTTGCCGCCGCAAGAAAGCTCCGGGCAGCGGGGAAGATCGGCGGGGACGATTCGGTTGTTCTCATGCTCACGGGCTCGGGCCTGAAGGACATGAGCGTCTTTGCCCGCCGGGGCGCCGAGGTCATCGACAGCGATCTCCCGAGCGTCCGCGGGGATGTGGAAAAAATCCTCGCCTCTTCCGGTCCGGGAAGAGTATAGTGAAAAAGATAGCCGGGCCCCGTGCAACGCCGACTTGTGAACTCCGTCAGGTCCGGAAGGAAGCAGCGGTAGCAAGATCCGTCGTGTGCTACGGGAAGCCTGGCTATCCTTATATAATACCGGGGCCATGGTGGAATACTTAGTCCTAGCCAGAAAGTGGAGACCCCAGGTCTTCGAGGACGTGGTCGGGCAGGATCACGTCGTCACGACGCTGCGCAACGCGATCCGCCTGGGCCGCGTGGCCCACGCCTTCATCTTCAGCGGCCCCCGCGGGGTCGGCAAGACGTCGGTGGCCCGCATCCTGGCCAAGGCCCTCAACTGCGAGCACGGGCCCACCGAGAAACCCTGCAACGCCTGCTCGAACTGCCGGGAGATCACCGACGGCTCCTCCATGGACGTCCACGAGATCGACGGCGCGTCCAACCGCGGCATCGACGAGATCCGCGAGCTGAGGGAGAACGTGAAGTTCTCCCCCTCGTCGTCGCGCTACAAGATCTACATCATCGACGAAGTGCACATGCTCACCAAGGAGGCCTTCAACGCGCTGCTGAAGACGCTCGAGGAGCCCCCGCCCCACGTCATCTTCGTCTTTGCCACCACGGAAACCCACAAGATCCCCGCCACGATCCTCTCGCGCTGCCAGCGCTACGAGTTCAAGCGCATCTCCCTCAAGGAGATCACGGCTACCCTGCGCAAGATCGCCGAGGGGGAGGGCATCACGGTGGGCGACCAGGCCCTCGCCTGGATTGCCCAGGGCGGAGAGGGAAGCCTCCGCGATTCCCAGAGCATCCTCGACCAGGCCATCTCCTTTGCCGGCACCGACATCCACGATGCCGACGTGGAGGCCCTGCTGGGCATGGGCGACCGGAAGTACCTCCTCGCTCTCTCCCGAGCCGTCCTCGCCCGGGATGCCGCGGCCTGCCTGAAGATCATCGACGAAGCCTTCTACGCCGGGGCCGACCTGAAGGTGTTCTACGAGCGGATGCTTGCCCATTTCCGCAACCTGCTGCTTGTCAAGATCACGGCGGGCGGGGGGGATTTGCTCGACCTGTCCGACCACGAGGCGGCCGAGCTCACGCAACAGGCCGCCCCCGTCTCGCAGGAGACGCTGCAGCGGCTGCTCGATGTGCTCCTGGCCGGCGAGGAGGAGGTCCGCAGGAGCGTCAACCCCCGGCTCGTCCTGGAATTCACGGCCGTCAAGATGGCCTGGCAGGAGCCCCTGATTCCCGTCGACGAGATCCTCTCCCGCATGGAAGGGATCGAAAGGCGCCTCGGGCAGGGACCCGCCGCCGGCCCCGCACCGGGGAAACCCTATGTCCCGCCCTCTGAAAGAACGGGGATCGATCGGGCGTCCGACGATTCCGTCGTCAGGGAGCCGTCCCCGCAGGAATCCGGGGAGCAGTGGGCGGAGTTCAAGCAGTTCGTCAAAAGAAGAAACCAGCCCCTCTGGGCGAAGATCGAGCCGGGCAGGCTGGTCGGGTTTGTCGACGGGACGCTGCGGCTCGGGTTCCCGAAGGGCTATCTCTTCCTCGACTTCTTCGACGAGAAACCAGAGCGGGAAAAACTCGAGGAGATGGCCCGGGAGTTCTTCGGCCAGCCCGTACGACTGGCCGTGGAGACCGTTGAAAACGGTTCCGGCGAGGCCAACGGCCCGTCGAGAAACGGCCCGAACCAGAACCGCGCCAACCAGGTTCGCCGGGAGGCCCTGAACCATCCGCTGCTGCAGAAGGTCATGGATGTCTTCGAGGGGGCCGAGGTGCAGGAAGTGATCGTCAAGGAAAAATAGAGGGTGAGAAGGTAAGAGGGTGAGAGGGTGAGAAAAACGGCAGTGACGAAACAGACCAAATAGACGAGACAGACCAGTTTGGGAGGTAGTTGTTTTGAATTTCCAGAATATTATGAAACAGGCCCAGAAGCTCCAGGAGAAAATGGCGAAGGTCCAGGAGGAACTCGCCTCGAAAACGGTGGAAGCGACCTCGGGCGGCGGCATGGTGACGGCCGTTGTCAACGGCAAGTTCGAGCTCCTGTCGATCCGCATCGAAAAGGACGTCGTCAATCCCGACGATGTGGAGATGCTGCAGGATCTCATCGTGGCGGCGGTGAACGAAGGGGTCCGCAAGGCCCAGGAGATGGCCTCGGCGGAGATGGCAAAGGTCACCGGCGGGATGAAGCTGCCCGGGATGATGTGAGAGGGCGCCTGCCATGACGGGATACGCAGCGCCCATCCAGCGACTCATCCAGGAGCTCGGCCGCCTGCCGGGCATCGGGGAGAAGACGGCCACGCGGCTCGCCCTGTTCATCCTGAGGGGCTCCGACGAAGAAGCCAGGAGGCTTGCCGACAGCATCGTCGAGGTGAAGGAGAAGATCCGCTTCTGCTCGGTCTGCTTCAACCTGGCCGAGGACGAGCTCTGCGCGATCTGCAGCGACCCGGTCCGGGACAGCGAGCGCATCTGTGTCGTCGAGGACCCCGACTCGCTCACCGCCATCGAGGAGAGCGGCTGCTTCCGGGGCACCTACCACGTCCTGCACGGGGCTCTGGCGCCCCTGGACGGGATCGGCCCGGATCAGATCCGGATCCGCGAGCTTGGCGAGCGCCTGGAGCGCGGCGGCATCCGCGAGGTCATCGTGGCCACCAACCCCAGCGTCCAGGGCGAATCGACGGCCCTGCTGATCATGCGGCTCCTCAGGGAAAAGGGGGTCGAGGTCACGCGGATCGCCCTCGGGGTACCCGTGGGCGGCGATTTGCGCTACACGGACAAGATGACGCTGGCGAAGGCCATGGAACACCGCCGCGGCATGTGATCGGCTGAATCAAATCCCCCTTGCCCCCCCTTATAAAAGGGGGAAAGAGGGGGATTTTTCTATCTATTTGCGGACAGGAACATCCCGCTCGCCTTACCTTTCGCAGGATTCATTTTTCTTCGGGCCCAGGTTTTTCCGGACCAGGTCCACCCCCAGCCAGGTCAGCACGACGGCGAAGACGATCCTCAGGGTCTGCTCCGGCAGGGAATTGGCAACGGCCCCCCCCAGGAAAGCCCCGATGAGGATTCCGACCGCAAGGCCCGGCAGGACGGCCGCCTCGACGTTGCCGCGGCGCCAGTGGGCCCAGGCCCCGACGGCCGCCGCCGGTACCATGCTCAGCAGGGAGCTGCCCTGGGCGATGTGCTGGCCCATCCCGACGAAGATCACCATCCCGGCGATCATGAAAGCGCCGCCGCCGATGCCCAGCAGCCCCGCGATGAATCCCGTCACCAGGCCCGTGGCCGCAAGGGCCGCGACAGACGCCCAGCCGGCAAGCGAAAAGACGACAAGCGCACCCAGGTATGGGTTTGAAGCCAGCAGAAATGCAGCCGCCACGAGGATACAGCCGAAATGGCGCTTCAGCTTCCATTCGGGCAGGATTGCACAGTAATGGGCACCGACGCGGGCCGTGGCGGAAGCCGTGACGGCCAGGATCAGGGCCGCCCCGTAATCGACGGTTCCTTCCATGGCATAGGCGAAGGCTCCGGAGAGGCCGGCCACCACGACGACGGCCAGGCTCGTTCCATGGGCGCGGGCCTGCGGAAGTCCCAGCATTCGGGTCATCAGGGGGATCATGACCACCCCGCCGCCCAGTCCCACGAGTCCACCGAAAACCCCGGCAATCAAACCGATCAGGAAGCTCATCCCGTTTCTCCTGCCATTGTCGGGAAAAGGTAACACAAAACAGGCTCTTATATCCACTCTAGAGTGCAGTTTCTGCACTTCCCGGCCTGCGGGAAAAAGCGAAAAACATCTGAAAAGTTACCAATTTGATATTGACAGGCAATCTCGATTCGGATATGGGAAATTTTCTGTAATATTTGATTCCGCCAATCCCTTTTCACGTACGACGCAAATCTTTCCGGGGGAGAATCACCGATGATAGAGATCCGATGGCATGGAAGAGGCGGCCAGGGTGCCGTTACGTCCGTTGAAATGATCGCCCTGGCGGCGATCGAGGCCGGGAAGTACGCCCAGGGATTCCCGGCATTCGGGCCGGAGCGCCGGGGCGCGCCCGTCATGGCCTTCAACCGCATATCCGACAAGCCCATCAAGATCCGTTCGGGGATCTACCAGCCCGATGTGGTCGTCGTCCTCGACCCCAGCCTCGTAAGCCTCGTTCCCGTTACCGACGGGCTCAAACCGGGCGGAATCCTGATCGTCAACACGTCCAAATCCGCCGAGGAGATTCGCAAGAAGCTCAATTACAAGGGGAAGCTGTACACCGTCGATGCCACGCACATCGCCCGGGAAGAGCTTGGCGTACCGATCTCGAACACGACCATGCTGGGGGCCGTCCTCAAGGCCACGGGCGTTCTCAGCCTCACAGCCATGAAACCGCCCTTGGAGCACCGCTTCGGGCGTGTGGCCGGCAAGAACATGTCCGCCATGAAACGGGCTTTCAACGAACTCAAAGTAGCAAAAGCCGCCTGATCGGCACGAGGTTCTGATATGGCAAAGAAAAAGACAGAGCAGAAGAAGTGGCCCGAAACGTGGCAGGAGCTCAACCCCGGCTGCATGGTTTTCGCCGCGGGCAACGCCGCAAACTACAAGACCGGAAGCTGGAAGTCCCAGCGCCCCCTGTGGGACAACGCCAAGTGCATCAAGTGCGGGATCTGCTACATCTTCTGCCCCGAAGGGTGCATTCAGGAGACGAAGGAAGGCTTCTACGAGGCGAATCTGGATTACTGCAAGGGTTGCGGGATCTGCGCCCACGAGTGCTGGCCCGGCGCCATCGTGATGCGCGAGGAGGAGGAGTAAGATGGGAAAACGCGTTGGAATGGAAGTGGCCATCGCGGCGGCCGAGGCCGTTGCGCTCTGTAATATCGATGTGGCGGCCGTCTACCCGATCACGCCGCAGTCGCACATCGCCGAGCACATGGCGGATATCATCCATGACGGCCGCATCGACGCCGAGTTCATAACCGTCGAGAGCGAGCATTCCGCCATCAGCGCCTGCGCCGGCGCCTCGGCGGCCGGGGCCCGCGCGTACACGGCGACGAGCTCCCAGGGGCTCATGTTGATGCACGAGATCCTGCCCATCGTCTCGGCCATGCGGCTTCCCATCTGCATGGCCAACGCCAACCGCGCCGTCTCGGGCCCTCTCAACATCTGGAACGACCACACGGACATCATGCCCCAGCGCGACAGCGGCTGGATTTCCCTGTTCGTCGAAAACGGCCAGGAAGCGATCGACCTGTCGATCATGTCCTTCAAGATTGCCGAGGACCCCGAGGTGATGCTTCCCTGCGTGGTCAACATCGACGGCTTCCAGTTGACCCACATGATCGAGCCTCTCGAGCTGCCCAGCCAGTCCGAGGTGGCGAAGTTCCTGCCGCCGAGGAAAGCCTTCGCGCAGCTGCACCCGGACAACCCCATCTCCATGGGCTGTTTCGCCATGCCCGACACGTACACGGAGACGGTGAAGGCGAAGGAAGTGGCCCTGCGGGCCGCCAAAAAGGTCGTCACGAGGGTCTTTGGTGAATGGGCAAAGCGTTTCGGCCGCAAGTACAGCGTCGTCGAGACCTACCGGGCCAAGGACGCCGACACGCTCATGCTCACCATGGGTTCCATGGGAGAAACAGCGGCCACGGCCGTCGACGAGATGAGGAAGGCGGGCAGGAAGGTCGGCCTCGTGAAGCTGCGTCTCTGGAGGCCCTTCCCCGTCGAGGAATTCAAGGCTGCCGTCCAGGGGTGCAAGACACTGATCGTCATGGACCGCGCGATCTCCACGGGAGGCGCGGGTGGCCCCGTGGCCACCGACGTAAAGTCGCTGCTCTACGGCGATAAGAAAAAGCCCCGCGTCCTGAATGTCATCGCGGGACTCGGCGGGCGTGACCTGACCGTGGGCGACTTCGTGGCCATGTTCGATCTGGCGAAAAAGAAAAAAGACGAAACCTTCGAACTTTACGGAGTGAGGGAATAATGAACCAAGTGCAGAATTTCGAGATCTTTGCCCCGAAACTCGTCGACCGGAAGGAATACTTCAGCGCCGGCCACCGCGCCTGCCAGGGCTGCGGCGAGGTGCTCGCGTTGCGGCACATCCTCAAAGCCCTGGGCGACGACGTGGTCGTGGCCAACGCCACGGGCTGCATGGAGATCATCTCCTCGGGGTATCCCCAGTCGGCCTGGGAGGTTCCCTATGTCCATGTCGCCTTCGAGAACGCCGCTGCGGTGGGGTCCGGCGTCGAGGCGGCCCTGAAGGCCCTGCGGCGCAAGGGGCGGATTGCCGACCGCTATGTCAAGACGATCGCCGTGGCCGGTGACGGCGGCACCTGCGACATCGGGCTGCAGGCCCTGTCCGGCGCCATGGAGCGCGGCCACGACATGATCTTCTTCTGCCTCGACAACGAGGCCTACATGAACACGGGCATCCAGCGCTCGAGCGCCACCCCCTTTATGGCGGCCACGACGACCTCACCGGCAGGTCACGCCATCCCGGGGCAGCGCACCCAGAAGAAAAACGTCCCCGAGATCATGGTGGCCCACAAGGTGCCCTACGTGGCCACGGCCTGCCCGAGCTACCCGTTGGACCTGATCAACAAGGTGAAAAAAGCCGCGGCGGTGAAAGGCCCTGCCTACGTTCACGTCTTCTCCATGTGCCCCACGGGCTGGCGCTGCGCCTCGGAGATCACGATCAAGATGGGGCGCCTGGTCGTCGAGACGGGCGTCTTCCCCCTGTACGAGGTGGAGAACGGCAAGTACCGTCTCACGATGGAGGTGCCCGAGAAACTCCGCCCCGTCGGGGATTACCTGAAGCCTCAGGGTCGCTTCCGCCACCTCACCCCCTCGGACATCGAGAGGATCCAGGAGCACGTCAACCGGGAGTGGGAGATCCTCCTGAACAAAGTCGAGTGCATACAGCCCTGGTAAGGTTCCGCGTCACGGGACGAAAACAGAAAACGGAAAGATAGGGTGACAGGGAATGAGTGCAGTATCCTTCAGCAGCTGGAATGGAAAGATCATCGACAACCGGACCGGAAAGGCGGCAAAGGCAGCCGGCGCAGGGGTTCCCACCATGCTGGGCGACAAGTCCTTCACGGCCCTCATGGGGTGGAACGGCATGGTCGTCTCGGAGGCGGTCGCGAACGTCCCGTCCCTGGCTCTCGGATACCTCAGGGAGGCCAGGAAGCTCTCCTGCGGGGAGTGCTCCGTATGCAGCATCGGGATCGACCGGTTGATCGGGCTGATCGACGGGCTGATCGCCGGAAAGGGCAAGAAGCAGGATATCGCCGAGATCGAGCGTATCGCCAAGGGGGTCATGGAGCTCTCCAAGTGCAATTTCGGCCGCGCCTCGGCCGTCACCCCCGTGTACGACGCCGTCCGCTACTACAAGGACGACTTTCTTGCTCTTACCTCGGGCAAGAAGGCAACCACGCGGCCCTACAAGACGGCCGTCACGGCGCCCTGTCTCGAGGCCTGCCCCGCCAGGCTTGACATTCCCGGCTACATCGAGCTCATCCGCAACAACAAGTTCGGCGACTCCCTCGACCTGATCCGCCGGCGCTGCATCCTGCCCGGCGTCATCGGCCGGGCCTGCACGCACCCCTGTGAGGACGCCTGCGTTCGAAACGGCATCGACAAGACGCTGGCCATCCGCCTGTTGAAACGGGCGGCGGCCGACAACGACATGGCTTCCGGGGCGAGCGCCCTGAAGAAGCCCGCCGCCGAGCGGCCGGAGAAAGTGGCCGTCGTGGGCGCCGGGCCCGCCGGTCTTGCCGCGGCCTACCACCTCCGCAGAATGGGCTACCAGGTCACGGTATTCGAGGCCCTTCCCAAGGGAGGCGGCATGGCCGCCGTGGGGATTCCCGACTACCGCCTGCCGAAAAACGTCCTCGAGCACGAGGTCGAGCTGATCCGCAGCCTGGGCGCCGACATCCAGTACAACCGCAGGGTCACCAAGCTCGACATGGACGAGCTGACGGCCCAGGGCTTCAAGGCCATCTTCCTCGGTGTGGGTGCCCACGAGGGCACCAAGATGGGCTGCAAGGGAGAGGATGCCGGCTACGAGGGCTTCATCGACGGTGCCGTGTTCCTCCGGGAGCTGGCCCTCGGAAAACCCCTGGAGCCGAAAGGCAAGGTCGTCATCGTCGGTGGCGGCAACGTGGCCATGGACTGCGCCCGCAGCTGCGCGCGCCTGGGCTTCAAGGATGTGGAAATCCTGTACCGCCGTACCCGCAAGGAGATGCCCGCCCGCGCCGAAGAGGTCGACGAGGCCCTCGAGGAGGGGATCAAGATCCGCTACCTCGTGGCCCCCGTGAGCGTCCTGGCCGACGGCAACAAGGTGAAGGGCGTCGAGTGCCTCCGGATGAAGCTGGGCGAGCCCGATTCCAGCGGGCGGCGCCGCCCCGTCCCGGTGAAGGGTTCCGAGTTCAAGGTGAAGGCGGACTTGGTCATCCCCGCCATCGGCCAGAAGCCGGATCTCGGGTTTGCGAAGGACGTGATCCAGGTGACGGGCTGGGGCACCATCGAGGTGAACCCCGAGACGCTGAGAACCAACCTGGAAGGCGTATTTGCCGGCGGCGACTGCGTGTCCGGCCCGGCGACCCTCATCGAGGCCCTCGATGCAGGCAACAAGGTCGCCCGCAGCATCGATGCCTACCTGCAGGGCCGAACCCTCGAACCCGAGGTGAGCTTCAAGGGGATCGATGTCGGGGCCCAGCGCACCGAGGGCTTCGTCGATGCCTGTCCGCAGGAGACGGTGAGTCTGCTTGACCCGAAGGCGCGCGTGAAGAGCTTCGCCGAGGTCGAGGGGCCCTTGAACCATGTCGTTGCCATGAAGGAAGCGAACCGCTGCCTGCGCTGCTACCGGCTGGTGGTTTGGGAATAATCTGGTCCATCTCGTCTATCGGGTCTGTTTGGTCTGTTTCGTCGCAAGAAAGGACCGAAAAGACCGAAAAGACGGAACGACTGAATAGACATCTACAGAGGGAAATTCGATGCTGAACGTCACGATCGATGGCAAGAAGGTGGAAGCGAACGAGGGTGCGACGATCCTGAAGACCTGCCAGGAGAATCACGTCCACATCCCGACGCTGTGCT
>CAZPCN010000011.1:0-73933 GCA_964585095.1 uncultured Syntrophaceae bacterium | reverse complement strand
CGGGTTGAGGTCCTGCGCAGGCACGGGCTTGATCACCGTCGCACAGCCGCCAAGCCCCAGAAGGACCAGTGCTGCGATCGCAAGCACACACCACTTGTTTCTCATCGCTTTTCCTCCTTTTTCTTCTGTTGCTAGGTTGGTTCGAAATGTATGGCAGCGGGACGAGACCTGCCGCCGGCCGGACCCGTTCCGTTTGTACTGAAAGACGCGACCGTCCGAATCGTTAGTGCCATCTTACAGGAAAATCACGGGAAGGGCAACCCTGAGATGGGACCGCCCGTCCGCAAAGCCCTTTCAGCATTCCCCAACCGAACCTCGGACCGGCGATCGGCAGATCTTCCCCGGGATCAGTCTAATCTCAATAGATCCACTTCAGGTTGAGCGCGAAGGTGCTGATGCTCGAGTCGCTGTACTCGCCCGCAACACGGCCGGCCAGGGGCCCCCGGTTCTGGTCGACGGACATGTCGCCGATCCAGAGAAACTGGTAGGCCGCCCCGACCGTCAGGGCCGGGGTGACGGCGACCTGGGCCCCCAGGGCAAACCTCCAGGCCTCCCCCATGGGGAGGACGACGGAGCGCTTGTCGTTGTCCACGGCGGAGCTGTCGTAGGCCATCCCGCAGGAGAAGGTCCAGGCAGGCGAATGCCGGTACTGGACTCCCAGGGCTGCGTGCCACGTGTCATTGTAGTCGTTGTTCACAGTCAGGCTCGTGGGGTTGCTCGTGTTGATCTCCACGTCGACCTTTCCGAACTGCGACCAGTCCTGCCAGCCCACGTTGCCCATGACGGCCCACTTCGAGTTGATCTCGTGATAGGCACTGAACATGACCATCTGGGGGACCGTCATGGACAGGTCCATGTCGCTCGCCGTCAGACCCCGGCTGACCAGGAGAGCCTGGAGGATGGGGCCCAGGCCGCTGAATTCGGGCGCCGCCGCGAAGTCGAGCTTCACTTCCGTCAGGTATGTGAGCCCGAAGCGCGTCCCCGGCTTCGGCTCCACGAGGATCCCGAAATTGCCGCCGTAGCCCCACTGCCGGTCGGAGTACTTGAGCTGCCCGTCAGGCCGTGCCTCCCCGATGTTGTTGACGGCGATCTCGCTGTCGACGGCCCCGTACATGAGGTTCAGCCCCGCGCCCAGGTAGAGCCAGTTGTTCACCCGGTAGCTGACGGCGGGAGTGAGCGTGAGGCCCAGGAGCGAGGAGTTCTTCACGTAGTAGCGGCCGACCCAGTTGTCGTCGTAGCTCTCGGCCAGGCCGAAGTAGGACAGGACGCCGAAGCCCACGCTCCAGTCGGGGTTGAGCTTCTGGACGATGAAGGCGCTGCCCCCGGGAATCCAGCCCACGGCAACCCCGCCGTCGCCCCCGGAGACGTTCGTGGCTGCGCCGGGGCTGAACTCGATGTTGCCGTAGAGCGCCTGCAGGCCGCCCAAAACCTGCGACTTATCCAGGCGGCTCATTCCCGCCGGGTTTGTGAACACCGTCGCAGCGTCCTGTGCGCGAGCGGCGTAGCCCGCCGCGGCAAGCCCCACGTCGGGCGATCCGAACTCATAGAGCGAAATCCCGCCCGCCCAGGCCGTCTGGCCGGCCAGCACGGCCGCAAGGACCAGGGAGCACAGCAGGCGGATCCATCCGGTTCGTTTCATTCGGAATCCTCCTTTGCCGTCACGTCAGATTCAAGATTCAACGGGGCACTATTTCTTTCCCCTTCGATTCTATTGTTTCTCACTCTGCAAATTCCTTCGCCGGCCCCGGGGAAGCCCCCCGTCATTTCACCCGCACAAACTCGATGTCGAAGGTCTGCCTCTCCACGGCTTGGAAGTACTTCCCCTTGAGGCGGTCCGCGGCCGGGTCGTACTGCAGGGTATAGGTGGACCCGGGGTAGTTGACGTCGCGCAGTTCGACAAACACGGTGAGTGTGCCGTTTTTTTTGGCTGCCTCCGCGCGGAAGACACGGATTGGCCGGGGATTGAAGTAGCCTGCCGTCATGCTGCCGTCCTTCTTGATGTTCTTCAACTCGAGGATGTAGCCCCCGTCGGGCCGGACCCAGCGTCCCTCGAGACGCCGGAAATCGGCCTGCGCCGGGGACGGCTCGTCAGCCGCTTCGACAACGGCGCCCGCAAACCCTACCATACAGAGCAGGGCTGCGAACAGAACGGCGGCCAATGTTCCGGATCCGGCCTGTCTTCTGGCGTATGCCCGCATGGGTCCTCGTTTCCTTTCCACAATCAGCGAATGATTTTTGTCTTCGCCGGGTCGCCGCCGGCGCCCCGCGTGATGACCAGGGGCCCCTTGACCGCCTCCATGACGAGGCTGACGGGCTGGTCATGTTCCAGCAACTGCGCCATGACGTGCAGGTACTTCCGGATGTGCAGGAAGAATTTTCTGTATCCGGCGCAAAGGTAGTGTAGCCCCGGCTCGCCGTGGTGCGTTTGCAGGAAGCGGTGCTTGGGGCACCCGCCGCGGCAGGCGGCCAGCACCTCGCACTCCCTGCACCAGCGCGGCAGGGCTGTTTCCTTGCACGCTCCAAAGCCCGACTGAACGGATCGCTCCGCCATCCGGGGCAGCGCATCGCTCAGGATGTTGCCGAGCCGGTACTGCGGGTAGACGCAGTGGTCGCAGGCGTAGACATCGCCGTTGTGCTCGATCACGAGCGAGCGGCCGCACTGATTCGCATGGACGCACACGGGCGAGGGGTTTCCGATCCAGGCATTCAGGGCCCACTCGAAGTTCATGACGAAGACCCTGCCCACGTCGTTGCGGACCCACTCCTCGAAGACGCCCATGAGAAAATCGCCCCAGGCCTCGGGTTCGACGGACCAGGGCGTGACCTCCCCCTGCTCCTCCAGGCTGTCCAGTACCGCGGGGTCGGCCAATCGCAGGCCAAGACCTGCGATTTGCGGATCGGGTACGCGCTCGACGATCGGGGTGAACTGGATGAATTCCACGCCGGCATTCTTCAGGAAGCGGTACACCTCCAGCGGCCTGTCCGCCGTGTCACGGGCCACGCAGGCCAGCACGTTGTGGTCGACCCTGTGCTTCTGCAAGAGCTTCAGCCCGCGCATGACCCGATCGAAAGTGTCCCTTCCCTTGCGGTCCTTCCGGTATCGGTCGTGGATTTCCTTCGGGCCGTCGAGGCTCACCCCGACCATGAAGTTGTGCTTTTTCAGAAACCGGCACCACTCGTCGTTGAGGAGCGTCCCGTTGGTCTGCAGCGCGTTCGCGATCGTCCTGCCCTTCGCGAAGGGCTTCTGAAGCTCCACGACCCGCCTGAAAAAGTCGATCCCCAGCAGCGTCGGCTCCCCGCCCTGCCAGACGAACTCGACAACCGGCACGGGCTGCGAGGAGATGTAGCCCGCAATGAATGCCTGGAGGACCGTGTCATTCATCCGGTATTGCCCACCCGCGGGAAACAGGGCCTGCTTTTCCAGATAGAAGCAGTACTCGCAGTCGAGGTTGCAGGCCGGGCCGATCGGTTTGGCCACGACGTGGATGCCCGGGGGAATGCTGATCGGATGGCTGTTTTCGAGCGACCTCGTCATTCGTTACCCATCTCAGGTGATCGCTTGCCCATAGCCGGGAAAAGATGACCAGCAGCGTGCTTCGCAGTGGGTGTTGCCCGCGGCTCAGACCACTGATTCTCCATGCTGTCGTTACTGTGCTACACCGATCAAGGCCTTGGCGCGTTTGATCTCCTCTTCATCTTCAGGGGTAAGTTTGTGGTCGGTCAGCCCGATGAGGACGCGCTTGAGTTTGCCCGTGAACTTGAAGGGCACACGGTAGTCCTCGCTGACAGGCGTGCCGGTGTCCTCCCCGATATCCAGGGTTTCGTCGATGGACATGCGGAACGGAACGGTGCGCTCGACCCGGCCTTGGGCGACCGGCTTATCGTCCACCGAGATCGTCGCCGCCGCACCTTTACCGAGACCACCGTCATATTTGAAGTCCACAACAATGACGTGCTCGCCGGGTGTCAGCTTGTCCTTGGCTGCGATGGTAAATCGTTGTACCCCGGCAAGGTTGTAGTGGAACACCGGCCTGCCCTGGAGCAGGTAAATCCCCCATCCGTTAAACCGTCCGCCCTGGGTGGCAAGGATGCCCTCTGCGCCGTCCTTTGGGATGACCACGTCAGCCGCGATTTTGAACGATTTGTTCTTGAGATCAGGCGCCGCCCCCTCGGGGATGCGTACCTGTCCGGGGAAGTAGGTGAATACCGACCGTCCACGGGTGAGGCTTGGCCGGTTAGCCACATCGAACCGCTCTGTACGACTGTTGTCGATGGGAATCACGTCGTACTTTGCCGCCTCGACCCAGAAAAGGTCCTGCAAGGCACGCAGTCTGGCCGGTTCCTTGTCGGCAAGGTTTACAGCCTGGCTGAAATCCTCAGCCACATGGTACAGCTCCCACCTGTAGTCATCCACGTCCGGGACTTTTCCGAACAGATCCCAGGGAGTTACCGGCGGCGTCGTGGTGGCCACCCAGCCGTCGCTGTAGATCGCACGGTTGGCGAACATCTCGAAATACTGTGTGCGGCGTTTCGAGGGCGCTTTGGCGTCGTCGAACGAATAGACCATGCTCACGCCTTCGATCGGTTTCTGGGGAACACCATTCAGCTCCGCGGGAAACCGGATCCCGCAGGCTTCGAGGATCGTCGGTGCGATGTCAATCACGTGATGGAACTGGGTACGGATGCCCCCCTTGTCCTTGATGCGAACAGGCCAGGAGATCACAAGCCCGTTGCGAGTGCCGCCGAAGTGTGAGGCCACCTGCTTTGTCCACTGGAAGGGCGTGTCCATCGCGTGTGCCCAGCCGATCGGGTAGTGATTGTACGTCATGGGCCCGCCAAGTTCCTCCATGCGGCGCGCCACTTCCTTGAAGTCCTCGGGAACTCCGTTGAAGTAGGTCATTTCGTTGAGCAAACCTTGCGGGCTGCCCTCGGCGCTGGCGCCATTGTCGCCCTGGATGTAAATCACCAGCGTGTTGTCCAGTTCTCCCAGTTCCGCAATGGCATCCAGGATGCGACCGATCTGGTGGTCGGCATGAGATAGCGCACCCGCATAGACCTCCATCATGCGGGCAAACACCTTCTTCTGGTCAGCGCCCAGGCTGTCCCAGGAGGGAATACCTTTTGTCCGTTCCGTGAGCCTCGTGTTCTGCGGGACAATGCCCATCTTCTTCTGGCGCGCCAGCGTTTCCCCTCGCACCTTGTCCCATCCCTGGTCGAATTTACCCTTGTATTTCTCTATCCAATCTTTGGGAGCATGATGCGGAGCATGGGCCGTACCAGGCGCGTAGTATTGCACCCAGGGTTTGTGGGGTGCGACGGAGTGCAGCATACGGATTCGCTCGATACATTTGTCGGCCAGATCCTTGTCCAAGTGGTAGTCCTTGGCGTCGTGGGGGGGCTCGATGGGTTTGATGTTTTCATAGAGGGCCGGGGCCCACTGGTTGGCGTCGCCTCCGATGAAGCCGTAGAAGTACTCGAACCCGAGCCCCGTGGGCCACAGATCGTAGGGGCCTGCCTGGCTCCCATGCCAATCAGGTACGTTGTGATTCTTGCCGTACCAGGCCGTGTTCCATCCGCTCTGCTTGAGCACCTCGGCAAAGGTGCCTGCGCTCTTGGGCATGAGGGAGTTGTATCCCGGGTAGCCGCTGGCCAGTTCCATGATCACCCCGGTGGCGGCCGAGTGGTGGTTGCGGCCGGATAACAGCGCTGCACGCGTCGGCGAGGAAAGCGCCGTCGTGTGGAACTGAGTGTAACGAAGACCGTTGGCTGCCAGGCGGTCGAACGTCTTCGTCTCGATGGGGCCTCCGAATGTGCTGGATGCCCCGAAGCCCACGTCGTCGGTCAGAATCAACAGCACGTTGGGCGCTCCTTTCGGGGCGGCCACCTCCTGGGGGAAGTCCTTGATCGAGTCCTTGGCCTTGCGGCCGATGTGACCCTTGAAGGGTTGTTCAGGGCGAGGCAGGACATCCTGCGCCTGCGCCGAACTTACGCAGAACGCCGACAGGGCAACGCCGAGTGTCGTGTTCACGGCATTTCGTTTCATGGTCCCCTCCTCCTGTCTTTCTGTTGAACGGTTCAGGCCCGAAGGCCTCGTTTACTTCCGCTTATTCCACTCAAATCCCCCTTTATCCCCCTTTTTCAAAGGGGGAGAGTCGCTCGCTCCTTTGCAAAAGGAGGGCTGGGGTGGATGTTCCCTGTTTGCTGTCTTACTTCACCTGCACCACTGCCGGCGGCTGCCACGTGCCCTCGCCGGGCGGCAGGACGGACGGCGGCTCGGGTTTCGGCCAGTACAACCTCATGGCCAGGTAGATGGGTCCGTCGGGGGCTGGCAGCCAGTTGGATTCTCTCGCCTTCCCCGGCGAGTCCCTCTGGATGTAGATCGTGAGCGATCCGTCCTTGTTCTTCTTCAAGCTCGGGAGCATCGGCGAGTTTATCAGGTACCGGTCGATCGGGTTCTTGATCAGAAACTGTGTCTTGCCGTCGTACATGGTGATCGACCAGAAGGCGTTCACCGGGGGAAGCTGGCCTGCGGGGAAGGTGATCGTATACGCATGCTTGCTGCCGTCGAGCGGCTGGCCGTCTCCATCCTTGCGCGTCAGGGGATACGTGGCCTCTACGGCGTCGTTTCCGTAAATCCCGGCCTTTGCCGCCGCCGCGCGCAGGAGCCAGTTGCCGTTGTAATAATTCCGGTCGCCAAATGCCGAGCCGATACGCCAGCCGTTGACTTCCTTGCCGAGGGTTGCGACTTTTTCATCGACTTTCTTGTCGCCTTCCTTCATCCCGAGTGCGATCTCCGCCTTGTGCTCTAGGGAAAGGTCCTTGAAGCTGAAGGTTTTGCCCGGGCCGATACCGATGCGGGCGAGCTTGTCGCGGATTTCCTTTTCTTCCGGCCCTGCTGGGGCGAACTGCAGGGCGAAGTCCAGGTACTCGAAGAAGTTCGTCTTCACCAGTTCCTTGTCGATCTTCGGGAAGTCGATGGCCGGTGCTGCCGGAGGCGCAGGCTGCTTCAGGTACGCAGAGAGCGGCTGGACCTTGTACCCGGACTGGACCTTCACCACGTTGGGCATGTCTTTCGGGTTGAAGAGCTGGGTGCGGTAGCCCGCGAGCGAGAACTGCGTCGTGGAGCGGAACACTTTCTTGATGCCGGCCGGGGTTTCGCCCTTCCAGTCAGGCCCGACCACCATGTAATCTCCGGCTTCATTGCCGGTCGCCCGGCTGCCGATGTAACCGTAGTTGAACGTGTTGCCGTCGCAGAGCATCACCGAATAGTACCGATTCTTCTCCACGGCGGGAACCGACAGCACGATGGGCTCGCGGCGCAGGTCCATCCAGACAAACGAATAAGGCGTGTCGCTGTTAGGGGTGATGATGGCCGTGTCCTTGTAGGTGAAAACGCGCGCTTCGTTCTTGATCTCATTGAACGGCGCCTTGAACTGGCCGGAGTTGCGGTCAACGGCATACTCGTACATGACCGCGTAATTCATCACGATGGGAAGGCCGTAGATGAATCCCTCCTCGGCGATGGCCTTGACCTCGGCCATGGTCGGCTTGACGGCATCCTTCTTTTCGGCCTTCGTTATGGAGTCGTCCTTCGAACATCCGGCCAGCAGGACCAGCATCAGTACGAAGCAGAGCAGTGCCAACAATCGTCTTGCCATTTCATCTCCTCCTTCTCGATTTCGCGGCCATCTCATCGTTGATTTCTTCTTGTTCTCAGGCTTCCTAGGGTTTTCAGAGTACTCGATTGTCCCTTTTCAGGCAAGAATAAGAACAATCCGGCAGCGGGGCGAACCCTCAAAAAGCTGAGGGCGCGCCACCGCAGCGCACACAAAAAAGCCGCCTCGCCATGAATGCGAGACGGCTTTTTGTCCTGGTGGGCCGCCGGAGACTCGAACTCCGGACCCGCTGATTAAGAGTCAGCTGCTCTACCAACTGAGCTAGCGGCCCAAGATATCCGTTTGTCTATTTTTGGTGCGCCCGGCACGACTCGAACGTGCGACCAACAGATTCGAAGTCTGCGACTCTATCCATCTGAGCTACGGGCGCCTTTTTGCCCGTTTTATTACTGGGGTGAGTGGAGGGACTTGAACCCTCAACCTTCGGGGCCACAACCCGACACTCTAACCACTTGAGCTACACCCACCGTCTTATCTGGCGCGCCTGCAGGGATTCGAACCCGGGACCTACGGATTAGAAGTCCGTTGCTCTATCCAGCTGAGCTACAGGCGCACGTGACGTTCCATCGCGAAGAGGGATTAATAAACGCTTTGCCCCGTTTTGTCAAGCTGGATTTCACATTTTTTTCAGGCCTCACCGCAGGACGTACCCCACGGTCCCCTCGAACCGGTACCCGCGGCGGCCCATCCCCTCCCCGGCGGTGTCGGTGGTAAAGTAGTGACGTCCCGTCTCGGGGTTGAACCAGCGGTAGAGCTCCCTTGTGCCGGGCAGGCGGATCGTGGCGATGTTGCCGATCGTCCCGCCGAAGACGTAGCCCTGGAGGTTCTTGCGGCCCCCGCCTCGCTCCGCAGAGTAGTAGTGGTCCCCGATCGCGGGGTTGTACCACCGGTACAGTTCGGCGGTTCCCGCCGTCCCCGGCCCGTAGAGCCGGAAGGCAAGCCCCGCGCGCTGGTAGGCGCCGATGTACCGGGGGTCCTCCTTCTCGGGCTGCGCGGTGAAGAGGACGTCGGAACCCCGCGTGTATCGCCACACGGTGAGGTGCTTCGGCGCCGCCTCCCCGGTGACGGCGAGCGAAACGGGAATGCGGACGGTCCCGCCATTGGACGAGATCGTCACCAGGTCCGTGTAGACTCCGGGCTTGAGGTCGGAGAGGGTCATCCGCACGGTGACGAAATCCGTCTCCCGCGTGGTGGTGCCCGAAAGCGGGGTCAGCCGGATCCAGGCCGTCGGCGGGCTCGCGACCCGCGAGTCCCGCGCCGTGACGCCTTCGAGGACGACGGTGCCCTCCGATACCTGCATCAGGAGGCTGTGCGGGCCCTCGGGAAGGCTTTCGGCAACGGTCGCCTCGAAACGTCCGCCCTCGAGTTCCTCGAGGATCACCTCCCGCGGGGGCTGATCGCCGACCGATGCCCTCAGCACGGCCGCTTCCGAGACGCGCCTGCCCGTCAGGACGGCCGCCGATCCCTGGAACTGGATCCGCAGGGCGCATCCGTGGCCCGCAGCCTTCGGGTAACCCTTCTCGGCTCCCCAGGGCCCCGTCGCCTGTACGGCCTCCTTCAGGACGGCAGGCGGCGAGTAAGGACCTCCGCCCTGCAGGGCCTCGTTGTGCAGCGAGAGATACCTCCCTCGCGCCGACACGGAAGGCATCCCGGCTGCCCCCGACGAGGCCTGCCAGCGCAGCACGCCCGCCCCGGAATTGGAAACCCTGATTTTTCGCGTGATCTCCCGGACGGGCTCCATGTCCCCCAGGTCGATGCCCCGGGGTTCGGCCTCGAGAGCGGGCCTCGATCTTGCGTCGGTGAGGACGAATTTCACGAACAGCGTCCGGCCGCCGGAGTCGGACTCGATCCGCAGCGCCTCTCGCCAGGGGCCTTCGGCCAGCGTCCGCCTCAGGACCAGGACGCCCCGCCCCAACGCGAGGCGGATTTCCACGGGATGGTCTCCCGCCCCCGCCCCTCCCCGCAGCGAGACGAGCGTCACGTCGACCTTCGAAGGCGCGCCGCCGACTTCCCCCGAAAGCGCCCCGCCCCCCTCCCAGTCGGGCGGCGCCGTGAGGGTCCACCGGATTCTCCCCTCCGCGGTGTTCGCGATCTGGAACTGCGCCCGCGCGGTCTCTCCGGGCCCGAGGTCCCCGAGGTCGACTTCGCGGGCCGAGAGGTGGAGGGCCGCGGCGGCGCACCCCGCCCCCGCCGGCGAGATCGCGGCCAGAAGGGCGAAAAGGGCTGCTGCGATTGTTCTGGAAAGGCGCGTCATCACCGGCTCCCGCCCCGTCCCGCGCCCGGGGGGCGCGTCCGGGGCGTTCGAAAATGCTTGACAGGCGGTCCGCTCGAGTATAGAAGGTCTGCTTTGTATAAAGCCGAGGTCACCCGTTCCGTGGCAGTCAGGGACGAATTGACAACCTGGATTGCGCTCACGTCCGTCGAGGGGGTCGGAAGCGTCGCGTTCCGCAATCTCCTGTCGGTCTATGGATCGCCTCGCCGTGTCTTCGAAGCCGCCCTGCCCGAACTGGAGCAAGCGGCGGGATTAAACCACAAGACGGCACGCAACATCAAGGAATTTCGGGGCTGGGAGCGTGCCCGCGCCGAGCTTGCGCGGGCCGAGCGCGAGGGCGTCTCGATCGTTACCTGCAGGGACCCGGCGTACCCGGAGAGGCTGCGGAGGATCTACGACCCTCCCCCGCTTCTCTATATAAAAGGAAGACTCGACGCGGCGGAGATCCCCGTCGCCGTCGTCGGCTCGCGCAACGCAAGCCCCTATGGCCGTTATGTCACGGAGAGGCTCTGCCGTGAGCTGGCGCAGCGGGGGGTGACCGTCGTCAGCGGGCTGGCCCGCGGCATCGACACCTGCGCGCACCGCGGGGCCCTGGCGGGCCGGGGCCGCACGATCGCCGTGATGGGCTGCGGCATCGACGTGGTCTACCCGCCGGAGAATCGGAAGCTCCACGGCGAGATCGCCTCGAGCGGCGCCGTCGTGACGGAGTTCCCCTTCGGTACGGAACCGGACCGCCCGCACTTCCCGGCGCGCAATCGCATCATCAGCGGCCTCTCGCTGGGCGTCCTCATCGTCGAGGCGGGGGAGAAGAGCGGCTCGCTCATCACGGCCCGGTGCGCGCTGGATCAGAACCGAGAGGTCTTCGCCGTCCCGGGCAGCATCGACCTGCCGGGCTCGCGGGGCGTAAACAGGCTTCTCCGGCAGGGGGCCAAGCTCGTGGAGAACGTGGAGGACATCCTCGAGGAGATCCTCCCGCAGCTCGAGCGCCCGACCGCAGCGCGGCCGGACGCGACAGAGGAAATTCCCGCCCGCGCCGAGGGCGCGCCGGCCGGCACGCCGGGCCTCGAGGCCCTGACGGATCAAGAGTCGCGGCTTCTGCGGTTCGTTACAGAAACGCCGCAGGATGCCGATACCCTCATCAACCGAACGGGCCTGGCCGCGGCCGAGGCCCTTTCGCTTCTGTTGTCCCTGGAGCTCAAGGGGTACATCCGGCAGCTTCCGGGAAAGCGATTTATTTTGAAGGAGCCTTGATGTCGAACGCACTGATCATCGTCGAGTCGCCCACGAAGGTGAAGACCATCAAGAAATACCTCGGCTCGGAGTTCGACGTCCGGGCCTCCGTGGGCCACGTGAAGGACCTGCCCGGCAACACGCTCGGGATCGACATCGAGCACGACTTCAGCCCCACCTACCAGGTCCTCGAGGCCAAGAAGAAGGTCATCACGGAGCTCAAGAAGGCCGCGAAGGCGGCCGACACGATCTTCCTCGCCCCGGACCCCGACCGCGAGGGGGAGGCCATCGCCTGGCACATCGCCGAGGAGATCGGCGCCAAGGGCAAGTCGCTCTACCGCGTGCTCTTCAACGACCTGACGAAGAACACGATGCTGGCGGCCATCCGGAACCCCCTGCCCCTGGACCGCAACCGCTACGAGGCCCAGCAGACGAGGCGCATCCTCGATAGGCTCGTGGGCTACCAGATCAGCCCGATCCTCTGGGACAAGGTGAAGCGGGGGCTCTCGGCGGGGCGCGTCCAGTCCGTCGCCGTGCGGATCGTCTGCGAGCGCGAGGAGGAAATCCGGAACTTCAAGCCCGAGGAGTACTGGACGATCACGGCGGCCCTGGAGGGGGCCAACCCGCCGCCCTTCGAGGCCAAGCTCGTCAAGATCGCGGGAAAGAAGGCCAAGGTCGGAAACGGCGAGCAGGCCACGGGTCTCGTCGAGACGCTCAAGAAATCCCCCTTCACGGTGACCTCGATCGAGAGCAAGGAGACGAAGCGCAACCCGCTTCCCCCCTTCACGACGAGCAAGCTCCAGCAGGAGGCCTCGCGCTGGCTCCACTTCTCGCCCAAGAAGACCATGATGATCGCCCAGAAGCTCTACGAGGGCATCGAGCTCGGAAAGGAAGGCCCCGTGGGCCTCATCACCTACATGCGAACCGACTCCGTCCGGGTCGCGGGCGAGGCCCTGGCCGAGGCGCGCTCCTTCATCCAGGACGTCTACGGCAAGGATTTCCTGCCCGCCAAGGCAAAGGTGTACGCCACCTCCGAGAAAGCCCAGGACGCCCACGAGGCCATCCGCCCCACGTCTCTCGCCTACCGTCCCGCCGAGATCAAGCCGCTGCTCTCGAGCGACGAGTTCCGGCTCTACCAGCTCATCTGGAACCGCTTCGTGGCGAGCCAGATGAACCCGGCCGTCTACGACCAGACGACCGTCGACATCGCGGCGGCAGACTGCCTCTTCCAGGTGCGCGGCTCGGTTCTGAAGTTCGCGGGCTTCACGATCCTTTACACGGAGGGCAAGGACACGGACGACGAGAACGGCAACGGCAAGACGCTGCCGAAGCTCGCGGAGAAGGAAGTCCTGAAGCTGCTGGAGCTCAAGCCCGAGCAGCACTTCACCCAGCCGCCTCCCCGCTTCACCGAGGCCATGCTGGTGCGCGAGCTCGAGGAGAAGGGCATCGGACGGCCCAGCACCTACGCCGCCATCCTCAGCACCATCCAGGAGCGTAACTACGTGAAGCTCGATCAGGCGCGCATCCACCCCACGGACCTCGGGATCCTGGTCAACGAGCTGCTGGTGGAGAACTTCCCCCAGATCCTGGACGTGGAGTTCACCGCCGCCATGGAGGACCAGCTCGACCGGATCGAGGAGGGTACGCTCAACCGGATCGACACGCTGAAGAAATTCTACGCGCCCTTCGAGAAGGACCTGAAAAACGCCGCCAAGAAGATGCGCAACGTCAAGACGCAGGGCGAGCCCACCGACGAGATCTGCGACAAATGCGGGGCCCCCATGGTGATCAAGTGGGGCCGCAACGGCCGCTTCATCGCCTGCTCCAAGTACCCCGACTGCAAGAACACGAAGAACTTGAACGGCAACGGAGGCGCCAACGGCCAGGCCGAGGCGAAACCGACGGACATCGCCTGCGAAAAGTGCGGCAAGCCCATGGTCCTCAAGGAAGGCCGCTTCGGGAAGTTCCTCGGCTGCTCGGGATACCCGGAGTGCAAGAGCACCCTGCCCTTCTCGACAGGCGTGGCCTGCCCCGAGGAAGGCTGCACGGGCACGCTGGCGGAGAAGCGGACGAAGAAGGGCAAGTCCTTCTACGGCTGCACCCGCTACCCCCAGTGCAAATACGCCACCTGGGACCGCCCCGTCGCCGAGGCGTGCCCCCAGTGCGGTTCGCCGTTCCTCGTCGAGAAGTACAACCGGAAGACGGGCCGCATGAAGGCCTGCCCGAAGGAAGGCTGCGGGTTCAAGGAACCGATCTCGTAAAGACGGAAGTTAGGAAGTTATGAAGTTAGGAAGCGCGGATGACTCCTCGTCGTTCGACCGACGAATCCGATTCTCAACTTCACAACATCTCAACTTCCCAGCTTCCATCCAATGACCCGAACGAAACCGATCATCATCATCGGCGGCGGCCTTGCGGGCTGCGAAGCGGCCTGGCAGCTGACGAAGCGCGGCCACGAGGTCGCGCTCGTCGACATGAAGCCCGGCAAGCTCTCGCCCGCCCACAGCTCCCCGCGCCTGGCGGAGCTGGTCTGCAGCAACTCCCTGCGATCCAACGAGCCCACGAGCGCCGTCGGCCTCCTCAAGGAAGAGATGCGCAGGCTCGACTCCCTCGTCATCGCCTCGGCCGACGCCACGTGCGTGCCGGCGGGCAAGGCCCTGGCCGTCGATCGGGCCCTGTTCTCGGAGCGCATCGAGATGACCCTGCAGGCCCGGCAGGGCCTCCGCATCGTCCGGCAGGAGTGCACGGATATCCCGCCGGGGGCGCACGTCATCGTCGCCACGGGCCCCCTGACGTCGGACCCGCTTGCCGCCGCCATCGCCCAAATCGTCGGCCAGGCGTCCCTGCACTTCTACGACGCCATTGCCCCCATCCTGGACGCCGGATCGATCGACCGCACGAAGGTCTTCCGGGCATCCCGGTACGACGAGGGCGAGGGGGACTACCTGAACTGCCCGCTGGACGAGCAGCAGTACGGGGACTTCCGGAAGGCCGTCCTCGAGGGCCGGGAGATCGCGGCACGGCCCTTCGAGGACGAGAAGTACTTCGAGGGCTGCCTGCCCATCGAAATCCTGGCGCGCCGCGGGGAGGACACCCTGCGGTTCGGGCCGATGAAGCCCGTGGGCCTCGTCGACCCCCGGACAGGCAGGGAGCCCCATGCCGTCATACAGCTGAGACAGGAGAACCGGGACGGAACGATGTTCAACATGGTCGGCTTCCAGACCAAGCTCGCCCGGCCCGAGCAGGAGCGGATCTTCCGCACGATCCCGGGGCTCGAGAAGGCGGAGTTCCTCCGCTTCGGGAGCATCCATCGCAATACCTTTCTCAACTCGCCCCTGTTGCTGACGGACACCCTGCAGCTTCGTTCCAACCCCGACCTGTTCTTCGCGGGTCAGATCACCGGCGTGGAGGGCTACGTCGAATCGGCGGCCACGGGCTTGCTCGCCGGTATCTTCCTGCACGCAATCCGCCTCGGCGCGCCGGTTTCCATCCCCCCGCGCACGACCGCGCTGGGCGCGCTGCTGCATCATGTCAGTCTCGCCGACGGGAAGACCTTTCAGCCGATGAACGTGAATTTCGGGCTCTTCGAGCCCCTGGGCGGGAAAATGAGGAAACGGCTTCGCGGTGCGGCCTACGCCGAGCGAGCCCTCGCGGCGCTGGGGGACTGGATCCGATCCTTGTCCATCTAGCCTGCCTGTTGACCCCCTGCCCGGATCCCGGCAAGCGCCTCGCGGGTGCGTGGAAGCGGGTCATCCGACGCCGCCAGGAAATCCCGAAGCCGATGCAGGTCCTCGATCGTGTCGACGTCGAAAGAAGGCGGAAGGAATCGGCACGTGAGCCCGAGGGATCGGGCGCGGTCGACGGTCTCGCGAAGGGCGGCTCCAGTGCCCAGGGCGACCCCCGAAAACAGGTCGGAAGGGGAGCGAAGCCCGACGAGGTTGTAGCCCCCGTCGTCGGAGGGCTGAAGAACGACGTCGGATCCCCGGAGCCCTTCGAATGCGGCGTCGACTTCGTCGATCGTCAGGTGGGGGCAGTCCGCGCCCGTCACGACGATCCGATCGAAGCCATCCCGGAACAGGTCGCCGACTACGCCCCGGAGGCTCTCTTGAAGGGTGTCCCCCGATTGCGGCCTGAAGGCGGCCTTGCCGCCCAGCCAGTTCCCGAAGGGGCTGCCCGCAGGCGTGTAGTACCAGACGAGGGGCCGCTCGCGCCCCCCGAACTTTCCGTTGAGGTCCTCGAGAAAAGCCTTGTAGACCACGAGGGTCCTGGCGTCCCCCAGATCCCGCGCCAGCCGTCTCTTGACGGCGCCCGCCTCGGGGTAGCGGGCCATGATGACAAGAACCTCTCGATCCGAGATGGGTTGAGTGAAGGAGGGTTCGCTCATTCTCTCGGGCCTGCCGCGCTGAACGCGTTTCAGGTGATGGAGATCGCCCGTGCGGGGCAATCCTCGACAACTTTCCGGATGAGGGCCTGATACCGTTCCGGGTCCTTGACCTCGAAGGTTGCCCGCATGTGCAGGCCCCACTCCAGGAACACCTCCGGGCAGGTGTTCACGCAGATCTCGCAGCCGATGCAGGCCTGTTTGTTGATGACGATGCGCATGGGTTCCTTCGGAACGGGGTATCGGGTATCGGGTCTAGGGTATCGGGATGGAATAAGATTTCATCTATAACAAATTCTTCGTCCCTCAGACCCTATACCCGAGCCCCTAGACCCTATTCTACCAGCTTGTTCCGGATCGCGTACGTCGTGAGCTCCGCGTTGTTCTTCAGCTTCATCTTGTCCAGGATCCGCGAGCGGTAGGTGCTCACCGTCTTGACGCTGAGGCACATCTCCTCGGCGATGTCGGAAACGGTCTTCCCCGAGGCGATCATGAGGAGGATCTGGTACTCGCGGTCCGAAAGCGTTTCGTGGGGGGCCTTCTCCGCATCGCCGTCGAGTTCGTAGGCAAGCTTTTCCGCCAGGGAAGAGCTGATGTACTTCCCGCCCCGCGAGACCTTGCGGATGGCCGAAATGAGTTCCTCGGGGGCGCTGGCCTTCGTGAGATAGCCGGAGGCCCCGGCCTTCAGGGCGCGGATGGCGTACTGCTCCTCGGGGTAGATGCTCAGGATCAGGACGGGGATCTTCGGGTTCGCGATCCTCAGCTCCTTGAGCACCTCGAGCCCGTTCTTGCCCGGCATGGAGATGTCCAGCAGGATCACGTCGTAGTCCTTGCGGCCGACCAGGGAGAGCACCTCCTGGCCGTTTCCCGCTTCGTCGGCCACCACGAGGTCCGCCGTCTCCGAGAGGACCTGCTTGAACCCCTGCCTCACGATGGGGTGATCGTCGGCGATGAGGATCTTGATCATGTCTCGCCTCCTCTCCAGGCCGGCAGACGCACCGTTACCGTCGTCCCTTTCCCCTTCCTGCCGGAGATGTGCACCTCGCCGCCGCGGAAATCCACCCGCTCCCGGACCCCCAGCAGCCCGAACGATTTCGGCTTCTGGAGATCCCCGTCGCGGATGCCCCTGCCGTTGTCCGACACCGCGAGTTCCAGATCGTCCTCCAGCCCCTTGAGACTCACCTGCACGCGGGTCGCCTTCGAGTGCTTGGCCACGTTCGTGAGCGTCTCCTGGAGGATGCGGAAGACGGTGATGGAGGCGTCCTTGTTGGGCTCCATGTCCTCGGGATCCACGACGATGGAGCACTGGATGCCCGTCCGTTTCTGGAACTCCTGGCACTGCCACTCGATCGCCGCGGGCAGCCCCAGGTGGTCGAGCATGCCGGGCCGGAGGTCCATGTAGATCCGCTTGACGGTCTGCATGGTCATGTCGATGAGTTCCTTCATCGACAGCGTCCTCTCCAGGAGGTGCTCCTGGTCGGACGGGATCTTCTTGCGCAGCAGGATGACGCCCGTGTTGAGCGCCGTCAGGAGCTGCCCCAGCTCGTCGTGGAGTTCGCGCGCGATGCGCGTCCTCTCCTTCTCACGCACCGTCTGGAGGTGCATCGAGAGGTCGCGCAGCCTCCCGCGGGAGAGCTCGAGCTCCTTCTCGAACTGCTTGCGGTACGTGATGTTCTCGAAGGTGATCACGATGCTGTCGTGCTCCAGCCGCTCCCCGATGCGCGCCGCGCTGATCATGCACTGCACTTCGGCGCCGTCCTTCTTGCAGCAGGGGTACTCGACGGCGAACGTCCGTCGCCTCTCCAGCGTGGAGTAGAGCAGCTGGGCGATCACCTCGAATTCCGAGTCCGAGAGGAACAGGAGCCTTTTCCCCCGGCCGATCAGGTCCTTCGGTTTCCAGCCGAAGACCTTCTCGACGCCGTCGTTGGCGAAGAAGATCTTCCGGTCCCTCAACCCGACCACGGCGTGCGGGATCGACTCGAGGATCGACGCCTCGAGGGCTTCGAGCTCCGCGAGCTTGCCCTGCGCCTCCTTCTGCTCCGTGATGTCCATCGAGTTGCCGAGGATGGCCTTTTTCCCCTGGAATCGGATCGGCGTCACCGTTTCCATGATCCACCGCACCTGGCCGTCCTTCGTCAGGATCCGGAACACGTTGGGGGTGCGTCCCCTGCCCCGCAGCATCGCCCTGGCCCTCTTGGAGACCAGGGCCCGGTCGTCGGGATGAACGAGCTTCAGGGAACTCGCGCCGATCAGCTCGTCGGCGCGGTAGCCGGCGTAGGCCGCCCCGATGGTGTTGATGTAGAGAAACGTCCCGCCGTGCACCACGTACACCCCGACCTGGGAGCTCTCGGCCATGGTCATGTAGACTTCCTCGGCCGCTTTCTGGTCCGTGATGTCCTCGTAGGTGATGACCACCTGCTTGTCGACGAGCGCGGGGCCGATTCGGGACGCCGTGAGGCGGCAGACGATGGGCGCGCCGTCCTTTCTCTTGCGCTGGACCTCGGCGGTGAAGGTCCGCTGCGTCTCCAGGGAGCGGTAGAGGTTGTCCGCCCCGACGGCCCACTCCTTCCTGGTGCGGTAGAAGATCCGGGTGCTCCGGCCGATGACCTCCTCGCGCTTCCAGCCGAAGACCTTCTCGACGCCGTCGTTGGCGAAGATGATCTGCCGGTTCTTCAGGCCGATCACGGCGTGGGGGATCGACTCGAGGATCGACGCCTCGAGGGCTTCGAGCCGGGCCAGGCGCTCCCGGGCCTCGACCTGCCGGGTGACGTCCATCGACTGCCCGAGCACGGCGCGGCCCGCGCCGAAATCGATAGAGGTGGCGGACTCGAGGATCCAGTGGACCCGCCCGTCTTTGCCGACGGTCCGGAACTCGTAAGGCTGAGCGCGCCTGCCGCGGAGCATGTCCCTGGCCATCTTCGCGACCGCCTCGCGGTCGTCGGGATGGACGAAGTCGGAGGCCTTCTGCCCGATGAGCTCCGCGGGACGGCACCCCAGCCTCGACGCCGTGAACTGGTTGACGAAACGGAACACCCCGTCCTTGATGATGTAGACGCCCGCTTCGGCGGTGACGGCCAGCGATCGGTAGAGCTTCTCCTCGTAGAGCTTCTCGCTCTCCTGCTTCTCGTACTCCATCACCTCCAGACGGAGGGCCTCCATCTTCTGGAGAAGCTGTTTCTTGTTCAGGTGCTCGAAGGCCATGGGACACACCCCCGTTATCCGCCGGTCGGGCCGAATCCCGCCGCGCGGGTCGGCAGGGCTACTTGTTCCTCTCGAAGATGATGCGAAGCCCGTCGAGGGTCAGGAACTCGTCGACAACGTCGATGCTTCGGGTCTCCGGCGCGATGATCTTGGCGAGCCCCCCCGTGGCCACGACCTTCGGGTTCGTGCGGGTCTCGGCCTTCATCCGGTCGACGATCCCGTCGACAAGTCCCGCGTAGCCGAACATGATCCCCGCCTGCATGCTGCTGATCGTGTCCTTCGCGATGATCGTCCGGGGCCTCTTGAGCTCTACGCGAGGCAGCTTGGAGGCCTTGTCGAAGAGCGCGTCGCTGGAGATGGCGATGCCGGGCGTGATGCAGCCCCCCATGTACTCGCCCTTCTTCGAGACGTAGTCGAAGGTGGTCGCCGTGCCGAAGTCCACGACGATCAGCTCGGTCTTGAATTTCTCGTACGCCGCAACGGCGTTGACGATCCGGTCGGCGCCGACCTCCTTCGGGTTGTCGTAGAAGATGGGCATGCCGGTCTTGATCCCGGGCTCCACGATGAGGGGCTTGAGACCGAAGTACTTCTTGCAGAGGGGCTCCAGGATGTTCAGCATGGGCGGGACGACGCAGGAGATGATGATGCCCGTCAGGGTCACCGGCCTCGCGCTCGTCTTGACGGTCTTGTAGAGGTTCACGATCAGCATCCCGTACTCGTCGACCGTGTGGTTGGCCACGGTTCGGATGCGCCAGTCGTAGATGAGCTTGTCGCCGTCGTAGAGCCCCAGGACGGTGTTGCTGTTTCCCACATCGATTGCCAGAAGCATGGTCACAACCTCTCGATATAGACATCCCCGGCCAGCACTCTCTGCGGACCGGATTCCCCTTCCAGCAGGAGCGCCCCGTTTTCGTCGAGACCCGTGACGGCGCCCCGCTGGATCGTTTCCTTGAAAACTACCTCGACCCGCTTCCCGACGATGTCGGCAACCCGCAGCCAGGTCTCCCGGATCGCCTCCTGCCCCCCGCCCAGGAAGATGCGGTACCATCGCTCCAGGGCTTCGAAGAGGCGTACGGCAACGTCGAACCGGTCGAGCTCGCAGGCCGTTTCGATCTTCAAAGACGTGGCCGTCTCGCGGAGCTCGCGCGGGAAATCGAGTCGACCCATGTTGACGTTCAGCCCGACGCCGACAATGAGAAAGTGGACTCGGTTCCCCCTGGTCCGCATCTCCGTCAGCATGCCGCAGATCTTCCGCCCGCCGACGAGGACGTCGTTGGGCCACTTGAGCCGCACCCGCCCCGGGCAGTACTGCGAGACCACATCCGCGACGGCTACGCCGGTCATCAGCGGGATGAGCGACGACGACGCGGCGGGGATGTCGGGCCGAAGGACAACGGAGAGGTAGAGGTTCTTCGAGGGCGGCGATTCCCAGGCACGGTCCAGCCGTCCCCGGCCTTGGGACTGCGCGTCGGCCAGGACGACGGTCCCCTCGGGCGTCCCGTCGAGGGCCAGGCGCAGCGCCTCGGTGTTCGTCGATCCGGTTTCCTCGCGGAACTCGACCCTCCGGCCGATGGTCTTCGACTGGAAATAGCGCCTGAGCTCTTCGACGTTGACGTCCATCGCTCAGGCCTTTCTCTTCACCTTCAGGGAGATGTCCGAGGCGCGGGCCGAGTGGGTGAGCGCCCCGGAGGAGATGAAATCGACCCCCGTCGCGGCGATCGCCTTCACCGTGGCAAGGGTCACGTTGCCCGAGGCCTCCACGAGGGCCTTTCCCCCGATGAGCGCCACGGCCTTCTTCATGGCGTCGACGGGCATGTTGTCGAGCATGATCACGTCCGCGCCCGCCGCCAGGGCCTCCCGGACCTCGGCGAGGTCTTTCACCTCCACTTCGACCCTCGCCAGCAGCGGGGACTTGTCCCGCACCCGGCGAACCGCCTTTCCGATGCCGCCGGCCGCCTCGATGTGGTTGTCCTTGATCAGGACCCCGTCATAGAGCCCGTAGCGGTGATTGCGCCCGCCTCCGACCCGCACGCCGTACTTGTCGAGCACGCGCAGGCCCGGCATGGTCTTTCGCGTGTCGAGGATCGAGGCCTTCGTGCCGGCCACGGCGTCGACGAACTGCCTTGTCAGGGTGGCCACCCCGCACATCCGCTGGAACAGGTTCAGGGCGACCCGCTCGGCCGTGAGGATGCCGGCCAGCGATCCCTGCACGACGGCCAGGACGGTCCCCCGAGGGACGCGGTCCCCGTCTTTCAGCGCCGTCCGGAAAAGGATTCCCGCATCACGTATCCGGAAGACTTCGCGAAACACGTCGAGGCCGGCCACGACAAGGTCTTCCTTGGCCAGGGCCTTCGCCGTGCCCTTCTCGGCCCCCGTGAGAACATACGCCGTCGTCACGTCCCCCGAGCGGATGTCCTCCTCGAGGGCCCGGCGGATGATCTTCCTGACGGCCTCCATCTCCAGCATTCCGATTCTCCCCTGTACCCTGAACCCTGGCCCCTGAACCCTGATTACAGCTTCTTCAGGGCCTCCTGCAGAATATCATACCGCTCGTTGAGCGCCCTCGCCTTCGCCTCCTCCTTGTCGATGACGGCCTGGGCCGCCTTCTGCCAAAAGTCGGGGTTCTCGAGCTTGCGGTTCACCTGGGCGAGCTCCTTCTCGACCTTGGCCATCTCCTTCTCCAGGCGTGCCTTTTCGCCCGATTTGTCGAGCTGGCCTTCGAGGATGACGAAGACCTTCACGGGGCCTGCGACACCCGTTGCGGCGTCCTTGGGCTCCTCCCCGGCGGAGACGATGGTGAGGCTCTCCAGGCGGGCCAGGTTGACCACGTAGCCCACCCCCGATTGCAGCAGCGGCAGCAGGTCCTTCTCTTCCGTCGTCACCAGGGCCTTGAGCTTCTTCGAGGGGGAGATGCCCTTCTCGCCCTTGATGTTCCGGATCGAGCCGATGATGTCCATCAGCAGGCCCATGTCCCGTTCCGCCGTATCGTCCTTGAAGCGCTCGTCCACCGTCGGGAAGGTTGCCACCATGATGGAAGGACCGTCCTTCGAGATCTTCTGCCAGATCTCCTCGGTCACGAAGGGCATGAAGGGGTGCATGAGCTCGAGGCTCGATCGCAGCACGGTGATCATCGTCTCCTGCGCCGCAAGCCTCGCCGCGGGGTTGTCCTTGCCGTAGAGAACGGGCTTGATCAGCTCGAGGTACCAGTCGCAGAACTCCTGCCAGATGAAACGGTACAGGTGGGCCGCCGCATCGTTGAAGCGGTATTCGTCGAGGCTCTGCGTCACGTCGGCGATCGTGTCGTTGAGCCGCGCCCGGATCCAGCGGTCGGCCAGGGAGTAGTCCTCTTTTTTCACCGTGACGGGCCCGTCGGGGTAGCCCTCGAGGTTCATCATGCACAGGCGCGTGGCGTTCCAGATCTTGTTGACGAAGTGCTTGTAGCCCTCGATCCGCTCCTCGGACATGCGGATGTCGCGCCCCTGGGCCGTGAAGGCCGCCAGGGTGAACCGGAAGGCGTCGGCGCCGAACTTGTCGATCATCTCCAGGGGGTCGATGATGTTGCCCTTGGACTTGCTCATCTTGTCGCCGTGCGCGTCGCGCACCAGCGCGTGCAGGTAGACGTGCTTGAAGGGTACGTCCTTCATGATGTAGAGGCCCATCATCATCATGCGCGCCACCCAGAAGAACAGGATGTCGAACCCGGTGATGAGCAGGGTCGTGGGGTAGAAGGTCTTGACGGCCGGCTTGTCGTCGGGCCAGCCCAATGTCGTGAAGGGCCAGAGGGCCGAGCTGAACCAGGTGTCCAGGACGTCCTCTTCCTGCTTGAGCTTTGTGCCCTCGCACGTAGGGCAGCGGCTCGGGTCGTCGGTCTGCACGATCACCTCGCCGCAGCCCTCGCAGGTCCACAGGGGGATCCGGTGGCCCCACCAGATCTGGCGCGAAATGCACCAGTCGCGGATGTTGTTCATCCACTCGAAGTAGGTGGCATCCCACATGGAGGGGATGAGCTTCGTGTCGCCCTTGACGACGGCCGCGATAGCCGTCTTGGCCAGGGGGGCGACCTTGACGAAGTACTGCGCCGAGACGGCGGGTTCGACGTCCGTCTTGCAGCGGTAACAGCGGCCGATGTTGTGGCTGTAGTCCTCGATCCGGATGAGATAGCCGCCCTTCTCGAGATCCTTGACGACGTTCTTCCGGGCCTCGTAGCGGTCCTGCCCCTTGTAGATCCCGCCGTTTTCGTTGATCACGGCGCTGCCGTCCATGATCTTGATGATCTCGAGGTTGTGGCGCCCGGCGATGGCGAAGTCCGCCGCGTCGCAGGCCGGGGTGATCTTCACGGCCCCGGAGCCGAAGTCCATGGTCACGTAGTCGTCGGCAATGATGGGGATCTCCTTGTTGACGAGCGGCAGGATCACCCTCTTGCCGATGACGTCCTTGTAGCGCGGGTCGTTGGGGTTGACGGCCACGGCCGTGTCGCCCAGCATCGTCTCGGGCCGCGTGGTGGCCACGCTGATCTCGCCCGTGCCGTCGGCGTAGGGGTAGCGGATGTGCCAGAGGTTGCTCTTCTCCTGCTCGAACTCCACCTCCAGGTCCGATATGGCCGTGTGGCAGCGGGGGCACCAGTTGACGATGTAGTCTCCTTTGTAGATGAGGCCGTCATGCCAGAGCCGCACGAAGACCTCCCGCACCGCCCTGGAGAGCCCTTCGTCCATGGTGAAGCGCTCGCGCTCCCAGTCGCAGGAGCAGCCCAGGCGCTGGAGCTGGTGCAGGATGACGCCGCCGTACTTCTCCTTCCACGTCCAGACGCGCTCGATGAATTTCTCCCGGCCCAGGTCGTGCCGCGTCTTGCCTGTTTTGGCCAGTTCCTGCTCGACCACGTTCTGGGTGGCGATCCCCGCATGGTCCGTGCCTGGCATCCAGAGGGCGTTGTAGCCCTGCATGCGCCGGTAGCGGGTCATGATGTCCTGCAGGGTGTTGTTCAGGGCGTGCCCCATGTGAAGCATCCCCGTCACGTTGGGGGGAGGGATGACGATGCAGAAGGGCGGGCGGTCACTTGCGTCCTGGGCGTGAAAATACTTGTTCTTGAGCCAGAACTCGTACCACTTCGCCTCCACATCCTTCGACTCGTAGGCTTTGGGCAGTGCATTCAGGTCCATGATCCCCCCATGTTTGTGTCTCTTGTTATCGCTGAAGTAAGCCGTTTTCCTTGCAGGGCAAGCCACTATCCGATAAGCGGTTTTTGTATCCGGTCGGGAGTCTCAAGTCAAGGATTTTTCAAGGATTCAAGGCCATCGTCCCGCTCGCGGACACGTCCTCAGCGGCCGTGGAGGAATCGCTCGATGCGCTCCCGGATCGCCCCGGCTTCACCGGGGTGAAACCACTCGATTCCTCCTTCGCCCCTGAACCAGGTCATCTGGCGGCGGGCGTAGTGGCGGGTGTCGCGCTGCATGGACCGAAGGGCCTCTTCGAGGGCCATGCCTCCTTTCAAGTACCGGATGAAGTATCGGTAGCCAAGTGTCTGCAACGGTTTTAGTTTTTCTGTATAGCCCATGCCTAGAATTTTCTCGGTCTCCCCGATCAGGCCCCCCTCGACCATCTGCGCGGCCCGGCTGTCGATGCGGCGGTACAGCTCCTCCCTGTCGCGGTAGAGACCGATCTTGAGGGCCTCGTATCGGATGTCGCGGAAGCCGTGTCGCCTCTGCTTCTCCGAGATCGGCTCCCCGGTCAGCTCGACCGTCTCCAGCGCCCGGACGATCCGGACCCTGTCGCACGGGTGGATCCGCTCGGCCGCCCGGGGATCGAGCTGCCGGAGCCTGCCGTGGAGGCATTCGCGATCCTCCCGCTCCATGGCTTCGCGGTAGCTGCTCCGGAGAACCGCATCGGGGCCTTCGATCAGCCCCCCCGTGAGGGCGCGGACATAGAGTCCCGTTCCCCCGACGACGAAGACGGCCTTCCGGCCTTCGAGGTCCCCGATGATGCCGCCCGCCGTCTCGCGGAAGCGGGCCGCGCTGAACTCCTCGTCGGGGCTCACGACGTCGATGAGGTGGTGGGGGACCCTCTGGCGCTCCTGCGGCGAGGGTTTCGAGGTTCCGATGTCGAGATGGCGGTATACCTGCATGGAATCGGCGCTGACGATCTCGCCGTTGAATTCAGACGCCAGGTCCAGGGAAAGGTCCGTCTTGCCGACGGCCGTCGGCCCGAGAACAATGACAATCCTCGGCTTCTCTTCCATCCCCTGTACCCTGGACCCTGGACCCTGTCCCCTGAACCCTGTATTTACGTCCGTTTGAACATCCTCTCGATCACCGTTGCGGGCAGCTCGATGAACACCGGCCTGCCGTGCGGGCAGTTGGAGGCGAAGGGGATGCCGTCGAGGTCTCGGCACAGGCGCTTCACCTCCTCGTCGGTGAGAGGCTGGTTGGCCTTGATCGCCCCGCGGCAAGCCATCCGGATAAAGATCCGGTTGCGTTTCTCGTCCCGGGGAATTCCCGAGTCTGAGATGCCGTCCAGGATTTCCCTCACCAGGGCCCGCACGTCCGTGTCGCCCATCAGGGCCGGCACGGACTTGACGACGGCCGTGTTCTCGCCGAAGGGCTCGACCTCGACGCCCGCCTCGAGCAGCAGGTCCCGCGATGCCGCGAGCCGCTGGAAATCCCCGGGGCTCATCTCCAGGACCTCGGGAATGAGCAGGCTCTGCACCTCGATCCCCGCGCCCTTCGACGCTTTCAGCGTCTCGTAGAGGACCCGCTCGTGGGCGGCGTGCTGGTCGAGCAGGATCATCACGCCCGATGACGCGAAGACGAGGTAGGTCCCGTCGACCTGGCCGAGATAGTCCAGGGACGAAAAAAGGAGCGGTTGATGCGGGGCCTCCCCCTGCGCGAACAGCTCCCCGGGAGCCGGACCGAAATGGGGGACATCCTCAATGGGGCCTGCGGGCGGAAACGGCCGGGCGGCGGTCCCTGCCGAAAGGCTGTAGCGCCGCAGGGCCTCGGCCACCCCGGTCCGGCCGGGGGCCGCCTGCCAGCGCGCAACGCCGGGCGCCGCATGCGCCCCTGCCGTCGGCCTGACGCCCGAGAGGGCCTCCGCGAGACCCCGATGGATCAGCTCCCGCACGTCCTGCGGCCGCCGGAAGCGGACTTCCAGCTTGGCCGGGTGGACGTTGACGTCGAGCGTATCGGGCGGCATCTCGAGGAAGACGGCGCAGGCGGGGTACTTGCGGGGCTCGAGGAGATTGCGGTAGGCGTTCATGACGGCCTGGGACAGCAGCACGTCCCGGACATAGCGGCCGTTGACGTAGAAGAACATGCTCCTCGTCGAGGAGCGCGTGAAGTCGGGCCTCGACACGAACCCCTCGAGGCGCATCCCCGGCGCGTTTCCGTCTACCGGGACGAGATGGTTGCGCAGGTCGCTGCCCAGCAGCAGGACGATCCGGTCGCGAAGGCTCTCCGTGCGCGGGACCTCGAGAAGCGTCCGGGGCCCCGCCGTTACCGTCGCCCTCACGCGCCCATGGGGAAGCAGCACGCGGACGATGATGTCGAGGCAATGGCCCTGCTCCGTGGCGTCCTGCCGCAGGAACTTCTTGCGCACCGGCAGCGTGTCGAAGATGCGGCTCACGGTGATCGTCGTGCCCTCGGGACAGCCGACCGCCTCGTTGGCCAGGACGGCCCCGTTCTCGACGACGATGCGCGTGCCCTCCACGTCGCCGCGGCGCCGCGTGACCATCTCCACGCGGCAGACCGCCGCGATGCTCGGCAGCGCCTCGCCCCGGAACCCGAAGGACCGGACGCCGTAGAGGTCCTCCACGGTGAGGATCTTGCTCGTGGCATGCCTCTCGAAGGCCACGGGGACGTCCAGCGGCGCGATGCCGGAGCCATTGTCGGCGATCCGGATCGCCTCCTTGCCGCCGCCCCGCAGGTCGATGGCGATATCCGTGGCGCCCGCGTCGACGGCGTTCTCGAGCAGCTCCTTCACGATGGACGAGGGCCGCTCGATGACCTCGCCGGCGGCGATTTTCGAGGCAACCTCCTCGGGAAGCACGGTGATCCTTCGGTCCAAATCCAAACCTCTCGTGCAAGATCAGTCGTTACGAGTCAACGCGCAATGAGAACATGAATCTTTCCACACCCGATACCCGATACCCGATACCCTATCCCCAATACCCTTCTTTTCACCTGGGGATGTGGCTCTGGCCGCTCAGGTAGTCGTTCAGGGCGACCTGCCAGGGCCGCATGGTCTTCTGCGTCGCCTCCATGAACTTGCGGTTGCTCAGCACCGAGTAGGACGGGCGGGCGGCCTTCCGGTCCAGCTCGTTCGACCGGATGGGCACCACGGTCACCCCCGCCACCTGGGCGTACTCGAGAATCCGCCGGGCAAAGTCGTACCAGCTGCACACGCCCCGGTTCGTCACGTGGTACGTCCCGAGGCAGTCCCGTTCGATGAGCAGTTTCGTGGCCTGCGCCAGGTCGAGCGTGAAGGTGGGGGAACCCACCTGGTCGTCGACGACCCGAAGGGTCCCCTCGTCCCTGGCCTTGGCCAGGATGGCCTTGACGAAGTTCTTCCCCTGGCGTCCGTAGAGCCAGGCCGTGCGGATCAGCACGTGGCGCTCCAGGGTCTCGACGAGCGCCTCTTCGCCCTTGCGCTTGGATTCCCCGTAGGCGTTGATGGGCCTGCAGGGATCTTCCTCGAGATAGGGATCGCCCTTGGTCCCGTCGAAGACGTAGTCCGTGCTGTAATGGACGGCCTTCGCCCCGGCAGCCCTGCAGGCCTCCGCCACGTTTCTCACCCCTTCGGCATTGACGGCAAAGCAGGCGTCGCGGTGGGTCTCGCAGCCGTCCACGTCGGTGTAGGCGGCGGCGTTGACGACCGTCCCGGGACGGAACTCCCTGACGACCCGGGCGCAGTCCGCCGCCGAAGTGATGTCGAAGTCGGCCACGTCGACGCCCGCGACGTCATGGCCCCTGCCCAAAACCTCCACGAGGTCGCTTCCCAGCATGCCCTTGTGGCCCATCACCAGGATTCTCATCCGTATCTCACCTCCACGAGGCACAGGCCCCTGGCCGGGGCTGCCTGGCCCGCCAGGCGGCGGTCCTTCGCCTCGATGATGCGGGTCATGTCCTCTTCGGGAATCGCCCCCCTGCCGATGTCGACGAGGGTCCCCACGATGTTGCGCACCATGTGACGCAGAAACCCGTCGGCCTCGATCCGGAAGACGATCATCCCCCCCTCTTCCCGCTCGAAGCGCGCGTCCGTTACGGTCCGCACCCGGTCTTCCACCTCGCATTGCGCCGCGCAGAAGGAGTTGAAGTCGTGCGTGCCCGGGACATGCCGCGCCGCGCGCTGCATGGCCTCGAGATCGAGGGGCTTGCGCACGTGCCAGCACCGGTCGCGCTCGAGCGCCGTCCGCACGGGGTGGTTGAAGATCCGGTACCGGTAGACCTTGCCCAGGGCATTGAACTGCGAATGAAACTCCCAGGGCACCTCGCCGATCTCCTTCACCACGATGTCGGGCGGCAGCAGGCTGTTGACCCCCAGGTGGAGGTTGCGCAGGGGCAGCTTCGTGGACGTCCGGAAGTTCGCCACCTGGTTCAGGGCGTGAACGCCCGTGTCCGTGCGGCTCGAGGCGACGAGCACCACGCGGTCGTTGACGATCCGCGAGAGGGTGTCCTCCATCACCTGCTGGATCGTGAGGACGTCGGCCTGGCGCTGCCAGCCGTTGTAAGCCGTCCCGTCGTATTCGATAACCAGTTTGATATTTCTATTCATCGCTGCGCTGAATCTTACATGAAAATCCGGCCGATGAGAACACGGAGAATGCTTCATGCTCTCCTGTTTCATGGTTACTCCCTCTCGGACCGTGGATGATGCACTCATCTGTTCCTTCCGGAGCAGATAAAAAAAGGGGAGCAGAAGGGCCTCTTCTGCTCCCCTTCGATCGTTCACGGAATCACTTGCAGGTCTTGAGGGCCTTCACGGCGGGCAGCTCCTTGCCCTCGAGCAGCTCCAGGAAAGCGCCGCCGCCCGTGGAGATGTAGGACATGTTATCCCGCTCGCCCGCCTTGTCGATGGCCACGTCCGTGTCCCCGCCCCCCACGATGGAGAGCGCGTAGGAGTTCGCCACGCTGTGGGCCAGCGCCGAGGTGCCCCGGCTGAAGGCGTCGATCTCGAAGACGCCCATGGGCCCGTTCCAGACGATCGTCTTCGCGTTGCTCAGGGCCTCCGTGAACAGGGTGATCGTGGCCGGCCCGATGTCGAGCCCCATCCACTGCGGGTTGATCTCCTGCACGGGGACGATCTTGGTCTCGGCTTCGGCGTCCCGGTTCTCGGCGATGACGCAGTCGACGGGCAGGTAGACCTTCACGCCCAGCTTCTTCGCCGTCTCCAGGACCTCCCGGGCCTTGTCGACGAGCTCGGGCTCGACGATGGACTTGCCGACCTCGACGCCCTGCGCCTTGAGGAAGGTGAAGGCCATGCCGCCGCCGATGACGATCTTGTTGACCCGGTTGATCAGGTTGGCCAGGGCCTCGAGCTTGCCCGACACCTTCGAACCCCCGACGATGGCGACCAGGGGACGCGCGGGCTTCTCAAGGGCCTTGTTGAAGTAGGTCAGCTCTTTCTTCATCAGAAAGCCTGCCCCGCAGGTCTTTACGAACCGGGTGATCCCCACGTTGGAGGCGTGGCTGCGGTGGGCATTGCCGAAGGCGTCGTCGATGTAGACGTCGGTGAGCTCCGCCAGTCCCTTCGCGAACTCCTCGTCGTTCTTCTCTTCCCGGGGATCGAACCGGAGGTTCTCCAGCATGACGATGTCGCCGGGCTTCATCGCGTCGACGGCCTTCTTCACCTCGGGGCCCACGACTTCCTTCGTCAGGGTCACGTTCTTGCCGAGCAGGCGCGAGAGGCGCTTCGCCACGGGGGCCAGGCTCATCTTGTCGATGACCTTGCCCTTCGGCCTGCCGAGGTGTGAAGCGATGATTACCTTGGCGTTTTCGTCGAGGGCGTAATTGATGGTGGGCAGGACGGACCGGATGCGCGTGTCGTCGGTGATGTTCTGATTGGCGTCGAGGGGGACGTTGAAATCGAACCGAAACAGCACCCGTTTCCCCTTCAGATCCATCTCATCGATATATTTCATGCTTTCACCTCTACCGATATCGTTGGGGGCATCATCACCCCCTTTTTTCTCGAGGTCGACGGGCCGGTATTTTATAGCCCAGGTGCCTTTTGAAATCAAGGGCGATTTGCCCTCTTTTGTATTGAAAAAATCGGCCAGAAATGATATCAGGCTGCGGGTTTACAGGGAGATGGAAACGTCGGATTTCCGACCACTACAGAGACAGGGAGATACGGAGACATGGGACTGACAGAAGACAGAATCAAGGCATTTGAGGCAAAACGCGAGAAACTGATGACCCAGGGCGGCGAGGCCGCCATCAAGAAGCAGCACGACTCGGGGAAGATGACGGCCCGCGAGCGGCTCCTGAAGCTCTACGACGCGGGGACCTTCCAGGAAGTGCAGCTCTTCGTCGAGAAACGCTCCACGCTGTTCGGTCTCGGCGAAAAGCAGATCAATGCCGACGCCGTCGTCTGCGGCTTCGGCAACGTGAACGGCCGCACGGTGTTCGCCGCCGCCCAGGACTTCACCAGCGCCGGAGGAAGCCTCGGCGAGATGCACGCGAAGAAGATCTGGAAGGTCATGGACATGGCCAAGGACGCCAAGAAGCCCTTCATCGCGCTGAACGACTCCGGCGGCGCCCGCATCCAGGAAGGCGTGCCCGCCCTCGAAGGCTACGGCGGGATCTTCTACCGCAACACGATCTGCTCGGGCTACATCCCCCAGATCACGGCCATCCTCGGCCCCACGGCGGGCGGCGCCGTGTACTCGCCCGCCCTGACGGACTGGGTCTTCATGATCAAGGGCAAGAGCTACATGTACATCACGGGCCCCGACGTCATCAAGGCGGTCATCGGAGAGGAAGTGACGCACGACGACCTGGGCGGCGCCATGGCCCACGCAACCAAGAGCGGCGTCTGCCATTTCGTCGCCGAAAGCGATGAGGACTGCATCGCGCAGATCCAGACCCTGCTGGGCTACCTGCCCGACAACTGCCACGAGATGCCCCCGGTTGTCACCCCCACGGACACGCCCGACCGCGACTGCCCCGAACTCGACAAGATCATCCCCGACCGCGCCACCCGCGGTTACGACATGAAGAAGGTCGTGGCGTCCGTGGCGGACAACGGCGTCTTCTTCGAGCCCCACGCCAACTGGGCCAAGAACATGTTCGTCTGCTTCATCCGCGTCATGGGCCAGACGGTGGGCGTCATCGCCAACAACCCGCAGTTCGGCGGCGGCGTGCTGGACGTGAACGCCTCCGACAAGGCTTCGCGCTTCATCCGCTTCTGCGACGCCTTCAACATCCCGCTGCTGACCTTCGCCGACGTGCCCGGCTACATGCCCGGCACGCACCAGGAGTGGAACGGCATCATCAGCCACGGCGCGAAGCTCCTGCACGCCTACTCCGAGGCCACGGTGCCCAAGTTCACCGTCGTGACCCGCAAAGACTACGGCGGAGCCTACATCGGCATGTGCAGCAAGCAGCTGGGCGCCGACTACGTGATGGCCTGGCCCTCCGCCGAGATCGCCGTCATGGGCGCCGCCGGGGCCTGCAACATCGTCTACCGCCGCGAGATCACCACGGCCCCGGACCCCGAGGCCAAGCGGGCCGAGTTGATCGCCGCCTACGAGGAGCAGTTCAACAACCCCTACTTCGCCGCGAAGATGGGGATCATCGAGGAAGTCATCGCCCCCCGCGAGACGCGCAAGCGCATCGTGGCCCTGCTCGAGGCCTACAAGGACAAGGAGCAGACCCTGCCCGAAAAGAAGCACAACAACATCCCGCTGTAAGCGCAACCCGCTGAGGCCCGCAGACACAAACGGGGGAGCCGATGCCGGCTCCCCCGTTTTTTTCGTTCCCGACCATTCCGACGGATCAGTACCGGGCGCTCCATTTTTCCCCGACCGGGTACCACGAGGCCGTGCCGTTCGTCAGCGTCCTGGCCGACGGGTTGAGGGTCGCTTTGTAGGTGCCGTTCAGGTTCTGCCTCTTCAAGACAACCTCGTTGGTCGTCCTGTTCCAGGACTGCAGGGTGATGACGTCCTGCGCCTGGGAGCCGTTGCTGTGTCGCCACCTGGCGTCGAAGGTGTTCGTGCCGGCACGCCGCGTCCACGTACCGCTCCACCCGCAGCATTCCTGCACCTGCCAGACCGAACCGAGCGTCAGCAGGTCACCTGACGTGCGGCCCGACAGGCTCCCGACGGGGCCCTTCGGGTCGTCCGCGGGATTCGCGGGGGGCGTCGCCATCCTCGTCCCGATGGGGGTCTTGGTATCCCGAGCGGTTTGCGCTGCCGCAAGGGAACCGCCCAACAGGATCATCGTGACGGTCAACAGGGAAATCATCACTCGGGCTCTCATGCGTACCTCCTCTGATTCGGTTTGAATCGAACGCGTCGGCGCGTGGCGCCGCAGCAGTCCCTTGCTCAGTCAATTTCTAGGCAACTTCGTCGGCGCCCGCCCTCGCCAGGGTCACCACGGCGAAGGCCGCGATGCCTTCCCCGCGTCCGATGAAGCCCATCTTCTCGTTCGTTTTGGCCTTCACGTTGACCCGCGAGGCCTCCGTCCCCAGCACCTTGGCGATGTTGCGCCGCATCTCCTCGATGAACGAGGCCAGCCGGGGTTTCTCCAGGATGACGGTGGAATCCACGTTGTTGACGACATAGCCGCGGTGCACGGCCAGTTCGGCGGCCCGCTTGAGGATGACGAGGCTGGAAATGCCCTTGAGGTGCGGGTCCGTGTCGGGAAAGTGCCTGCCGATGTCCCCTTCCCCGAGGGCCCCGATGATGGCATCGACGATGGCGTGGATCAGGGCGTCGGCATCGGAGTGCCCCAGGAGGCCCTTTTCGTAGGTCAATTCCACGCCGCCGAGGAGCATCCGGCGTCCCTCGGCGAACCGGTGACTGTCGTAGCCGAACCCGATCCTCATGGCACCCCCCACACGAAACCGTTCAGTCCATACGGACGCATTCCGCCTTCAGCCTCCCGCCTTCCGCCGTGCAACAAGCAGGGCCTCGGCGATCACCAGGTCTTCGGGCGTCGTGATCTTGATGTTGACGTAGTCGCCCGCGACCATCCGGACCGGGATCCCCAGGCGCTCGACCAGCGACGTGTCGTCGGTCCCCCGGAAGCCGTCGCGGAACGCCTCCCGGTGGGCCCGCTCGAGGATTTCCCGGCGAAAGGCCTGCGGCGTCTGGGTCAGCCACAGAGCGCTGCGGTCGCAGGTCCGCAGGACCTGCCCGCCGGGTGTCACCTCCTTGACCGTTTCCTTCACCGGCACCCCGACCGTTGCGGCCCCGCCCTCCGCGGCGGCCCGGATGCACCGCTCGACCAGTTCGGCGGTGATCAGGGGCCGCACGCCGTCGTGGACGATGACGATGTCGGCATCGCGATCGATTGCCTCGATCCCCGCCCGCACGGAGTCCTGTCGCTCCATCCCACCGGGGACGACGGCGGTCACCTTTTTCAACCCCCAGGGAGGGAGGATGCCGTCCCGGACCGAGTCCACGTCCTGCGAAGGGACCACAACGTAGAGGCGCTCCACGCCGGGGCACGCCTCGAGCGCCTCCAGGGTGCGCACCAGGACAGGCTTGCCCGCAAGCGAGAGATACTGCTTGGAGACCTCCCGGTTCATCCGGCTGCCCGATCCCGCTGCCGGCACGATCGCGACCGTCTTCATAGGCCTTTCCCCGTTGCGCCGGATCGCGCCGGTCCGGCTCCCATAAAGAAAAGCCCGGGACCCTTCAGGGCTCCCGGGCTTCTTCCCCGCCGATTACAGCGCATCGATGCTGTGGTACTTCTTTTCGGGCACGACGGCCTTGAGATCCGTGAAGATCATCCGCCCCGCCGTCGTCTGCAGGACGGAGGTCACGGCGACCTCGAGCGTCTCCCCCAGGTGGCGGCTGGCGTGATCGACGATCACCATCGTCCCGTCGTCGAGGTAGGCGACCCCCTGGCCGGGCTCCTTTCCCTCCTTGATCACCTTCACGACCATGAGCTCCCCGGGGAGCACGACGGGCTTCAGGGCATTGGCCAGCTCGTTGACGTTCAGGATCTTGATGCCCTGCAGCTCTGCGACCTTGTTGAGGTTGAAGTCGTTCGTGATGATCTTCCCGTTCATCTTCTTCGCGAGGGCGACGAGCTTCGCGTCCACCCCCTTGATCTTCGGGAACTCGTGATCGACGATCTCGATGTTGATGCCCTGGTTCTTCTGCACCCGGTTGAGGATGTCGAGACCCCGCCTGCCCCTCGAGCGCTTCATGGAATCGGAGGAATCTGCGATGTGCTGGAGCTCGTCCAGGACGAAGCGCGGGACGATCAGGGTCCCTTCCATGAACCCCGTGTCGCAGATGTCCGCGATCCGGCCGTCGATGATGACGCTCGTGTCGAGAATGCGGTAGTCCGTCGACCCCCGGAACCCCTTGAAGGGCCCGAAGGCGGGCAGAGCGATCTCCTCGCTCTTTTTGGAACCGATGACGAGACCCAGATACCCCAGAATGCTGGCCATCAGGGCATAGATCAGAAACGCCAGTTCTTGCTGCTCCCACACGGTGACGAACCGAAGGCCGTAGGACAGCAGGATGGCAATCAGGAGCCCGATGATGGTCCCGACGACACCCCCCAGGATGATGCGCAGTGAGAATCGCCGGATGATCTGCTCGATCTGGATGACGATGACAGCGGCAATAAAACCCAGTAAAAGACCGATAATGGATAATTGATATGAAGCCAAATACTTCAAGGCAATAAAATATCCGCTGACCGAGCAAATGCCGATGAGCAGTGAACGGATAAGCAAACGAACATCCCCCCTCTCTGAATTATTTGCGTGACTGGATTTCAAAGAACCCCGACGGCATCATATAAAAAAGCTCTCGAGAAAACGCTCCGCCGTGCCCCGATCCGCAAAGGAGACGACGGAACGAGCAAATAGACCCTTCGACCCGAAGGTAGGCACCCTGCGGGCAACCCGATCTTGGCGCTTGGGTTTCTCAGAGCTCTATGCGCAGCACGCCGCCCGCCGCCGCCCCTCACTGAAGCGGGAACATGGCGTTGATCTCGGCTTCGACCTTCGCCTCGGCCGCGCGGCTTGCAATGGAGATCTCCTTGATCAGCAGGTGCTTCGCCGTATCCATCATCTTCCTCTCGCCGAAGGACAGGTCCTTCCCGTGCTTGAGGATGAAGAGGTCCCTCAGGACCTTGGCGATCTCGTAGACGGAGCCCGTCTTGATCTTTTCGAGGTATTCGCGGTAACGCTTGTTCCAGGCCTGTTTGTCGATCGTGACGTCACGGGCGCGCAGGATTTCGTAAATCTTCGGAATCTCCTTGGATGTGATCAGCTGACGCAGCCCGATGGTCTGGGCCGTGTCGGTGGGAATCATGATCTTCATCCCGTTGCCAAGGATCTTCATCACGTAGAACTTCTGCCAGGTTCCCATGATCTCTCGGTCTTCAATTGCCTCGATAAGCCCGACTCCCTGTGCTGGATAAACGGCCAATTCTCCTATCTTGAACATCTCCCCATTACCACCTCTCACAGATTCCCCTCTATGATACTCCACGAGCCTGTGAATCATAAATGAATCCGCTTGAAAAGTCAATGCAAATTGCTTGGGAGAGCGTGTCGCGCAGACGGGCGGATGGTGCCGCTGACGGCTTATCGGCGTGATTTCAACGGGTTAAGGAATTCGGCATCCCGGCTGACCGGCCGGGGACACCGCGAGAGGCGCGCGGGGGGACCTCTCAGATGAAGCTCTGGCGCACCCGGTCCAGGTCGCGGTCCAGCTTTCCCGGCTCCTCGCGCTGATAGCGTTCGACCGTCTGCTCGAGCTGGCGGTACGTTCCCTGCTCGGACAGGTCGTCCAGGGCGCGGTAGACCCCCCTTCTTCGCCCGAGTCGGAAGATCAGCCGGTCCGTCTCGGGGAGCGCGAAGTAGCGATCGATAACCCCCAGGAGCCTTTCCTTCTCTTCCGGCAGGTTGCCCTCCAGCTCTTCCAGGAGGTTCAGGACGTGATCGCTGACGATGCGGCTCCGAATCCCGTCGAGGGTCTCGATGAGGAGCCTGATTTCATGCAGGATCTCTTCGTCCCCGAGGGGCTCGAACCCTCCCTCGGTCATCGTCTCGTGCAGCGCGGTTCCCCGTCTGACCGACAGGGTGCGAAGCCGGATGTGGTCCGGGTTGATCTCGTTGAGGACGCGGGCCGTCTCGACCGCGTGCTCGCGTGACCACTGCCTGCCGCCGAGCCCGGGCATGACGTACTCGCACAGCGAGATGCCGGCCTCGACGATCCGCTTTCCCCCCTTGACGTGGTCCGCCGCCGTCGCCCCCTTCCGGATGAACCGGAGCACCTCGTCGCAGCCCGATTCGAGCCCGACGTGAATCCTCACAAGCCCGGCCTCCCGGATGCGCCGGAGATCCTCCACCGATTTGTGCCCCGCCGTCCGCGAGCGGCAATAGGAGGTGACGCGCTCGATTGCGGGGAATTTCTCGCGCAGGTACCGGAGAATGCCGACCAGGTCGTCGGCCTTCATGATGAGCGTGTCGGCGTCCTGGAGAAAGGCCGTCTTGCCCCCGAAGTAGAGCCAGGCCGCCACGTGCCGGAACGTGTCGCTGAAGAAACCCTCGTTGCCGAACACGTAGGAGACGACGGCATCGTTGACCTTGCCCCCCTGTCCCAGTTTCCACGACAGCTCCCCGACCTCATCGGCCAGGGCGCGGACGGCGTCGATGTCCCGCTTGATCTCCTCGACGGGGCGCAGCTCGAATCGCGTGCCCTTGTAGGTGTGGCAAAAGGCGCACTTGTTCCAGGGACAGTTCCGCGTCGGCCGGATGAGGAGGCTTCGGGCCTCGCTGGGCGGTCGTATGGGACCCTGCTCGAAGCAGGCGCTCACGGTCATGCGTTCAGTTTTCCTCTTTCGGGTTTTTCAGACAGACGATATTCACGTGTGTAGTATAGGCATCACACTCTCATCCGTCAATGCAATGCGCCGGTTTGCATTTTCGATACCCGAGACCCTATACCCGATACCCGTTTTTCACGGCAGGAAGAACATGGGGTTTCGCGCCTTGTTTTTCTCCCGGATCTCGAAGTACAGGTACGGCTCCCCGCCCTGCTCCTGGGACGGGCCTACGGAGGCGATCCTCTCGCCCTTCCGGATTTTTTCGTCCCGTTTCGCCACCGTGTTCTTCAGGTAGGCATAGACCGTCGTGTAGTTCTCGTCGTGCTTGACGATCACCGTTTCCCCGTAGCCCTTGACGTATGACGCATAGATGACCGTACCGGCTGCAGCCGCCTGGACCGGCGTGTTCTCTTTCGCGGCGATCTTGATCCCGTTGTACTTCATCCCGCTGGGCTGGATCCCGAACCGGGTGATCACGGGCCCTTTCGCGGGCCAGAGGAACCGTCCCTTCTCCACCCGGATCTGCCCCTGCGGCTCATCGGCCCGTACGGTCGGTTCGGGCTTCTTCGGCGGCGGTGGCACCGCGGCCCTGTCCTTGAGCGCCGTGTCGGGGGTCCTTACCGGGGGCACCGGGGCAGGCGGTCTTGCGGCCGCCTGGGTTTTTGCAGCCGAGGTAGCCGATGTATCGGGTTTCTCCAACGGCTTGGGCACCGCCTTCTCCGTGGGGACGGGTGTGGGCGGCCTGGCGGCCGCTCCTCGCTCCGGCCTGTACGCCGGGGCGCGGTCGGTGATGCTCTCCTCCTTCACCCTGCTGGGCCCGCCGATGGCGGCGGCACCGGTCGCCGCGGCCGCGGGGCTTGCGGTTTCCGGTTGCGATGCGGCGAGTGCCGGCTTTTCGGCCGTCCTGGGTGCGGGCGGTTTTGTCTCGGCCGGCGGCCTGGCGGGAGGGATGTCGATGACCTCGTGGGCGTCGGGGACGAAGACGACGCTGTCCGCACCGATGCGGGAGGCATCGGTGATGTTGTTGATCTCGGCCAGTTCCTGGAGGTCGACGTTGTAGGCCCTGGAGATCCGCCACAGCGTCTCGCCCGGCTTGACCCGGTGGTAGACGCCCCGCATGCGCTCGGAGGATTTGAGGCTGCTTCGGTCGACGACCTGGATGGAACAGGAAAGAAGAAGGATCCCCGAAAGAGCCAGAAGGATGATTCGCAGAATGCACGATGAGGATTTCATCAATAGACTCACAGGCTCCAGCTCATATCCTCAGGCAGTTCAAAGATGCACAGATGCAAGGCGCCCTGAAAGGATGGAAGTTAGGAAGTTATGAAGCTCGGAGAAGAGGATATTGTGCGATTGGCTTTCGGCCTCTCCAAGCTTCACAACTTCTCAGCTTCCCGTCTCCAGAGGATGCGCCTCCGGTCAACTGCCTCATTATTGTTGTTCCATTTTCCAGCCGTGCTCCCCGATCAGGCTCACGAACCGGCACCCTCCGAGATCCTCCCGCCTCACGTCATCGGGATTCTCGGAAAGACGCGTCAGCTTGATCAGGTTCTGCGTGTAACGTCCCCCGACGGGGATCACCAGGCGGCCCCCGACGGCGAGTTGCTCCACCAGCGTCCGGGGAATGGAGGGCGACCCCGCGGCGACCAGGATGGCGTCGAACGGGGACTCCTCGCGCCAGCCGTATGTCCCGTCCCCAACCCGGATCACCACATTGTAGTAATTCAGCGACTCGAGAAGCCTCCTGGCTTTCTGGGCGAGCGAGGCGATCCGCTCGATGGTGAACACGCGGTCTGCCAGCTCCGCCAGGATCGCCGCCTGGTATCCCGACCCGGTGCCGAGTTCCAGAACCTTTTCACGCCCGGCGAGCTCGAGGGCGTCCGTCATGAGCGCTACGATGTACGGCTGCGAGATGGTCTGCTTCTCCCCGATGGGAAGGGGGCTGTCGTTGTATGCCTGATCGATGAGCCCTTCGTCGACAAAGAGGTGCCGCGGGATCTTCTCCATGGCCCGCAGGACGCGCTCGTCCCGGATGCCGCGGGAGCGGATCTGGGCATCGACCATTCTCTTGCGCTGTTTCTCGTACCGATCCATTCACTATGCCGCGCAGCACATGGCTGTCAAAATAACGGAGGGCAAGGGGCTGAGAACGGATGAAGGCAGGAAAAGCCAGGAGCCCCGTCAGGCTGATAGCACATCCGACCTTGTCACCTTCTCACCTTCTCACCCTCTCGCCCTCCAGATCCGTTCTCAAAGGTGTCGCCCCGGTCACCGGCTGTTCAAAGATATTTTCTCTTCGGAGGGATCCGGTAGATTTCCTCGACGGCCTTGTGGCGCCGTATTCCCATGGCTTCCCGGGTCACGATGAGGTAGTAGTAGCGCAACTCGGCATATGCCCGGGCCCGGTTGTAGAGCCGGATTTCGCCGTTGATCTCCGCCAGGGCCTCCAGTCCGGGCCTCTCTCCGGCCGTCCGCACGCTCTCGACGATCAGCCGGTCGATCCTGTCCACCTCGGAAAGCGCGGCCGCCAGCGCTTCCCCCGCGCGGCCGAGAACCTCGGCCCGTTCCTTGAATATCTCTTCCTGGGTTTTCTCCCAGGCCGACTTCCTCATGCAGTGATAAATTCCCGCTTTTTCGAGCATTTTTTATCACTTCGCTTCCCTCATTGCAACCGAAAAGGTCCCTTTGACCGGCGCGGCCTTTTCCAGTATGATGGACCGGCGCCGCAGGATCGGTGGGCCTTTCGGGGTCTTCCGCTTGCGGCTGACGACGCCGGACAACCCAGAAAGGACGCCATGCCGACACCGAAATCGAACGCCATGTCCCGGGCGGTGCGGGACGCATACCGCCGCGGCGAGGACGACGAGACGCTCAACCCCCTGGTCCTGGTGGACCCCTCGGGCAGGCCCGCGGGGAGGATCGGGAAGGGAGACGCGGTCATTTTCTACAACATCCGCGGCGAGCGCGAGGTGGAGCTCTCGCGCAGCCTCACGGAGGACGAGTTCCGCGAGTTCCCCACGGCCGGCCCTCTCGGCCTGCACTATGCGACGATGATCGAATATTCCCGGGAGCTGCAGGTCGACGTGGCCTTCCCGCCCGAAGAGGAGTTGGAGGACACCCTGAGCGAGGTCCTCTCCCGCAGCGGGATCCGGCAGGTGAAGATCACCGAGGCGGAGAAGGCGTTTCACGTCACCTACTTCCTCAACGGCAAGCGCGAGGCGCCCTACCCCGACGAAGACCGTATCGTGGTGCCCACGCGCAAGGACGTGAAGCTCTTCGACGAGGCGCCGGAGATGTCCGTGGACGAAGTGGCGGGGGCCGCCATCCGCGAGATTCGCGAGGGCCGCCACGACTTCATCCTCGCCAACTTCGCCAACGTGGACGTGGTGGGTCACATCGAAAACGAGGCCGCCGTGATACGCGCCGTCGAGGCCGTGGACCGGGCGTTGGGCCGCGTCGTCGACGAAGCCCGCAGGGCGGGGGTGCCCGTGCTCGTCACGGCCGACCACGGCACCGTGGAGCGGTGGCTCTACCCCGACGGGGCCGTCGACACGGGACACACCTCGAGCCCCGTGCCCTTCGTCCTTGCCGGAACCGGGGAGCCCCTCGCGCTGCACAAGGAGGGCGAACTCACCGACGTGGCGCCCACGATCCTGGAGCTGTACGGCATCGCCGTGCCGAAGCGCATGGAGGGGAAATCCCTGCTGGTGAAGAGACCGCCGGCACCCTTCCGCCGGCTCGTCGTGCTCATCCTCGACGGCTGGGGCTACAACCCCGAGAAGGCCGGCAACCTGATCGCAAAGGCCTTTACCCCCGTCATGGACGGGTTGCTCGCCTCCCTCCCCTTTTCCGTGCTCGCCGCCTCGGGCGAGGCCGTCGGGCTCCCGGCGGGCACCGTGGGAAATTCCGAAGCCGGGCACCTCCACATCGGCGCGGGCAGGCGCGTGTTCTCCGACCGCCTGAAGATCGACCGGGCGATCGAAAGCGGGGCCTTCTTCTCGAACGAGGCCTACCGGCGGACCATGGCCGAGGCCATCCGGCGCGGGACGGCCCTGCACCTGATGGGGATCGTCTCGTTCTTCAGCTCCCACGGCATGATGAACCATCTCCTCGCCCTGATGGAGATGGCAAAGAAGGAGGGCGTCCCCGAGCTTTTCATCCACGCCATGCTCGGGCGCCGCGGCGAGATGCCCGAGAGCGGGGCCAACTACGTCAAGCAGATCGAGGACAAGTGCGCGGAGCTGGGGCTTGGCCGCGTTGTCTCCGTCATCGGCCGCTACTGGTCCATGGACCGCGAGGAGAACTGGGACCGTATCGAGAAGACCTACCGGATGCTGGTGTATGGCGACGGCTATGCCGTCAAAGAGGGGGTATAGGGGTTCGGGTACAGGGTATAGGGTTCAGCGGAGGGGGAATGCCATGGAGGTCAAGATAGGGAATGCCACGCTGGCCGTCGTCGAGGGCGACATCACGAAGGAGGAAACCGACGCCATCGTGAACGCGGCCAACTCGGGCCTGCGCGGGGGAGGCGGCGTCGACGGTGCGATCCACCGCGCCGGGGGCCCGGCCATCATGGAGGAGTGCCGGGCGATCGGCCGCTGCCCCACGGGACAGGCGGTGATCACCACGGGCGGCAACCTCAAGGCCCGATACGTCATCCACACGGTGGGGCCGGTGTGGAACGGCGGGAACCGGAACGAGGCGGGGCTGCTGAAGAGCGCCTACCTCGAAAGCCTGAAGCTCGCCTCGAAGAGGGGCCTGAAGAGCGTCTCCTTCCCGGCCATCAGCACGGGCGCCTACGGCTACCCGCTGAACGACGCCGCCCGCATCGCCCTCCGGACGGCCGTCGAGTACCTGAAGGACCACCCCGAGATCGAACGGGTGCGATTCGTGCTGTTCGGGAAGCCGATGTTCGATCTCTTTTCGGAAGAGCTGGGGAAGCTGACCTGACCGGGGCTCCGCCCGGTTCTCCGCCCGCTACTTCTTGAAGAGCGCATCGAGGCGGCCGCGGGCGTCCTCTTTCTTTGCGGCGCTGCCTTTCCGATCGGTATCGTCCGCAAAAACAAAGAAGTCGCAAAAGTTGCTGCGGCGCTTGTCGACCACGCGCTCGGCCTGCGGCTCGCGGCACTCGTTATACGCCCCCGGGCTGTAGAAGCTGCAGTTGAGGCACGCGTGCAGGTCGGCCCCGCAGTGGGGGCACGTCTCCTGCCGGCCCACGGTCCGGTCCATCGGGACCTCCTTCGTGCAGGCCTGGCACCGTTTCATGTCTTCGCACCCCTTTCCGCCGGGCGCCCCGCCGTCACCCCGGACCGCATCCGCTTGTCGAGCTCCACGACGGCGATGACCGACAGGGACATCGCCACGATCAGCAGCCACTCCCTCCCCGCGATGGGCTCCGTCGACAGCAGCCACTGGAAAGGCGGCGCGTAGATCGCCGCCACGTGGGCCATCACCGAGGCCGCGAGCCCGTAGGCCAGGTAGGGATTGGTGAAAACCCCGATCTGGAAGATCGACTTCGTCTCGGAGCGGCTGTTCCAAGCCTGGAAAAACTGGAAGAAGACCATGGTAGTCATGGCGATGGTCCGCGCCTTTTCGAGCGGCATCCCTGCCTGCAGCGCCCAGGCGAACTTCACGATGACCCCCGCCGAGATGAGCAGGCCCACGATCACGGTGCGCTGGACGAGGACCTTCGACATGATCCCTTCGGAGGGGTCCAGGGGCGGCCTCCGGACCACATCCCGGTCCCCCGGCTCGAAGGTCAGCGCGATGACCTGGAAGCCGTTGGTCACGAGGTTGATCCAGAGCAGCTGCGACGCCGTGTAGGGGATGGGGACCCCCATGAGGACGCAGCCGAGGATGGAGCCGATGGCGGCCACTCCCGTGGGGATCAGGAAGAAGACGACCTTGCGGATGTTCTCGAAGACGACGCGCCCCTCCCGCACGGCGTGGAAGATGGCGGCGAAGTTGTCGTCGGTGACCACCATGTCCGAGGCCTCCTTGGCCACGTCCGTCCCCTTGCGGCCCATGGCGACCCCGAGATGGGCGGCGCGAAGGGCGGGGGCGTCGTTGACGCCGTCGCCCGTGACGGCCACGACCTCCCCGTGGTCCATCAGCTGCCGGACGATCCGCAGCTTGTGGTGTGGGGCCACGCGGGCGTAGACGGACACCGTCTTGACCCGGTAGAAGAGGTCCTCGTCCTTCATCTCCTCGATCTCGCGGCCCGTGATCACGCGGTCGCCTGTCGTGTCGATCCCGACCATCTTCGCGATGGCGAGCGCCGTCGTCGGGTGGTCGCCGGTGATCATGATCACGCGGATCCCCGCCCGCCGGCAGCCGCGGACGGCCTCCACCGCCTCCTCGCGGGGCGGGTCGATCATGGCCTGGATGCCGGCCAGGGTCAGGTCGTGCTGCACGGCCTCGTGCGTAAGCTCGGACAGGTCGTCGGGGGCCCTCTTGTAGGCCATGGCCAGCACGCGCATCCCCTCCGACGCGAAGCGGTCCGAGATCTTGAGGATTTCCTCCGTGCGCAGGCCGTCCCGTACCATGCAGCTGACGCAGAGCTCGAGCACCTTCTCGGGGGCGCCCTTGATGAAAATGTACTTCTCGTCGCCGAAGCGGTGCAGGGTCGCCATGTACCCCCGGTCCGACTCGAAGGGGATGATGCCGATCTGCGGGTACCGCCGCTTCTCCTCTTCGGGCTGCAGGCCCGCCTTCTGGGCCGAGACGATGAGGGCCCCTTCCGTCGGGTCGCCGTTGACCCGCCAGATCCCGTCATCCTCGTAGAGGCTCGACTCGTTGCACAGCAGCCCCACGCGGAAGCACATGGCGAGGTGCTCGCGCTCGGCCTCCGGTTTCGGGATCCAGTCGTGGAGGATCTCCCCCTTCGGCTCGTAGCCGGTGCCCGTCAATTCGAAGTGTCGCGTCCCGTCGAACACGACCTTGACGGTCATCTCGTTTTTCGTGAGGGTCCCCGTCTTGTCGGTGCAGATGACCGTCGTGCTTCCCAGGGTCTCGACGGCGGGCAGCTTCCTCAGGATCGCGTTTCGCGCCGCCATGCGCTGCACCCCCACGGCCAGCGCGATCGTCAGCACGACGGGCAAGCCCTCGGGGATCGTCGCCACCGCCACCGCCACGACGGTCATGAACATCTCCCGGACAGGCTCCCCGACCGCGATGCCGGCCCCGAAGAGCGCCGCGGCCGCCGCGAGCACGTACAGGCCGATCCGGTTGGAGAAGCGGCCGAACTTCTCCTGCAGGGGCGCCCGGGCCGCTTTCGTCTCCCGGATCTCGTGGGCGATGCCGCCCAGGACCGTCCGGGCCCCCGTCTCGACGACCACGCCCGTACCCCGCCCGTTGACGACGACGGTGCCCATGAAGGCGATATTGCGCTGATCGCCCGGCGTGAGGTTCGCCTCGGGGATCGCGTCGGCGAATTTTTCCGCCGGGACCGATTCCCCCGTGAGCAGCGACTCGTCGATGCGCATCTCGATGGCGCCCGTCAGCCGGATATCGGCGGGGACTTTCGCACCCGAGGCGAGCAGGACGATGTCGCCGGGCACAAGCCCCTCGCTCGAGATCTCTCTCTCCCTCCCCTCGCGCACGACGCGCGCCTGGGGCACGATCATCCTCTGCAGGGCCCGGACGCTCTCCTCGGCCCGGCTCTCCTGGATGAACCCGATGACGGCGTTGAACAGCAGGACCACGGCGATGACGATCGTGTCCTTGTACTCCCCGAGCGCGAAGGTCACGACCGCGGCGATAAGGAGGATGTAGATCAGGGGGCTTGCGAACTGGCGCAGGAGGATGACGGCGCGGCTCACCCGTTTTGCCTCGGGGAGGCGGTTCGGCCCGTGGGACTCGAGCTTGTCCGCCGCCGTCTTCTCGTGGAGCCCCGAGGGGGCCGTGCCGAGTTCCCGGAAGACCTCGTCCGCCGCCTTGCGATACCAGGCCGTTTGCGCCATGCCTTCACCCTCCTGCTGAATGGTGCCGCGGTGGCCGCTGCGCTGCGCCGCTTGACCAGTATACCACAACCTACGCTGCACATGCCAGGCAGAGTGCGGTTTTTCCCCGCGGTTGCTTTCTCTTGGTTCGTTATTTATAGTAGAGGCATCGTTGCCGTTCCTGAACGGGATGAATTCTGCGAAAGGACCGGGAAAGAGTCATGATCGTCGGAGTCCCCAGGGAAATCAAGGATCAGGAGTTCCGGGTGTCCATGACACCCGGGGGAGTCCGGATGCTGTGCGAGGCGGGTCACCGCGTTGTCGTGGAAACGAAGGCGGGCCAAGGCAGCGGATTCGGCGACGACGCGTACCGGGCCGCGGGGGCGGACATCGTCCCCGATGCCGCGGCGGCATGGAGTGCGGGGCTCGTCGTGAAGGTCAAGGAGCCCCTCCCCTCGGAATATGCCCACCTGCGCCCCGGCTTGACCCTCTTCACCTATCTGCACCTTGCCGCCGATCGGGAACTGACCCTCGAGATGATGAAACGGGGCGTCACGGGGATCGCCTACGAGACCGTGGAGATCGCCGACGGGCAGTTGCCCCTGCTCAAGCCCATGAGCGAGGTGGCGGGCCGCCTGGCCGTCCAGAAAGGGGCGTTCTACCTGGAGAAGATCAACGGCGGGTCCGGCAAGCTGATCGGCGGGGTCGCCGGCGTGGAGCCCGCGCGGGTGACGATCGTCGGGGGCGGCATCGTCGGGGCAAGCGCCGCCCGGATCGCCCTGGGCATGGGCGCCGAGGTCACCGTGCTGGACCGGGACATCGAGAGGCTCCGACACCTCGAGGAGGTCCTTCACGAGCGGCTCGTCACCCGGAGCGCCGACCCGCTTTCCGTCGAGGAGTCCGTGGCCGAGGCCGACCTGCTGATCGGCGCCGTCCTCGTGAGAGGGGCCCGGACGCCTCGCGTCGTCACCCGCGCGATGGCGGCGCGCATGGCGACGGGCAGCGTCGTGATCGACGTCTCCGTGGACCAGGGGGGCTGCATCGAAACGATCCGCCCGACGAAGCACTCCGACCCGGTCTACTTCGTCGGGGGCGTCCTGCACTACGGGGTCACGAACATGCCCGGCGCCGTCCCCCGGACGAGCACCGTGGCCCTGTCGAACGCCACCCTGCCCTACGTCGCCCGGCTGGCCGCCGACGGTGTCCCGGACGCCCTCTCGAGGGACCCGGGCCTCGCCCGGGGCCTCAACACCTGGCGCGGCGCCGTCACGTACCCGGCCGTGGCCGAGGCCTTCGGGCTCGAGAAGCCCCCGGCCGACCCTCTGCGCTGAGGCCGCCCGCGGAAGCCCTTCCTCCTCGTGCCGATCGGCACCCTCCGTCCCGTCAGTGGAGCGTTCCCGTCTCGACCTCGTCGAGTCGGCGCCACTCGATCCACCCCGACAGGGCCAGGGACTCGGCCCATTGCCGGGTCAGCTCCACGTCCCCTTCATGATCGTCGCGCGCGTTCCGATCCGCCTGCGCCGCAAGCTCCTCGCCCTGCAGGACGTAGAGGCTCCGCTCGTAGGGCGCCGTCAGGTCGACCCCCGCCAGGGGTTCCATGAGTCTGAAGAAGGCGTGATTCATGGCCTGCGAGACGTCGTAGACCTTGCGCGGCGTCATCCGCCGGATTCCCCGCGAGAGCACCGCGGCCGCCTTGGCCTGTTGCTCCATGAGAGCCATCCGCTGGACCGCCCTCAAACCGGGGTATTCGCGGTGAAGCCACCGCTCGATCGCGATGTCCGGGGGCATCCTCGTGAGCTGGAAGACGACGCTCTCGTACCACAGAGGCAGGAACTCGCCCAGCGTTCCGATCCCGTGGATCAGGGAGAGACGCTGGATGTCCTCGCGGATCTCCCCGTGGTACAGCGACCGGGTCCGCTCGTTGGCCACGGCCACCCTCCGTTTCTCGGGGGGAGCGGCGAAGAGACGGATCAGGTGGCCGCACTCGTTGGCGATCACGTGGTTGACGACGGGATTGTCGTCGCCGCGGTGGAAGAGCACGTGGGTCTGCGTACCCGGACCGGCCATCCGCAAGCGGGCGAGCGATTTGAGGTCCGGCCTCAGGACGGCCTGAACCCCCTTGCCGGACACGGCGCAGAGGGTGTCGAGGATTTCCCGCACCGGATCGAGAAGCCCCGGGATCATGCCCCGGTCATACCCCGGATTCCGCCCGGAATCAATCCCCGGGTCACAACCCTCGCGTAAAAAAAGCGGGCCGGGGATATCTCCCCGACCCGACTCTTGTCTTGCCCTGGACCCTGTCCCCTGAACCCTGGACCCGGACCGTCCCTCGCGGACGGTCCCGTTACATCACATCCTTCGAGCTCAAATCGACGGCCCGGTCGATCTCTTCCTGGAGCTTCGGGGGCAGGCCCGGGATGTCCACGCTGAGGAAGCCCCGGACGATCGTGGAGATCGCCTCGTCCTCGGAGAGCCCGCGGGACATGAGGTACAGGATCTCCTCCTGCGCGATCTTGCCGACCGCGGCCTCGTGGGACATTTCGACGCCGTCCGCCTTGCCCTGGAGTTCCGGGATGGCGTGGATAATCCCGCCGTTGAGGATCAGGCCCTTGCACTCCAGGTGCGCTTTCACGCCGGTCACCTCGCCGACGAGGTCGCCGCGGTTGATGATCGTGCCGCCGTTGGTGATGGCCCGTGCGATGATCTCGGCCTTCGTGTCCTCGGCCTTGAGCAGGATCCGGCCACCCACGTCCATCTCGGAGCCCGGAGTCCCCACGAGGATGCTGTAAAAGCGGGCCACGGCCCCCTTGCCCACGAGGTGCGTCGTGGGGTACATCTGCAGGCTCTTGACGGGCTTCATGCAGATGTAGTTGTTCAGGAAGAGCCCCCCTTCCTCGACGATGCCCACGGAACGGGGCCGCACCATCACTTCTTCCGCCCAGTGATGGATCATGGTGAAGCTGAGCTTCGCGTTCTTCTTCACAAAGAATTCCGAGATCCCCACGTGGAGCCCCCGCTTGAGGCGGGGAGACGTGGCGCAGCCCGTGATGACGTGCAGCTCCGAGCCCTCCTCGGCGATGATGAGGTTGTGCACGTACTGGCTGATGTTGTCCTTGTCGAGGTACAGGCAGGCCTGCACGGGCCAGACGGCCTTCGCGCCGGGCAGGGCCCGGATCACGTAGCCGTCGTGGAGGCTGAGCTCCGCCGCGGCGGTGTACTTGTCGGCATCGACGGACACGAGCTTCCAGTAGTACTCCCTCGCCCACTCGTGCTTCTTCAGGGCCTCCTTGATGGGAATTACCTCGAGGCCTTCCTGCTTCGCGTGGGAGTGCACGACGGCCGTGTCCATCTGGATGTAGGTCCCGGCGCGCCCGCTCTCGCTCGTGTCGATTCCGGCCTGGATAAGCCGGCCCTGGTCGACAACGGGAAGCGTCTTGAGGTCCTTCACATAATCATGCTTGACGGGCTCCGCCGTGAAGGTCGTCAGGTCCACGTCGGGGCCGATGGCTGCTTTCTTGTCCTTCGCCTCGCGGGCTCTATCGCTCAGATTGCGCATTTCACACACTCCTCGTATCCCATGACCTTGATGCAGCTGAAAATATCCGACGGGTTGTTGGAGCAGGACAGCACACCGTTGAACAACACCTGCCCCTTGTCCGCCGTGACGTAATCCAGGATGAAGCCCGTGTGCGTGATGATGAGACCCATCTTTGTCCGTTCCTTTTTCCTCTGGAGCTGCGACTTATTGGGCTCCGTGTGAAAATCCCTCTGCAGCAGCATGCTGATCGTGTTGCCGATCAGGGCAATATTCTCGAGGTCCACGCCGGACTCGGGTTCGTCGAAAAGCAGGAGGTCGGGTTGCTGGGCCATGAGCTGAACCAGTTCCGATCGCTTGATCTCCCCGCCCGAGAACCCCGCGTTGATGTCCCGCTCCAGGAAATCGGTGAAATTCATCCGCGCCGCCATGCCCGCCACGTCCACGTCGCGGCCGCCCGCGCAGATCTGGACCATCTGCTTCGTCTTGAGGCCGTTGACCGTCGGCGGACGCTGGTACGACATCCCGATGCCGAGCTTCGCCCGCTCGTTGATGGGCAGGTTCGTGATGTCCACGCCTTTGAAAGTGATCTTGCCCGCCGTCACCCTGTACTGGGGGTACCCCATGATGGTCATGAGGAGAGACGTCTTGCCGGAGCCGTTCGGCCCGAACAGGATGTGCGTCTCCCCGGGATTGATCTGGAGGTCGATGTGCCGGAGAACCTCCCGTTCGCCCAGTTTCACCTGGAGATCTTCGATGAGAAGCATCCCTGACTCCTTTCGTCATTCTCGTGTCAACCGACGCGATGCGCATTGCAATCTGACGCGTCAAGTTCACCTAATATCGGAGGAACCGGACAACCTGTCAAGGGGATTCCGCCGAAAGAGCCGCAGGCCTCAAGCCACAAGACGTGCAAATCCAGATAGGCAGACTCCCGCGTAGTGGTCGGCTTCCGGCATCTGAAGCCTTCTGACCCTCTTCCCTTCTTACCCTCTCACCTTCTCTTGCCTGCGGGCTGTGCCCCCGGTCATCATCCGTTCAATAGTCGATGCCCGGTTGGGGTTCGATTCCCTTCCTGTACGCGTGCTTGATTTCCACCACCTCGCTCACCGTATCGGCAAGCTCGATGACCTCCGGGTGCGCGTCCCGTCCCGTCAGGACCAGGTGCGTGAGCGGCGGCTTCTCCCGGATCAGGGCGAGGACCTGCTCGAGGTCCACGAGCTTCAGGTGCAGCGCGTTGTGGATCTCGTCGAGGATGATCAGGTCGTAGTTCCCCGAGACCATTTTCTCCCGGGCCAGGGCAACGGCGTCCTGGGCGTTCTGCCGGTGCTCGCGGTACGGGTAGGGGTTGCCCTGGATGCCGCAGAACCCCTTCCCCGTGGCGTGCAGCTCGATGGCGCAGTCCATCTTCTTCACGCCGTCCCACTCGCCGGAATACAGGTCGCCCTTCATGAACTGGATGATGCAGATGCGCATGCCGTGCCCGCAGGCCCTCACGGCTATCCCCAGCGCCGTCGTGGTCTTCCCCTTGCCGTGGCCCGTGATGACGACGACGAGCCCCCGGGGCTCCTTGGGAACGAGTTTGTCGACGTTCATTGCCTCATCCTCCCGAGCGCGGAGTCCTGCGGCGGGCGCTCAAAAAAAAGTTGACTTTTCCGCCGGAAGTCATCCATAAACAGCGTCGCGTCCCATTTTTTCGATTTTTCCAGCGGTTATCGTCTCGACGTCGGCCGGCAACCCGGAAAAGGAGGGGAAATGAAAGCCACCGTCAACGAGGACCTCTGCATCGGCTGTGAGAGCTGCGTCGACATCTGCCCCGATGTGTTCGAGATGAAGGACGAACTCGCGGTCTGCCGCTTCGACGACGAGATCCCCACGGAATTCGAGGATGCCTGCCGCGAAGCCGCCGAATCCTGTCCCGTCGAGGCGATCGACCTCGAAGACTAAATGGCGAGCCTCACCTCACGATCCCATCTTGTCGCGGAACGGATCCTCTAAGGGATCACACCCTGTACCCTGTCAGTATTTGAACACCCCGTTGTCGTAGACCACCACCCTCTTGCCCGTGACCAGGTGCGCCGTCACGGTCTTGGGCTCCGTGTTGACGAGGTCCCAGTGCAGGGCCGAGTCGTTGAACCCCAGTTTCTTTTTCATCGCCGGCGTCAGCGACGCCGGGTTCTTCCTGTAGGTGTCGGCGTAGGAGGAGCCGAAGGCGATGTGGCAGTTCCCGTACTTCCCGCCGAAGTTCTCGTCGAAGAGCGTGTTGGCCATGAAACGGTCGATCCGGGAGAACCGGCGGTCCGTCAGCGAGAACTCCCCGATCCGGCTCGCTCCCTCGTCCATGGCGATCTGTTTCCGGGCGAACGCCTCCCCCTCGTCCGCGCCGACTACGGAACCGACCCCCTTGCGGAACTCGAGGACGACGCCGGCGACGTAGTTGCCGCTCCGGAACGAGGGCATGTTGGCGACGTAGCGCCCCTCGGTCCCCCTCCAGTCCGGCGACAGGAAGATCTCGAAGCTCGGGATGTTGTGACCCGAAATGCCCACCCACTTGCGATCACGGCCGGGAGTGATCTTGAGGTCCGTGCCCTTGCCCTCGACGCGGTAGAAGGCGACCTTCATCGCGTTGAGCCGCTTCTTGATTTCGCCCACCTCGCGGTAGATGGACTCCCACTGACCCGCCGGGTCCGCGCTGTCGAGGTAGCAGGCCCTGACGACCTGCTTCTCGTACTGCGCTTCCGTCAGCTTCGCCTGCCTCGCGAGCTCGGCGGTCGGCATCATGCACAGGGTCCACCCGAAGCTCCCCTCGGCGTCCCGGCGGTCCAGGATGTCCTTCAGCTCCTTGCGCGCGACGGTGGCCGCGGCGATCTTCCCGGGATCCACGTCCCTCAGGTGGGTCAGCGACGCCGGGGCGTAAAGGTAGATGCTGCCGTTGAGGCGCTCGCAGAGCTCGCGGTCTCCGGGCGCCAGAAAGGCCAGCTGCTTGCCGTCCGACAGGCCGTAGAAGTTCCGTTCCATGGCCGGCGTCAACCCCGAGCGCAGGACGGGGTGGATGCCGCGTTCGATGAGCTTTCGCTGGACGACCTCCGCCAGCCGGATGGCCGGAATGTCGAAGGCGACCCTGACGATCTCGCCCTTCCGCACCGCCTTCTTCCTCGCCTTGTTCAGGCCCCAGATGAGCACCTCCGCATACCGCTCCAGCGTGTTCTCCGACAGCATGTTTCTTCTCCTCTTTTCTTTGTCCTTGCCCTATACCCTTGACCCCAGCCCCGATACCCTTGTTTTAAAAGTTCCTCGGCTTGCAGATCACCTCGCGGACCTTCAGGTCGAAGAAACGGGCGCTGTTGGCGGGCCCGATGACGAGAGCCGTGTCCGCCCCCGCGTACGTCCCCCCCAGCGCGATGACGTCCTCGTCGGTCCGGACCAGCCCCGCATCGGCCGCCATGAGGGCGACCTCGACGGCCACCTTCGTTCCCTGCCCGAACGTCCGCAGCGTGTAGGCCATGATCTCATCGACCTGGTAGGTGCCGAGCTTGTTGCGCACCGCGCGCCCCACGCCTCCGAAGGCGTGCTGGCCCGTGAAGACGCGGACGCCCGCCGACTCGAGGCGCTTCCGCGCGGCCTCCCCCATCTCCTGGATGTCGGGCCCCTCGAAGCCCGCCACGTGGGTGACCGCGATGATTCGCGCCCCCTTCCCGAACGCTTCCCGGGCAGCCAGCGCCGTCCTTCCGCTCACGCTCGGTACGATGACGGTCCCGATGCCCAGCTCCGCCGCACGGGCGGCCGAGGCGTCGAGCACGTCGCTCGTGTTCGCCTTGCCGGGCTTGCGGAAGTACCGGCATTTCCTCTCCTCGAATCGTTTCGCCGCCGCCACGTCCCGCTCCTTTCGATCCCGATTTCGGGGACCTCACCGGGCCGCGCAATCCTCGCAGAGCCCGAAGAGGTCCAGATGCGCCCCGGTGACCCTGAATCGCTCCCTCTGCGCGAGGGCTTCCATGTCCCGGATGAACTTGCCTTTCACCTCGCGAACCTTCCCGCAACGGGTGCAGATGAAATGGGCGTGGGTGCCCGTCTCGGCGTCGTGGACCTCGAAGTGGGAGTGCCCCTCGCCGAAACTGCGGCCCTGGATCACGTTGCGCTCCCGGAAATAGGCCAGGGCCCGGTAGACGGTGGCCAGGCTGATCCGGGAGTCCTTCCGGCGCGCCAGTTCGAAAAGCTCGTAGGCGTCCAGGTGGCCGCGCTCCCGGAGGATCTCCAGGATGATCTCCCGCCGCGGCGTCATGCGCAAGGGTTTCTGAACAGGCTCCATCGTCCGGTCCTCCCGTCACCGGCGGCCGCTTCGCCATCGGAAACGCCGCCCGTCGCCCTTTGCCGCCTGTCGTTTTCGATGGGCGGGCCTGACGAAAATCTCACGGGCGATCGCCTCGTCGAAGGCCACGGTGCTTTCGTCGATCTTCACGATGTAGGACGGCCGTTTCTGGACCAGCTCGACGGGCCGCCCCGTCATGACGCCCAGCGAGGTCAGGTACGCCAGTCGGGCATTGTCCCGCGTCCCGATGTAGGCCACCGCCGCCGTTTCGCCGGGCTCGAGCTCGGTGAGCGGCACGACGAGCGGCCTCAGCGTCGTCTCGCCCGCCTCGCAGCAGTCCCCGGGCGGGATGGCCTTGCCGTGCGGGCAGGTCCGGGGATGCCCCAGCAGGATACAGATCGAGTCGGCCGCCTCGGAGCCCATCATGTGCTCGTAGCGGCAGGCCGAATGCTCCATCTCCTCGCTGTGCAGGTTCAGGACATCGTGCAGGAGCCTCTCCGCGAGCCGGTGGCTCCGGATGATCTCCTTGGCCTTCCGGAACCCCGGCTCCGTCAGGACGAGTTCCGTTCCCCCCTCCCACACAAGCCCCTCCTCGACAAGCCGCTCGGCCTGCGCGGTCAGCGCAGGCGGGACCCGCGAATTGGGCGCCGGGACCTCCCCCTGGAGCTCCAGGGTGGTCCAGATCTCCTCGAGGATCTCCTCGAGATCCTCCCTCGTGCAGGGTCTGCAATTCTCTTCCATGTTTCTCTCCTCAGAACGTCACGTGGAGGAGTCTCAGAACGGCATTGAGAATCCCGCCCGCGGCGATGGCGTATGCGACGACGAAGCAGACGATGCCGAGGCCGACGAGCATCCCCCGCTCCTTGATGATCACGAAGGTGTTTGCCACGCAGGGCACGAACAGCGTCATCACCATGGTGGCGACAAAGGCCTGGAGGTGATCCATCAGGCCCCGGCCGTAGAGGTCGAAGAAGTAGGCCGCCACGTACTCGCGCCGCAGGAACCCCAGGATGAACCCCTCCGCCGTGTCGGCCGGCAGGCTGAGAAAGCCCACGACGACGGGCTCGAGCATCTTTTTCAGCCCCGGCAGGACACCCGTGAGATCGGCGGCGAAGAGCATCGCCGTCCCCAGGAGAAACCAGGGGATGACCTCCCGGACGAACCAGTAGGACCGGTACACCGTCTTCCCCGCCACGTTGCTCAGCTGGGGGAGCCGGTACGGGGGAAGTTCGGTGACGAATGCCGTCGTCTGCCCCGGCAGGAGTTTCGAGGCGAGCCACCCCGTCGCCATCAGCTGGGCCGCCAGGAGGACGAAAAAGAGGACCAGCGGGATGAATCCGATGCGGGCGAACATCCCCAGGATCAGCCCCATCTGGGGAGCGCAGGGAATCCCGAGGGCCAGGATCAGGGTTGCAATGATCCGTTCCCGGCGCGTCTCGAGAATCCGGGTCACGATGGCGGCCATGGTGCCGCACCCGAATCCCAGGATGATCGGGATGACCGCCTTGCCGTTGAGCCCGATCAGGGAGAAGAGGCGGTTGATCATGACCTCCAGGCGCGGGAGGTATCCCGTGTCCTCGAGGAAGGAGAACACGATGTAGAAGGCCGTCACCGTGGGGAACACGATGGCGATCGCGTAGGTGATGCCCATGGTGATCTGGCCGTAGGGCCCGACGAGGAAATCCCGCACCAGGGGATAGGGCAGCCGGGAAAGGGATTCCACGACCGGGGGCAACAGCCATTCGCCGAAGATCACGTTCTGGATGAAGTCCACGACCGTACCCGCGGCAAAGACCCCGACGAACTCGTAGATCACGTACAGGATGCCCAGCAGCAGCAACACGCCCCCCATCGGGTGGGTCGAGAACCGGTCGAGTCGCTCCGCGAATTGCGAGCGGAACCCCCTGCCCTGGCGCAGCGAGACGCATTCGCGGATCAGTCTCTCCACGTAGGCCATCCGGGCATCGAGGATGACCCGCGACAGCGGTTCGAGCACGCGGGCCTGCGTTCTGCCGATGATGTCCTTGATCGCCCGGCCCTCCGCGGCCCCGTCCCCCAGCAGGTCATCCACGATCGACGGATTCCCCGCAAGAAGCGTCAGGGCGACGGCGCGCCGTGACACGGGGTATTCCGGCAGGTGGCCCGTGATGTCCGCGGCCGCCTCGATCACGCGGGAATCGTACGCGATCCGAAGAGGGGACTTCGTGGGGTTTCGCAGGGCTTCCAGCAGCTCCGCACGTCCTTTCTCCTGGGTTGCCACGGTTTTGACGACGGGGATGCCCAGGCTCCTCGAAAGCCTGGCCGTGTCGATGACGTAGCCTTTCTTTTCCGCCTCGTCGGCGATGTTGAGGTCGAGAACCAGGGGTACCTCCGCCTCGATCAGGGCCATCGTGAGCAGCAGCGTCCGGCGGAGGTTCTGCGCGTCGCCGACCTGCAGCACGGCCGAGAAGTTCTCGGTAACGAGCGTCTTGAGCGTTACGCGCTCTTCCTCGCTGCGGGGAACGACGCTCGTGATCCCCGGGGTGTCCACCACGTAGTAATCGAGACGCGCGGCCTTTCCGGACTTTACCTCGACCGTGGTACCCGGATAGTTCGACACGATCACGTATTCCCCCGTGAGCATCGAGAAGATTTTGCTCTTGCCCACATTCGGGTGACCGACCAGAACGAGCCTGCGGTTCGGGGCCGCGTTCGGCGGAAAATGGGGCTCTTTCTTCTCGTCTTGCTCCACGAGTGCTCCTCATGCGAATGATTCGCATTCTCAAAATATACAGGTATCGGGGGAAAAGCAATGGAAAAATGCGGAGCGGGTGAAGCTGTCAGGGCCTCAAGGTTTCCAGCATCGCCTCGAGGTTTCGGCACTGGTAGCACCGGATGCTGCCCTGCCCGTCCACCAGGACGATCATCGGGACGCCACGAACCTGGTATCGTTCGGCCACCTTGCCGTCCCGGTCGAGCAGGACGGGGTACGGCAGCGCATGGCGGGCCGCAAACTCGCCGACTTTCTGTTCCGACTCGTTGATGTAGACGTTGAGCACCTCGAGGTTCTTCGCGCGGCCTTTCGCGTAGATCTCCTTGATCCGCGGGATCTCCTCGCGGCAGTAGGGGCACCAGGTCGTGCCGAACACGAGCAGGACCGGGCGTCCCCGCAGGCCACCCAGCGTCACCTCCCGGCTCTTGAGATCGAGAAGACGGAAATCCGGGGCCGGGGCGTCGACGGCGATCTTCGCCGGCGGACCCTTCGGAACGTCCTCGCCGAGGGAACACGCAACGGTCAGAAGGCAGGAAAAGAACAGCAGGAGGAAGGGCCTGGCATGCATCGGATCGGAACCTCTCGCTTAGTGGATGAGGGCACTGTACAGAAAATATGCGCCGGCGGCAAGCAGGACGACGCCCGAGATTTTTTTCACGCCCGTCATCCAGGCGCCCGACTTCGGAAGACCGGCCAGGATGCCCGTAAAGGTGCCGACGAGAATGAGAAGCGTGCCCACGCCGAAGGAGAAGACAAACAGCAGCGACCCGCCGAAGAACACGCTCTGCCGCGCGGCCACCACGCCAAGGATCACGGCCAGCACGGGGGCCGTGCAGGGGCCCAACAGGAAGCCCGAGGTCAGCCCGATCGCAAAGCTCCCGACGATCCCCTTGCGCCCCGCCCCCGCCCGGGGACGCGGGATGAAGCGCTCGAGCGAAAGGTGGAAGACCTCCAGCATGGCGAGCCCCATGAGGACGAAGAGGACGCCGAGCGCGCCCTGCGTCAGGGGGCTCGCCTGGATCGAACCGAAGAGCCTCCCCGTCAGGGCCGCGAACATCCCGATGGCCGTGTAGGTGACCGCCAGTCCCAGGACAAAACTCAGCGAGAGCGCAAATCCCCTGCCGGCCGATACCCCGCCTTGCGCGCCGATCACGGCCGCCGTGATCGGGACGACGGGATAGACGCAGGGGGTGAAGCTGACCAGGACGCCGGCCAGGTATGCCGCCGCATAGGCCAGCAGGAATGAATGCCCGAGATGGACTTCGAATTGCGCTGCGAGCTGTTCGACCATTCCGCCCCTCCGCGTTCGTCCTGCCCCTCCATAACGCAATTCGGGGGGACGCGCAAGCGCGGGACGGCGGGGAGGGGAAACTGTTTGCAAACGAGTTGCATCTATTGTATGGTGTTTCCATGGGACACTGCGACATCCACACCACCCTGGAACGGGCGGGCCTTTCGAAGACGTCCCAGCGCCTAGCGGTGCTGACGGCGCTCGTGCACGCGGAGACGCCGCTGAGCGCCCGGGACATCCTTCAGCGGGTGTCCGGAGAGAGCCGGATCAACAAGGTCACGGTCTACCGAATCCTGGCATCCTTCAAGGCCGGCAGCATCATCCGGGAAATCGCGACGGACCACGGGGAGAACTTCTTCGAAATGGCCTGCCGGCACAACCCGACGCACCCCCATTTCTACTGCCGCGCCTGCCGGAGCCTCGCCTGCCTGCCCACGGCGGGAAACCAGGAGCGGTGGCTTCGGGAGTATCGGACGGCGGAAGAGACCATCGAGACCGTCGCCATCCACTTCACGGGATTGTGCCGCCGGTGCCGGAAAGAAATCGGCCGGAATCCGGCCGGTCGTCTGAAAGGCCATCCTGGGGAAAGAAGGAGTTCTCCATGAAAAAAGGCGCGATGACGATCCTGATCGCGGTGCTCGTCGCCGCTTTCTGGCAGACCGCGTGGGGAGAGGTCGAGCCATCCCGGATGACCGTGTTTGTCAGCATCCTCCCGCAATCCTATTTTCTCGAGCGGATCGGCGGGGACCGGGTCCGTGTCGAGGTTCTCGTCGGCGAGGGACAGTCGCCGCACGCCTACGAGCCGACGCCGAAGCAGATGGCCAGGCTCAGCGAGGCCCGGGGCCTCTTCCTCATCGGGGTCGGGTTCGAACGGGGCCTGACGAAGAAGATCGGCCGCTCCCACAGGAACCTGCTCCTCGTCGAGACGCAGAAAGGGGTCCCCACGCGCACCCTTGCCGGACACGACCACGGCGAAGACGGGCACAGCCACGGACACCGGCGGGCCGGTAGGGGCGCGGCAACGCACGATCCCCACATCTGGATGTCGCCGAGGCTCGCGAAGATCGTGGCGCGGAACATCCACGACGCCCTGTGCCGCCTGGACCCGGCACACTCGCAGCAGTACGCCCTGAACCTGAAGGCCTTCCAGGACGATCTGGACCGGGTGGATGCCCGCATTGCCCGCTCGCTCGCCCCTCTCCAGGGCCGGAAGATGTACGTGTTTCACCCCGCCTTCGGATATTTCGCGGACGCCTACGGGCTGATCCAGGTCCCCATCGAGATCGAGGGGAAGGAACCGGGGGCCAGGCAGCTGGCCGACCTGATCGACAGGGCACGGGCGGACGGCGTCCGGGTGATCTTCGTGCAGCCGCAATTCTCGAGCAAGAGCGCCGCGGTGGTGGCGACGTCGATCGGGGGCGCCGTGGTCCCGATCAATCCGCTCTCGAGGGAATACCTCGCGAACCTCGAAACCATTGCCTCTGCCGTCGAGCAGGGCCTGCGCTGAGGAGCCATGAATCCCAGGGACGTCGTCAAGGCCAGCCACGTGTCGTTTTCCTACGACGGGATCCCCGTCCTGGAGGATGTCCATTTCACGATCCAGGAACGGTCGTTCATCTCGATCGTCGGGCCCAATGCGGGCGGCAAGACGACCCTGCTGAAGCTCATGCTGGGCCTGCTCCGGCCTTCGCAAGGGACCCTCGAGGTCCTGGGGATGCCCCCCGAGAAGGCGCGGACCCGCATCGGGTACATGCCCCAGCAGGTCCAGCTCGACCTGCAGTTTCCCGTGAGCGTTCTCGATGTCGTCCTCATGGGGCGCCTGGGACCGGGAGGGCGAATCGGCCCGTACAGCCGCACGGACCGGGCCATTGCCCTCGATGCGCTGCGGAAGCTCGAGATGCAGGACCTTGCCGGCCGGCCGTTCATGGCCCTGTCCGGCGGACAGCGCCAGCGGGTGCTCATCGCCCGGGCCCTGGCCTCGGAACCGCAGATGCTGTTCCTCGACGAACCGACGGCAAACGTGGACATGGTGGTGGAAACGGAGCTCTTCGAGCTGCTCCACGAGATGAGCAAAACGATCACGGTGATCGTGGTCAGCCACGACCTGGGATTCGTTTCCCAGTACGTTCAGAGCGTGGTGTGCGTCAATCGCCGGGTCCTGGTTCACCCGACCGCAACCGTGACGGGCGAGGTCATCCGGGATCTCTACCTGTCCGACGTCTGCATGGTCCGGCACCATCACCGGGACGGATGAGAGAAGGGAACAACCCATGGGAGAATTCCTGACGGACCTGCCGCGATACCCGTTCCTGCAGCATGCCCTGCTCGCCGGGGTGCTCGCGAGCGTCGCCTGCGGGATCATCGGCAGCTACGTCGTCACCCGGAAGATCAGCTACATCGCGGGGAGCATCTCCCACACCGTTCTGGGCGGTCTCGGGGCCGCGCGCTACTTCCAGGTGGTTCACGGCTGGGACTGGTTCGAGCCCCTCTACGGCGCCGTCCTGGCCTCCCTGATCGCGGCGCTCGCCATCGGGCTGGTCAGCATGAAGGCGCGGCAGCGCGAGGACACCGTGATCGGCGCCCTCTGGGCCGTGGGCATGGCTGCGGGAATCCTGTTCATCTCCCAGACGCCCGGCTACAACGAGGACCTGATGAGCTACCTCTTCGGGAGCATCCTGATGGTCTCCGCCCAGGACCTGTGGCTGATCGCCGGCCTGGATCTTCTCGTCGTGATCGCCGCCGCGCTTTTCTACAACCAGTTCCTCGCCATCTGCTTCGACGAGGAATTCGCCCGGCTCCGGGGGATCCGGGTCGAAGGGTTCTACCTGCTCCTTCTCTGCATGACCGCCCTCACCGTCGTGCTGCTCGTCACCATCGTGGGGATCATCATGGTCATCGCCATCATCACGCTTCCCGCCGCCGTCGCCGGCGAATTCACGAAACGGCTCTGGCACATGATGCTGCTGTCGGCCCTGCTCACCGTCGCGTTTACGACGACCGGGCTTGCGCTGAGCTACGGCCCCAACCTGCCCGCCGGGGCGACGATCATCGTGATCGCAGGGGCGGCTTACCTCCTGTCGGTTGTGGGCGTGCGGCTGTTCAGACTGAAACACTGACGGAAACCCCGGAGGATAGCATCGACGATGACCCCCGACGGCCCCCACCACCTGGGACACCGCGACAGGCTGAAAGCCCGGTTCGAACGGGCGGGCGTCGCAGGCCTGCAGGATTACGAGGTCCTGGAACTGTTGCTGTTCTACGCCCTGCCCCGCAGGGACGTGAAGCCCCTGGCGAAGGAGCTTCTCAAGCGCTTCGGCTCCCTGAAGGGGGTGCTCGACGCCGACCGCGAGGCCCTGCTGGCAACCCCGGGGATCGGCCCCCACGCCGCCACCCTCTTCCGCGTCGTTCGCGATGTCGGGTCCCTCACCCTGCGGCAGAGGGCCGAGGAGCACGAACAGATCTCCTCGACGAGGGAGCTGATCGACTACTGTCTCTCGTCCATGGGCGGCCTGAAGGACGAGCACTTCGCCGTCATCTACCTCAACGCCCGCAACCGCATCATCCGGGTGGAGACGATCCAGGAAGGCATCGTGAACCAGGCCGTCGTCTACCCCCGCAAGGTCCTCGAAAAGGCCCTCGCGCACAAGGCCTCGGCCATCATCCTCGTCCACAACCACCCCTCGGGCCACGTACGCCCCTCCGACGCGGACATCCGCCTCACGAGGGTCCTCCAGGACGCGGCGCGCATCATGGACATCGCGCTGCACGACCACCTCATCGTGGGCGAGAACCGATTCTTCAGCTTCCGGGAGGAGGGCATCCTCTGAGAAAGGGGTATCGGGTTTAGGGTATCGGGTATCGGGAAGGAAGCAGAATTCGTTTCTAAATTTCTTCTGTACCTTTGTGCCCTAGACCCTATCCCCGTGACCCGAGACCCTTTCAGATGTTGATGCTGGTGAAGGGGATAGGGGTAAAGGTCAGGGCAAAGCACAGCATGGCCACATACCCCACCGCCAGGCGCCGGTTGTCCAGCTCGCCCCAGTCGTAGATTACCGGAGGGTGGCGCACGCCCAGTGCGAGCAGGATCCCGCCCCAGATGAGCCACCCTTCCCAGCCCACGATGCCGAGAACGAGCAGCATCCCCACCACCATCCAGGCCACCTCGCGCTGGCGCTGTCCGAAGATCGCGTAGATGATGTGCCCGCCGTCGAGCTGCCCCACGGGAATGAGGTTGAGGGAGGTCACGAGCAGGCCGATCCATCCCGCGAAGGCCATGGGGTGCAGGATCACGTCCTGGTCGGGCCCGATCGTGCCGTTGACGAGCCAGTTGACGGCCGAGAACAGGGCGCATTCGCCGAGATGGATGCCGGCCCCCTCCGTCTGCGCCGCCGGCACGATCTGAGAGAGCGCCAGGCCCACGAACAGGACGGGGATCGTCACGACGAGCCCCGCGAGGGGCCCCGCCGCACCGATGTCGATGAGGGCATTGCGGTCCGATATGGGGGATTTCATGGCGATGAAGGCCCCGAAGGTCCCCACGAGCGTGGGTCCCGGGATGAAGTAGGGGAAGCTGACATCCACCCCGTGCCTGCGGGAGGCCACCCAATGGCCCAGTTCGTGGCAGCCCAGGATCAGGAGCAGCGTGAAGGAAAAGGGGATGCCCTTCCAGATGCCTGAAGGGTTCTCGATGGGGTTCACGCCGGCCTGCAGCGCCCCGGCCGCGAGGGTCGTGAAAACGGTCACGGCGAAGAGCCCCGCCGGGACAAGGGGGTGATTGAACCCGGGGCTCGAAAGGAAGCGGCGAAGGCTGGATTTCAGTCCCATAAACGAAAAAGGGATCATCGGATCATGATCCCCTGTCTTCTAACGCTGCGGCGGGCCCGGTCTCAAGGGAACGGAGTCATTCCGCGATGTTGCTGATTTCACTCTCCATGCCGTTCTCGTCTTCATCTTCCAGGTTCACCTTGTCGCGAAGCTCCTTGCCGACCTTGAAGAAGGGAAGCCGCTTCGGGGAAACGGTGATGTTCATACCCGTCTTGGGGTTTCGCCCCGTGTAGGACTCGTAGTTGCGCACGACGAAGCTGCCGAGGCCGCGGATCTCGATCCGCCCGTTATTCTTGAGCTCTTCCGTGAATCCCTTGAAAATGAGATTGACCACGTCGGTGGCCTTTTTCTCCGTCAGGTTCTCCCTCCGTGCCAGCTCCTCGATCAATCCCGACTTGTTCATGGTCCCCCCCCGTATAAAGCGGAATAAGCCCCAAGGGCTTGTCGATCCAAAAATGAAAAGGGATTAATTGCGCGTTTTCATTGGATATTAGTTTCCATCGTCCCGGAATGTCAAGAACATTTTTACGCTTTTTTCCGCTGGGGCCGCAAAAGCCCCCCGACTTCTTTCCTGCGGAGCTGCCGGTGCTCGCCCGGCTTGAGGCTTCCCAGCTCCAGGCTCCCCAGGGAAACGCGGATCAATCTCGCCACGGGATGCCCCAGGGCCTCCATGGCCCGCCGGATGATCCGGTTGCGGCCCTCGGAGATGGTCACACGGAGCCACTGGCTCTTTTCGTTGAACTTCTCCTCCTGGATGCCGTCGACCGTGAAGGGCCCGTCCTCCAGTTCGATCCCCTTGAGGAGTGATTGGAGTTCCTTCCGGGTTACCCTGCCGCGGACCTTCGCCAGGTAGGTGCGCGGGATCTCGTACCGCGGATGCTGGACCCGTTCGGCAAAGGCGCCGTCGTTGGTCAGGATGAGCAAGCCCTCGGAGTCGTAATCCAGTCTTCCCACGGGGTAAACGCGCTGGCCCACGTCCCGCACGAGGTCCGTGACGACGGGCCTGCCCTCGGGGTCCTTCAGCGTGGTCACGTACCCGGCGGGCTTGTTGAGCATCAGGTAGACGCGTTCCACTTCGGTCGTGATCAGACGCCCGTCGATGCGGATCTCGTCCCGCCCCGGGTCGGCCTTCGTCCCCAGCTGCCTGACGATGCGGTCGTTGACCTGCACCTTCCCGGCAAGGATGAGCTCCTCGGCCGCCCGCCTCGAACAGATGCCCGCGGCGGCGATGATCTTCTGGAGCCGCTCCTCCATGGGACTATTCCTCCATTTCCGTGATTTCCCGAAGTGTCGGCAGCTCGGAGAGATCCTTCAGATCGAAGACCTCGAGGAAGCGCTTTGTCGTGCCGTACATGATGGGCTTCCCGGGGACGTTCTTTCGGCCCACGATCCGGACAAGCTTTTTCTCCAGCAGCCCCTTGAGGGAGCCGCTCACATCGACCCCGCGGATCTTTTCGACCTCCTGTCGCGTCACGGGCTGGCGGTACGCGACGACGGAGAGGGTCTCCATGGCTGCGGGCGAAAGCGGCACTGGGCGGATCCCCCGCAGCTTGCGGATCCAGGGGGAGAACTCCACCTTGGTCCTGAACTGGTAGCCGCCGGCGACTTCCATGAGGCACAGACCGCCGCGCCGCTGCCGGTATTCCAGCTCGATGTCCTGCAGGATCTCCAGGATCGCCTTGCGATCCACCTCCCCGAGGACGTCCTTCAAACGGTCCACCGAGACGGGGGCGTCCGAAGCGAACACCAGCGCCTCGACAACGGATCTCATGTCATCCATCGGTTGACTCCTCCACCGCCGGGAATATTCGGATCTGCCCGAAGGGATCGGACTGAAAGGCCCTGACCACGCGCATCTTCATGAGCTCCAGGATGGCCAGCAGCGTGTAGATGATGCTCTTGCGGGTGCGGCTCGACTTCAGCAGATCGGTGAAGGAGAGGCTCTTCTCCCTCGAGAGATCCTCGAGGATCTCGTTGATCCGGTCGGACAGCGAGATCCGCTCCGTGTCGATCTCCAGGAGGTCCTCCTTGTCCATCCTCTCGACGACCTGCTTGAAGGCCTCGATGAGCTCGAAGAGGCTCACCTCCATCATCGCCTCCTCCGGCTCGTCGGGGATCTCGTCTGCGGGCAGGAGTCGCTTGAACACGTCCCGGTCCAGCATCCGTCTCTTGTCCAGGCTGAGGGCCACTTCCTTGAAGGCCTGGTACTCCAGGAGCTGCCGGACCAGGTCCGCCCGCGGGTCCCGCTCCTCTTCCGTCTCCCCCGTCCCTTCCTCGACGGGCAGGAGCATCCTCGACTTGATGTGGATGAGGGTGGCCGCCAGCACCAGGTACTCCCCGGCCAGGTCGAGATTGAGGGCCTTCATCATCTCGAGGTGCTCGAGATACTGTTCCGTGACGAGGGCCATGGGGATGTTGTAGATGTCGAGCTCGTTCTTCCGGATCAGGTACAGGAGAAGATCGAGGGGCCCCTCAAAGATGTCGAGTTTGACCTCGTAGCTCATGGCGATCAGATCCGGATGGCGTCGCGCACCTCGGCCATCGTCGCCCGGGCCACCGTCCGAGCCCGCTCGTTCCCGTCGGCGACGATGTCGTGGACTTCCCGGATGTGCGAGCGGTAGTAGTCCTGTTTGTCGTGGATCGGCCTGAGGCCTTCCGCGATGCGCCCGGCCAGCCGCTTCTTGCACTGCACGCAGCCGATGGCCGCCTTGCGGCAGTCCTCTTCGATCTGGGCGACCTCTACCGGCGGCGAGTAGAGGTTGTGGAAGGCGAAGACGTTGCAGACCTCCGGCCGGCCGGGGTCGCTCTTGCGCTGGCGCTGCGGGTCGGTGAACATGGACTCGATCTTCTTGCGCAGCTCCTCCCCGCGGTCGCTCAGGTAGATCGCGTTGTCGTAGGACTTGCTCATCTTGCGCCCGTCGATGCCGAGCAGCTTCGGCACCTCCGTCATGAGCGGCTCGGGGATCGGGAAGATCTCCCGGTAGAGGAAATTGAACCGCCGGGCGATCTCGCGGGTCAGCTCGACGTGGGGCAGCTGGTCGACGCCCACGGGCACGCCGTAGGCCTTGTACATGATGATGTCCGCCGCCTGGAGGACGGGGTAGCCGAGAAACCCGAAGGTGGAGAGGTCCCGGTCGACGAGTTCCTGCTTCATCTCCTTGTACGTGGGGTTGCGCTCGAGCCAGGGCAGAGGGGTGATCATGCACAGCAGCACGAAGAGCTCGGCGTGTTCCATGACCGAGGACTGGACGAAGAGCGTGCTGTCCTTCGGGTCGAGCCCCGCGGCAAGCCAGTCGATGACGATGTCGATCCGGTTCTGTCGGATCTCCTCCGTCCGGTTGTAGTCCGACGTCAGGGCATGCCAGTCGGCGATGAAGTAGAAGCACTCGTAGCCGCCGTCGTTCTGCAGGTCCACCCAGTTCTTCAGGGCGCCGAGATAGTTGCCGAGGTGCAGCTTGCCCGTCGGCCGGATCCCGCTCAGGATTCTTCGTTTCGTTGCCATGTCCCCTCGTCGAACCATCGGAAATCGCCCGGGCATGGACCCGGGCGCCCCGCTCGTATAACAGAAATGCCCGCCCCTGTCAACGGCAAGCAAGGCCAAGTTCAAGGAAAAACAAGGTAATTCTCTCAGGGCCGCGCCGCATGAAGGACCCGGCCGATCTTCGCGAGCGGCTTTTCCAGCGAGCGTCTTCTCCCTCGCATACCCTCGAGCGCCTCGAGAACCCCCAGCTGCGCCAGCCTCAGCAGGGGCCGTGAAGGATCGGGCTCCCCGAGGATCAGCCTCAGCTCGGCGGCGACGCGGTACTCCTCCAGCCTCTCCAGGAGGGAAAGCGCCAGGGCCTCGCCGATCCGCCTCTCGTCGGCGGCCACGATCCGGAACCCCAGCCTCGCCTCGAACCGGACGGCCCGGAAGATCCTCGTCGGGTCGTCGACGAAGCTTCGCTCGTGCAGGACCCGGATGCGCCTGCCCTGTATGTCTCGGACGCCGCCGAACTCGTCGAGCAGCCTGCCGAATTCCCCGGGGGCAAGCGCCAGGGCCATGGCGTTGATCGTGAAGTCGCGCCGGAAGAGGTCGTCGCGGATGGAGCCCGGCGTGACGCGGGGAAGCGCGGCGGGCGCGTCGTAGCTCTCCGTGCGGGCCGTCGCGACATCCACCCTGGCGCCGCCCGGCAGCGTGATCGTGGCCGTCCCGAACCGCTCGTAGCCCTTCACGCGGGCCTGCAGGCGGCCGGCGAGGCTCCTGGCGAACCGGATCCCCTCCCCTTCCACGACAATGTCGAGATCGAAGGTGTCCCGCTCGAGAAAAAGGTCCCGCACCATGCCCCCCACGGCATAGGCGCAGAATCCCATCTCGGCGGCAAGGCCCCCCGCCGCGTGGAGGATGCCCCGCAGCTCGGGGCCGATTCCGGTTTCGATCCTGTCCGCAAGGCTCCTCATGGCACGATGACGCTCCGCAATTCCCTGCGCTTCAAAAAAAGACCTCCCGTCCCCAGCAGGCGGAGGTCCTTTTCGGGTTGCGGGGTTCCCTCAGATGTTGACGACGTCGGTCAGGCCCTTGCCGGCCTTGAACCGGACGACCTTCCGGGCCGGGATCTGGATGGCGCCCCCCGTCTTGGGGTTCCTTCCCGTTCTTGCCCGGCGCTGTACGCAGTTGAACGTCCCGAAGCCGATCAGGCTGAGCTTCCCCGTCTTCTTGAGCTCATCCCCGACTGCATGGAGGTACGCCTCCAGGGCCCTACCGGCCGCCGCTTTCGAAACCCGAGCCTCCTTGGCCATCCGATCGATCATGTCCTGCTTTGTCATCACGAATCCCCCCTTTCTTTCACGACGGATCCTGCGAAGAAAAGGACCACGCGATGCGGGCCCCTCCCTGTCCAGTCGGGCACATGTCCGGATGCGGTTGTTGGAATACGCGGTGTTCGGGTTAGGCTTCTTCGGAACGGGGTTGCTCCGGGGTCTGACGCTTGGAAAGCAATTCGTCTCTATCACAGAAAAACGAGGGCTGGCAAGACAATTTCCGGCTGTCGCCTCAGCGCCCCTTCGCCCTCGCTTCTCGTTTCAAAACCAGGAAATACAGCTCGCCTTCTTCCTTGAGATGCCCCGCCGCGATCTCCGCCTCGCGGCCCCTGCCGCAGAACAAATCCACGCGCCCCGGCCCCGTGATGGCGCCCCCCGCGTCCTGGTTGAGGACGAACCGGGAAAAGGACGCCCAGGATCGGATCTCGCCATCCGGGCCGATCTCGGGCTTTCGGGTCTTTACGAAGGCCAGCGCCCCCCGCGGAAAGAACGCCGGATCCGTCGCGATGGAACGCCCGCCCGTCAACGCCACCCCGATGCTGCCCACCGGGCCTTCCGAAACGGTCCGGAAGAACACGTAGCTCTCGTTGTGGTTCAGGATCTCCCGCACCTCCTCGGGCCGATCCCGCAGGGTGCGCTTGATGCTTTGCATGGAGAGGTCCTCCCGCGTGACCCGTCCCGAGTCGATGAGCAGCTTGCCGATGCTGCGGTAGGCCCTCCCGTTGGACTGGGCGTAGCTCACCTGGAAACACGATCCGTCGGCAAGGCAGATCATCCCCGACCCCTGGATGTGGAGGAAGAAGAGGTCCACGGGGTCGGCAAACCAGGCGATCTCCAGCCCCCGGCTCTCGAGCGCCCCCGCCCCGTCGATTTCCTCGCGGCTGTAATAGGGCACGAGCTCTCCGTTTTCGAGCCTGCCGATCAGCCGCTCGTTCTTGTATTTTTCTCGGAATTTCCCCAGGTGGACGACGATCGAGTCGTCGGGCTTGCGGTAGATGGGGTATCGGTACACGTCGGTCTTCGCGAGGGAGCCCTTCAGGACGGGCTCGTAGTAGCCCGTGAACAGGACCCTGCCGACCGGCCCGCTCCCGGAGGCCCGGTAGACGTCAAAGTCTTCCTTCACCCTCATCTCGAGTGCCGCAGGGGATGCGCCGCTCTCGACGATCGCCAGGAACGTCTCGAGGGATTCCTTCATGTCGCGGGCGGTGACGCGCCGGTCCCCCATCCGGTACGGCGTGCGCTCCGGGAGGCGGGCATAGTACCCGAGGCTCTTCCGGAGAGCCCTCGCCAGGGACGCCCGGTCCATGTCGTCCTGGAACCGCGGGAGGTCGCTTGCCGAGACGGCTGCAAGAGGCGGGGCCTCTTTCGGCGGGACCGCGGGGGGCGGCGTGACGACGGCGGGCTTTCGGAAGAACGTGCAGCCGCCGATAAGCGTCGCGACAAGCAAAATGAAAAGAATTTTCCGCATGATGATTATCGGACCCTCAGGGCATCATTGAAACGTCCGGCTCAGAAAAGGAAGGCAAGCAGTCTCGAAGCCGCCTTTCCCCGCAGGCTGGTCAAAAATGCTCAGATGCAAGGCGCCCGACATTCCGAGGAGCGAGGCGTACTTGAGTCGTACGTTGAGCGACGAGGAAGGAGGGCAACGCCGCAGATGAGCCTTTTTCATCAGCCTCGACTACAACTCGATGATCATCGCAAACTCGTCGCAAAAATCCGGATACTTCCAGCACTTGAAGCAGTCCGACCAGATCTTCTCCGGCAGCTCCGTGCGTTGGACCTCGTGAAACCCCATGCGCGCGAAGAAGTCCTTCTGGTACGTAAGCGCGAAGATCCGGTAGATCTCCAGGGTGATCGCCTCGGAGATGCAGGCCTCCACCAGCTTCTTGCCGATCCCTTTCTTGCGGACCTCGTCGGCCACGTAGAGGGAACGGATCTCGGCGAGGTTCTCCCAGAAGAGATGCATGCCGACGACCCCCACGATGGGGCCGTTGTCTTCCTCCATGTACACGTAGAAGTCTCGCAGGCTGTTGTAGAGGTCCACGAGCGAGCGGGGCAGCATCTCGCCCTTGGCCGCCGAGAGGTTGATGATTCGGTGGATCAACTTAACGTCGCTGGTCTTCGCTTTTCTGAGCATCTCGTTACTCGTCTGTTTCGTTCGTCGTTTATTTCGTTTGATTTGTCCTCAAAAGGGTATCGGGGCTCGGGTATTGGGAAGGAGGCAGATTTCGTTTGTAGAAGCTCCCGTATACCTTCCGACCCTATACCCTATACCCGAAACCCTAGTCCCTTCGTTTCGCCGCCTTCAGCATCTCCCGCGCCGCGGCGCGCGTCTTGTCCGTGATCTCCACGCCCCCGAGCATCCGCGTGATCTCCTCGAGTCGCTCGTCCTCGCCGAGCTGCCGGACATCCGTTCTCGTCCGGCCGTCGGAAACCCGCTTCGTCACCTGGTAGTGCGTCCGGCCGAAGGACGCGATCTGGGGCAGGTGCGTGATGCAGATGACCTGGTGGTGCTTCGAGATATCCCGGAGCTTGCGCCCCACGATCTCCGCCGTGGCGCCGCCGATCCCGCTGTCCACCTCGTCGAAGATGACCGTGCCGACGGAGCCCGCTCTCGCGAGGACCTTCTTCATGGCCAGCACGATCCGCGAGAGCTCCCCGCCCGACGCGACCCGGTTGAGCGGCTTGAGCGGCTCCCCCACGTTGGTGGAGAGGTGGAATTCCGGCTGGTCGACGCCCTTCGGGTTCAGCGCCGCAAGGCCCTCCTCGTCCGGCGCAGGCTCCCGGAACAGCACCGAGAACCGGGCCTTCTCCATCTTCAGGGCGTGAATCTCGCCTTCGATCGCCTTCTCCATGGACTCGGCCGTGCGCCGTCTCTCGGCGGAGAGCCCTGCAGCCAGCTCCCGCAGCGCTCCCTTGCGCGTCGCCAGTTCCGCCTCGAGCGACTCGATGTCCTCGGCCGCGTTGGCGAGCCCCTGCAGTTCCGCCTTCAGCGATTGGGCGGTCTTGAGAACGCTTTCGACGGAGCCGCCGTACTTCTTCTTCAGCCTGCCGATCGCCTCGAGGCGGTCGTCGACCCCCTCGAGCCGGCCGGGGTCGGAGGGGATCTTGCCGAGGTAGTCCCGCAGCGCCCGCGCCGCGTCCTCGAGCTGGATGGCCAGCGACTTCATTTCGTCCTCGGACACCGCGAAACCCGGGTCGATGCGCCGGATGTCCCGGATGCGGGCCGTCACGCGGGCGAGCGCCCCCAGCACAGACTCCTCGCTCCCGTAGAGCGCCTCCCAGGAATCGCGCGCCAGCTCCGCGAGCTTCGCGGCGTTGGACAGGATCCTCTTCTCTTCCTGCAGGGCGGCGTCCTCGCCCGGCTTGAGGGCCGCCTTCTCGATCTCGCCCACCTGGAAGCGGAGGAATTCCTCCCGCTCCGAACGGTTGCGGTTCTTCGCCGCGAGATCGTCCCGCTTCAGGCGGAGCTTCTGGGCCTCGTCGTAGAGGGCGGTGAACCGGCCCCGCAGGGCCGCGAGGTTGCCGAACTCGTCGAGGATGTCGATGTGGCTTTCCGGGTCGAGGAGCACCTGGTGTTCGTGCTGGCTGCAGATGTTGACGAGCGCCTCGCTGATCTCGCCCAGCATCCCCACGGTGGCGAGGTTGCCGTCGACGTACACGCGGTTCTTCCCCGACCGGGACACCACGCGCTTCACGACGATCTCCCTGCCCGGGTGGAACCCCATCTCCTGCAGCCGCGCCTTGAGGGCCGGGCTTGCTCCGATGTCGAAGACGGCCTCCACGACGGCGGCGTCCTCCTCGGAGCGGATCAGGTCCGTCGATGCCCGGTCGCCGAGCAGCAGGCCGATGGCCCCGATGAGGATCGACTTGCCCGCGCCCGTCTCGCCCGACAGCACGTTCAGCCCCTCGTGGAAAGCGAGGCTGAGGCGGTCGATGATGGCGAAATTGGTGATGCCCAGTTCCTTCAGCATGCTACGTTCGATTCGTCGACGTGGGTGAGCCGCCCCACCCGAGTTTCGACCTCAGGATCTGCAGGTAGTCCCTCCGGGGGGAGACGATCAGGTTCGTCACACAATCCGACTTGCGGACGTCGATGACGTCCCCGGGCTTCAGGTTGTAGGTCACCTGGCCGTCGCAGCTCATGATGGCCCCCGCCTCGCGCGTCCAGAGCATGACCTTCAGCAGCGCCTCATCCGGCAGGATGACCGGACGGTTGGTCAGCGTGTGCGGGCAGATGGGGTTGAGGAGGATCGTGTTCAGTACGGGCAACACGATGGGCCCCCCCGCAGAGAGGGAGTAGGCCGTGGAGCCCGTCGGGGTCGAGATGATGAGCCCGTCGGCCCGGTAGGTCGTCAGATAGTGCCCGTCGACGTGGGTCTCCAGGTCCACCAGGCGCGAATAGTTGCCGCGGTTGATGACCACGTCGTTGAGCACGCAGCACTCGAAGCTCTCGCCGCGCTCGTCGCGAACGGAGACATCGAGCATCATGCGGCTCTCCGTCCGGTAGTCCCCCGCCAGCACGCTCTCCAGGGCGTCGAACATCTCGTTGAGGTTGATGACGGTGAGATACCCGAAGGTGCCCATGTTGACGCCGAGGATCGGCACGCTCGAGCGCCTCATGATCCTCGCCGCCTGCAGGAGGGTGCCGTCCCCCCCCATCGTGACAACCAGGTCGGCCCGGCTGCCCAGCTCGTCCCCGTGGTAGCCCCGCGCGCCCAGCTTGACGGCCGCCTCTTTCTCCAGGAGCACTTCCAGGCCCCTGCCCCTGGCCCATTCGGACAGCCCTGCGATGCTGTCCACCACATGGCCCTTGTTCGCGTTGCCGACAACCCCGATCGCCTTGATGCCCATCCAGCAGAACCCCTCAGAATTTCGGCAGAAACGTAACATAAATCGCCGTCACTGTCCATCACGGATCTGGCTGATTAGACCGTTCAAAAATGCCTGGATGCAGTCGCCATTGCAAGCAGAGGGTAAGAGGGTAAGAAGGTGAGAGGGTTGGAGCCGCAGAGAGCATGAACTCTGCCTCCGACTCATCCAACGTTCTTACCCTCTCACCGTCTCACCTTCTGTCCGGCGGATGCCCCCGTCCGCCCGTGTGCTTCACAGAATGAGCATTGACAAACTGGAGTGCGATAGGCTACCGTGCCTGCCTTCACAGGAGGAGTCATCATGGGCTTATTGAAGGGATCGCTGACCTTTACCCGATACCGCGTCAGGGGTGAGCTGCCGGAGGAGTTCCGCCCCTTTTTCGATCGCCAGATCAAGAAGTACGCCTTCCAGGAGCTGACGGCGTCGGCCGAGGAGCAGGCCTTCGGCTGGACCTGCCTGGAGAACCCCCTCGACACGCGCTTCGAGGGGGCCAAGTACAGCGCGGGCGATTTTTTCTACTTTGCGCTGCGCGTGGACAAGAAGTCGATCCCGCCTGCCCTGCTGAGGCTCAAGTGCCTCGAGGAGGAACGCAAGGCCCTCAAGGACAGCGGCAAGAAGAGGCTCTTCCGCGAACAGGCCAAGGAGATCAAGGAGCGCATTTACCTCCACCTGCTCACGAGGGCCTACCCCGTCCCGTCACTCTACGACGTCCTGTGGTCCCCTTCCGGCGGCTGGCTCCTCGTCGGCTCCCATGCCGACAAGGTGTTCGAGATCTTCGAGGATCTCTTCAAGATCACCTTCAACGCGAAGTTCATCCCCTGCCTGCCCTGGGATGCGGAACAGATGGACCGGAAAACCGCGGCTGCCGTCGCAACCCTCGAGGGCGGCTCGTTCCTCGAGCCCTCGAAGAGTTCGGGGGAAAAGACGGATCCCGCATTCCTGGCTCGCGAGTTCCTGACCTGGCTCTGGTTCAAGTCCGAGGAACGCAACGGGACGATCGCGGTACCGGGGAGAACGGAGGTGGAGCTCACCTTCGAGAAGAGGGTCGTCCTGGAATCCGGCGAAGGCGAGTATGCGGAAACGGTGGCCTGCCAGGGCCTGCACGCAGACCTGAAAGAGGGCAAGGCGGCGATCCGCGAGGGCAAGAAGGTGCGGGAGGCCCGCCTGCGTCTCGAAAAGGACGGCGATCGATGGGAGTTCACCCTGAAGGCGGACCGGTTCCAGTTTCAGTCCATGAAGCTGCCGCAGACGGGAGGCCTCAACGAGGAGGGAGAAGAGAAAGAAGGCGGCATCCTCGAGCGCATCTACCTCGTCGAGACGGCCCTGAAGACGATGGACGAGCTGTTCGCCTTCTTCCTGAGCCGGCGCCTCTCCGCGCAGTGGGCCTCGGAGGAGATTCCGCGCATCAGGGCGTGGCTGAAGGGCTAAACGGCAGGGCAATACAAATCCCCCTTTCGTCCCCCTTTTAAAAAGGGGGATAGAGGGGGATTTTCATTTTCATGATAACGACTACAGGATCAGCTGGTTCAGGGCTTCGAGCAGGACGGCATTCTCCTCTTCGGTGCCGACGGTGATGCGGATCTTGTCGTCGAGCCTCGGACGGTCCCAGTAACGGACCAGGATCCCCCGGTCCCGCAGCTCCATGTACAGGTAGCGGGCGTCGCCCTTCGGCGGCCGGGCCAGGATGAAATTGGCCTGCGCAGGCCAGAGCCTGAACTTCATCCGCTCCAGCGCCTTCGCCAGTTTCGCACGGGATGCCTTGATCTTCTCCGCGTTGGCCTTCATCCATGCCTGGTCGTTCATGGCGGCCGCTGCGAGCCTAAGCGCCACGGAATCCACGTTGTAGCTGTCCTTGATCTTGATGAGCCCCTCGAGAAGCTGCGGCTGGGCCACTCCGAAGCCCACGCGGAGCCCCGCCAGGGAATACGCCTTGGAAAGCGTTCTCAGGACAATCACGTTCTCATATTTCGAGACGAGACCCAGCGCGTTGCCGTCGGCGAAATCCGTGTAGGCCTCGTCCACGACCAGCACGCCCTTGAGGCCTGCCGCCAGCCGTTCGAGATCGCCGACGGGGGCCATCGTTGAAGAAGGGTTGTTGGGCGTGCAGACGAAGGTCAGGTCGGCCTGCGCCGCGATCAGTTCCTCCACCGGGAGGTTGTAGTCCTCGTCGTAGTCCGCCTCCACCGTCGAGGCGTCCTGCATCTCGGCCAGGGTGATGTAGAGCGAGTAGGTCGGCATGGGGTAGGCGATCTTCCGCCCCTTCTCGAGGAATGCCCGGGCCAGGAGCGCCAGCATCTCGTCGCTGCCGTTTGCCGCCATGACCCAGTCGGCTGGCAGGTCAAAGATCTTCGCCGCAGACTCCCGCGCCATGGTGGCGAGGGGGTCGGGATAGCGCCGCAGCCACTCCCCCTCGAATCCGTGCAGGACCTTCATGACCTCCGGGGAGGGCGGGTAGGGGTTTTCGTTGGTGTTGAGCTTGACGACCCTGGAGCCCGGCGGGGGCTGTTCCCCCGGCACGTAGCCCTGCATCTTCTTCACATTGTCCCGAAAGTTGATCATCATTCGCATCCGTATCAGCAGAGTTTGATGGAATCTTGTCCTAAAGGCTGGTCAAAAATGCTCAGATGCAAGGCGTCCGATATCCCGAGGAGTGAGGCCTCTAGCAACCCCGTTCCTTAATCTTCCTCGCCCCTCCGTGGGAGAGGATTGAGGTGAGGGGGAATGTTCCCCCTCCTCCACTTCCTCCTCCCGCCAGGGGAGGAGAACAGAGGAAAAGGTCTCTCATAGGACGAGGGATGAGGCAACGCAGCAGATGAGTATTTTTCACCAGCCTGCCTTTTTA
>CAZPCN010000010.1:0-75541 GCA_964585095.1 uncultured Syntrophaceae bacterium | reverse complement strand
GACGGGAGGGTCTTCACCGGTTTCTTGCAGTAGCAGCAGACGACGCGGATCATGTTCCGGAATCCTTTCGAGTCGAGGTGGCGCCCCCCAGGCATCCCGTTCCGGTCGGAACTCGCTGCGGGAGCGCCGGCAAGAGCCGGAGCCTATAAAGCACAGGAGAGGAAAAGTTTCAACCGGAAATGCCGGGAGGGAAACAGGCGGGGGCTAGTGATGCCGCCTGCCCGAGTACTCGATGCTGGAGGACGCCGACGGCAACCGGGTCACGGAAGAGAAGACCGTCAACCTGCTCGGCAATCCGATCCTGTGGGTGACGGGGGCCGTCTCCGACGAGGAGCTGTCGCGCATCTCGGGGAAATAGAAGGGTAGAGGGCGAGAAGGGTTGAAGGTTGGAGAAGCCGGCGGCATGCGCAGGAGATGACGCCTGTCCGAACGTCTCAGCTTCCCGGCTTCGCAGCTTCCTTCTTCGGTTCTGCCTCGCCCGGCTCGTCATCCGGCATGGCCGTGTCGTCGATGGCGGCCCGGACCACCGCCGCATCGATCCTCTCGGCTTGCATCCCGAACCCGATCAGCAGGCACATGTCGCAGAGGTTGTTCACCCTCCGGGGCACGCCCCGGGTCTGGCGGTGAATCTCCTCGAAGGCATCGCGCGTGAAGATCTCGCGCTTCGCCCCGGCCCGGCCGAGCCGGAAATGGACGTACTGCGTCATCTCGTCGAAGCCGAGCGGGCCCAGGTGGTAGCGGATGGCGATCCGCGAGTCGAGCTGTTCGATGCGTTTCACGATGCCCCGCAGCTCGGGCTGGCCGATGAGCAGCAGGTTCAGCAGGAACCGGTCGTTGAACTGGTAGTTCAGCAGCAGCCGCACCTCCTCGAAGTTCGTGGGCGAGAGCAGCTGCGCCTCGTCGATGACGAGGATCGTGGTCCGGTTCTCCTTGAAGTCCTTCATCATCATCTCGCCCAGCGTGTTCAGCAGCTCGTGCTTGGAGTGCGAGGCCGGGTCGAGACCGAACTGGTAGAGGACCTCCCGGATGAATTCGATGGGCTCGAGCATGGGGTTCGTGATGAGCCCCACGTGGTATTCCTTTTGCGCCAGGTTCTGGATGAAGGCGCGCGACAGGGTTGTCTTACCGCATCCCACGTCCCCCGTGAGCAGGGCGGCGCCCTTGCGGCGCTGGATGGCGTAGGTGAGCCGGGTCATCGCCTCGCGGTAGTGCCCCGAGTTGTAGATGAACTTCAGATCCGGGACGATCTCGTAGGGGAAGACGTCCAAACCCCAGTACTCTAGATACATCGAAGCAATCCTTCCAGGGAGAAATAGATCTCCGCAAAACAGGTCCGGTAGTGATAGGGCGTCCTCCCGTGGGGGTCCCGGATGTCGAGCCCGGCCCCGCCGCCCTGCGCGGAAAAGGATTTCAGGAGCCGGACCTTGTCATCCGCGCCGGGATGCCGCCGAAGCACCTCTTCCCGCTGGGCCTCCTCCATGACGAGGACCCAATCGGCTCCCTCGACCATGTCGGCCGTCAGGGTGCGCGACCGGTGCCGGCCGGCCTCCATGCCCTTTGCCCGGAGGATGGCTGCGGCCTGCGGATCGGCATCCACGCCCCCGAGATCGAGCAGGCCCGCCGAAGCGGCCTGAATGCCCGCCCGGCCCGCCTGCCTCGAGAGCTTGCGGAACACCCGCTCGGCCATGAAGCTCCGGCACAGGTTGCCCGAGCAGACAAACAGGATCTTCTTCGCGGCCGGTTGCGCCTTCACGGGATCGGTACCCATCCTCACGTTCGAGGCATCGCGAAAATAGGGTGCAAAACCCATGCCTTGACGAAGCGGCCCGGCAAAACCCTATGCGACCCGCGCGCGCTGCCGGGCGCGGATCGATTGGCACATTTCCTGTATTAAAGAGCGTGACCGTTGTACCGATATGGAACAAAGAAAACCCGACAAGGAACGGACGCCCACGATGGACACCGCAAAGATGATGGAGAGGCTCGACATCTCCTCCATAACGGCCCTTTCCGAGAAGCTCAACCAGCGCAAGAAGCTGCTCGACATCACCAACCAGATCCACGCCGCGCAGAACATCAAGGACATCCTCGTCGAGCACAAGGAAGGGATCCTGGCGCTCTTCAACGCCCTGCTGATCACCATCTACGTGGCCGACAAGCCGCGCAACGAGCTCTACTCGCTCTACCTGGCGGGCTCCCAGCTCAAGGAGATTCGCCTTCCCATCAACAACCGCAGCATCGCGGGCTTCGTGGCCAACGCGGGCCGGGGCGTCAACATCGCCGATGCCTACAACAAGGAGGAGCTCAAGAAGATCGACAAGACGCTCTTCTTCGACGAGGCCTGGGACAAGCAGTCGGGCTACCGGACCACCCAGGTGCTCGCCCTGCCCGTCATGCACGAGAACACCCTCATGGGGGTCATCCAGATCGTCAACCGCAAGGGCGGCGGCCGGTTCACGGACGACGAGCAGGCTCTCCTGGAGGAGATCGCCGAGGTCCTGGGCATCGCCCTGTACAACCAGCACCGCGTCTCCTCTCGGCGCAAGACCCGCTTCGACTACCTCGTCAACCACAACCTCATGAAGGACACCGACCTCGAGGCCGCCTTCACCGAGTCGCGCCGCAGCAACGAGCCCATCGAGGAGCTGCTCATGAAGCGCTTCCGGATCTCCCGCGAGGACATCGGGCGCTCCATGGAGGACTACTACCGCTGCCGGTACATCCACTACAACCAGAAACACCCGATCCCCGACGAGCTGCTCAAGAACCTCAAGCGCGAGTACCTCCGGCGCGAGCTCTGGGTGCCCCTGGAGAGGGGCGCCGACGGCAAGATCCGCGTCATCGTCGACGACCCCAACAACATCCTGAAGAAGGACATGATCGAGAACCTCCTGAAGACGAAGTCCGTCGAGTACTGCGTCTCCCTCAAGGAGGACATCATCAAGATCATCAACCACTTCTACCAGACGACGGAGGGGGAGAAGTCCTTCAGCGAGCTCCTCGGCGGCGAGGGACAGCTGGTCGAAGACCGCGACGAGTTCGAGGAGAACGGCGTCTCCGAGTCGGACAGCGTGATCATGCAGCTCGTCAACCGCATCATCAACGACGGGATCGCCCAGCGGGCCTCGGACATCCACATCGAGCCCAACCTCAGCCGCAAGAACGTCGAGATCCGCTACCGCGTCGACGGCAGCTGCTCCCTGTACCAGACGGTCCCCTACAGCTACCGGGCCGCCATCGTCTCGCGCATCAAGATCATGTCCAACCTCGACATCACGGAGCGCCGGCTCCCGCAGGACGGCAAGATCAAGTTCCGCCGGGGCAACGGTGAGGACATGGAACTGCGCGTGGCGACACTGCCCACGGCGGGCAACCTCGAGGACGTGGTGCTTCGAATTCTCCAGAAGGGCGAGATGATGCACCTCGAAGAGATGTCGCTTTCGCCCTGGAACTACCAGAACCTCGTCAAGCTCCTCGAAAAGCCCTACGGGATCATCCTGTGCGTGGGCCCCACGGGCTCGGGCAAGACGACGACGCTGCACGCGGGCATCCACCGCATCAACACGCCGGAGCGCAAGATCTGGACGATCGAGGACCCCATTGAAATCACCCAGTACGGGATCCGGCAGGTCCAGGTGAACCCCAAGATCGGCCTGGACTTCGCCCGCGCGCTCAGGGCCTTCCTGCGCGCCGACCCCGACGTGATCATGGTCGGCGAGATGCGCGACTTCGAGACGGCCAAGATCGGCGTCGAGGCCTCGCTCACGGGCCACCTGGTGTTCACGACGCTGCACACCAACAGCGCCCCCGAGACGATCATCCGCCTGCTCGACATGGGCATCGACCCGCTGAACTTTGCCGACTCGCTGCTGGGGATCCTGGCCCAGCGGCTCGCGAGGACGCTATGCCGCAACTGCAAGCAGGCCTACACGCCCGACAAGGAGGAGTACGACTACCTCGCCTTCACCTACGGCGAGGAGCAGTTCGCCAAGCTCAACATCCCGTACTCGAAGGACCTCAAGTTCTACCGTCCCGGGGGATGCAATGAATGCAACCAGACGGGGTATCGCGGCCGCGTGGGCATCCACGAGCTCCTCGTGGCCAGCGACAACGTCAAGCGGCTCATTGCGCGGAAAGCCACGGTCGAAGACCTGAGAAACGCCTCCATCCAGGACGGGATGTCGACGCTGCTGCAGGACGGCATCCAGAAGGTCGTCGAGGGCGTCACGGACTTCGAGCAGGTCCGGAGGGTGTGCATCAAGTAAAGACAGGGTATCGGGTCTCGGGACTCGGGTATCGGGATAAAAGGAAAGGGCGGAAGACCAGGTCTTCCGCCCTTATTCTTTTTCCACTTACCCTAGGCCCTATACCCTATACCCGAGCCTCTATTTTTTGATTCTCTCCTTCCACTCCGCGATCAGATTCATGGCCTCCATCGGCGTGAGCGTGTTGACGTCCGTCGAGGCAATTTCCTCGAGGACGAGGCTCTCCTCGTCGGCGAAGAGGCTGAGTTGGCCCGTATGCGGGCGCTTCTGCCCCTTGCGGCGGCGCGCCAGCGTCGGCATGCCGACCTCGTCAAGCTCGCCCTTCTCGAGGTTCTCGAGCACCTCCCTGGCCCGCGCGATGACCTCGTCGGGCACACCGGCCAGCCGCGCCACCTGGATGCCGTAGCTGCGGTTCGTGGCCCCCGGGAGGATCTTTCGCAGGAAGATGATCCGCTCGCCCCACTCCTTGACGGCGATGTAGTAATTGGCCACGCCCTCGCGCGTGAGCGCCAGGTCCGTGAGCTGGTGGTAGTGCGTGGCGAAGAGGGTGCGCGACCCGAGGTGAGCGGCGTCGTGGATGTGCTCGGCCACGGCCCAGGCGATGCTGAGGCCGTCGAAGGTGCTCGTCCCCCGCCCCACCTCGTCGAGCAGGATGAGGCTGCGGGGGGTCGCGTTGCGCAGGATGTGGGCGACCTCCGTCATTTCGACCATGAAGGTGCTCTGCCCCTTGGCGAGGATGTCGGCGGCGCCGACACGCGTGAAGACCCGGTCCACGAGGCCGATCCGCGCCGAGGCGGCAGGCACGAAGCTGCCCATCTGGGCCAGGATGACGATGTGGGCGACCTGGCGGATGGTTGTCGACTTGCCCGCCATGTTGGGCCCCGTGATCACGAGCAGGCGGTTGGCCCCCCCGTCCATCAGCACGTCGTTGGGGACGAAGCCTTCGGCCAGCGGCATGCGCTCCACCACGGGGTGGCGGCCGTCGCGGATCTCGAGGGCATCGCCGTCGTCGACGGCGGGGCAGACGTAGTTGTACTTCCCGGCGACCTCGGCCAGGGACGCGAAGGCGTCGAGATCGGCCAGCGCCGCGGCGCTCTTCTGGATGCGCCGGATCCCCGCCGCCACCTGCCCGCGGATCCCCGTGAAGAGGTCGTACTCCCGCTCGCGGCGCTTCTCCTCGGCGTGCAGCACCGTCTGCTCGTACTCCTTGAGCTCCTCGTTGATGTAGCGCTCGGCATTGACGAGGGTCTGCTTGCGGATGTACTCGGCGGGGACGGACGGCGTCTGGGACTTGGTCACCTCGATGTAGTAGCCGAAGACATTGTTGAAGCCCACGCGGAGGTTGGAGATGCCGGTCCGCCGACGCTCCTTCTCCTCGAGGGCGGCGATCCACGACCTTCCGTCGCGCGCAATGGAGACGATGCGGTCGAGCTCGGCGTCGAAGCCCTCCCGGACGATCCCCCCTTCGCGCAGCGCCAGCGGCGGCTGGTCGACGATGGCCCGCTCGAGCAGCTCCAGCGTCTCGGGCATCTCGTCGATCCCGTCGCGGATCGCGGAGAGCGCGGGGGCCTCGAGCGACCCCAGGAGGCCCTTGAGCCCCGGCAGCGCGCGCAGCGAGGCCCGCAGGGCCGCAAGGTCCCTGCCGTTGGCCACCCCGAGGGAGATGCGGGCCCCGAGGCGCTCCATGTCGTAGAGCCCCGCCAGGGCCTTGCGCAGGTCCTGGCGCACGAGGTGGGCCTCGCGGATCTCGCCCACGGCGGCGAGCCGTTCCCGGATCCGGTCCGTGTCGAGCAGGGGGTAGGCAAGCCACCACCGGAGCCTCCGGCCCCCCATGGCCGTCATCGTTTCGTCGAGGACGTGGAAGAGGGTCCCCTCTTTCGTGCCCCCCTGGGTCGTGGCGAAGAGCTCGAGGTTGCGCTTCGCCGTCTCGTCGAGGACGAGAAAGCTCTCCGAACGGTAGGCCGCAATCTCGTTGATGTGCCCCAGGCTCTCCATCTGGGTTTCCCGGACGTAGCGCAGGACCGCCCCGGCGGCGGCGACCAGGGCGGGGCGCCGGTCCGGATCGAGCCGGGCGATGGACTCGGCGCCGACGTGCTCGCCCAGGATCGCAAGCGACGCCCCGTGATCGAACCAGTCGCGCGGGAAGCGGTTGATCACGCACCCGTCCAGCTCGCGCGCCAGCACCGTCTCCAGCAGCGGGTCCCTGAACCCTTCCTCCAGGACGATCTCGCGGAACCCGTGGCGGATCACCTCGTCGAGAAAGAAGGGGCGGTCCACGATCTCCGTGGCCCGGAACTCGCCCGTCGAAACGTCCAGGAAGGCGAGCCCGAAGGCCTCTCCGCGCTGGGCGATGCCGGCGAGGAAGTTGTTCTGCTTGGCCTCCAGGTTGTCGGGGTCCAGGACGAGCCCCGGGGTGACGACGCGGACCACCTCGCGCTTTACCACCCCCTTGGCGAGGCGGGGATCCTCCATCTGCTCGCAGACGGCCACCTTGTAGCCCTTCGAGATGAGCTTGGCGATGTAGGACGACGCCGCGTGCCAGGGGAAGCCGCAGAGCGGCACGCTGTCCTCCTTCCCCTTGTCGCGGGAGGTGAGCGTGATGTCGAGGAGTTTCGAGGCCAGCACGGCGTCCTCGAAGAACATCTCGTAGAAGTCGCCCATGCGGAAGAAGAGGATACAGTCGGGGTACCGGGCCTTGATCTCCAGGTACTGCCGCATGGCGGGCGTGAGGGAACTCATTCCCAGCGGTCCCCCTTCTTCTCGAGGTCGATCGCGCCGGGGCCGCCCTGCCTGGGCATTGCAGAGCTGCCGGGCCCTCCGGGGATCCCCCGGTCTGCAATCAGGGTGCCGAGCAGCCAGTTGACGACGCTGATGATGACGGCGCCGAGGACGGCGGGCCAGAAGCCGTGGACGTCGAATCCGGGGATGAGCGCCGAGGCGATCTTGAGCAGCGCCGCGTTGATGACCAGGGTGAACAGGCCCAAGGTCAAAATATTGACAGGCAGGGTCAGGATGATCAGGAGGGGCTTGAAGAAGACGTTGAGAAACCCCAGGATCGCCGCCGCGAAAAACGCGGCCCAGAATCCCGTGACGACGATCCCGTCGACGAGGTAGGCCGCCGCCAGGATCGCCGCGGTGAGGATCAGCCATCGAATCAGGATGCCGGCCATTCTTTCCTCCTTGATAAGCCTCGGGGCAAGGTGAGTTCGTTCTTATCCGGATCGCGCCTCGCCGGGTGTCGACGAAGTTAGGAAGCTCGGCAAACACAGCGATCACCAATTTGCCGAGGGTCAAACCAAGCTCCTCAACTTCCCATCTTCCGAGCTTTGTAGCACGCTTCGGCTTTTTTTTCACCTCCCGGCCGGGCAGAGGGAAAAAACCCGAAAAATGGTCGGGAAAGCGACGGGTTACATTATTTTCACCGTTGCACAAATGCAGATTGGGCGGTATGATGGCCCGGCTTGCGGGAAAAGACGAAAGGAAAGCAACCGTGGGAAAAACCCTTACACACAAACTCATCGAGTCCCACCTTGCGGCCGGGCGGATCGAGCCCGGGCGCGAGATCGGCATCCGCATCGACCAGACCCTCACCCAGGACGCCACGGGCACCATGGCGTACCTGCAGTTCGAGTCCATGGGGATCGGGCGGGTGCGCACGGAGCTCTCGATGAGCTACATCGACCACAACACGATCCAGATCGGCTTCGAGAACGCCGACGACCACCGCTACCTGCACTCCGTGGCGCGCCGCTACGGCATTCGCCTCTCGCGGGCGGGAAACGGAATCTGCCACCAGGTGCACCTGGAACGGTTCGGCAGGCCGGGGAAGACCCTCCTGGGCTCCGACAGCCACACCTCCACCTGCGGGGCCCTGGGCATGCTCGCCATCGGGGCGGGCGGGCTCGACGTGGCGCTCGCCATGGCCGGCGAGCCCTTCTTCCTGACCTGCCCCCGGGTGGTGCGCGTGAACCTCACGGGGAAACTCCCCCCCTGGGTCTCGGCCAAGGACGTGATCCTGAAGCTCCTGGAGATCTTCACGACGCGGGGCAACGTGGGCCACGTCTTCGAGTACGGCGGCGAGGGTCTCGAGAGCCTCACCGTGCCCGAGCGGGCCACCATCGCCAACATGGGGGCCGAGTTGGGACTGACGACCTCCGTCTTCCCCAGCGACGGGATGACGCGGCGGTTCCTGGCGGCCGAGCAGCGCGATGCCGACTGGGTCGAACTGGCCGCCGACCCCGATGCCGGTTACGACAGGGTGGTCGAGATCGACCTTGCGGGGCTCGTCCCCCTGGCCGCAAAGCCCCACAGCCCGGACAACATCGGCACGGTGCGGGAAATTGCGGGCACCCCCGTGGACCAGGTCTGCATCGGCAGCTGCACAAACTCCTCATACCGGGAGCTCGCCACGGTGGCCCGCATCGTCCGCGGACGGGTGGCCCACCCCAGGGTGAGCTTCATCGTCACGCCCGGCTCCCGGCAGGTGCTCGAGAACCTGGCCCGCGACGGCTACCTCGCGGACCTGCTGGCCGCGGGGGCGAGGCTCACGGAAAGCACCTGCGGCTTCTGCATCGGCGGCAGCCACAGCCCGGGCTCCAGGGCCGTCTCGCTGCGCACCTCGAACCGCAACTTCCACGGCCGTTCCGGCACGGAGGACGCCGAGGTCTACCTGGTGAGCCCCGAAACGGCCGCGGCGGCCGTCGCGACGGGCGTCGTCACGGACCCGAGGGACCTCGGCATGGATTTCCCCTCCGTGGGCATGCCGGAGCGGTTCCGCGTCGACGACTGCATGATCCTCGAGCCCGCCCCCCCAGAAAAGGCGGTTTCCATCGAGATCCTCCGCGGGCCCAACATCGGCAGCCCGCCGGAAAACGGGCCTCTGCCCGGGCGCCTCGACGGCGAGGTCACCATCAAGGTGGGCGACAAGATCACGACGGACCACATCATGCCCGCCGGGGCCCGGATGAAGTACCGCTCCAACATCCGCCGGTACGCCGATTTCGTCTTCGAGGGGCTCGACGCGACGTTCCCCGCCCGGGCGGCGAAGATCCGCGACAACGGGCGACACAACGTCGTCGTGGCCGGCCAGTCCTACGGCCAGGGTTCGTCGAGGGAGCACGCGGCGCTGTGCCCCATGTACCTGGGCGTGAAGGCCGTCATCGCGAAGAGCTACGAGCGCATCCACACGGCCAATCTCATCAACTTCGGGATCCTGCCGCTTGTCTTCGAGAACGAAACCGAGTACAACCTCCTGGACCAGGGTGACAGCCTCGAGATCCCCGACCTTCGAAGCGCCGTGGCGGCGGGGGGATCCCTGACGGTCCGCAACGCCACCAAGGGGCGCAGCTTCACCGTGACCTGCACGCTCTCGGAGCGGCAGAAACGGATCCTGCTGGCCGGCGGGGCGCTGAACCTGGTCAAAGCAAGGGTCTAGGGTATCGGGTATAGGGTACAGGGTAAGAAAAGAGGGCCTGACGCCCGAAGCGTTTGCTGTATCTTCGGTGAGCAGCTTATCACATGGGAAAGGAAACGGCCTAGAATGGCAATCGGGAAAATAAGGGTAAAGACGCCCATCGTCGAGATGGACGGCGACGAAATGACGCGCATCATGTGGGCCCTGGTGAAGGAAAAGCTCCTGACCCCCTGGCTGGACATGCAGCTGGAATACTACGACCTGCACGTGAAGCACCGCGACGACACGGACGACCGGGTCACCGCCGAGGCGGCGGAGGCCATCCTGCGATACGGCGTGGGCGTCAAGTGCGCTACGATCACCCCCAACCAGGACCGCGTCGAGGAGTACAAGCTCAAGAAGATGTGGAAGAGCCCCAACGGCACGATCCGGTCCATGCTCGACGGGACCGTCTTCCGCAAGCCCATCTTCGTGAAGAACATCCGGCCCTTCGTGTCCACCTGGAAGCGGCCCATCGTGATCGGCCGCCACGCCTACGGGGACGTCTACGACAACTCGGAGATGCCCGTGCCCTGCGCGGGCTCGGCGGTGCTGATGTTCACGCCCGCCCCCGGGGGGGCCGCGGCCTGGCAGAAGATCGCCGACTTCAGGGGACCGGGCATCCTGCAGGGGATCCACAACACCGACGAGTCGATCCTGAATTTCGCCCGCGCCTGCTTTGCCTTCGCCCTGGACGAGAAGATCGACCTGTGGTTCAGCACGAAGGACACCGTGTCCAAGATCTACGACGCCCGGTTCCGGGACATCTTCCAGCAGGAGTACGACGCAAACTGGAAGGCGAAGTTCGAGGCGGCCGGCATCGAGTACTTCTTCACCCTCATCGACGACGCGGCGGCGCGGGTGATCCGCTCCGAGGGAGGGTTCCTCTGGGCCCTCAAGAACTACGACGGCGACGTCATGTCGGACCTCGTCGCGGCCGCCAGCGGCAGCCTCGCCATGATGACCTCCGTCCTCGTCTCGCCGAAGGGCTGCTTCGAGTACGAGGCCGCCCACGGCACCGTGCAGCGCCACTACTACAAGCACCTTCAGGGCGAGGAGACCTCGACGAACTCCATGGCCCTCATCTTCGCCTGGACGGGCGCCCTGCGCAAGCGCGGGGAGCTCGACGGAACGCCCGGAGTCGTCCGTTTTGCCGACGCCCTCGAGAGGGCCGCCCTTGGCACGGTGGAGGCGGGCGTCATGACCGGCGACCTGCTGACCGTGGCGAAAAAGAGCGCAAAGAACCGCAAGGTGACGACGGAGGGCTTCATCGACGCGATCGCGGAGAGGCTGGAGCGCAGCCTCGTCCGCAAACGCCCTGCAGGAGAGAAGTTGAGAGGGTAAGAAGGTAAGAGGGTGAAAAAGTTCGGGAACGACTTCTTCGCCCTTAGCCCTTGGTCCTCAGCCTTTAGCCATTTGCCATACGCCCTATGCCTTTAGCCGACTTGAAGAACATGACCCTCGAGGAGATCGAGGCCCTTGTCGCCGGAATCGGGAAAGAGAAGTACCGCGCCCGGCAGATCATGAAGTGGATCTACCAGCAGGGGGCCTCGTCGTTCGAGGAGATGACGAACCTCTCGAAGGACTTCCGGGCCGAGATGGCAAAGACGGCCCGGATCGGCAACCTCGAGATCGTCAGGACGGAAACCTCGGAAGACACGACAAAGAAGATCCTCTTCCGCCTCGAGGACGGCCTGCTGATCGAGAGCGTCCTCATCCCCGGGGCGAGCCACTGGACGCTCTGCGTCTCCACCCAGGCGGGCTGCCGGATGGGCTGCGCCTTCTGCTTCACAGCCCGCTCGGGGTTCAGCCGAAACCTGCGGCCCGCCGAGATCGTCGACCAGATCGTGCAGGCGAAGTTCCGCACCGAGGAAGGCCCGGGCATCAACAACCTGGTCCTCATGGGGATGGGCGAGCCGCTGGACAACTACGACAACGTCCTGAAGGCCATCGCGATCATCAACTCGGACCACGGGCTTTCCCTCTCGCCGCGCAAGATCACCCTGTCGACCTGCGGTCTCGCCCCCGGCATCGAGCGGCTCGGGCGGGAATCGGCCGTCAACCTCGCCGTCTCGCTCAACGCCCCCGACGACCGGCGGCGCAACGAGTTGATGCCGATCAACCGGAAGTACCCCCTGGCGGCCCTCATCGAGGCCTGCAAGAGCTACCCCATGCCGAGGCGCAGGCGCATCACGTTCGAGTACATCCTCATCGCAGGCGTGAACGACTCGCCGGCCGACGCGAAGCTGCTCGTGAAAACCTTCGGCGGCCTGCGCTGCAAGTTCAACCTGATCGCCTTCAACGAATTCCCCGGGAGCCCCTTCAAGGCGCCCGACCCCGGTGCGATCGAGGCCTTCCAGAAGGTCCTCGTGGATCGCCACTTCACGGCCGTCCTGCGGCAGAGTCGCGGCAAGGACATCCTCGCCGCCTGCGGCCAACTCTCGGGAAGACACCGCGCGGAGACAGAAGTTGAGAAGGTAAGAAGTTGAGAAGGTGAGAAAAGACGTCGAAAAGAAAGACGGAGCAGACCCAATAGACCGAACAGACAGAATAGACCGAACAGACCGGATAGACCGATTTGGGGGGGAAGGAGAAACATGTCCTATCAGAATCTGGAAGTGGCGATCGAAGAGCGTGTCGCAATGGTGACCCTGGCGAGGACGGACAGCATGAACGCCCTGAGCCTGGCCTTCACGGCCGAGATCGCGCAGGCGTTTCGCGATCTCGGCGCAAACGACGAGGTCCGCGTGATCGTCCTGGCCAGCAAGGCCAAGGCCTTCTGCGCCGGGCTCGATCTCAAGGAATTCGCGGCCGTCGGCCTCAAGGGCTCGGCCAAATCGAGCCTGGAGTTCCCCGAGAAGCTCCGCGCCCTGTTCGACTGCTGCGACGGCATCGAGGCCTGTCCCAAGCCCGTGATCGCCGCCGTCAACGGCCTGTGCATCGGCGGGGGCCTGGACATCGTCTCGGCCTGCGATATCCGCCTCTGCACGGAGGATGCATCCTTCTCGCTGCGCGAGGCCGCCATCGGGCTGGTGGCCGACATGGGCGTTCTGCAGAGGCTCCCCTACGTCATCGGCCAGGGGTTCACGCGGGAGATGGCCTTCACGGCGCGTTTCTACAAGGCAAAGGAGGCGCAGGCAATGGGCCTCGTCAATGCCGTCTTCCCCGACACGGCCACCATGATGGCGGGGGCGAAGAAGCTGGCCCTCGAGATCGCCGCCAATGCCCCCCTCGCCGTCCAGGCGACCAAGGAGGTCCTCAACGCGAGCCGCCACCTTCCGGTTGCCGACGGGATGTCGCTTGCCAAGCACAAAAACATGGTTCTCATGCTGTCGCAGGATCTCAAGGAGGCCTTTGTCTCTTTTATGGAGAAGCGAAAACCGGACTTCAGGGGAAAATAGATGGTTTTTTCCTTGCGAATCGAAGTAACCGATGTTACAAGAAACTTCACCACTGTTACTTGTAACGGCAAAATAGAATGAAAAAAGAAGCAGATAGGATCAGGCGCTGGCGGGAGCGAAAGAAAGCGGAGGGAAAGAGTTCCTTCACCGTCGTGCTGTCGCATCAGGCGCGGGAGATTCTCGCCGAAGAGAAGGAGAAATCGGGAGAAAGCTACGCCGTCATCATGGAAAAAGCCCTGCTGGGCCTCAAGAAGCAGGGATACGCGCCCCCCGTTTTGAGGCACTTTCCCCGCCGCGAGGAGGTGCTGGCCAGGGCGGCGGCGCAGGACCCTCCCCCGGCATCCCACGCAAGCCGCGTCAACCACGAAGGCGACAGGCAGCCCCGGATCCTGATCGACGACCTGGCCAACTACCCGACGCTGGAAGACATCGAGCGCGAGCAGGCCGCAAAGGAGCAGAACGGGGTGAACGACCTCAAATCGGGAGAAGGTCTCATCGCCCGGCTGCTTCGCTCCCCGGCGGGCCCCTTCGGCCGAAAGAAGAAATGGTTCAAGTGAGGACGGGGCCCCCGGTCACTCGAGCTCGTCCATGTATTCCAGCAGATGGTCCCGGACCAGGACAAAGGCCGGCCCGCCACCGAATTCCACGCCGATCGTGGCGGCCTCGATGATCTCCTTGCGCTTGGCCCCGTGGGCGATGGCATTGTTGATGTGATAGGCCAGGGAGGGGGCGCAGACGGTGGCGACGGCCGCCGTGACGGCCATCAGTTCCTTGTTCTTCACACTCACCGCCCCCCGCTTGTAGTAGGCCCTCATGAGTTCCCGGAATCCGTGAAACAGCTCCGGCGCTTCCTTCTCCAGCCTCACGCGGTTGGTCAGCCGCTTGTCCAGTATTTCCTTCGCTTTCTTCATCGGTTCGCTCCAGCATGGATTGAGCCGCGCGGCGATGTCTCTCCCCCGCCGACACGGGGGAACCGGCAGCCCGGCATTGAAAATAGCAGAAAATTGAAGTATTGAGAATCCCTCGCCGCGCAGCACGCGATCGGCGGGACCGTTCGCCGGGGACATGCATCGCCATGGCCCGGGAAAAAAGCCCGATCCGGGCGACCAGGGAGCACGTCATGACCCACCCCAAGCTCGTCGATGCCATGTCCCGGCCCGATTTCTACCCCCACCGTCCCGCGTCGGTGGAACTCGTCCAGACGCACATCTCCTTCGTCTTCATCGCGGGGGAGCGGGTCTACAAGGTAAAGAAGGCCGTCGACTTCGGGTTCCTCGATTTCACGACGCTCGAAAAGCGACGGCACTACTGCGGGGAGGAGCTGCGGCTCAACCGGCGGCTGGCGCCCGAGGCCTACCTGGAAGTCGCCGCGATCGTCGAAGACGAGGCGGGGGAGCTTCGGCTCGGAACCGGCAGGGCCGTCGATTACGCCGTCGTGATGAAGAAACTGCCCCTGGAGCGGATGCTGAAGAAGCTCATGGCCGAGGGCAGGGTCCCCCCGGAGGCCATGGACGCCGTGGCCGCGAAGGTCGCCGCATTCCACGCCGCCGCGGAGACGGGCGGCGAGATCGACCGGATCGGCGGCATCGAGACGATCCGGTACAACCACGACGAGAACTTCGAGCAGACGGCGAAGTACGTCGGCCTCACGATCCCCCGGGACCGCTACGACTTCCTGAAGGACTGGGTCCATCGGTTCCTGGAGCGGGAACGGCCGCTGTTCGAGACACGCGTGGCGGAGCATCGGATCCGCGACTGCCACGGGGACCTTCACGCCGAGCACATCTGCCTGGCCGACGGCATCGTCATCTTCGACTGCATCGAGTTCAACGAACGGTTCCGGTTCGCCGACGTGGCCGCCGAGGCGGCCTTCCTCGCCATGGATCTCGACTACAACGGCTACCCCGAGCACGCGCGGGCTTTCGTCGAGGCCTACGTCCGCCACAGCGGCGACGGGGATCTCCGGCGGCTCCTGGACTTCTACCGCTGCTACTACGCCTACGTCCGGGGAAAGGTCACGAGCTTCCGCCTCGACGACCCGCACATCGCAGGCGCGGACCGGGACGCCGCCGCACGGACGGCCTCACGGTACTTCGACCTCTCCTTCTCCTACGCGGCGCGGCCCGCGAAGAAAACGATGATCCTCGTGGCCGGCCTCATGGGGACGGGCAAGAGCGTCTTCGCCCGGGCACTGGCCCCCCTGCTCGGGGCCGAGGTCGTCCAGACGGACGCCGTCCGGAAGGACATGCTGCGCATCCCGGCCACGGAGCACCGCTACGAAGGGTTCGGCGAGGGGATCTACTCGGCGGAGGTCTCCCGCAGGACCTACGCCAGGGCCCTCGAGATCGCCCTGGAAAAGCTGAAGACCGCCGGCGCCGTCATCGTCGACGGCTCCTACAAGAGCCGGGAGGAGCGGTTGCGGGCCTTCGAGGGCGCGCGCCGCGCCGGCGTCGGGGCGTTCCTCGTGGAGTGCACCTGCCCCGAGGCGATCGTGGAGGAGCGGCTGCGGGCACGGGAATCGCACGGCGGGGACATCTCCGACGGGCGATGGGAGATCTTCCAAGCCCAGAGAGGGGATTTCGAAAGGATCGACGAGCTCCCCGCGGGATCCCGTCTCGTGGTGGACACGTCGCTCGACGCCGGGGAAAACGCCCTCGCGACCGTGATGCGCTTGTCGCAACCCGGGTGAGCTATTTTCCGGGTTCCGGCGGCGGGTTTTGTTTTTGAGCCTTTTGGGCCTCTTTGGCTTCCTTGGCCTTTCGGGCCTCTTCAGCCTTCTGTGCCGCTGTGGCTTTCCTGTCCGCGTCCTCCCGGATCCGCAGTTTCGTCTCCTCGATGAACCGGGCCGTCTTGTAGTCGAGCCCCAGGTTGGCGTACTCGCGCTGGATCAGCTCGAAGCGCTTCAGGGCCGCCTCGTACTTCTTGGTGCGGTAGTAGAACTCGCCGATGTAGAACTCGTGCTCCGCGAGGCGCTGCTTCACCTCGCGCAGGTTCTTTTCCGCCATGATGGCGAACTTGCTCTGGGGGAACCGGGCAATCAGTCGCTCGAACTCCTTTCGGGCTTTCTGCGTCGCCGTCTGGTCCCGGTCGATCGTCTGCATCTGGTGGTAATGGCACATGCCGAGCTGGAACATGGCGTAGGGGACATTCGGGTTCGTGGGGTGAAGCTCGACGAAGCTGTTGTAGGCCACCTCGGCATCGACGTACTGCTCGTTTTCGAAGTAGGAGTCGGCGATTCCCAGCTCCGCCATGAGTGCGATGGGGTTCAGGGGGTACTCGTCCCGCACGCGGGTGAAGATCTCGATCGCCTTTTTGTATTCGCCCTTCTTGTACTGCTCGAAGCCGCGCTGGTAGAGTCCCTCGGGCGTCTGCCGCACCCGGGGCTCCCTGCCCCAGACCGAGTCCCACCAGGCGCAGCCGCTCATGGACGAAACCAGGATCAGGAGCAGCGCCGCCGCAAGGAGCCTGGATCGGGTTGTCATGGTTCTTCCGATGGTTTCCGTGTTCATCCTTCTCCGCCGGGGCCCTCGGGCCGCACAAAAAAATGGAGGCCCGCCTGCGAAACAGGGGCCTCCTCGCTCCGTTTTTTCTACAGGACCTTGTCCATCAACGCCTTCAGGCGGTCCTTCGGAACAAGCCCGATGAGCTTGTCGACGACCTTGCCGTCCTTGAAGAGGATCATGGTGGGGATGCTCATCACCCCGTGATCGCCCGCCAGTTTGCGGTTCTCGTCGACGTTGATCTTGGCGACCTTGACCTTCCCCTTGTACTCCTCGGCAAGCTCGTCGAGGATCGGGGCGATGGCCCTGCAGGGCCCGCACCAGGGCGCCCAGAAATCGACCAGGGCCGGTTGGGTGGACTTCAACACCTCGGCGTCGAAGGTCCCTTCGCTGATATGGATGACGGTTTCACCGCTCATGGGATACCCCCTTGCTGTTCTGTGCCGAACTATGCCACCAAGTCATGGCGAAGTCAAGCCGTCCGCTGACACGCGGCCGCCGCAGCCGTTCGGAGCCTCCCCCGGGGGTACGATTTTTTTGACAGGCCCCGCCGATTCTGATACACGAAAGCAGGCCTAGGGCATAAGGCTGAAGGCGTAAGGCAGAAGACGGAAAAGACGTTACGGACTGAACCCGGGAATAGAAATCTTTTCATTCTCGCCATAAGCCCTGTGCCATAAGCCATTCGCCACTACTCGAGGTAACCATGGCGCCCATCGGCATCATCTCGGGGACGGTCCTGCACGGGACAAGCGTCTTCCAGGGGCTCCGGAAGGAGCACGTGGTCAACGAGTTCGGGCGGGTCACCGTTTGGGTCTCCCGCCAGATCGCCCACATCTCGCGCCACGACCGCGACCCGGGCGAATACGTCCTTCCGCACCTCATCAATCACCAGGCCAATCTCACGGCCCTGAAGGCCCTGGGCATCCGCGACGTCGTCGCCGTCAACTCGACGGGGTCCCTCAAGAGGGGCCTGCCGCCCGGCTCCATCGTCGTTCCCGACGACTTCATCCTGCTGGCCGACACGCCCACGGTCTTCTCCAACCGGGCCGTCCACATCACGCCCGATCTCTCCGAAGGGGTGCGGCGGCGTCTCATCGAGGCCGCCGGCGCCTGCGGGATCCCCGTCGTGGAGCGCGGCGTATACTGGCAGACCGAGGGCCCGAGGCTGGAGACACGGGCCGAGATCCGCATGATGGCCGCCCATGCCGACATCGTGGGGATGACCATGGCCGCCGAGGCGATCATCGCGAAGGAGCTCGGGCTCGCCTACGCCGCGCTCTGTTCCGTCGACAACTACTGCAACGGCGTCGTGGAGACGCCCCTCACCATGGAGACGATCCTCGAAGGCGCAACGCGAAACCGGGAAACCATGATGACCATCGTCGGCACGTTCATCGAAAGGAGCAGGGCATGAAGTTCTCGAAGAAGGGCGACACGGGAGAGACCAGTCTTCTGGGCGGCCAGCGGGTCCCCAAGTTCGATCCCCGGCCGGAGGCCTACGGGACGCTGGACGAGGCCAGTTCCGTCCTCGGGGTGGCCCGGGGCATGACGGCCAACGTCCGGATCAAGGAAATCATCCTGCAGGTCCAGAAGGACCTCCTCGTCATGGGGGCCGAAATGTCGACCCTTCCCGAGGACATGGGCAAGCTCGCGCAGCGGATCGGCAACGCCGACGTGGACCGCGTGGAAGACCTCATCGACCGTCTCCAGGAGGAGGTTCCCTTCCCGCGCGAGTTCGTCTACCCGGGCAAGAACGCCGTCTCCGCGCAGATCGACGTGGGCCGCACGGTCATCCGCCGGGCCGAGCGCCGGGCGGCGGATCTCAAGCAGAAGGGGCTCTTGAACAGCGCCGAGATCCACCAGTACCTGAACCGGCTTGCCGACATGTTGTTCACGCTGGCCCGCTACGCGGAGGAAAAAGGATGACGCTGTAGGGCAGGCGTCTCGCCTGCCGATCTCCCGCATGACGGGCGAGACGCCCGTCCCACGTTTGGACTTATGAAGATCATCAAAGCCGGGGTCATCGCACTCGCGATCGTCCTGGCCGTCTACCTCGGAATCCGCCACTTCTCCCCTGCCCCACCGGTCAAGAACCCGCGGCCGGCGGGAGAGAACATCATCTGCTTCGGCGACAGCCTCACCCACGGCACCGGCGCCTCGCAGGGCATGGACTATCCTTCCCAGCTCTCCCGTCTCATCGGCCGGCCCGTCATCAACGCGGGCATCCCGGGAGACACCACGTCCACGGCCCTGGCCCGCCTCGAGCGGGACGTCCTCGACCGTTCCCCGCGCATCGTCCTGATCACCCTCGGGGGAAACGACCTGAAGAACCGTCGCGACCGGGATCAGGCCTTCCGGAATCTCAGGGCGATCATCACCGCCATCCAGGGCCGCGGGGCCCTCGTGATTGTCGGGGGGCTCGACGTCCCCCTTTGGGGCAGGGGGTTCCAGGAGCAGTACAAGAAGGTCTGCGAGGAGACGGGGGCTGTCCTTGTGCCGGACACCCTGAAGGGCCTGCTGGGGAATCCGGAGAAGATGAGCGACGCCATCCACCCCAACGACACGGGCTACGGCATCATGGCGGGGTATTTTTTCGAGGCGATCAAACCGTACCTGTGAAGACCGGGTTCAAGGTACAGGGTACAGGGGCCGGGGCACAGGGAAAGACGGGGAACAAGTAAATCCCCCTTTTACAAAGGGGGAAAGAGGGGGATTTGGACCCGATAGACCAAATCGACGAAATAGACCAGACAGACTAAAATGCGCCTAGTTGGCAGGCCGATATCTTGATCTTCAGCTTCTCGCAGGCCGAGGACACGCGGATCTTCGCAAGCTTGAACTCCTTGGCAATCCGGAACGCCTCCGCGCAGGGCAACCGCCCGTCCGCCAGGGCCTTGCGGATGGCCGCCTCCAGGTCCTCGGGCACCGACTCCGCGGGCTGGATGATCCGGCTGACGGGGGTGTACCCGAACAAGCCCAGCTGGCACTTGCTCAGCGGGATCTCCAGCAGATCGATCGCCTGGCCGATCTCTGCCGGCCTCAGGTTCAGCTCGGTCGCTGCCTGAAATGCCAGGGGGCACGGCATCGCCCCGTCGGTCTTTTTCTTCTTCAGCAGCTCCTCAACTTCCTTCTTCACGCTCGCGTCGGGGTGCTTTGACGCAAAGTGTCCTTTGTCTTTCCTGGCCATGTCTTGGTCCTTCTCGTCTTTCTGGTCTGTTTCGTCTATTTCGTCAGAAAAGGGGTATCGGGTCTAGGGTCTCGGGTATCGGGGTGGAAAAAGATCACTTTATAAAAACAGTCCTGAGTACCTTCAGCCCCTATACCCTATACCCGATACCCTATCCCCTAATATTTGACGTAGTGGAACGGTTCCACCGCCGACAGAGAGTCGTCGTCGAGCATCTGGAAGCCTGCCTTCTCGATCAGCTTCTGGGCTCTTGCGATATCGTCCACCTCGACGACGAAGACCGCCGTCTTCCAGCTGTCGAGGACGAACCCGTAGGCGTTGTTGACGTTGACGTTCTCCTTGAAGAGCATCTGGGTGAGCCTGTCGAGCCCGCCCGGCTTGTCCTCGATGATCACGGCGATGACCTCCTTGGTCGTCACCATCATCCCGTCCTTCTTGATCGCCTTGATGGCTTTCTGGGGGTCGTCGACGATGAGGTTGATGACGCCGAAGGTTGCCGTCGTGGCGATCGTCGTGGCCCTGATGCTCACCTTCTCCTTGCCCAGGATCCGGGTGAGCCGCGCCAGCTGCCCGGGCTTGTTTTCCGCGAACACGGAGATCTGATGCACGATCATAGGTCACCTTTTCCCGTTGTCTAATAACGGACTCATCTTGTTCTCTTCCAACATCCTCCGTCCCGGGGTATCGGGTCTAGGGGTTCGGGTATCGGGAAAGAGAAGGGCCCGAATTCCAGAACCTATGTCAATCTTTCCGGTTGTCGATGACCCTCACTGCCTTCCCTTCCGTCTTCGGCAGGCTTCCCGGCTCGGCGAGTTCGACCTTCGGGGTGATGAGGATGTCGCCCTTGAGCTCTTCCGTGATCCGGCGCTGGAGCTGCTGCAACTTCAGCAGATCGCCGTCGAAGAATTCCTGCGCCACCTCGACCTTGACGATCATCTCGTCGTTGAACCCCTTGCGTTCGAGGACGATCTGGAAGTTCGTCCCCACGCCGGGGATTTCCATGAGTTTTTTCTCGATCTGGATCGGGAAGATGTTGACCCCCTTGAGGATCATCATGTCGTCGGTGCGGCCCTTGAACCGCTCGATGCGCCGGTGGGTCCTGCCGCACTCGCAGGGGCCGGGGATGATCCGCGTCAGGTCCTTCGTGCGGTAGCGGATGATCGGCATCCCCTCGCGCTGAAGCGTCGTCATGACCAGCTCGCCCTCTTCCCCGTCGGGGACGGGCTTGAGGGTCTTCGGGTCGAGGATCTCCACGAGGAAGCTGTCCTCCCAGATGTGCAGGCCGTTCTGGCATGGGCACTCGAAGGCCACCCCGGGGCCGTTCATCTCGGAGAGGCCGTAGGAGTTGAAGGCCTTCCATCCGTAGAACTCCTCGATCTTCTTCCGGGTCTTTTCCGTGTGAGGCTCCGCCCCCACGAAGGCGATCCGGACCTTCGTGTCCTTCCTGGAATCGACCTTGAGCTCCTCGAAAACGCTGGTGAGGTGCAGGGCGTAGCTCGGGATGATGTGGATGACCGTCGTGTCGAAATCCTTCATGAGCTGGATCTGGCGCTTGCTGTTGCCGGCCCCGGCGGGGATCACCAGGCAGCCGATCCGCTCGGCCCCGTAATGGAACCCCAGGCCCCCGGTGAACATGCCGTAGGTCATCATGTTCTGGAAGACATCGGCCTTCCGGACGCCCGTCATGTACATGCAGCGGGCCACCAGGTTCGTCCAGGCGTTCAGGTCGTTCGCCGTGTGGAAGATGACCGTCGCCCGTCCCGTCGTGCCCGACGAGGAGTGCATGCGGACCAGCTCCTCTTTCGGCACGGCCAGGAACCCGTAAGGCCAGTTCTCCCGCAGGTCGTCCTTGGTCGTCAGGGGAAGTTTCGGCACGTCTGCCAGGGACTTGAAATCGTCGGGGTTGAACCCCGCTTCCTTGTAGACCCTGCCGTAGTGAGGGGATTTCGCGGCCTGCTTGAGGGTCGCCTTCAGCCGTTCGGCCTGGATCGCCTCGATCTTCTCCCGCGGCATGGTCTCAATGTCTTTTTCCCAGTACATGGATGCCTTTCCTCCAAGGTGATCGAGCGTTTTTGTACCCCTCCCGCGGAATTTTATCAAGTGCATTCTGTGCCGATCCCGGTCTTTCAACAGGCATGTTGCTCCGCCACACAGGTTCACGACAGACAAATCTTTTTGACGAAAGAGACGAAACAGACTAAATAGACGAGACAGACTAGATGCCGGAGGTTCATCATGCAGAATTTTGTTTTCGAGAATCCCACGAAAATCATCTTCGGGCAAGGCTCGATCGCCAAGATCGGCTCCGAAGTCAAGCGGTTCGGCAGCCGGGTGCTCATGGTGTACGGAATGGGAAGCGTCCGGACAAGCGGCGTCTACGAGCAGGTCCTGAATTCCCTCAAGGAGGCGGGCGTCGACGTCGTCGAGCTTCCCGGCGTGAAGTCCAACCCGCTGCTGTCCAAGGCGAAGGAGGGCATCGCGCTGGCGCGGGCGAAACAGGTCGACGCGGTGCTCGCCGTGGGCGGCGGCAGCGTCATCGACACGGCCAAGACGATCGCGGCGGGGGCGATGGCCGATCACGACCCCTGGGAGTTCTTCGTCTACACGAAGATCGTCAAGAGCGCCCTGCCCGTCCTCGTCGTCCTCACCCTCTCGGCCAGCGCCTCGGAGATGAACCCGGCGGCCGTCATTACCCGGGACGAGACGTGCCAGAAGTTCAGCGTCCGAAGCCCTCTCATCCAGCCGAAGACGTCCATCCTCGACCCGGAGGCTCTCTACACGCTCACGCCGTCGTACACGGCCTACAGCGCCGTCGACATCGTCACGCACATGCTCGAGGGCTACTTCACCAACACGGAGACCGGCGAGAGCCCCCTGCAGGACCGCATGGTCTATGCCTTCATGCGGACGCTCATGGAGGCCACCGTGAAGTCGCTGGCCGACCCGCGGGACTACGACGCCCGGGCGAACTTCATGTGGTCAGGGACGCTGGCCTTCAACGGCCTGCCGGTGGCGGGCATGGGGGTGGTGGGGTTTCCCGTGCACATGATCGAGCACTCGCTGTCGGCTCTGTACGACATCGCTCACGGCGCGGGCCTCTCCATTGTTCTGCCCGGCTGGATGACCTGGTCGGCGGCGAAGAAACCGGCGCGCTTCGCCCGTCTGGCGAGGGAGTTCTTCGGCGTGGCCGAGGCGGACGACGCAAAGGCGGCAGCCGCCGGCATCGCGCAGCTCAAGGCCTGGTTCAGCGCCATCGGGAGCCCCGTTTCGCTCAAGGAGGGAGGCATCCCCGAGGGCGACATCGGGAAGATCGCCGACAATGCCGTCGAACTGGCCCGGACGTGGAGGCTCAAGGACTACACGAAAGAGGTCATCGTCGACGTGCTGAACCACTGCCGCTAGCACGGGTATCGGGTCTCGGGGTTCGGAAATCGGACTTCGGGAAAAGAATTCACGAATGCACGCAGACACACGGGCACGTTGTTCATGACTGGAATCATCCTGGCCGGCGGCAGGGCCAGCCGCATGGGCGGCATCAACAAGGCATTCCTCGAGGTCGGGGGCGAGCGCCTCATCGACCGTACGATGCGTGTCTACCGGCCGTTCTTCCGGGAGATCCTCATTTCCACGAACTCCCCGCTGGAGTACCTCGAATTCGACGCCCGGATCGTCACGGACATCCACCGGGGCAAGGGCCCCCTGGGGGGAATCCACGCGGGACTGCTGCATGCGGACTGCGAGCAGGCCTTCGTCTCGGCCTGCGACATGCCGTACCTGAGCGAGGCATTCATCGGGCATATGATCGCCCAGGCCCAGGGGTATGACCTGGTGGTTCCCGTCTCCGCAAACGGCTTCGAGTCGCTCCACGCGATCTATTCCCGCAGATGTCTCCCCGTCATCGAATCGCAGATCGAGAGGAACGAGTTGAAGGTCTCCCTCCTCTTCCGGAAGTTCAAGACCCGCGAGATCCCGGCCGACGAGATCCGCGGGTTCGACCCCGAGGGAAGGCTCTTTGCCAACCTCAATCGGCCGGAGGACCTCAAATGGATCCCGCAGCCCCGGGCGCACCGCTGACGCCTGCACCGGCCCGTTTCGCCGTCACCCCGAATGTCCGAACTTCCTGTCATTTCGCGGTCTTTTTTTCCATTTGACAATTCCCGGGTTTTTCGATAACTCTGGCGCGATTTTGCGTTTTTTGACAGAGAGACGCAGGTCGACGGTTTCCATTCATTCTCTTGTCTCGCGTGATCCATGTCTAAGGAGGGAGGGTTCCAATGAGCGAAGAGAGACTATTCGGAATGCCGGCCGAAAAGGGCCGGTGGATGTTCGTCGTACTGGGCTTCATCATCAACATCTGCCTGGGAAGCGTTTACGCCTACAGCGTCTTTCGAGGCCCCGTCGCAAAACTCCTCAACATGACCGCAACCGAAGCGGGCCTGCCCTTCATGGTTTTCCTGGCCCTGTTTGCCACCATGGTGTTCTTCGGCGGTCTTCTGCTTGCCAAGCTCGGCCCCAAGATGCTCGGCTGGCTCGGCGGCGTCGTCGTCGGGGTGGGCTGGATCCTGGCCAGCTTCTCCACGAGCGGCACGATGCTGACGATCACCTACGGGCTGATCGGCGGCGGCGGCGTGGGCCTGGCCTACGGAGTTCCCCTGGCCGTCGCGGGCCGGTGGTTCCCGGACAAGCGCGGCCTTGCCCTGGGCCTGACGCTTGCCGGCTTCGGCGGTTCCCCCTTCGTGTCGGCCAACGTGGCGGCGGCCCTGATCAAGGCCGTTGGCCCCATGACCACCTTCTTCTACATGGGCGTCGCTTTCCTGGTCATCATCCTCGTGTGCTTTATCCCCTACCGGTTCCCCAAGGACGGCTGGCTCCCCGCAGGCTGGAAGCCGCCCGCAACGGCCGCGGCCAGCGCCATCGACCTCACCATGGGCGAGATGGCCAAGACGTCGACCTTCTTGGGGCTTTTCCTTTGCTACATCATCGGCTCCCTCGCGGGGCTGATGGCCATCGGGATCTCCGCTTCCGTCGCCCAGGAGATCATCAAGATCGACCCGGCCACGGCGGCGACCCTGGTCGGTGTGTTCGCCATCTTCAACGGCGTCGGGCGGCCGATCTTCGGCGTGCTGACGGACAAGCTCTCGCCCAAGATGGCGGCGCTCATCTCCTTTGTCCTCATCCTCGTGTGCTCGCTCGGCATGCTGATGGCGGGCCCGGGAAGCGTGATGCTCTACACGCTGTGCTTCATCGGTTTCTGGCTCGTGCTCGGCGGCTGGCTCGCGATCGCGCCCACGGCGACGACGATCTTCTTCGGTGTGAAGAACTACGCCAAGAACTACGGGCTCGTCTTCTTCGCCTACGGCCTCGGCGCGATCCTGGGCGGCATCATTGCCGGGCAGGCGAAGGATACCTTCGGGTCCTTCACCTTTGCCTTCTACCCCACGGCGGGACTTGCCGTCCTCGGCATCCTGATCGCCTTCACCATGATGAAGCCCGTCAAGAAGGCCTAGAACGCAGCGATCACAGATTCGCCTCAAACGGGAGCGCCGGTCGAATCGACCGGCGCTCTTTTTTTACCTTCGGGCCATCGCCCTGAGGAGCGGCCCGCCGTGGCGGCCGGCCATGTGCAAGGGTCTGAACAGATAGTAGAGGGGCGCGAGGATGTCCGGCAGGGCCGAGGGGTTCCACTCGCCCGCGGCCAGTGTCGCCATCAGCCTGCCGGCAAAGAGAAGCTGATCCCTCCTGCGATCCTTCGACTTGAGGTAGAAGAGGTAACGCGCCGGGTCCACGTCGGGGTTCACCGGGGTTTTCGCGATGACTGCCATGGCCTGCCGTGCCAGAACAGCGACCATGAGGTCCGCCTCGATCCGGGCCGCAATCTCCTGCGGCAACCGCGAACCCGCCAGGCGCTCGGCAAGGAGAAGCCCGAGCAGCAGGAGCCGCGTCACGCCGCATCGTTCCGCAAGTTCTAGAGCCCGCCGAAGATCCGGGGATGCCGGCGATTCGACCAGGGCGGCGACGTCGCAGACCCAGCCCAGCTTGCACCACAGGTGCTTCGAGCCGTGCACGCAGAGCATCAGAAGCGTCTCTTCCGGCGGGAGAACGGGAAAGGCGCAGCCGCTCCAGTTCCGCCGCTCCAGCCGGCCCCAGATCCCGAGTTTCTCGTGGTCGAACCCGAAATACCCGGGCACGACGGCCCATTGAAGCTCGACCTGCAGCTTCCCGTCGCGGCGGACAAAGGCCGCCTCGTACTCGGTGCGCCGGTGGGCGGAAAGCCGTGCACCCCCCAGCGCGTTCTGCGTCCTGTATCCCTGTGCCTCGAGGACCTTCATGGCCCTGTGAAGTTTTTCCCTCGGCACCAGGATGTCGAGATCCTTCGACTGCCGGAGCGCCGGGTCCCCGTATAGCAGGAAGGACAGGGCGGGCCCCTTGAAGGGATACGCGGGGATGCCGGATGACTCGAAGGCACGAAGGATCCGGGACAGTTCGGCAGCGAGAAAAAGCGAACGGGCCGTCTGATTCCGGTGCAGGTTGCGCAGGCGGTTCATCGTCGCCGGGGGAACCGCCGCGTCCCGAACGTCCGACAGTGCCCTGCATGCAAACTGGGCCACGTTGTGCCACTCGCAGAGGCTTGCGAAGCGGCCCCAGTCCAGCCCAGCCGTCTGGACAGGCGGCGAAGCCGGCCCGTCCTTTCGGAGCGCGCTCCTGACGAGGGTCAGCAAAAACTCATTTTCCCGCTGCATGGGGACACACCTCGGGTGCCGGATCCCGCCCGGTGACGGCAGTCATGCCGGCACGAAGCCCGCCGTTCAGAAGAGGCTCGATCTTTCGGGCATAAAGCCGCGGAATGACATGCGCAGGGTGAATGACGGCCGCGGCAAGCAGCGCCAGGACCATCCTGAACGGGCGCTGCTCGGCGTAGTGCAGGGCCGCGTTCTGATAGAACCGCTCGCCCGTCTCTCGGCGGACGATGCGAACCCGTTCACCGACAGGGCGGCGCTTCTCGCCCTCGATGAAGTCACCGAAAGACGGCTCCGGCAGGCCCCTGGCCCTTGACTCGCCGCAGACAATGGCCCAGCGGTGCAGCAGCCTCTGCCGGGCGTTCTGCGTCATCGTGAGGGACGCCCCGTGCAGCCGGTAGAGAAGCAGGGGTTCGGGCACCTTGAGCATGAGGTGCCCCTTCTCCGCCATGCGGATCCAGAGATCCACATCCTCGGCCGGCGCGAAGGCACCGCGGTATCCCCCGGCGGCAAGGACGGTCTCGCGGTGCATCAGGGTGGAGGAATTGACAAAGTAGACGGGGCGGTTGCCCCGGATGAACCGGTCATACTCGGCGGGCGTGAAGGGGCCCTCCGTTCCCACGAGACCCAACGGTTTTCCCGCACGGTTGATGAAACAGGCAAGCGTCCCGACGATCCTTGCGTCGGGGTGTCGTGCAAGGAAAGCGATTTGACGCTCGAGTTTCCCCGGCAGGAAGACGTCGTCGGCATCGAGTCGCGCCGCCCAATCGAAGCGGGCTTCCTCGAGGCCCCGGTTCCCGGCGGCAGCTACACCGCGTTTCTCCTGGCTGATGCAACGGACTCGACAGTCGCTGGCTGCGTAATGGCGGATGATCGACTCCGTCCCGTCCGTGGAGCCGTCGTTTACGATGAGCAACTCCAGGTCCCGGTGCGTCTGCGCCAGGACGCTTTCGACGGCCTGAGCCAGGTATTTCTCTCCGTTATGGACGGGTATGACGACGGATACTTTCATAGGGTATGATCTTGCCTTTTTTCCCGTCGGGGATCAGCTGGCACTCGGCGAGTCTCCGGTAGGTGTCGTTCATTCGCAGGAGCTCCGCGTGCGTGCCCTCGGCCACGAGGCGGTTTTCGTCCAACACCAGGATCCGGTCGCAGTCGACAACCGTCGAAAGCCGGTGAGCGACGACAAAGAGCGTCTTGCCGCGGGTCTCGCGGGGCAGCGCCTCGAGCAGGGACTTCTCGGTCATCCCGTCGAGGGACGCCGTGGGCTCGTCGAGGATGAGAATGTCGGGGTCCTTCACCAGCGCCCGGGCGATGGCGAGCCGCTGCTTCTGACCCTCGGAGAGGTTCACGCCCCGCTCGCCCACCTCGCTTTCGTACGCCCCGGGCAGTCTCATGATGAAGTCGTGAATGCCCGCAACCCGCGCAGCGCGGACTATCTCCGGCTCCGCGGCATCGGGATTCCCGTAACGGAGATTCTCGAGAACGGTACCGGACAGAAGAATCGGGCTCTGCGAAACATAGCCGATCCGCTGTCTCAGCGACTGCACGTTGTAACTCCCGGCCGGCCGGCCGTCGTAAAGAATCTCGCCGTCCGTGGGGTTGTAGAATCTCAGCAGAAGGCCCAGGATCGTCGTCTTGCCGGCGCCGCTCGGCCCCACGACGGCAATATGCTCGCCCGGACCCACGCGGAACGAGAAGTCCCGGAGAACGGGGTTTTTCGGGTCATAGGCGAACGTGACGTTCCTGAACTCGACCTGCCCTCTCAGCGATGTGACCTTTTCGCCTTCGCCCGCTTTCCCTTCCGGCTCCACATCGAGGAGGGCCGTGAGGCGTTCGAGCGATGCACGGATGTTCTGCATCTGCAGGCCCGTCGAGCTGAGCGACTGTGCGGGGCCGAAGACGCGGCCCAGGTAGGCCTGGAAGGCAAAGAGGGACCCCAGGCTCCAGTGGCCCGTGATCACCCAGTACGCGCCGATGGCGAAAACGATGAAGTTGACGAGGCTGGGTGTCGACGAGAGGGCAAGCCCCGTCACGGCGCCCACGACGGAGCGCTCCGCCGACAGGCGGAAGACCTCCCGCAGGCCGGCCATGATCTTCCCGACGGCCTTCTCCTCGGCGGCAAAGGCCTTGACCAGGGGAAGGGAATGCAGTGTCTCCTGGAAGCCGCTCATGTACCGGGCGTTCTCCTCGTTGCCCGCGTGGTTGAGGGCATGTATCCGGTCGGAGAAGCGCCGCAGCGCGAGCAGGAAGACCGGCACGGCAGCGAGGGCGGCCAGCGCGAGCCTCCACTCCAGCCAGAACAGGAGGCACAGCCCGCCGGTGAAATACAGGACGTTTGTCACGATACCCACGAGACTCCCCGAGAGGAACCACGTCACGCCGCCGATGTCGCCCGTCATGCGCGCCATCAGGTATCCGGTCTGGTTCTTGTCGAAGAAGGCCTTGGGGAGACTGAAGGAGTGATCCAGCACCTGTTTCTGGATGTCGAGGGTGACGTCCTGGCTGTAGCGGAGGAAAAACCAGTTCTGGAACAGGCCCATGGCGCGCGAGAACAGGGCGAGGGCTGCCATGGCGAGAAGAACCCAGGGCAGGAGGGACAGTTCGCTCGCCAGGATCACGTCGTCGATGACGAACCGCGACACAAGCGGCATGGGGAAGGTCATGAGGGCGTTGAGCAGGATGAATCCCGCACCCAGGGCCCCCTTCTTCCAGTGCCGCCTGAAAAACGGCAGGTGCCGGCGAAGATTCTCCCCGATTCCGGGGTACGTCTTCCCCCCGGCAATTCGGTCCTCCGGCGCCCTGCGCGCAAGCCCGTTTTTCAGAGTTTCAATCCAGATTCTCATATTCGCCAGGTTATCCTGTTACGGAACACTTGCTCCCGATCCGGCGCCGGGCGCTCGTCTCCCTGGAATGGTATGTACAATGCCAGATTCGTGCCCGGACGGGCGCCCGGAGAAAGGAGGGGGAAGGCCTGACGCGGGCTCCCCGTCACGGAAGGGACTGCTCATCGACAAAGAGCCGGAAGGGTCGGCGGATGGTCCACGTGCCGACGCCTGCGGAACGCCTGCCGATGATGCGCCTTCCCAGGACTAGTTGCATCTCCCTTGCCCCGTCGCGTTCGAAGGTGACAACCCTCGGGCGCAAGGCCGGGGGCAGCAGCACCCGGAAAAGACCGCTGCGGGCAAGAGCCCTGTAGCATGGGTACAGAACATAGGAGGCCAGATGATCGCATCTGCGGAGCATGCGGATGCAGGCGACGGACAGGCGTCCTGCAAGACCGCCCGCTACGGGGATCACCCTGCCCCTGCGCTCCGCGTACACGGCGCGTCCGACGATGTCCTCCTGCCGCACCTCTCCCGGATCCCGGCGCGGATTGGCATCCCCCCGCGTCCGGATCCCGCGTGGCCCCGTAGAGACGACCCGGTGAACGACGCGCTCCCCCTGGCCCGGCGGTGTGAAGATGATGATGTCGCCCCGCCTCAGTTCTTCGGCACGGCAGGGGATGAAGGCGATCCGGTCCCCCGGCCGAAAGAGGGGCCGCATGCTGTCGCCCCGCACGAACAGGGACGGTTCTGCATCAGCCGGCAAGCGCATGACCCCGGCCCCCTTTCCCCGGTCCTGGCGACAGGACGCCACCCTCAGCCGTAAACGACGGTGCGTCGCCTGTACCGTCTTGGCCGAGCAGTTGCCCGAGATACGGCAGAACCGATTCGGCGCTCTGCCTCAACTCGTCCAGGCAGTTTGCACCCCGCCCTCCGTCTTCGAAGAAAGAAGCAACCTCTTCAGCATGCCGCTCGAGTTCCATGCACAGAATTTCCACATCCTCCAGGGTGCCTTCCATCGCAGAAAGGGCAGCCGGCAGCGCCTCCGGCGCCGCGTGTTCTTTCCCCGCCTCCCCGCCCCGGGTGGCTTCCCGTTTCCTGACCGCCGCGAGAACATAGCGGGGATCGGCCTGGTACCGGCAGGACTCGACCTCGAAGGTTCGGGAAAGCTCCGCCGAAAGGGATTCCACGGTGTGGCAGCGGCTGAACAGGCCGTACTGGAGGCGCTCCTCGCAGGCATCCTTTTCCCCGAAGCGGAAATCGAGAGAAACCTGGCCCCGCAGCCACGCCACCATGGGATCGGGCCAGGGCGTGCCCATCAGGAACCACCAGCAGGGGTACATCTTCCGTTCGGCCACGACCAGGCCGATCCCGCCCGGCCGGAGAACCCTGTCGAGTTCTCTCCGGAGTGCCGCCGCATGCCTTGCGTCCGGCAGCCCCCCGTAGACCTCGAGCAGAAACCCGTCGAAGGCACCCGGCCGGAATCCCAGCTTCATCATGTCCATCCCGGCAAAGACGGCCGGAACGCGAAGACGACCATTCCAGTCCCGGGCCAGCTTCACGAGTGACAGGTCGGTGTCGACCCCGACGACGCGCATCCCCTCTCTCGCCCAGGCCAGGCAATCGCGACCCGTCCCGCACCCGATGTAGAGGACACGGCTGTCCCGGCCGAGATGCTCCTGCAGGATGTACCGGCGGTGCGAGGCGTAGGGCGGCTCGTTCACTGCGACGTTGCCGAGTCCGAGCTGCCTCTGCTGCTCCGCTCGTCGCAGGTTCTCCGAGTTCCGTTTCCACTGCTCCGCGCAGGCTCTCGCGATTCCCTCTGGAGAGGCCGTCTGCCGCAAAAACCGGAGCAGCTTCTTCTGGAGCAGGTCGTCGAAGTCCCAGAGCTGCCGGTGGAAGGACCCCTGTCCAGGCTGACGCGACGCAAACCGGACAAAGGGCTTCAGGGCGGGACTGGAGATGGACACGCGCCGGGAGCAATCGAGAATTCTCGACACCTGGTCTTCGGGATTCTTCGCGTCCCTCATGACGTCACCGCCATGGCCCCGGCCTGGACTCTGTCTCCTGTGCCGCACCCGACCCGGCGGCGCTGCCTTCGCGTCTCGGGAAACAGGCCCTGGCGGTCTGCCTCTTCACAGAACCAGTGGGGGGCCCACACATCGCGGCGACGATAATAATTCTGGGCGATGCAGCGTCCCTGGCAGATGTTTCGCATCAGGCACTCGCCGCAGATGCCTTTGAATCGGTCGGGAAGGCCTTCACGAAGCTCCTGCAGCAGGGGGGCCTGACGCCAGACGGTCTCGAGTTCGTCCCGGCCGGCATGGCCGAAGATCAGCTCCGGCATGCCCTCGGCGGCGCCGCAGAGGCCCAGGGACCCGTCGGAGAGCACCCCGAGAATGCCGAGGATGCCGCATGCCCCGTAGCCCCTGCCCACAACCCCTCCAAGCGGCTTGAACGCGGGGGGGAGGGTGTAGCTCAGCGCGAGAGGTGTCGTGCGGGACAGCTCCCGCACTCGATTTTCCAGATCGATCAGATCCCGGACATCGGGGAACTCCCCGTCGTCCCGCAGCGCCGCCCCCCGGCCCGTGGGCTGGGCGATGTTGAACGTCACCGACGAGGCACCGAGGGATTCGGCCAGTTCGACGACGGCCTTCACCTGGCGGATGTTGCGCCGCAGGACGACCATGCCGATACTCGGTGAGAGACCGGCCTCGGCAAGGGCACGGATCCCCCGCAGCGCTTTTGCGAAGCAGCCCCTCTCCCCGCGGACCCACTCGTGTGTCTCGGCATCGGCCCCATCGAGGCTGACGGAGACCCCGCGCAGCCGGATCCGGGACAGCTCCCTCACCAGGGACGGCGTGCAGAGAACACCGTTGGTCGACAGCGCAACATCGATCCCTTCCCGGCCAGTGATCTCCAGGATCGCCCCGATCCGGGGGTGCATAAGGGGCTCGCCTCCGCTGAGTTTCACGTAGGAGACGCCGAGTTGCTTCGCCCGCCTGACGACGTCGCGGAAGAGATCCGCATCAATCGAGTGCGGGTACATCGCGTCCGCACGGTGGCGGGCCCCGGTATAGCAGTGCCGGCATCGGAGGTTGCACCCCCGCGTGATGAAGCAGTACAGGGCGTTGAGTTTGTTCATTCCCGCGCCGGACCTCCCAGGACATCGTCGATTTTTTCCCAGAAGCGGCCGTCCAGGCTCACGTGCAGCCGGAATGCCGGAACGGCAGCGGCAAGGGACACGGCATTCGCAAAGATGTTCCCACCCAGAAAAGAGACGTGTCCGGGGCTGAAGAGGTCAAAGGGAATCAGCGCTTCTTCGCAGGCCCTTTCGATGACGAGGGCCGTTTTCGCCCCGGCCAGGAGATCGACTTCGTCCTCCGGCTCATGCTGCAGGAAGAAGAATGCCCGCAGCGGGACGGAGTAGTTTGCGCGGCAATGCCAGCGGCTCCCGCCCGATTCGAAGGCGCTCCAGGTGGGGAGGGGCTGGGCACGGAATCCCCCGTCCGCGTTGCGGGAGACAATGGCCAGATCGTCGCCGAGAACGTGCCATCCGGATGGGAGCCGCCTGCAGCAGGTGGACTTGCCCGCACCGCTTCGTCCGACGAGAATCATGCCCGCGCCCCGCCTCTCGACGAGGGCACCGTGAAGGGGAAGCCCGCCCGCACGGATCGTCTCCTCGAAGACGGGGACCAGGGGACGCCGCATCTGCGCGGCGGCCGGTTTGTCGTCGGGGTAGAGCCCGCAGTAGACATCGCGCAGCATCGGATGCTGCAGCAGCATCATGCCGGAATTTCCCTGCGCCCTCCAGTCTGCCGCGGGGATCCCCGTCGGCAGGCCGGGCAGGAAGCGTGACGAATGGCCGTTACCGTTTCCGGCAGCCATTCTCCCGAAGCGGAGCCTGCGCGCCGACGGCGCGGCCCCGGGCTCCAATCCCATGTAAGAGGCGAACCTTTCAACCCAGGCCTCCACCTCCTTGTCGGAGCCCTCGCATGGCCCGAATTCCCAGGCAAGCCCGCAGGACAGGGAAAAAAGGTGAGATCGTTGATGGTCTATTGCCGTCATATTCTATCCCGCAGTTCCGGATCATCCATACCCGCCGTTGTTGCCGCCGCAGCCGCAGCCCCAGCCCAAGGCCAGGGATCCGCTGGTGCAGGCCATGCCCGCCCGGCCTCCGTCCACGCACTGGCAGGTGTAATTCGTCCCGCTGTCCGCATAGACGCTGCTCCCTGACTGGCAAGTGGCGAAATTCCAGTTGCTGCAGGCGCTGGTGCCGCTGCAGCACGACTCGGCCATGGACCCCTGCCCGCAAAGGGTTCCCGAGGCACAGCTCCCGGGGCCGCATTCGTAATCCGTGATGTCCGACCCGGTGCTGCAGGCACCCCCGGTGCCGTTGACGCACCCCACCCCGCTGCAGGCCATGTCCTCCCGTAAATCGACGAGCAGGGGGTTCTCATATCGAAATTTCTTGCCCATTCGGTATCATCCTCAAATTGTCACGGTAGTTGCCGCAGGCCTGCCCGGGATCCCCCGGAGAGCTTGCGGCGCCTCAAGCGCCTCCTCGATCCCCTCCCAGAAGCGGCCCGTAAGACTCACGCGGAGAAGGTAAGCGGGCACAGCCAGGGAAAAGTCAACGGCATTCTCGAAGGCCCTCGTTGCGACATTCCTCGGGTCTTCCCTCAGCATGAAGGGGCCCACGGACCAGAAGACCTCCATGGCGGAGCGCCTGCAGGCTACGGCCGCCTCCCCTCTCCCCGCCGGCGTCGCCTCGTCTTCGTCTGACTGTTCGAGAAAGAAGATTGCCTCCAGGGAAATGGAGCGTTTGACGTCCCAGGGCCCCTCGCGTCCCGAACGAACGGCGCTCCATGTCGGCAGGGCGTGGGCGAAGTATCTGCCGGATGCATCCCTGACGACAAGGGCAAGATCATCGGCAGGAGCTCTCCAGGGGGGCGGAAGGCGCCTGCAGCATGTCGACTTCCCGACCCCGCCGCGGCCGGCCAGTAGAACTCCCCGGCCCTCAAGCTCCGCGAGCGCGGCATGGATGGGAAAGCCGCCCTTCCGCAGGGCCTCCAGGTAGAGGGGCAGGAGGACATGGCGCATGCTCTCGAGATCCACGCCCTCGTTTCGCGCGGGAGGCAGGAGGCACAGGATCTCCTGACCTGCCGCCGCACAGTCGAGAACGGCGCCGGGAACCCGCCGGAAATCCCAGACCGCCCCTTTCCAATCCGGCCAGTCTGTCTCACGGGGGCCTGGCCTCATTCCGGCGGCGCGCATCAACGTCACGGTATCAGCGGACCCGGAACCCGGGGATAGCCCCATGATGGAGGCAAACCGAGCGAGCCAGCCTTCCGCTCCCGCCGCCGCCTGCAACACCCATCGTGCCCCGTTGTCAATCCGCAGTTCGTACATCTCGTTCATCCCGTCGCAGGGCGCTCTCATGGCCGGACCGGGTCACGCACACCCCCCGTTGCATTCTTCTAAGGCATAACTGCCGTCGACGCAAACAGCCGACACCCGGCCGCCCGTGTAGCAGATATAGGCAGCATTCGACCCCGCGAAGCACTGGCAATCCGACACGGTGCCCCTCCCGCTCCCATAAAACCCTACCATCTGCCCTTCCGCGCAGCATGTGTAGCAGTTTGAATTGTTTGAGCAGGCCCCGATTCCGCTTTCGCACCCCCCCGTATATTGGCCGTCCTGACAGAAACTGGTCGGTATGCATGAACCCAGGGAGCACTCGTAATTGCACGAACCGCCGTCGCAGCTGCCCGAGAAGCCCAGCACGCTGCCCGAGGCCATGTCGACGAGGACGGGTTTTTCGTATTTCAAACGCCTTCCCATCAGAATCCATCCATACCGCACGATTCGTTGAGGGTTCAGGCCGCTGCGGCCTTGCCGTCTGCAGTCGCCTCAGTGCGCCGGATCCGCGATCCCGGAAAGAGTCCCGCTCGCCTGGCCTCCTCGCAGAACCAGAAGGGCGCCCAGAGGTTGCGGCTCCGGTAATAGTTCTGGGCGACGCAGCTGCCCAGGCAGACACCCTTCATGACGCAGTCCCCGCAGATGCCCTCGAGCTTTCGGGGCATTCCCTCGCGGATCTCATTCAGAACGGGGTTGTCTTTCCATACCTCGGAAAGGTCGTCCTTCGCTGCATGGCCGAAGACCAGCTCCGGGACGGACTCCCCGATCCCGCACAGGGCATAGGAGCCCCCGGCCAGAACACCCAGGATGCCGCGGATGCCGCAGATGCCGCAGTCGCCGTCCCGGCCGAACAGCCGGCCCAGGGAGCGAAAGGCGACCGGGTGGCCGTACATCAGCCGGATCTTCGCCGTCCGGGCCAGGTCGTTTTCGACCCTCTTCCCCAGAGCGATCATCTCCTCGACGCCGAGGGTCTCCCCCTTCTCATGCATCTGCTCGCCCCGCGCTGTGGGCTGGACGAGATTGAACTTGACCGACGAGGCACCGAGAGATTCGGCCATGCGCACGAGCTGTTCGATCTGGCCGACGTTGCGCCGCATGAGACTCATGATGACCTGGGGCCGGATGCCTGCCGCAACGATGTTTCGAATGCCGCTGACGGCGGCATCGAAGCAGCCCTCGATGCCGCGGACCCACTCGTGGGTCTGCGCGTCGGCACCGTCGAGGCTCACGGACACGTGGTACATCCCCGACCCGACGAGATCCCGGGCAAGAACCGGCGTGCAGAGAACGCCATTGGTCTCGACATTGAAGCGAATCCCCTCCTCCCTGAGTACACCCAGGATCTCGGTGATTCGCGGGTGCATGAGCGGCTCGCCCCCCGTCAGCTTCACGGCGGAGAGGCCGAGCGGTTTCGCCTGGCGCAGGATGTGCCGGAACAGGTCCGGCTCGAGCGCGGGGTACTGTTTCTTTTCAGTCTGAAACTGCGGCGCGAGCCAGCAGTGGCGGCACCGCAGGTTGCACCCCTCGGTGAGGTAGAAGTAGAGCATGCCGAGCGGCGGGGCGGCCTTTTCGACCGTATACGATCCCCCGTCAGCCCCGATGGTCCGCATTTTCTTCTCTTCTTTCACGTTCACAACCCTCCCCGGCCGTTGTCGCTCGATCGATCGGCTCCGGTGTCGAGCCTGATGAGATAAAAGTATCGCTCCCTGCAGGTCCCGCCACAGCAGGAGCCCTGCCTGGACAGCATTGGAAACTGCTGCATGGATTCATGCGCATAGGGGTCGAACCCCTTGACGTCCCGAAACGGGTCGAGCGTCCAGGCCCAAGCTCGACCGATGCCCCGCGCGGCGAGCTGCCGGGCATACTCTTCCTGATCGCCCGGACGGGCCGCCACGAGGAAGACCCGTTCGAAGAAGAGCGGCCCCGCATGCTCCATGCTCGCCGCGTCGTAGAACAGGACGGCAGCACCCGCAGGGGTGTGCTGGCGGAGAAACTCGATCCGGCGGGCATTGTAGTCCTTGTAGGTCCAGAGGTTCGAGCGCACCTCCTGCAGGTTGTTCAGCAGGGCCACGCCGCTGAACAGAAGAAACACGACGTACATCCCCTTGGAGTCGTCGAAGATCCGCCGGTGCTCGGCGCCGAGCAGAAGGATCACGAAGGGGACCAGGGGCAGCCAGACCGCGAGGACCCGCTTGAGGTCGGGCCGCTGGATGACGGCGCCGAGAATCAGACAGAGGATCACCGTCCCGGCAAGGATCGCCTCGAGGGCGCCCTCCCGTTTCAACAACCGATCGATCCTCCCCGGCAGGCCGTAGAAGCCGAACAGGACGGCCGGGAAAACCGCCATGAGATGGGACACGGTGATCCGGGCGGCCGTGAGGGACACCGTAACCAACAGCAGGACGACGGGGAGGACGGCAAGGAGGGCTCGAAGGAACGGGGCCAGGTCTTCCTTTCGCGATGCCGCGTAGAGAGCGCCCGCGACGATGAGACACCCGGCGAAAACGGCGATTCGAATCCCCGAGATTTTATAATAGGGAAGCATCTGCCGCAGATAGGGCCCCGGAAAGCCTCCCTGCAGGATCGAGTCGTGCAAAACGAGAACGGCAATCACCAGCGCGGCTCCCGCGGCAACGGCAGCCAGGTCCTCCCATCGCTTCTGCATGGAAAAAACCGCCCCGGCGGCAAGAAGGAAGGAACCGGCGGCAAACAGAAAATCGGGGCTGGCCGCAACGGCGGCGCCCGTCAGGAAGACCGACCCGGCGAGGGAGAACCGATTCCGGGGTTCAGCCCCGAAATGACGGGTCAGCAAGAAGAGCCCGGCCACGATCATACAGAGCGCCAGGGATTGACCGGAGAACTTGTAGGCGAGAAGAAGCGCGGGCGATCCGGCCAGAAGAGCCGCCAGGAGAAGATAATAAAGAACACCTCGAGGCATCACGCGATCCAGGGTTGCGCCCAGGAGCAGGACGGAGAGGAACACGAACAGGATCGGCGCGACATCGACGGCCCTCTCGCCGACAACCGGGTAGAACAGGCTCGCGACCGAGGGGAACAAAGGGGGCGTTATGGCGAAGAGCCTGCCGTCCCGGGACTCGAAGTGGCCGCCCTGCCCGGCAAGGTCCTCGGCGCCGAACCCCAACCGGTACCCCGGCCATGCAATCTCGAGGGTGCCGTTCTCGGCGAAGTTTCTCATCTGGACGTAGCGGACGCCTTCCTCGTTGGAATAGAGCCCTGGGGGCGCCACGGCAAAGCACAGGCCTGCAATCGCCGCGAGTGCGGCAAGAAGGAAAATCATTTCGCCTGTGCGTGGCTGCATTGCGTTCCTCGATCCTCTCAACCCAGCAGGGCCCGGTCCGGGAGGCGCCCCCCGTCGGCCAGGAATTTCCTCAGGCAGGCGTCCGGGCTGGGGTGGTTGACCTCGCCGACCAGCGTATGGGAAAGCCCCGGGCAGTTGCCGGTGCAGTAGTTCACGTAGGGGCAGCCCTCGCAAAACGAAAACCGGCTCAGGGGGATGAGATGCCTCTCCCGCAGCGCTCTCAGTTCGTCGTGGTCCCTCCAGATCTCGCCGAGGTCGTCGCGGTTGATCCGCCCCAGCTCGATGTGGGAAAGCATCGTGCAGGGCGTGATGGCCCCGTCGGCCCGCACGGCGAGGTGCTGCCGGTAACAGCCGCATCCCGTGAGGAACCCGCGATTGGGCATCGACTCCCGGCCTTCGAGCCGGGCCTGCTCCATCTCGAGCCAGCCCTTCGCCTCGGCCAGCGGGCCCGCCATCGCGTTGATCCGGCCGTTGTATTTCTTCGTCATCCGAAGCAGGGTTTCCATGGCGGTCACCCGCTCTTGGGTCGTCAGCTGGACCATCTCGGCGTTTTTACGGCACAGGCCCATGGCCCCTGCGGAATTGGTCCCGAAGGATGCAAGGCCGATTTCTTCCAAGAGCAGCTTCGCCACGTCTTCGAGATCGTGGACGTTCTTTCGGTGGATCGTGACGCGCACGGCCGCGTGAATGCCATGCCGACGAAGGGTCATGAGGCCCTCGATCGCCTTCGCGAAGCTCCCTTTTCCCCGCATGGCATCGTGGGAAGCAGGCATGGAGCCGTCGATGGAGACCTGGACGTAATTGCATCGCCCCGTGGATGCGATTGTAGCCGCCATGTCGTCGTCGATCAGCGTCCCGTTGCTGAGGATCGCGAAGCGCATCCGGTTTTTCACGATACCGCCGAGAATCTCCCGGAGGTCCTCCCGCATGAACGGCTCGCCCCCCGCCAGGGTCACCTCCGTGACGGCACAGCGGTTCAGTTCCTCGAAAAACCGAAGCCACTCGCCCGTCGGGAGGTCCCCGCCCGCGTCGCCTGCGCTCTCGAAGTGGTAACAGTACCGGCAGCGCAGGTTGCAGCGGTTCGTGATGTCGATGTCCATCTTCTTCGGCGTGCGCATCAGCCGCATGCGGTCCCCCCCGGTTCACGGAGAAAGGCAATGACGAGAGAACGGGATCTCAAGGTCGGACCTCATAGCCGACCAGTCCCTGCTTCTCGAGGCTTGCGATGAACTGGCGGGCGTGTTCGCCGGCGTCCTCGGGCACGTCGTCGGCCTCCTCGCGGAGCCGGTTGACGATCGCATCCGCGTCGTGCTTGCCGTCGAGGAGCTTCCAGATGAAGACCCCCGTGGGGTTGAGCCCGAAGGCGTTGCCCGTGTCGGGGTCGAAGAGGATCGCCCAGTCGTCGAATTCCTCGCGAAGGACGATCAGGGGGTTGGCGATGGGATTTTTGACATCCACGGTAATTTCCTTTCTTCTCAACCGGTGACTGATAATTTGACGCCTCGCCGCGCGGGCACTCCTCCCGGACGGCTGAAAACAACCTCATTTCCGGCAAATACGCATGAAGTGCCGGATATTTTTGCAAGAAGCATACCGCGTGGAATCATCAGGCAATTTCGTGCTTTAGGGTTGAACTTCCCCCGGAAAAAGGGTATGTCTTGGGCGTTCATCGCAGCAGGGTCCAAGGGGGAGATGCGGTGGAGAAATTCGATGTCATCGTCGTGGGGGCGGGACTGGCCGGGCTGGCGGCGGCATGGACGCTCGCCGGCGAGGGCATCGAGGTCGTCGTCCTCGAACGGGGAGACTACCCGGGCTCCAAGAACGTGTCCGGCGGCCGCCTGTACCTGAACCCTGTCCGCGACCTCTTCCCCGGCCTCTGGGACGAAGCCCCCTTCGAGAGGGCCATCATCCGCGAGGGGGCCACCCTCATGGCCCGCAACCGTTCCTTCACCTTCCACTACACCGGCAGCGAGCTGCGAACCGACAATCCCCAGAGCTACAGCATCCTCCGATCGAGATTCGACCGCTGGTTCTCCGAGCGGGTCGAGGAGCGCGGCGGCATGATCCTCGCCAAGACCCTCGTGACGGACCTGGTGCGTGATAACGGCCGGGTCTGCGGCGTGATCGCGGGGGGCGACGAGCTGCAAGCCGATGTGGTCATCGCCTGCGACGGGGTCCTGTCCCTCATCCCGGAGAAAGCCGGCCTGCGGGTACCGGCGCGACCGCACGACTATGCCGTGGGCATCAAGGAAGTGATCCGCCTCGACCGCGGAGCGATCAACGACCGCTTCCACGTGAGCGACTCCGAGGGCGCGGCGCACCTGTTCGTGGGCGACATCACCAAGGGCCTTTTCGGCGGGGGATTCCTCTACACCAACGGCGAGAGCCTGAGCCTGGGGCTGGTCGTCTCCATCGAGGACATCGCGAAGGAGGAAGCGGCAGGCGATGCGCCCTCACTCTTCGAGGCCTTCAAGGCGCGGCCCGAGATCGAACCCCTCATCCGTGGGGGCGAGACGGTCGAATACGGGGCCCACGTGATCCCCGAGGGCGGCTACCGGTCGCTTTCCCGCCTCTGCGGCGAAGGGATCCTCGTGGCGGGGGATTCGGCGGGATTTGCCCTGAATCTCGGCTTTACGGTCCGCGGCATGGAATACGCGCTGGCCTCCGGGTACTACGCTGCGAAGGCCGTCATCGAGGCGAAAAAGGCGGGCCGGTACGATGCTGCGGCGCTTGCCGCTTACCAGGCGTCGCTGGAAGAAAGCTTCGTCCTGAAAGACTTCCAGACCTTCAAGGACACGCCCCGCGTGCTCTCGAACCCGCACCTTTTCGGTCACTACCCGGAGCTCATCGGGAACCTGATGCGGGATCTCTACACCGTCCCCGCCGGGCCCAAGTCGCCCGTCTTCACGACGCTGCGCAAGCACCTGACGCTCAGCGAACTCTGGACCCTGCTGCTGGACGCCAAGGAGGTCACGAAGATATGAGCGACCTCAAGGCAAAGCTGGGCCTCAACGTCTTCAAGCCGCTCCCCTCCCCCCACATCCGGATCAAACCGGGGATGGAGCGCGATCCGCGGCTGAAGGCAGCCGTGAGGGCCTGCCCTGCGGGACTTTACGCGGAAGGCGCCGACGGGGTGTTCACCCTGACCCTCGACGGCTGCCTCGAGTGCGGGACCTGCCGCATCGCCTGCGGCACCGGGGTGCTCGAGTGGGGCTACCCGGAGGGCGGCGCGGGCGTGCAGTTCCGCTTTGGATAGGAAAGAAGTTTTGAATTTTGAGTGTTGAGTTTTGAATGAAGGCAAGAGACATCTTGACTGACCGGATTCGGGGCTTCAAGCCCGGAATGCGCAGGCAATCGGTTTCATAACTCAAAATCGCAAACTCAAATTTGGAGCAGGCCGAGGCCTGCGAGCCAGAAGGAGGGGCACATGAACTTCAAGCTGACCGAGGAACAGGACCTGATCCGCAAAAACATCCGGGAATTCTGCGTGAAGAACGTGGAGCCCATCGCCGCGGAGATCGACGAGAAGGAGGCCCACCCGGCCGACCTCTTCAAGAAGCTCGGCGAGGGCGGCTGGATGGGAATTCCCATCCCCGCGCAGTACGGCGGGTCGGGCTCGGACTACCTGACCCACGCCATCGTCGTAGAGGAGCTCTCGCGCTCATGCTCCTCGACGGGGTTCACCGTGTCGATCCACGTGGGAATCGCCTGCATGCTGATCAACATCTTCGGCACCGAGGAGCAGAAGAAGAAGTACCTCGTGCCGCTGGCGACGGGCCAGCACCTGGGCGCCTTCGTCCTCACCGAGCCCGGGGCCGGCACGGACGTCATGGCCGCCACGACGACGGCGGCGAAGGACGGCGATTCCTACGTCCTCAACGGCACGAAGACCTTCATCTCCAACGGTCCCATCGGTGACACGTATCTCGTCTTCTGCTGGACTGACAAGGCGGCGGGCCGCAAGGGCATGAGCTCCTTCATCATCCCCAAGGGAACCCCGGGATTGAAGCCGGGCGAGCACTTCCACAAGATGGGACTGCGATCCTCGCAGACCTCGGAAGTCGTCTTCAAGGACTGCCGCGTGCCCGCTGCAAACCTGCTGGGTGCCGAGGGCGCGGGCATGGTCAACGCCGGGACGGCCTTCGATCACGGCCGCGTGGGCATCGCCGCGCAGGGCGTGGGGATCCTCCAGGCGGCCCTCGACGAGTCCATCCGGTACTCCAAGCAGCGCGTCCAGATGGGGAGCCCCATCGCGCGCCACCAGGCCATCTCCTGGATGATCGCCGACATGGCGACGGACCTGCAGGCCGCGCGCTTCCTCACCTACTACGCCGCCTGGCTGAAGGACAACAAGCAGCCTTTCACCAAGGAGGCCTCGATGGCAAAGCTTTTCGCCGCCGAGAAGGCCATGCACCACACGACCAAGGCCGTCCAGATCCACGGCGGCTACGGCTACATCAAGGGGGCCAAGGTGGAGCGGCTGATGCGCGACGCCAAGATCCTCGAGATCTACGAGGGCACCTCGGAAGCCCAGCGGATGGTCATCTCGGGAACGGTGCTGCGGTAAACACAGGGTCTCGGGTATCGGGTCTAGGGTCTAGGGTGAATTGAAATTCTTCCTCCTTCCCTATACCCGAACCCCTATACCCTATACCCATTTTTCGGAGGCATATCATGCCGACTCTTATCGCCTGCTTCAAGTGGGTCGTCGACGAGGCCTACATCCGCCGCGGCCCGGGCGGCGCCCTGGACTTCTCGTCGGTGGACTACAAGATCGGGGAGTACGACCGCAACGCCATCGAGGAGGCCGTGCGCCTGCGCGATGCCGGCGGCGGGGGCAGCGTCATCGGCGTGACCCTCGGCCCTCCCGAGTCCGCAAAGGGAGTGAAGGACGCCCTCTCGCGCGGGATGGACCGGGCGATCTTCGTCACCGATGCGTCCTTCAAGGACCTGGAGCCGTCTCAAACGGCGGCCATCCTTGCCGAGATCATCCGCGCTCGCATCCCCCAATACGACCTCGTCACCTGCGGCGAGGGCTCGAGCGACCTCTACGCCCAGCAGGTGGGGCCCCGGCTTGCGGAGCTGCTGGGCATCCCCTGCGTCTGCTTCGTGCAGAAGCTCTCCCTCGAAGGGGGCAAGCTCCGGGCCGAGAGGCGCGTCGAGGACGGGGTCGAGGTCGTCGAGGCGCCGCTGCCGGCGCTCGTCACGGTGCTGCCCGACATCAACACGCCCCGGATCCCGGGCGTGAAGGACACGCTGATGGCCGGGAAAAAGCCTGTGACCACGGTCAAGAAGGAAGAGCTTACCGGAAAGGTCGAAGGGGTGCTGAAGACAACGGCCATGACGGCATCGAGCCTGGAGCGCACCGGGGAGAAGCTGGCGGGCGATGCCGCCGGCATCGCCCGTTTCGTCGATTCGCTGCGCAAGAGCGGCGTGATCAAGTGAGGGGATCAAAATGGCGGGTATCTGGATCGTAGCGGAAACCAGGGAACAGGCTTTCGAGCTGTTGGGCGCGGGCCGGTTGCCGGCCTCGGACATGGGGGCGGCATTGACGGTGGTGGTCTCGAAGGGGCCGGCAGAGCCGGGGGAGTGCATCGCACGCGGCGCCGACGAGGTCCTCTTGCTCGCGGAACTCGCACCGGGAGAGCCCTTCGGGGCGCACCTGCCCGTCATCGAGCAGGAGATGAGGGCCGCATCGCCCGACGTGGTCCTCTTCAGCGCCACGGCAAGAGGGAAGGAACTGGCCGCACGCCTGGCCGCACGGCTAGGCGCGGGGCTCTGCAGCGCCTGCACGGCGATTTCCTTCGACAAGGGAGCAGGTTCTGTCGTCATGGAGCGCATCGCCTACGGCGGCGCTGCCACTCAAAAACTCGCCTCCTCCGCCAGGCCCGTGCTCATCACCGTGCCGCCCCGGAGTTTCGAGCCTGCCGCGCCTCTCGACGGCAGGCAGGGCAGGACGCGCGAGCTGCCCGCACCGCCGCCCTCGGCCGTGAAGATCGTCGAGCGCAAACCAAAGGAGAAGGTGGCGAAAGACATTACCGAGGCCCGGGTCATCGTCTGCGCGGGCCGCGGGTTCGACAAGAAGGAGGACCTCGCCCTGGCCCGGCAGCTCGCCGACACCCTGGGCGGGGAGCTCGGCGCCACGAGGCCGCTGACCGAAGAGGTCCACTGGCTGCCCGAGGATCTCTGCATCGGACTTTCCGGCGTGCACGTCAAGCCGGAGCTCTACGTCGGTCTGGGCGTCTCGGGCCAGGTCCAGCACATGACGGGCGTTCGCGGGGCCAAGGTCGTCTGCGCGGTCAACCGCGACGAGAACGCCCCGATCTTCGCGCTTTCCGATTTCGGGATCGTGGGCGACCTCTACGAGGTGGTGCCGAAGATCATCGAGGCGATGAAGAAGTAAGTCCCCTCCCGTGACCCCAAAGGACCCTCGCTCGCCCGGGCGGGGGTCCTTTTGCGGGCGCTCCAAGATTTCCGTTGTCATCGGCGGCGCGATCTAGTATGCATGCCCGGACAAGACACGCGCCCCGAGGAGGACCAAGGCCGTTCATGAACGACGTGAAGGAAATTCTTCAGGTCATTTGCCGCAACGAGGAGGTTGCCCGAAAGTTCTTCGAGATCGAGACGAGCATCCTCACCATCCACAATTTTCGGGATCTCTTCGAAAAGCTCCTCACCGAGATTCACGACAAGTTCAGCGTCCCCCGCGTCTGGATCGCCATGACCGAAAACAACGACGTCTGGCGGCTCCTGGACCGCATGACGCCCGGGGGCACCTTCGGGAATCGGCTCCGCATCATCGACGGGAAGGTCTTCGAGGAGATCGTCGGCGACGGCTCGTCGCCCATCCTGGTGAACGAAGGGCTGGAGCGTTTCTTGAGCCTCCTGCCGGAAGGGACCCGTTACGCGCAGGGCTCGCTCGCCGTGGTGCCCCTGACCTACGAAGGCCGGGCCATCGGCAGTCTCAACCTGGGGGATGAGTCGGCCGAGCGTTACGCCCCCGGGATGGAAGTGAGCCTGCTGCGGCAGCTTGCCGTGAAGGTCTCCATCTGCCTGGCCAACGTGATGGCCCACGAGAGGCTCGCCATGCTTGCCTTCCGGGACCCGCTGACGGATCTGCTGAACCGGCGTGTGATGGAGCAGGTCCTGCGAAGGGAGTTCGACCGGGCCAGGCGTTACGCGACGGAGCTTGCCGTCGTATTCCTCGACATCGACCAATTCAAGGGGATCAATGACCGCTACGGGCATGACACGGGCGACGAGGTGCTCAAGTGGGTGGGCAATCGCCTGCAGGCCATGAGCCGCCAGAGTGACGTGGTCGCGCGGTTTGCCGGCGACGAGTTCGTCGTCGTCCTGCCGAACACGGGAACCGATCGGGCGTACCGCTTCGTCGACCGGCTGCAGACCTTCTTCCTCTCCACGCACCTCGCCCATGACGGCAAGGTCATCCCCGTGTCGGTCAGCTGCGGCATCGCCACCCTGGCAGACGTCGGCGTCACCGATGCCGTCGCCCTGCTGAAGAAAGCCGACGAGCGGCTGTATCAGAGCAAGAACTCGAAGAAGGAATGAAAAAATCCCCCTTGCCTCCCCCTTTGAAAAAGGGGGATTGAGGGGGATTTGCCTTTAGCCTATTTCTGCGCCCCGTACCCCTTCGCCAGCGACGTGTTGACGTGGACGACGCCCTTGTTGAGGCTCTTCAGGGGGTAGTCGTCGGTGATCGCGGGCAGCTTGTCCGCCGCGGCCTGGTCCCGCAGGACGGTGCCGGCCGGCACGTAACGGCCGTCGGGAACGGAGACGCCCATGAGGATGCAGCCCGGCTCGACGACGCAGCCCTTGCCGACCTTCGCGCGGAAGACGAGCACCTTCATCCCGACGAAGCTGTCGTCGAGGACGACGGCGGGGCCGTGAATCTGGACCTGGTGGGCAAGCGACACGCGATTGCCCACGTAGACGGCGTACTTCTTGCCGCCCACTTCCATCAGGTTCTTCTCCACCGGCTTGCCGTGTTCTTCCGTCTCGAGGGCGTGGATCACGACGCCGTCCTGGACGTTGGAGTCGTCGCCCACGTGAAGGGGCTGCCCCTCGTCACCGCGGACCGCCGCGAAGGGAGCCACGAAGACGTTCTTTCCGATGATGACGTTGCCGATGACGGCCCCCAAGGGGTGCACGTACGCCGTGGGGTCGATCACGGGGTCACATACCTTCGAACTGAAATCGGTCCTTACGTTCTTGCCTATCATCTCTACCTCCCCAAAACTGGTCTATCTGGTCTATTTTGTCTATTTCGTCTTTTTCGTCTGTCTGGCTTAGTCCGTCCGTTGGAAGGGTATCGGGTCTTGGGGCTCGGGTATCAGAAGATGAAGAGGGGTATCGGGTCCAGGGTATAGGGTATTGGGAAGGAAGAAGATTGCTTTATAGACAAAATCCTATTCCACCCCGATACCCTATACCCGAAACCCTAGTCCCTAGAATATTGACCCTGCACCCTATACTCGAGACCCTCTTTTTGCTCGCTCCCGCGACAGCAGCTCCTCCCAGACCTCGTCGACGCGCTGATGCAGCTCCTTCATGGTCCCGTCGTTGCGGATCACCACGTCGGCCCGCTTCAGCTTCTCGTCGATGGGCATCTGGGCTCCGAGCCTCGCCGCGGCCTCGTCCCGGGTCATGCTGTTCCGCTTCATGACCCGCGCGATCTGGACCTCCGGCGGCGCGTAGATAAGCAGGATCAGGTCGAAGAGGCCCTGCATCCCCACTTCGAGGAGCAGCGGGATGTCGGACAGGACGATCGCCCGTGCATCCTCTTTCCCGATCCGTTCGCGTTCGCGCTGCGCCTCCTCGAGCACCGCCGGGTGCACGATGCCTTCCAGCGCCCTGCGCCGCGACTCGTTGCCGAAGACGAGGGCCCCGAGCTTCTTGCGGTCGATCCGACCGGCGGCATCGAGGATGTCGCGCCCGAAGGCTTCGACGATCCGGTTCCAGACCGGCCGGCCCGGCTCCTGCAGGGCGTGGACGAGGGCATCGTGATCGATGACCCGCGCGCCCTTTTTCACGAGCATCCGGACCACCGTCGACTTGCCCGTCGCGATCCCCCCTGTAAGCCCCACGTTCAGCATCGGCACGCTTCTACCACAAGGCCCCCGTTCCGGCAACACAAAAGCCAATGGCTGTATTCAGGATTCGGGATTTGAAGAAGCCGCAACCCGTGAATCGAATGCTGGATTTAGAGTTTTCTTTCCCGAGACCCGATACCCGATACCCGAGACCCAACTGCAAAGCAGATTGGCAGGTCTTTTGCAATGAATCTCCGGGTACTGCTGCGGCCGGATAAGTGAATGATCAACGTCAAGAATCTCCGCAAAACCTATGGCGAAGTCGTCGCCGTCGACGACATCTCCTTCGAGGCGAAGAAGGGTGATATCCTGGGGTTTATCGGACCCAACGGCGCCGGCAAGACAACGACCCTGCGCATCCTGTCGTGTTTCATCGAGCCCGACAGCGGGACGGCCAGTGTCGGGGGCTTCGACATCCGGACCCAGCCGGTCGAGGTGCGCCGCGCCCTGGGGTATGTCTCCGAAAAGTGCCCCTTCTACGGCGAGATGACCCCGCGATGGTTCCTGAAGTTCGTCTGCAATGTCCGGGGCATCAACGGCACCCGCTTCAAGGCGGAGATCGACCGGGTCGCCGCCATCAGCTCGCTGCAGGGCGTCATGGACCGCCGGATCGAAACCCTTTCGAAAGGGTTCCAGCGGCGTCTGGGACTCGCCCAGTCGCTTTTGGGCGACCCGCCCGTGCTCATCCTCGACGAGCCCATGTCGGGCCTCGACCCGAACCAGAAGCAGGAGATCATCGACCTGATCCGCTTCATGGCCGCCGACAAGTGCTTCATCCTTTCCACCCACGTCATGGAGGAACTGGAGACGATCTGCAACCGGGCCATCCTGATCAGCAGGGGGAAGATCGTGGCGGACTCCACGCCGCAGGACTTCAAGGAAAAGGGCCAGGGGAAGATCGACGCCTTTTTCCGCAAGGTAACCAACGGGAACTGACATGCAGACCATATGGGCCATCCTCAAGCGCGAGTTCCGGAGCTTCTTCACGACCTCAATGGGGTATGTGATCCTCGTCGTGTTCCTCGTCCTGGCGGGGTTCCTCACGATCAAGGGCCGGTTCTTCGAGATGCGGCAGGCGGACCTGCGGGTCTTCTTCGACAACCTGCCCCTGCTCTACATCTTCTTCGTCCCCGCCGCCGGGATGCGGCTCTGGGCCGAGGAGCGCAAGGCGGGCACCATCGAGTTCCTGTTCACGCAGCCCGTGACGGTCGCCCAGGCCGTGATCGGCAAGTTCCTGGCCGCCTGGCTTTTCCTGGTTGTCGCCCTGCTGCTCACGACGCCCCTCGCGATCGCCGTTGCCTGGCTGGGCAGCCCCGACCCCTTCGTGATCGGGACGGGCTACCTGGGCGCCTTCCTGATGGGCGGCGCTTACCTGGCCGTCAGCGCCTTCTGCTCGGCCCTCACGCGCAGCCAGATCGTGAGCTTCGTCCTCTCCATCGGGATGATCGGCCTGATGGCCTACACCGATTCGCCGGCCGTCCTGACCTGGCTCGCCGGCATCGTGCCCCCGTACCTGATCGAGGCCCTGGCCAACATGAGCCTGGCCGGGCACTTCGAGTCCATACGGCGCGGCGTGATCGAGTTCCGCGACCTGTCGTTCTACGGGATCCTCATCGCAGGGCTGATCTCCATCACCTGCCTGGTCGTCGATAACCGAAGGGAGTCATGCTGAAGAAGAACGCCAAGGTCCTTGCGGCCATATTCCTGATCGCGCTGATCACCTTCTCGTCCATCACGCTGCTGGCCAGGGTGGGCCGGGCGCTGAAGGTCGATCTCACGCAGGACCGCATCTACTCGCTCTCCGACGAAACGAACAAGGTCATGGCGGGCCTGACGCACCCCGTGCGCCTCAAGCTCTTCTACTCCCGCACCGAGGCCCTGAAGGGGTTCGACTCCCTGAGGGCCTACAGCAACTACTTCTTCTACATCCGCGACCTGCTGCGGGAGTACGCCTCTCGCTCCCGGGGGAAGATCGCCCTCGAGATCATCGACCCGCGGCGCGACTCCCGGGAGGAAGGGGAGGCCCTGCAGTACGGCCTGCGGCCGATCCCCACGGCGGGCGACGACCGGTTCTACTTCGGGCTCGTGCTGACGACCGAGTTCGGACAGGAAAAGGCCATCCCTCTGCTTGCCCCGGAGCGTCAGCAGCTGGCCGAGTACGACATCACCGAGATGATCCACAGCGCCACCTCCCGGACAAAGAAGCGGATCGGGGTCCTCTCCACGGTCCACTTGGGCTCCGCCGCCTACCCCGCCGAAACGGCGCGGGCGATGGGGCTCGCGGAGAACGCCCCGAAGGGGCCGTCGGCCCTCGAGCCGCTCACGTCGCACTACGACGTGACGATGCTGACCGCCGATGCGGCCTCCCTTCAGAAGTTCGATGCCGTGGTGGTCATCCACCCCCGGGATGTCCCCGAGCAGACGCTCGCGGCCCTGGACCGGTACGTCACGGGCGGCGGCAAGCTCGTCGTCTTCCAGGACCCCGCCTTCATGGCAGACGCCCCGGGGTACGCCGCGGGCAGCGCCTACGCGCCCGGACAGAACGCCTCGAACCTCAACCGCCTTCTATCCGCATGGGGCTGCGAGATGACGCCCGACGTGATCGCCGCCGATCCGGGGACCGCGGCCCGCACAGCGGCGGGGCCGGCAACCCTGATGACCCTCCGGGGCCAGGCCATCCGCCACGAAGAGGGGCTCAACACCGGCGTGACACAGGTCCGGGTCTTCAACGCAGGCGCGCTGCAGGTCAAGGCGGTGCCGGGGATCGCGGCCACCGCCCTGCTCCTCGCCCCTGAGACGGGCGTCACCGTGCGCTCCGAGAACCCGCAGCAGCGGGCCTCGGAGGGAAAGGAGATCGTCACCCTCGGGGTCCGCCTCACGGGCAGTTTCCGGAGCGCCCTGGAGGGCGAGCCGGTTCCGGAATCGCAAAAAGCGGGTGCACCGGCAGCCGGCAAATCCGCCCCGGTTGTGGTCGTTTTTTCCGACGTGGACATGCTGACGGGCGCCATGGCCGCGGCGGCGCCGGCGGGCGGCAACGCCGATCTGCTTCTCTCCGCGATGGAGGGCCTCACAGGCTCGGTTTCGCTGGCGAGCATCAAGGCCCGCGGCAGGATCATCCGGCCCTTCAGCGCCGTCGACCGGATGGAGGAGAGCTATGACGAATCGGCGGCGGCGGCGATCGCATCGCTGCAGGCCGAGATCGCGGCGGCGGAGAGTGAGCTGGGCACCCTGGCCCGGAAGAGCCAGGAAGGCGAGGAGTCACTCCTGAAGGAGGAGATCCTGCGCAGCCGCAAGATGACCGAGGCGAAGATCGCGCGGGCAAAGGAGGAGCTGGCCGCCCTTCAGCACAAGAAACGCGCGATGGTGGAGAGCCTCTTCACGAAGTGGAAAGTCTTCATCCTGCTGGGGGGGCCGGCCCTGGTGCTGCTCATCCCGGCGGTTGTCCTGGCCGGCCGCCTGTTCGGCCGGATCGACCTGTCCAAGAGGAAGCCATGGACACGAAGCATCTGATCCTGCTCGCCGTCGTCGCCGCCGTCCTTACCGGGGCCGTGGCCCTGCTCGGGGTCATGGAGGACCGCCAGGAGGTGACCCTCAAGGAGGGCAGTTACGTCCTCCAGGGGTTCAACCCGGAGAAGGTCTACGGAATCTACATCAAGCAGGGCGACGAGACGCTCACCTTCAAGCGCCGGGACGAACGGTTCATCCTCACGGGCAAGTACGACTACCCCGTCTCCAACGAACAGATCAACCGGGTCGTCAAGGCCATCGCCGACATCCGTTGCGCCGAGCGGGTGACCGCCGACGAGCGCAACCACGGGGCGCTGGGCGTTGCGGGCGAGAAGGGGGGCCTGGTGGTCCGCTTCTTCGGCGAATCGGGCCAGAAGATGACGGGCATCATCATCGGCCGGGACCGTCCCGGGTTCCCGGGGTTCTACGTCCGGATGGAGGACGAGAAGCAGGTGTACCTGAGCACGGACACGCTGCCGGCGGTGAGCACGAAAACCGTCGACTACATCCGCCGCGACCTGCCGCCGGGCCGCAAGAGCGACTACGTCCGGATCGCCTGCATGAACGGCTCGGGGGCCTTCTCCCTCGACCTGCGCGAGGGCAGGCCCGTGGTGGAGAACATCCCGAAGAGGCAGCGGCAGGACGACCGTGCCGTCGCGGAGTTTCTGAAATCCCTGCAGCAATTCCCCGTCCGGAATCTGTACCGCAAGGCGGACCTTGCGACGCTCACCTGGCCTGCGCGGCTGGAATTCCACCGGAAGGACGGGACCGTCTACCGGATCGAACTCGCGGAAAAGGACGGGCGGCACTTCGCCCGCGCCGAGGCGATGGCGGACGGCTCCGCGGCAAAGGGGATTGCGGCAGGCGGGGACAAGGCCAAGGACGCCTCGCAGCCGACCCTCGACACCGTGGGGGCGTTCAACCGGGACCACGAGGTCTGGGTCTACGAGATCGACCCCACGTGGATGCGCCTGGCCCGGATGAAGCAGGCGGACCTTCTGGAGTAATCCGCACAGCGGATTCCTGGAAGTTAAGAAGTTATGAAAATAGGAAGTTAGGAAAAACCAGGCTATCGTCTCCCTTATCCCTGTTCCGCTCTTCCGCTCCTCTGCTCTTCCTCACTTCAGGGTCTGTGGCCCTTCCCTGTCGGAAACGTCAACTCTCCCCCGTAATACCCGATGACGCTCACGATCGGGGCCAGGGACAGAAGCAAGGCGATGTAGACCCAGTGGCCGGCGCCCGCCTCGTCCATCACGCCGGGCACGCAGAACCGCCAGGCAAAGGCCGCCGCGGCGATCGCCAGGAGGACCCAGGAGAGACGCATCTTGACGGTGACGTACACCATGGGCCTGGCCATGTAGTTGAGCCACCACGTAAACCAGCCCGTGAGCATGGCCGTCGGCATGAAGAGGATCCCGCCCGCCAGGCAGTGGAAGGCCGTCACCTCGAGGGACTTCACCCCCGTCACCATGTAGAGGATGTCGAAGACCGTGGCCGAGTACAGGAACACGATGGGGAAGTGGACCACCATCGGGTGCGGGTGGCGCCGCAGGAAGGGAACCCTTTCGAGCAGGCCCGCGAGCCAGCCCGGCATGTCACGCTCACCGCCCGCCTCTTTCTTCAGCGTGCCCGCCCGCAGGACCTTCTCCAGCACCTCCCTGCCGTGGGGAGCCGCGGCGATGTCCGCGGAAAGGTCCCGGCCGGCCCGGTGGCGTTTCATGTGCTGGCCGCCCTTCCAGAGTTTGCTTGCGCTCACGTCGTAGACGACGCCGTCGACGGCCACACAGGCCGGATTTCCGCCGTTGCCGTCGCACGCGGCGAGCGCCTTCGAGTCGTATTCCTTGCGGTCCGGTTCAGCCAAAGGGACATCTCCGCGAGATCAGTGCTCCGGCTTGCCCTCCTGTCCCGCCTTACCGCGAAACACGAGGTACTGCCACGCATTGTAGGCGAGCATCACGGGCAGCAGCACGGCGCTCACGGCAAAGAGGAACCACAGCGAGCGCGGCGGGGCCGCCGCATCGAAGATGGACAGGCCGGGCGGGACGGCCATGGGGTACAGGGCCGCGGCGATCCCGACCACGAGGGTCAGGAAGAGGAGCACGCTCCACTGGAAGGGCTTGTCCTGCTCCGCCTTCTTGAGGCTTCGCAGCAGCATGGCGAACTCGAAGAGAAAGATGGGCAGCGTGAGGTAGATGTAGTGGCCTTGCCTCAGCGCGAGCAGGGAGTAGCGGCCCTCGCGCTGCAGCAGGGTCATCCACAGCAGGATCACGGCAAGTCCGGCCAGGACGGCCCACGCGGCCAGAACGGACGTCTTCAAGGCACGCTGCCGGAGATCCCCGTCCGATTTCATGGCCAGGTACGTCGTGCCGAGCAGGACGAAGCCTGCCGCCCCCCCCGCGGCGACAAGGGCCGAGAAGGGATTGAACCAGTCGCCGAAGCCTCCGGCGAACTGTCTTTCGACGACGGGCATGCCGCTCAACAGCCCCCCCAGGGTGAACCCCTGGGCGACGGTCGCGACGAGACTGCCCAGCCCGAAGGCGAGGCCCCAGCGGGCGCGGTTCGGCGATTCGTGGTAGAACTCGATCGCCACGCCCCGGAAGGCAAGCCCGGCCAGCATGAGCATGACGGGGACGTAGAGGGCCGACATGGCAACGCCGTAGACGACGGGAAAGGCGCCGAAGAGAAGGCCGCCGAGGATGACGAGCCAGGTCTGGCTCGCGTGCCAGGTGGAGGCGATCGAATGGATCATGAGGCCCCGCTCCTCTTCCCGGCGGGCCGAAAGCGAGAAGATCCCCAGCCCCAGGTTGTAGCCGTCGGTGGCCATGTAGAGGAACAGGAGCAGCCCCAGGGCCAGGAAGAAGTAGTCGGGCAGGTAGGTCTGCAGGGTTTCCATGGGCATCCTCCTCTCAATCCGCCGATCGGGCCGGCGGGGGCTCCAGGGTCGAGGGGTCGGGCCCCTGCGCCAGCACGCGCCCCGCCAGGGCCAGAAACGCCGCTACGAGCAGGCCGGCAATCAAGAGGTACCCCGCAAGGGATGCGGCAACGGTCCCCGCCGGGAGTGCGGTGGCGGCCTCGTTCGTTCGCACAAGGCCGTAGACGAGCCAGGGCTGTCGGCCTACCTCCCGGGTGACCCAGCCCCCCTCCACGGCGGCCCAGGCCAGCGGCCCCGCCGCCACCCAGGCGTAGAGAAGCCACTTCTCGCCGGGAAGCCGGTCTGCCGCAAGAGCCCCCTTCTTCCAGCGCCATCCCGTCCAGAGCGCAAGGCCCAGGAAGGCGAAGCCGGCAAAGACCATCACCCGGAAGGGGTAGAAGGTCATGAGGATGGGGGGGTGCAGATCCTTCGGGAAGGCCTTGAGCCCCTTCACCTCGCCCGTCGGCGAGTGGGTCAGCAGGAGACTGAGCACATAGGGAACCTCCACGGCCCAGTGATTTCTCTGGTTCGCCTCGTCGGGCCAGGCCGCGATGATCCAGGCGGCCCCCTGTCCCGCGGGGTTCGTCTCCCAGTGCGCCTCCATGGCGGCCAGTTTCGTGGGCTGCAGGTTCGCCACTTCGCGGCCGTTCTCGTCCCCGACCCAGACCTGCAGCGGCGCGATCACGAGGGCGGCGATCAGGGCCACCTGGAAGGACCGGGCGAAGAACGCCGTGTGGCGGCCCTTCAGAACGTACCAGGCGCTGATCCCGCCGACGACGAAGAGGCTCGTCTGGAGGCAGGCGAGATACATGTGGGCCGTGCTGATCACCATGTCGGGGTTGAAGATCGCCTCCCGGAAGCTTGTGAGGATGATCCGGCCGCCGTCGACGACGACTCCGGCGGGCGACTGCATCCAGGAATTGGCCACCATGATCCAGAACACCGAGAGGGAGGAGCCGAGGACGACCATGCAGGTGGAGAAGAAGTGGAGTTTGGGGGGCACCCGGTTCCAGCCGAAGATCATGATGCCCAGGAACCCCGCCTCGAGCATGAAGGCCGACAGCGTCTCCGTGCCGAGGATTTCGCCGAAGAAAGCGCTCTTCGCCGCGAAGGGCGCCCAGTTGCTGCCGAAGGCGAATTCGAGGGGAAGCCCCGTGACGACGCCGATACCGAAGTTCAGCAGCAGCAGCCGGCTCCAGAAGCGCGCGTGGCCGTAGTAGACGGGGTCCCTCGTCCTTAGCCAGAGGCCCTCCATGACGGCGATGAACAGGGCAACCCCGACGGTCAGCACCGAGAAGGAGATGTGGACCATGGCCATGGCGGCAAACTGGAGGCGGGAAAGCATCACGGAATCGAAGAGCGTGTCCATCGAACCTCACCCCTCATGGAAATCCCGGTCCGGGACCGGGCGGACAAAATCAAGAAGGTAAGAACGTGGGAAGGTGAGAAGGTTGGAAATGCCCACCGGTTGTGACATTATCCTACTTTCTTACCTTCTTCCCCTCTTACCTTCTCACCCTCTTCTTCTGTTGGGTCACCGGATGCGGGTCACCATCATCGTCGCCGTGTCGAATCCCTCCACGGCAAGCAGACGGACCTCGTAAAGCGCCCCGTCGGCGCCCTCGAACTGGACGAACTCGCCGAGATTGAGGCGTTCCACCTCGAGGTTCTTGGCTCCCACGGCACCGATGCGGAGGTGGACAAAGCTGTGGGCAACACTCACGATGCTCACGAGCAGGGCCCCCTGGGCAGCGAGAGCCGTGGAATATTGCTTTGCCGTGACCGTTTCACTCGGGTACGTCATGTTTCGTTCTCCGTGGTCTGTTTCGGGTCGGGCAGCGCCGGGTGCAGAAAAAAAGGGCCTTCGGCCCCCTGTCAAATCTTTGGCTTGCCCCTTGAAAAAGGCTCCTGCAAGGCGCGCAGCGTCATTTTAACAAATCACCGCCCGATTGCCAGTTTTTTTTACGCCGGGGCGGGAAGGGGTTTCGCACGCAAAACACAATGAGAATCAACGGGTTGACGGGCAGCAAAAAACCTTTGCCCTACCCTTGCTTTTCCCCGGGGAGGGCACTATATTAGGTGCAAAAGTGATACATCGGTTTCGGTATCGCTTCTCCTATTCACACTCACACAGCACTTCTCGCACGGACCGAACGAATCTCGCCCCAGCCCTACCGAAGCCAGCAGGCATGCAGCCTCCCCCTCCTTGGCTGTTTGCCTTCCGGGGGCTTTTCCCTCCTCCTTTGGCCCCTTGAACGACGGTAGGGCAGGGCCTGAATCGGCCCGCCCGGGCATAGCTGGCAGCTGGGCACAAAAAAAGCAGGGCGCTTTGCCCTGCTTTTTTCATATGGGAAGGAGGATTGGGTGTCAGTTCATCGCTTCACGGAATGGGGTGATCAGGTACCCCGTGTCGAAGCCGATGGCCATCCCGGCCGGACCGGAACGGATCACCGTCCCGTTGACCTTGATGAGCCCTCTCGTGTTGTCGCTGAGGGTGTTGACATTGCGGACCGGCAGGAGGATGTCGAGCTTGACCTTGGTGCCCGAGGCAAGCGCCGTCTTGGTGGGGAAGTAGGCCCCCCCCGCACAGATGTCCTTCGTCAGGAGTTCGAGGATGGAGGCCGTGTCCGGCGAGGACAACACCTCGATCTTGGCGGGGACCTGGAGATCGAACCGCTCGAGCCGTCTGCGCTCGTAGACCAGATCGTAGCTGTCGGCCATACGGGTTATCTTCCTCATCGCTTCGTTTTCCTTTCCTTTCCCTCGTCAGCCGCGCCTGCGGCAGGAAAAAGGGGACAACCCCGCTGAACAGAAGGTCAATCTGAATCGTGTTTTATTCAGAATTCGTGCCAACGTTGGAAGGGCTCAAGGGACAGGGGACAGGGTGCAGGGCAAGAAAAGGGGGACTCTGTCGCATGCCGCGCAGACCGGAATCGCCCGGGCGATCCGCGTCGGGCATAAAAAAAAAGACCGGGGGGCTCCCCGGTCCTTGACCGCCGGTGTCTGCAGGCGCTCCTAATTCGTTTTCGCGTCGAGGACTTCCCGCACCTTTGCCAGCATGTCCTTGAGTTGGTAAGGCTTGCTCACGAAACCCACGGGGTGCGGGTTGAAGGCCTCGCGGACCTGCTCCTCCGCGGAGGCGCCCGTGGAGATGATGACCTTGATCTTCGGGTTGATCTTCAGGAGTTCCTGGAAGCACTTCTGACCGCCCATGCCGGGCATGATGAGGTCGAGGATCACGAGGTCGATCCGGTCCTTCTCCTTGCGGTAAATCTCGATGGCCTTCTCGCCGCCGTCGGCCAGGATGGTCTCGTAGCCGTACTGGCGAAGCAGGTCCTGGCCGATGTCGAGGACGGTCTTCTCGTCGTCGACCAGCAGGATCCTCTCCTTGCCCCGGGGGGCGTCAGCCGGCGCCTTCGCCTCGGCGCCCTTCTCGGTCCCGTCGCCCTTCAAGACGGGGAAGTAGATGCGGAACGTCGTCCCGCCGCCGGGCCGGCTGTCGACCTGGATGTAGCCGTTGTGGTTCTGGACGATGCCGTAGACGATGGCCAGTCCCAGCCCGGTCCCCTTGCCCGCCTCCTTCGTGGTGTAGAAGGGCTCGAAAATGTGCTGCAACGTCTCCTTGTCCATCCCGTGGCCCGTGTCCGACACGGTCAGAAGGATGTACTCGCCGGGGGTTGCGCCCAGCATGGAGGTCGTGTACCCCCGGTCGAGGTAGACGTTCTCCGTCTGGAACGTGAGGGTGCCCCCGTCGGCCATGGCGTCGCGGGCGTTCACGCCCAGGTTCATCAGGATCTGCTCGAGCTGCGCCGAGTCGGCGTTGACGACCTTGAGGTTCTCGGAAAGCTTGAGGTCGATCGTGATCATCCTCGGGATCGTCCGCTGGAGGATCTTGCAGACCTGCATGACCTCGTGGTTGAGGTCGAGGGGCTTGAGCTTGCTCTCCATCTTGCGGCTGAAGATCAGGAGCTGCTTCGTCAGCTCGCTGGCCTTCAGGGTGGAGGTCTGGATGACCTCGAGCTTGCCGTAGTCGGGGTCGCTCGAGTCCTTGCGCATGAGCAGCAGCTGCGTGTAGCCCGAGATGGCTTGCAGCAGGTTGTTGAAGTCGTGGGCGATGCCGCCGGCCAGCGTCCCGATGGCTTCCATCTTCTGGGCATGCAGGAGCTGGTTCTCGAGCTTCTTCTTTTGCTCCTCGGCCTGCTTGCGCTCGCGGATCTCGCGCTGGAGCTCCTCGTTGGCGCGGCTCAGCTCCGCCGTGCGGATCTGGACCCGCTCTTCCAGCTCGTCGTGGGCGTGCTGGAGGGCCTCCTCGGCCTCGCGGCGCTGGTTGATGAGGAACTGGGTCATCATGCCGTAAGTGAAGATGAGGACCACCACCAGGAGGCGTGTCCAGAACTGGTCCGTCACCATGGAGTCGAAGATCCAGTAGATCAGGGCCATCGCCACGGCGATGATCAGGAGGCCGTTCTGCTCGATCTGGTTGCGGAGGGTCAAGTTCCTGCGGATGTCCATTCTCATGCTGAGTCTGCCTGTGCTCATGCCGGCTTACCGTCCTTTTGCTCTCGTGGGCCCTGCGATCGGGCAGCCCGACTGGCAACCATCAGGGTTTGGACACAATCTCCCCTGCCTCTTGCAGCTTCTTTGCAAGGAATCTGCCGGATTTCCTCTTTTTACCCATTTATTTAAAGGGGATAGCCATTTTCTCCCCCCGAATTCGCACTCACTTTGTCGTCTTTCAACAAAATTTTCAACAAAAATCTAGAAAAAACGGCGCGTGATTGGACGTGAAAAACGGCGGGTGACGTCTCACGATGGGCGCAATGGCGGGATGCCGCCGGAACCTGCGGTCCAGGAAGTCCCGCACCTCCCTGCGCCCCCAGCCGGACGGGTGCTCGAAATCGGCGTACAGCGAAAGATCCCCCTCGTAGAAGGGGCGCATCTTCAGGCGGCCCGCCTCCACCGAGCCGGCCGGCAGATTGAAGACGGCCAGGTTGAGGTAGTCGATCAGGCCGGCGTGCCTCGCCGTAAACGCAAGGGTCCGCTCGGCCGCATCGGCATCCTCCGCCGGCGTTCCGAAGAGAAGGTAGACGTAAGTCCCTATGCCCGCCTCCTTCAGGGCCCGCAGGGCTCGCGAGGCCTCGTTGACGCGGATCCCCTTTTCGAGGGCGTCGAGCACCCCCTGGTCGCCCGACTCGAGGCCGAGCTTCAGCATGACACACCCCGAGGCCCGCAGGGCCCGGCAGAAATCCTCGTCGCCCAGCCGGGGGCTCACCCGGGTGAACCCGTACCAGGGCGCGCCCGGCGGGCGGAGGGCCAGGTGCTCGAGGAAACGGGGGCTCATCGTGCTGTCGAGAACGTGGATGAGGGCGGGCCGCACGTCCGCGACGAGCGCGCCGAGGTCAGACTGGACCTGCGCCTCCGGGACGGGCCGGAAGATTTGCCCCTCGGCACGCTCGGGGCAGAAGGTGCAGCGGCGCCAGGGACAGCCCGTCGAGGCGCTGTACGGGAGAACCGGCCCTGGCGAGAGGTAATCGCCCCCGGGGAAGCCGCCGTAGTCGGGGCGTGCGAGACGCATCCCGCCGGCCTCGACCCCTGCAAGACCGAGGAGAAAGCCCTCCCCGGGACCTGAAACGCAGTGATCGACGAGTCCCGCGAAGAGGTTGCGGCCGCCCGTTCGCCTGAGCCACGACGTCACGAGCCCTCCCCCCAGCACGGTCGCAATCCCGGGGAAGCGGTCCCGGACAAAGCCCAGCAGCGCGAAGGCGCCGAAGGCCTGGCTCAGGTAGTTCAGGGAGAGGCCGACGGCGTCGGGGGCGTTCTTCTCGACAAGCGCTTCGATCCGGCGGGCAAGCCCGGGCATAAACGGGTTGGACCGGTATTCCCGGGCAGCCCGGAGAAGGTCCTCCGACCGAAGGGGCGAGAGCCCGGGGTCCTGGTAATCGGCCAGCGAGAGCGAGACCCCGGCCTCGCGGCCCCGCCATGCGAGCAGGCGGTTGACGTCGTTGACGCAGCGCCGGTACCGGTCCGCATTGCCGTAGAGTGTCGGGGCCCGGAGCGCCGCGAGATGCTCCGGCAGTCTTCGGCATGCCCGCGCCGTCCAGGTGTCGAATTCCCGGCCGGCCGGCTCGGCCGCCTCCGCCAGGAGTCGCAGTTGGCCTTCCAGGTTCGCGTCCAGGACGGTACAGCCGACCCCGTTTTCCTTCAGGCAGCCGGCCAGCCGCGCGATACCGCCAGGCGGCTCGCAGGCCTTGGCGACGGGGGGGTGGATGAGCAGGAAGTGTTTGATGGCCTGTCTCCTTGCGTCGGCTGAATGGTTTTCCGGGTCTATTGCCTTTGATGGACGCTCGGTTGAGGGTATCGGGTAGAAGAGGGGTATCGGGGTGGAAAAAGATTAGCTTATAAACAGTTCTGAGTACCTTCAACCCCTATACCCGAAACCCTAGACCCTATCCCCGATACCCTTTAAAATATCGTTTGACAAGGCAGTTTTCGTGTGCACATTAATTACAATTGAAATTTTCCGGAGGAACTTTGATGTTCGAAATCACCCCCAAAGCGGAAGAGATGATGCTCGCGTTCTTCAGGGAGCGCGACGACAAGCCTCTCGTGCGGATATTCCTCAACGAGGGCGGCTGAGCCGGGCCCTCCCTGGGCATGGCTCTGGACGAGTCAAACGAAAGCGACGAGATTTTCACCCGGAACGGCCTCACCTTCATGATCGAAAAAGCCCTCTACGAGGACGTCAAGCCGATCAAGGTGGATTTCATCGAGACGCCACGCGGGTCGGGCTATTCCATCGAATCGCGGCTTCAGAAGGCAGACGGCTGCGGCGGCTGCAGCGGTTCCTGCGGCTGATCGGCAGGGACATCGGCGCAAGACGGAAAGGGGGGCTTCGGCTCCCCTTTTTTCATTCTTCCTTTTCCTCCCGCTCGATGGCATCGATCCTCCCCTGCAGGTCGCTCCATCGCTGATAGAGGCTGTCGAGCGCCGGAGCGACCTCCCGGTACTCGCCGCCGATGAGCTTTGCCCGGTTGCCGTCCCCGTAGGTCGCGGGGTCGGCCAGGAGTGCCTCCAGCTCGGCCTTTCGCTTTTCCGTGCGGTCGATTGCCGCAAGCACCGCCTCCAGGTCTTCCCTCAGCGGCTTCACCCTGCGGTAGCGCTCCTGCCTGCGCTCCGCTTCGTCCCGCTTGCGCTCGCGCTCCTGCTGCAGGCGGCTCTTGCCGTTCGGGTCCGCATCCCCCCGGGTCTCGCCGCCCGGCCCCTGCCCCTCGCGCTCGTGCCAGATCCGCAGGTAGTCGTCGACGGAACCCGGGTAGAGGACCAACCCCCCGTCGCGCGCCACGAGCACCTTTGTGACGAGGCCCGCGAGGAAATCCCGGTCGTGCGAGACGATCGCGAAGCTCCCGTCGAAGGCCCGCAGGGCCTCCTTCAGCACCTCCTTGGAGCGCATGTCGAGGTGGTTGGTCGGCTCGTCGAGGATCAGGAAGTTGGCCGGCACGAGGAGCATCCTTGCCAGGGCCAGCCGGCTCTTCTCGCCGCCGGAGAGCACGGAGACGCGCTTGAAGACGTCGTCGTCGGAAAAGAGGAAGTGCCCCAAGAGGGTCCGGAGGTTCCCCCCGGCCCCGAAGGGCGCCACCTCCTCGATGGACTCCAGGACCGTCTTGGCCGGGTCGAGCGCGTCGGCCTGGTTCTGGGCGTAGTAGGAAACGGTGACTTGGTGCCCCTCGGCGCGGCGGCCGGCCTGGAAGGGTTCGATGCCCGCCAGCATCCGGACCAGCGTCGACTTGCCTGCGCCGTTGACGCCGAGCACGGCGATGCGGTCCCCCCGTTCGACGGTGAGCGACACCCTCTCGAAGACGGCGACATCCCCGTATCGCTTGTCGACGTCCTCGAGCTGAAGCACGATCCTGCCCGGCCGGGGCGGCGGGGGGAACCGGAAGGCGATTTCCTGCTCGTCGGTCTCGAGTTCGATGAGGTCGATCTTCTCGAGCTGCTTGACCCGGCTCTGAACCTGTCGGGCCTTCGTGCTCTTGGCGCGGAAGCGCTCGACGAAGCGCTCCGTCTCGCGGATCCTCTTCTGCTGGTTCTCGAAGGCCGCCTCGAGAAGGGTTCGGCGCGCCTCCTTCTCGCGCAGGTAGCCCGAGTAGTTGCAGGCGTACTCCGTCGCCCGGCCTCGGGACATCTCGACGGTGCGCCCCACGAGATTGTCCAGAAACCGCCGGTCGTGGGACACGAGCAGCAGCGCTCCCGCGTAGGTCTTGAGATAGCTCTCGAGCCACTCGAGGGATTCGATGTCGAGGTGGTTCGTGGGCTCGTCGAGAAGCAGCACCGAGGGCTCGCGCAGCAGGAGCCTCGCCAGCTCGATCCGCATCTGCCATCCGCTGCTGAACTCGCCCGAGGGACGCTCGAGGTCCCGCTCCCGGAACCCCAGCCCGAAGAGGATCTCCTTGGCCCTGGCCTCGATGCGCCACCCCTCGCAGTCCTCGATGCGGTGCTGGACCCGCCCCATCTCGGCGAGAAGGCCGTCGATCTCCGGGCCCGCCTCCCCGGCGGCGGTCCTCGACCGGATCTCCGCGGAAATTTCGTCGAACCGCATGTGGAGCCGCTGGACGTCCTCGAAGGCCTTCAGGGTCTCTTCCAGGAGCGACCGGCCCGAGTGCCCGACGAGCTCCTGGGGCAGGTAGCCGACCGTGGTGAACCGCGACCGGTGAAGAAGGCCCGCATCGGCCTCCACCTCCCCCGTGATGATCTTCATCAGCGTCGATTTGCCCGTCCCATTGGAGCCGACGACGGCGATCCGGTCGCGCTCGCCGATGAACAGGGAGAGCCCTTCGAAGAGCACTTTGGGGCCGTACTGTTTGGAGATGTCCTGGAGTGAAAGCATATTTTGGTCTGTTTCGTCTGTTTCGTCTATTTAGTCCGTTTGGTCTTTCTAGTCTGTCCGGTCCGTTTCGTCAACTCGATTGATGGGCGCTAATCCTTTCTTTGGACGAAATAGACCAAATAGACGAAATGAACGAGATAGACGAAAAAAAGGCGAGGACCGAAATCCCCGCCTCTTGTCCGTTGAGCGATCCCCGCCTTTTCTAGGCGTATTCCGTGTTACCCGTCAGGGTTGCCAGTGCCCTCTCGCCGATGAGCAGCACCCGCGTGTGGTTGAGCCGCTGGGCAAGAAGCCGCGTGAGCCCCTTCATGATCTCGAACCCCATCCCGCAGTCCTCCTCCATGAGGGCTTTCAGCCTGCCGCCGTCGAAGACGATCATTTTCGTCGGCTCGGCGATCAGCGCGCTCAGGGTGTGGAGGTTAGGTTCGACGAAGGCGGACCAGCCGAAGGCCTCCCGGCGGGTCACAACGTCGATGATGACCTGCATCGGGGGCCGGGTGGGCCCCATGTCGCTCTTCATTTCCAGAAAGACTTTTCCCTGTTCGACCAGATAGAGGTGGGTCGACGGGTCACCTTCCTTGTAGAGAAGGGTCCCGGTCGGAAAGGATTCGTCCTTTGCAATCGCAATGAGCCTGTCGATCTGCGCGTCGCTCAATCCCTGGAACACATTGCACTCTCTCAAAAACGCTGCCGATGCCATGGGACCTCACCTCCTTGATAGAATGAGCGGAAGAACGGGAATCATCGTGAAGACGGCTATTGCCGTTTCTATATCAGCCTTTGCGTTTCAATTCTATCGGAAAATTCCGGGCGCGCCGCGCGCAAAAAAAAGCGGCACCGCGCGGGCGCCGCTTCTCCCAGGGTCTTGTCGCGTTCAGATCGTTTCCACGTTCTTCGCCTTCGGGCCCCTGTCGGTCGTCTCGACCTCGAATTGGACCCGCTGCCCCTCCTGCAAGCTCTTGAACCCGGCTGCCTTGATGGCCGTATAATGGACGAAGAGATCGCCGCCCCCGTCCTGCTGAATGAAGCCGAATCCTTTCTTCTCGTTGAACCACTTGACGATTCCCTGCGCCATCGTGTTCCCTCCTGTGAAAAATTCTCGATGGCCGGGAGCAGACACTCTGACAGAAAAACCGGGAACCGTCCGACAGACCCTGGATCAGCGGCCCCTGGTCCCTCCAGAATGGTCCCCCCCTTAGACCACAGGGCGAACCATAGCGCCACCCCACAACGGCTGTCAAGGACATTTTGAGAAGCGGCCGGGCCTCCGGAGGACTGCCGCCGTTGCAGGCCCCCCGTGTTTGTGCCATACTCCGCCCATCATGGTTTCCCTGCGGATGACAGAACAGGGCCTTGCCTGCGAGGCCGGGCGCTTTCACATCGACCCCCGAGGCCTCGTCGAGCGGGCCGTCATCACGCACGCGCACGGTGACCACACCGCCCGCGGGTGCGGGGAGTATCTGGCCTCGAGGAAGGGGGCCCACGTCCTGCGGACCCGGCTGGGGAACGACGCCCGGATCCGGCTCGTGGAATACGGGGAGCCCGTCGACCTCGACGGGGTCCGCCTCTCGCTGCATCCGGCGGGGCACATCCTGGGATCGGCCCAGGTCCGGGTCGAACACCGGGGGCACGTCACCGTGTTCAGCGGCGACTACAAGCTCCAGCCCGACCCCACCTGCGCCCCCTTCGAGCCCCTTTGCTGCCACTGTTTCATCACGGAGTCCACCTTCGGCCTTCCCGTCTACCGCTGGGACGAGCCGTCGAGGGTGTTCGCCGACATCCGCGCCTGGTGGCGGTCCAACCAGGAGGAGGGCCGCGCCAGCGTGATCTTTGCCTACGCCCTCGGAAAGGCCCAACGGATCCTCATGGGCCTCGACCCCAAGCAGGGGCCCATCTTCACCCATGCCGCCGTGGAGGAGATGAACCGCCGCTACCGGATGAGCGGGGTGGGGCTGCCGAACACGATTCCCGTGGAAGCGGCCGGGAAGAAGGCCGACTTCAGCCGGGCGATCGTCCTCGCGCCGCCCTCAGCGCGTCACACGACCTGGATGAGATCCCTCGGCGCCTGCTCCACCGCGCTGGCCTCGGGCTGGATGCGACTGCGCGGGGCGAGACGGCGCCGCGGCGTCGACCGGGGGTTCGTGCTTTCCGACCACGCGGACTGGCCCGGCCTGATGGAGGCCGTCGCCGCGACGGGCGCCGGCGAGGTCGTCGTCACCCACGGCTACATCGGCTCCGTCGTCCGCATGCTCCGGGAGAAAGGCCTCGACGCGCAGCCGCTCGAGGCCGGGTTCGCCGCCGACGAGACGGCGGAAGATTAGGAAGAACGAAATACGGGGATGCTGGAGCAATGGAATCATGGGAAAAGAAATCCCATGCCGTGCCCCATGATCCCATGATACCAATACTCCATGACTTTAGTTTGTGATGAGACACTTCACCCATCTGTGCTTCGAACTTGACGAGACGACAAAGGCCTCGCGAAAGGTCGAGGCGCTGAAGCGCTACTTTGCGGACGCTCCGCCGGGCGATGCCGCCTGGGCGCTGTACCTCCTCTGCGGCGAGAAGACGGGGCGCGCCGTCGCATCGTCCGCACTGAGGCAGTGGGCCTGCTCGGCGGCGGGCATTCCCGCGTGGCTCTTCGAGGCATGCCGGGAGGCGGTGGGCGATTCGGCCGAGACGATCGCCCTCGTCGTGCCCGGGGCGGGCGGCCCGAGCCCGCGGGGCCTCCGGGAACTCGTGGAGGAGAGGCTCCTGCCCATGCAGGATGCGGACGCCGGGCTGGTCCGCCGGTGGGTCGAAGAGACCTGGCGGGAGATGGACGAGAGGCAGCGTTTTGTCTGGAACCGGATGCTCACGGGCGGCTTCCGTGCCGGCGTCTCGCGGCAGACGGTCCTGCGCGCGCTCGGCGAGTTCGCCGGTCTCGAGGCCGGCGCCATCGCGCATCGCCTCCTGGCGCCCTGGGAACCGACGGCGGAGTTCTTCCGCGCCCTGCTCTCATCCGACGGCGGCGGCGCGGAAGTCAGCCGCCCCTACCCGTTTCACCTCGCCTGCCCGCTCGAGGGGATGCCGGAGACCCTGGGGCCCCGACGGCACTGGTCCGCCGAGTGGAAGTGGGACGGGATCCGCGCCCAGGCCGTGAAGCGCGCCGGGAGCGTGTTCCTCTGGTCCCGCGGCGGCGAGCTGATCAACCGCGCATTCCCGGAGCTCGCCGGGGCGGCGGCCGGCTTGCCCGACGGCACGGTCCTCGACGGCGAGATCCTGCCGTGGAAGGGTGGGGAGCCCCTGCCCTTCGGCCTCCTGCATAAACGGATCGGGCGCCTGTCCGTGCCCCGCGACCTCCTCGAGGAGGTCCCCGTGGTCTTCATGGCCTTCGATGCTCTCGAATGGGAGGGCAGAGACATCCGTCAGGCGCCCCTGCGCGAGCGGCGGGAGGCCCTGGAAAGGGTTCTCGCGCGGTCCGGCGCGGCGGAAAGGCTCCGCCTCTCGCCCGTCCTGGCCGATGACGCCTGGGAAGACCTGACGGCGAGGCGCAGGAAATGCCGGGACGTCCGGGCCGGGGGGCTGATGCTCAAGCGCCTCGACTCGCCCTACGAGGCGGGGAGGCACCGGGGCGGCTGGTGGAAATGGAAGATCGAGCCCCGCACGATCGACGCGATCCTTCTCTACGCGCAGCCGGCCGATGGGGAACGGGAGGGCCCCCTGGCGGACTACACGTTCGGCCTGTGGCGCCGGGGACAGCTCGTCCCCGTGGCGAAAATTGCGGGAGGGCTCACGGGCGAGGAACTCCGGCGCATCGACGCCTTCGCCCGCCACAACACCCTCGATCGATTCGGCCCCGTCCGGGCGGTGAGGCCGCAGCTCGTCTTCGAGATCGCCTTCGAGGACGTCGAGCCGTCGGCGCGGCGCAAATCGGGCCTCGCCCTGCGCAGGGCCCGCATCGTGAAGTGGAAGGACAAGCCGCCCGAGGAGGCCGATTCGCTCGAGTCGCTCAAAGCCCTGCTGCGCTCCCCCGACGGCGGCTGAAGGAGCTCACTTCTTCATGAGGTTCCGTGCCGCGAACCAGAAGGCGACGCCGAGGAGGACGACGAAGCCCGTGAGACGGACCAGCAAGGCGAACTCGGCATCCTCCGTGATGGAGGGCATTCCTGCGCGGAACAGCTCCGGCCACGCCGAGTACCACAGCCAGGCGAGCACACCGGCCGCAACGGCCACGGGCAGGATTCGAGCAAGACGGTTCATGGGGGCCTCCTCGCCGGCTTCGCGCCGTCAGCGCCTGTCCCCGTTTCTGCCGATGTTCCGGATTCCCAGGAACACGAAAAGGACGCTGATGAAGATGAACCCGGTCAGCCAGACGTGATGGGAGACGCGGTGGTCGTCCGCGTCTGCCGGGATCCCCGTTTGGAGCAGTTCGACAGCCAGGGGCCACCACAGCCACGCCACGAGGCCGCAGGCGGCGGCAAGAAACGCAAGGGACAGCATGTGTTTCATGGATGTGAACGCCCCCTCCGACATCGCCCCCTGCTCAGGCGTCTTCCACGGGCAGGTAGCGCACGGTGAATCCGCCCCCCACCGCGTCGTAGCGAAGACAGGAGTTGCGCCGCCAGCGGCTGTCGTCCTGTGCCGGGTAATCGCTCCGCAGGAAGCTCCCGCGGCTCTCCTCTCTTCCGATGCCCGCCTGCAGGACGGCCCTCAGCGTCAGGGCCCCGGCACGGAGGTCGCAGTGGGCAATCCTCTCCCCCGCGGTCCGCGGCGCAAGCCGACCCAGCCGCGCCTCGACCCCGTCGAGCGCGGAGAGCGCTCCGCCCATGAATCCTTCCGCCCGGACGATCCCGGCCCCCGCCCACGCCGCATCGCGAAGGTCTTTGAGGATTTCACGATAATCCGACGCCGTCCCCGCGGCACCGGCATGGGGCACGGGCTCCAGCCCCTGCCCACAGGACGGGGCGCCCGCCCGGACCAGGGCCCGTTCCGCGGCACACCGGCCCGCGAGGGCACCCGACACGATGCACTCCGTCAGGGCGTTTCCTCCCAGGCGGTTCGCCCCGTGAAGGCCCCAGAGGATCTCCCCGCAGGCAAAGAGCCCCTCCAGCTCCGTCTCGCCCGTCTCGTCGGCCCGCACGCCGCCCATCATGAAGTGCACGGCGGGCGCGACGGCCACGGGCCTTCCCCGGAAGGGGAAACGCAGCCGCCGGAAGATGGCCAGGGGGTGAACGTCCCAGGCCGCGTCGGGGACGCCCCGCAGGTCGAGAAAGGCACCCCCCGATTTCTCCTCCTCGAAGAGAAGGGCCGAGAAGAAATCGCGCTTCTTGACGATCGCGTCGTTGACGTCGGCAAGACCGTGCTTTGCGAGGATGTCGGCGCCGGTGGCGTCGGTGAGTCTTGCCTCCCGCGAAAAGGGCGGATACACGATCAGGGCCGCAAGCCCCGGGTCGGCCAGCACGAGGGGATAGAACTGCACGAACTCCATGTCCAGCAGCGAAAGCCCGGCCCGCGCGGCCAGCGCGTAGCCCTGCCCCATGATCCGTTTCTGGTTGTCGTGCCTTCGCCAGACGGCCCCGGCCCCGCCCGTCGCCAGGATGACGGCCGGCGCCTCGATCCGCGCCTGCTCGCCGCTGCGGTTGATCCCCAGGACCCCGCAGGCGCGGCCGTCGCGCAGCAGGAGTTCCGTCACGCAGAAGCCGGGAAGGACACGGACGCCGTCGAGGCGCCGCACGTGAGCCGCCAGCATCCGCATCAGGGTCACCCCGGGGATCACCGAGGGCTCGGGCGACACGACCGTTCTCTGGGCGCCGCGCTCCCTGATGGGAACCCCGACGGAACGGAGACGCCGGAAGGCCGCCGGCGCCTCGCGGGCCGTGAGCCCGACCCGGGCGGCGCAGTTGAGCCCGCCCCCCACGCGCAGCGTGTCGCGGATGTGTTCCTCGGCGCGGTGCCGCTCCGCGGGGCCCGACATCACCCCGTTTGCCAGGGCGGAGTTCGTCCCCAGGCCGATGGGGCCCCGGTCGACCACGAGAACCGACGCCCCTTCCTGCTGCGCGGCGCAGGCGGCCGCCAGCCCCGCAAGTCCCGCGCCGATGATGATGACCCTTCCTTCCATGCGCCCGTGATGGTCCTTTCCAAACACCGTCCTGAGCTACCGGGCAGATCCGTAGGCGTCGTGCGAGGATACCCCGTTTCCGCTCATGCGAATCCTTCATCGCAAAGGGCCTGCCGGGACGGGATCCCTGCGCGACCCCCCAGCCTCGTCGCCACCTGCGCCGCCGCCCAGGCCGCGAGGTCGAAACTCCTCTCGGGGTCCCATCCGCGGGCGAGGCCGTAGGTGAGCCCGGCGTGGAAGACGTCGCCGCACCCCGTCGTGTCCACGGCCTCGACGGTGCAGGCGGGCTTCACGATCGTCCTGCCGTCAAACATTGCCGCGTAGCCCCTTGCGCCCAGGGTGACGCCGGCGATCCGGGGGCCCAGCTCCAGGATCCTCCGGCAGGCCCCCAGGGGATCGTCCCCGCCGACCAGCGCCCGGGCAAAGGTCTCGGAACTCACGAAACAGTCGCTCAGTCGCGCCAGCTCGAGCATGCCCTCCCGGAGGGTTCCGGCATCTGCGGCGACGAGGACACCCACCCGTTTTGCCTCCGCCGCGGCGGCAAGGGATGCCTCAATGAAGAGGCCGTCGGTGTGCAGGACGCGGCAGGAACGCAAAACGTCGCGCCGGAGCTCCGCCGGTTCGAGGGCCCTCCCCGTGGGCCTCTGCCAGAAAAGGGTCCGCCGCCCGCCGGGTTCCGCGGCGATGAAGGCAAACTGCGATCTCTCTCCGGGCCTCTCGACGAGCCCCGAGAGTTCGACGCCTTCGTCGCGGAGAAAGCCGGCGATCTGCCGCCCGAAGGAATCGTCGCCCACCACCCCGGCGAAGTGACAGGAGAGACCCCAGCGGGAAAGGGCCACGAGGGCCGTGGCCACGGGCCCGCCCCCCTGGATGACCATGTCGTGAAATTCGCACTTCGTATCGGGGATCGGCCAGGCGGCGATGCGCCCGATCACGTCGAGGGAACATTGGCCGAGGCCGAAGACGTCCATGGTCCACCGAGTTTTGAGTTATGAATGTTGAGTTATGAATTGGGGAAGGCTTGGTTTTTCCTTTTCAACTCATAACTCGAAACTCAAAACTCATACCTGTTTTTTCAAGATGGTACACCGAATTTTGAGTTGTGAGTTTTGAGTTATGAACGATGAATGGGTATGTGTTTCCTAAATTCAAAACTCAACATTCAAAACTTAAAACTGTTTTTAGAAGTGTCATTCGCAGAGGCTCTCCGTCATCTCCCCCTTGAGCCACAGCTCTGCCAGGGTGCGGGTGAGGTCGATGTCGAGGTTCGAGCGCTTCGCCGACTCCTCGAGCAGGCCAAGGGTTGAGCGGACCTTTTCCTCCATCCCGAGCAGGGCATAGATCCGCACGCTCTGCTCCCAGGACGCCACGGCCGCGGCGTCGTCGCGAAGCCCCGCGCTGCACCGGCCCAGGGCGGCGAGGTCATCGGCAATCCCGCGGTAGAAGCCTGCCTTGCGGTCGCTCGCGAGGGCCTTCTCGAAGTAGGGGACGGCCTCCTTGTAGCGAGCCTGCCCGAGCAGGAGCTCCCCCATGGCGAAGCTTGTCGCCGCCTCTCCTTCGGGGTGCCTCCGGCCGATCTCAGCAAGGGCTTCCTTCAGCATCGCCTCGGCCCCCGCCGCGTTGCCCTGCTTTGCCAGCAGGATGCCCTTCACCGTCATGGCCGGGGCAAACGGGGCCTGCCGGGTCTCGATCTTCAGCGCCTCGTCGATGTTCCTGTCTGCCGACGCGTAATTGCCCGCGTCCACCTGGGCGGCCGCGAGGTTCGACAGGGTCCGGCGCACCCGGTCGGGTTCGCCGAGTCCCCGGTAGATCCGCAGTGCGTCCTCGAAGAAGGGGATGGACGCCTGCGCTTCCCCCACGGCGCGGTAGACGACGCCGATGTTGTTCGCGCTCATGGCCATGCCGCGTCTGTCCCCGACGGCCGTGTAGAGCTCCTGGGCGCGGGTGAAGTGCTCCAGGGCCCGGGCATAGCAGCCCCGCTCGTAGAAGGGCATCCCCTTGGCGGTCTGCTCGTCGCCCGCGCTGAGATGCCCGGGGACGACGGCTTCCCGGGTCCCGCCGCACGACGCCGCCAGGACCGCCAGTGCCGTCAACAGGAAGAGTCTCACCGTGTTCATAACCGCCTCACTTCCTGAGTCCCGCATCCAGGTCCTTCCCCTCCGGTTTCGGGGGGAGGTTTCCCTTGATGAGGGGGTTCTTCTCGAGGGATTTGACGACGCGGTTGATCTCGTCGACCCCGTCGCGGATCTCCTGGATGCCGCGCTTCGTCGTCCGGATCACGGCGGGGACGTCACGGCTCCCCTTTTCGAGATGGGCCGTGATCTCCCGGATCTTCTCCATGCTCTCCTTCAGGTTCGCCGTGACCTCGGGGGTGGAGCCCTCGAGATTCTGCAGCACGTTGTCGAGCCGCTCCATGGACGTGTTCACCCGGTCGATCAATTCGTCGGAGCGCAACAGCTGCCCCACCGTCCCCTTGCCGTCCCTCAGGTCGGCGGTGACGGTCTCCACGTTTCTCAGGTTCTTTTCGATGCTGTTGAGCGACCGGAACAGGGGCCCCTCGGGGTCCCGCAGCTCGTCGATAATGTCGGCCAGGTTCCGGATGGTCTCCGTGAGACGCCTGGCCGTCTCCTCCACTTCGTACTCGGCGAGGATCTCCGAAAGGGTCCTCTTCTCCTCGGACTTGACGGTCCCGCCCGCCTCGATGAGCCGGCTCTCGGGCTTGCCCGGACGCACGGCCACGTACTCGGACCCGATGAGGGTGGGGCTTTCGACGGTCACCACCGTGTCCTCCCGGAACCGCGTGTGGTACTCCTCGAAGATCGAGAGCCGGACGCGGACGGCGTCCCCGACGAGCGCCACGCTTCGGACCTTCCCGATGTCGGCCTTGTAGAGTTTCACAGGGGAGCCCGGCGCGAGGTTGTAGTTCTCCTTGAACTCCGCGTAGTAGGTCACCGTCGGCCGGAACCAGTCCTTGCCCCTCCCGATGAGGACGACGGAGCCCACCATGAGGGCGAGGACGACGATGATGAAGATCCCGACGACCCGATCCATCCTGCTGAATTTCAGTTCCATGGCTCCCTCGATGCGGGACGGCGCTCACACGACGCTCACGACGCCGTCCCGGATGTAGATGTCCCGCTTCTTGAACAGGCGATCGTACTGCGTGAGCCCCGCATAGTAGACACAGGGGACCCCCTCGTCGATCATCTTCCGGATCATCTCGATGTACAACTCGGCGGCCGCCCGGGCCAGGGCGACGAAGGCCTGCTCGACGAGGAACACCTCGGCCCCCTTCGTCATCTCCCGGACGATGATCGCAGCCCGCGCATCCTCCGACGCCACCTGGGCGGGGCGGAGGTCGAGTTTTTCCTCGATGCCCAGCGCGCGGCACAGGGACAACACGTCGTCGCCCAGGGTGAGATTCAGGTTGTTCTCGTGGTAGTACCGGCCGAGCAGGAGGTTCGTCCTCAGCGTCCGGTTCCCGATCAGTGCGGCGTCGGTCCCCAGATAGCCGATTCTCCTGCGGACCGAGAGCAGCCTGCGGCGCCGCGAGAAGTTCAGCTCCTCGCCGTCGAACCGGTAGCTTCCTTCCTCGGGCGGCTCGAGGGTCGCCAGGGCCCTCATGAAGAGGTGCGCATCGTCGATCCGGTCGGCGTGCAGGCTGTAGGCATCGCCGGGCGAGAGCGTGAAGGAGAACTTCTCCAGCCCCTTCCCCCGTTCCGTGGGGCGATGCGCATAGTCCCTGAGTTCGATGATCGCCATGTCCACCCTACAGGAAAAAGGCGGCAAAGAGTGCGAAATTTACCGCCAGGCAGTAAAAGAGGCACGCCACGGCCCCCCTCGACGTCGCCACGGGGACCTCCGTGATGCCCCTCTGAACGGCCAGACCGTAGTGCAGCGAGATCACGGTGATGCCCACGCCGAAAAAGAGGGCCTTCAGCGCCACCACGGCGATGTCGAGCCCCTCGACGGCCTTGCCGATCTGCGCGAGGAAATTTTGCAGGGGAAGGGTCGTCACTGCCCAGGCGATGGCGTACCCCCCCAGTACGGAGGTGATGCAGAAGATGGTGATCAGGCAGAACAGCGACACGGTGATGCCGATCATGCGGGGCACGTAGAGGATGTCCAGGGGGTCCACCCCCTGGAGCTCCAGGGCCTCGATCTCGCGGAGGACCTTCATGTAGCCCGTCTCGATCGTCACCGCCGTGGCGGAGCGGAGGATCACGACGAGGGCCGTGACGAGGGGGCCGAACTCCCGGATCAGGAGGGCCACGGTGATCCTGCCCAGGTCATGCTGGGCGGAGATGCCGGCAAACTGGAGGATCATCATGCTGCCGAGCAGCAGCGAGATGGGGATCACGATCCACAGCGCCTCGACGGCCGTGAAGTAGACCTGCTCGACGACGATGCGGAGCCTCAGCCTGCGGCCGGCCCTGGGGTTGACGACGATCTGGCGCAGGATCCGGTAGAACAGGGCGGACTGGTCCGCGTAGCGGTTCAACCTCTCCACGGTCTGCCTGCCGAGCTGCCCCACGCGGTCCCGCACCGAAACGGCCTCCCGAAAACGCTGCTCCGAGCGTAAGTACGGCAAAACTCTAAACGAAACGGCCGCGTTCGTCAATCGTGAAGTCTGGCCCGTCCCCGGCGGAACCGGTTCCCCGCGGGCGGAAGGGGGCGCGGAAATGAAAAAGGCCCGACGGGCCGGGCCTTTCGTTTCCCCCTCAGGGCTCGAGGACGTACTTGACGACGAGATCCCCCACCTCCCGCGTGCCGTAGCCCATTTTCCCGGCATCCATGCTCTTGAGGTCGTTGGCGATGACCTTCTTCACGGCGTCGAGAAGGACGCCGGCCGCGGTCGTCTCGCCGAGGAACTCGAGCATCATCTGCACGGAGCAGATCGCCGCCAGCGGGTTGATCTTGTTCGTGCCGGCGTACTTCGGGGCCGATCCGCCGATGGGCTCGAAGATCGCCGTCTGGCCGGGGTCGGGATTGATGTTGCCTCCCGCGGCGACCCCCATGCCGCCCTGGATCATCGCGCCCAGGTCGGTGATGACGTCGCCGAACATGTTGTCCGTCACGATGACGTCGAAGAACTCGGGGTTCTTCACCATCCACATGCACGTCGCGTCCACGTGGGCGTAATCGGTCTTCACGTCCGGGTATTCCTTCGCCACCTCGTAGTAGACCCTTTCCCAGAGGTTCCAGGCGTAGGTCAGGACGTTCGTCTTGCCGCAGAGGGTGAGTTTCTTCCGGCGGTTTCGCCTGCGGCAGTATTCGAAGGCGTACCGGATGCAGCGTTCGACGCCCTTGCGGGTGTTCACCGACTCCTGCACGGCCACCTCGCCCGCCGTGCCCTTGCGGAGGAACCCGCCGCTGCCGGCGTATAATCCCTCCGTGTTCTCCCGCACGACGACGAAGTCGATGTCCTCGGGCCTCTTGTCCTTGAGCGGCGTGTAGACACCGGGCAGCAGGACGACGGGCCTCAAGTTGATGTAGAGATCGAGCTCGAAGCGCATCTTCAGCAGGATCTCCGTCTCGAGGATCCCCGGCCGCACGCCGGGGTGGCCGATGGCGCCGAGCAGCGAGGCGTCCATGCCGCGAAGCTCCTTCAGGACAGAGTCCGGCAGCAGGTCCCCTCTGGCCAGGTATCGCTCCCCGCCGATGTCGTAGTGTGTCAGGTTGAATTCGATTCCCTCGGCGTCCGAGATGGCCTTGAGGGCCTTGAGAGCCTCGGCGACAACCTCGGGCCCCGTGCCGTCGCCGGGCAGGACGCCAATGTTATAGGTCTTCATGCATGGTCTCCCGTTTTCATTTTTTGATGCATCGTTCTGCGCTCACCGCCTGGCGAGCTTTTCCTTCCGGATGTACTCCACGAGCCCGCCTTCCCGGATCAGCTGCTCCATGAAGGGCGGAATCGGCCGGGCACTGTATGTCTTCCTGCGCGTCAGGTTTTCAATGCGCCCCGCCAAGAGGTCGACGGAGAGCCGGTCCCCGTCCTGGATGTCCTCGGCGGCCTCGACCGACTCCAGAAGCGGCAGGCCGATGTTGAAGGCATTGCGGTAAAAGATCCGCGCGAAGCTCTTCGCGATGATGACCCGGACTCCCGCCGCCCTGATCGCGATGGGCGCATGCTCGCGCGACGACCCGCAGCCGAAGTTTCGCCCCCCCACGATGACATCCCCCTCCGAGACGGAGGAGGCGAACTCGGGCCGTCCGTCGGCAAAGGCGTGCTTCGCCAGGGCGGCCCCGTCGGATACGTTGCAGTAACGCGCCGCGATGATCAGATCCGTGTCCACGTCATCGCCGAACTTCCATACTCTTCCTTCATACTTCATGATGTTCATGCTCCTTCTTCGTCTTCACCGGTACCCTGGGCCCTACAGCTCTCCCGGCGAGCCGATCCTGCCCAGTATGGCCGACGCCGCGGCGATGGAGGGGTTGCAGAGAAAGACCTCGCTCTTCGGGTGACCCATGCGTCCCACGAAGTTGCGGTTCGTCGTGGCCAGGGCGCGCTCGCCCGAGGCGAGGATGCCCATGTGGCCGCCGAGGCAGGGCCCGCAGCAGGGCGGTCCGACGACGGCGCCCGCTTCGAGGAAGGTCTCGACGAGCCCCTCTTTCGTCGCCTCCTTCAGGATGGTCGGGGACGCCGGGATGATGATCAGGCGCAGGCCCTTCGCCTTTTTCCGGCCCTTCAGGATCTTCGCCGCGTCGCGCAGGTCCTCGAGCCATCCGTTCGTGCAGGAACCGATGAAGACCTGGTCCAGGGTGATGTTCTTCGCCTCCGACAGGGGGCGCACATTGGCCGGCGACGGCGGGAACGCGATCTGGGGCTCGAGGCTGCTCACGTCGATCGTGATCGTCCTCTCGTACCGCGCGCCGGCATCGCTGGCAAGGTACAGGGGCTCCCACCGGGCCCGGC
>CAZPCN010000009.1:0-87045 GCA_964585095.1 uncultured Syntrophaceae bacterium | reverse complement strand
TCTTGTCGGCGATCTCCTCGGGGGAGGGTTCGCGCCCGAGCTCCTGCACGAGGTAACGGGACGTGCGGATGAGCTTGTTGATCGTCTCGATCATGTGCACGGGGATCCGGATCGTCCTCGCCTGGTCGGCGATTGCCCGGGTGATGGCCTGCCGGATCCACCAGGTCGCGTACGTGGAAAACTTGTAGCCCCGCTGGTACTCGAACTTGTCGACGGCCTTCATGAGGCCGATGTTGCCTTCCTGGATCAGGTCCAGGAACTGAAGCCCCCGGTTCGTGTATTTCTTGGCGATGCTCACGACGAGCCGCAGGTTGGCCTCGACAAGTTTGCGCTTGGCGGAGCCGGCCTTTTTCTCACCCGCCTCGATGATCTCGACGATCCTCCGGAGGTCGGCAGCGGGCAGCCCCGTCTCGCCCTGGACGCGCTTGAGCGTCTTCCGGGCCTCCTTGAGGCGCTCCTCGTACTCCCTGAGCCTTGCGGCCGAGATGCGAAGCTCCTTCGTGATCTTGCGCTCGTCCTGCTTGCTCTTGCGCATCTGCGCGAAGGTGCTCTCGAGGGACTTCAGGGGCAGCTTGGTTTTCAGGCGGATGAACCGGATCTCGCTCTCGGCGGCGTCGACCTCGGAGAGGTGCTCCTTGAGCTTCGCGACCATCCGCTGGATGCGCTTCTTGCTCAGGTTGATCTCCCGGCACGCCTTCACGATGTTCTTGTCGTTCTTCGCGATCTTGGTTTCCAGATCCTTGCGGTCGTCCTCGTCGAGGCCTTTCTCCCGCATCTTCCTGCGAAGGGCGTCGTTGCGGCGGTCGATCTCGGTGACCTTGTCGATGAGCTTGATGACGCGCTCGCTGTGGATCTCCTCCTCGACGAACCCGTCCTCGTCCTCGATGTTGTCCACGATGCTCTTGACGCGGAGCTCGCCCTGCTTGAGCTCCTTGCCCATCCCGACGATGTCCTTCACCGAGGTCAGCACGCTGAATACGGCATCCGTGATCTCCCACTCGCCTTCCTCGATCTTCTTGGCGATTTCCACCTCCTCGTCGCGGTTCAGCAGCGACACGAGGCCCATCTCGCGGAGGTACATCTTCACCGGGTCCCCTGTCCGGGCCGTGCCGGGCAGCAGGGCCAGCAGCTCGTCCTCCTCTTCCTCCTTGGTTTCGGCGACTTCGTCGACGGTCTTTTTGAGAATGATCTTTTCTCCCTTGTCCGTGTCGATGATGTCGATGTTCTTCTCTCCGAAGAGCATGATGATCTCGTCGATCTGATCGGACGACACGATGTCCGAGGGCAGCATCTCGTTGACGTCGTCGTAGGTGAGGAATCCCTTCTCTTCACCCAGCGAGATGAGCTTCTTGACCTCGTCGGACTGGATGTCCTTGGTCAGGAGGGTTTCTCCCCGCCTCTGATTATCCTTCACGTTCTTTTTGCTCATGGCGCAGTCGTTCCTTTTCGTCTAGAAGGCGGTTGCACAGGTCCTGGTCGCCCGCTTCCTGCGCACGCAGGAGCCGGATCCGCAGGTCCCGCTGCTTCTCCTTGTACCATCGTTGCCGGATCTTGCGTACCGTATCGTCAAAGATGCGGTCTCGGAGGGCCCCGTCCGGCGAACCCGCGGACACGGTCGCCTCGAGAAGCCTCTCCCGGACCGTCTGGTTGTCCACCCGGTCGATGAAGTCGGCCAGCCGCACGGTCTGTCCCCTGCGATGGCCCTCCACGATCGATTCCCCCAGGCTCTTCAGCGCGCCGCTCGTGAAGCAGGCCAGAACGTTGTCCCGATCGATCTCGGGAACCCTCGCCGGGCTCTCGATCATTATCTGGATGAGGCTCAGCTCCACGGGGTCGATGGGGCTCGCCGCGCGCCGGGCCGGAGGGGCTTCCGGTTGCCGCTGCGACGTCTCGAGGCGGCCCACCTCCAGGCGGACCAGCGTCTCGTCGACGCCCAGGCGCTCCGCGACACGCCGCATGAACTGGCCTCGCTCGACGGCATCGGCAATCCCCGCGATGAAGGGCAGGGCCGCCTTCCAGGCATCCCTGCGCTCGTCGAGGGTGCGTCCCGTCCCGATCACCTCGTCGATGTAGTAGTCGACCAGGGCCCGGGAGCGCCGGATCTCCTCGAGGAAGGCGTCCTTCCCGTGTCGGGAGACGAACTCGTCGGGATCCTTCCCATCGGGGAGCACCACCGCCCTTGCCTTCAGTCCCTTCTCCAGGAAGAGGGACATGCTTCGCTCCAGGGCGGCCTTCCCCCCGGCGTCGGTGTCGAAGGTAACGGCCACGGACCCGGTGTATCGCCGGATCAGGTCCACCTGTTCCCGCGTCAGGGCCGTGCCGAGCGTGGCCACCACGTTCGAGATCCCTGCATTCCACAGGGCGAGCAGGTCGAAGTAGCCCTCGACGATGATGAGGGTTTCATCCTTGCGGATGGCGCTCTTGGCCCGGGCAAGCCCGTAGAGATGCCGCCCCTTGACGTACAGGGCCGACTCGGGCGAGTTGAGGTACTTCGGTTCTCCCTCCCCGATGATCCTTCCCCCGAAGGCGATGACGTTGCCGTTGATGTCCTCGATGGGGAACATCAACCGGCCCCGGAAGCGATCGTAACTGTCGCCGTCGCCGCGGGCCACGAGAAGGCCCGCCTGTTCAGCGTGCTTCAGCGCGACCTTTTCCCTCTGCAGGTGGTCCCGCAGGCCTCTCCAGCCTTCCGGGGCGTAGCCGAGCCGGAAGGTGTCGACGATGTTCGGTCGGATCCCCCGTTTTTCGAGGTATCCCCGTCCCCTCGTGCCGGCGGCCGATCGCAGGGTCTTCGCGTAGAAGACGGCGGCCAGCTGGTTGACCCGGATCAGGCTCTCCCGGAGATCGTGACGGGACTTCTCTTCCGGCGAGAATTCCCGGCTCGGCAGGACGATGCCCATTTTGTCGGCCAGGTGCCGCACGGCCTCCGGGAAGGTCATGTTGTTGATCTTCATGAGGAAGGAAAATGCGTTTCCTCCCTCCCCGCAGCCGAAGCAGTGGTATATCTGCTTCTCTGCGTTGACCGTGAACGAGGGGGTTTTCTCCTTGTGGAAGGGGCAGGAGCCAAGATAGTTCCGTCCCGCCTTCTTCAGCGTGATGTACTCCGAGACCAGATCGACGATGTTGATCCGGTTGCGGATTTCCTCGATCCGATCCTCGGGAATGTAACCCTTCAAGATTCGGCACCCTTTTTCAAGGCCTCATCCCTAATATAAGGAAGATCGGGAATGTGTAAAGGCTTGATCCGTCTTTTTTTTCGGCCGTGCCGAATCGCCCTGACGGGTTCGCCGGTCCCGAGCCCTTCGCCTCGAACCGGCCCGGGAGCCGCCCTCAGCCCGCAAGCTTTGCCTTGACCGTGTCGCTCACCAGCTTGCCGTCGGCCTTGCCGGCCACGCGGGGCATGAGGACCTTCATCACCTTCCCCATGTCCCGGGGGCCCGCGGCGCCCGACTCGGCGATGGCCTTGACGACCTCCGCCTCGACCTCCTCCGGGGACATCTGCTGGGGCATGAAGGCCTGGATGACCTTCAGCTCGTACTCTTCCTTCTCGACCAGGTCCTGGCGGTTGCCGGCCTTGAACTGCTCGATGGAGTCCCGGCGCTGCTTGACGAGGGAGCCCAGCACCTGCAGGACCTCCTCTTCCTTCAGCTCCCGTTTGGCGTCGATCTCCTTGTTGTGCAGCGAGGTCTTGATCATCCGGATCGCCCCCAGCTTGATCGAGTCCTTCGCCTTTGCCGCCACGACCATCTCGCTGTTGATCTTTTCTTTCAGACTCATGGAGCCCCCCATCGTTCGATTGGTTTCGGTCAGGAACCCGCCGCTGGGGCGGGGATGTGAAGTACAAGCACGGCCCCGACCGCAGCGGCCGGGGTTGTTTTAAACTCTAAAATTTTACCTTTTATAAGATAACCGGATAATTTGTCAATGAATTTTTCCGAAAAGAAAGGGCCCGGATCGGCGACCCGGGCCCCGCGAAAACGTCGGTTCAGCAAGGCTTACTTGTCTTCCTCGTCGTCATAGAGGTCTTCCTTCGCGGCTTCCGCGCCGGCCGGCACTTCCGCCTCGAGGGAGCGGCTGATGCCGCGGGCCAGCAGGGCGGAGATCCCGAACAGCAGGATCACGGACGCAATGATGATGATGACGATCGTTGACGTCCATCCCTTGACTTCCTTGTTGATCTTCTCCGCCGTGGCCGTCGCCATTTCCTGGAACTTGCCGATGTCGACGCCCATCCCGACCCAGCCGAAGCCGGCCGGTTCGGGGTATGCCTTGCTGAAGTACTTGATGGGCGCGTAGGCGACGAACTTGTCGCGGCCGGCGAACTTGTAGTTCTTCAACCCGGCCTTGCCCGCCGCTGCTTCCTTCGCCACTTCCGCAAGCCCCGCATCCATGAAGCCGAGCTGGTTGAGGTTCAGGACCTCCTTGCCTTCCTTCGTCAGGGCTTCGGCCGTGTCCTTCGTGAGCGGCTGCACGGCCGTCCCGTCGGGGTTCAGGCCGGCGATGTGGTAGTCGTTGGGGTGAGAGATGATGAAGCCCTTGTTGTCCACCATGTAGGCGTAATTGCCCGTCGACGCGTCGGCCTCATAGACGTAATCGGCCTGCGTCGGCACCACGTGATCCGTGAAGGCCGCCAGGTGCCGGTAGTCGAGACTCAGCACCACGACGCCCGAAAGACCGCCCTTGTCGAAAATCGGGGTGGCGAAACGAACGACACCCGCATACCTCTTTCCTTTTTCAAACTCCTGCTTCGTCACGTACCAGCCGTTCACGTGAGAGACATAGACGTCACCCTTGCCGAGTCCGACGGCCTTCGAGAAATAGTCCTCGGACTTGTAGGTCGTGCCGCCAGGGGCCGCCACGTTTCTCAGCTGGTTCTTCCCCGCCACCGCACCGTTGACGATGCGGACGATCTCGTTGCCGGACCGGTCGATCAGGGACATTTCCGAGTAGAGCGGCGCGGCAACCTTCTGAATCTTGCCGTCCTTGTCCTTGACCCAGAGGTTCCGTTTCTTCTGATCCACAAAGGCTTTGTACGCAGCCTCCGAACCCGGGAGGATGGAGGCGACGAGAACGTCGTTTTCCCTCTCCCGGAGGAAATTGGCCACTTCCTCCGCCGTGTTGATCGCCCGAATCTTGATCTCTTCCTGGGATTTCAGGTCCAGAACGGTGGTGGCGCGCTCTCTCGCGGTATCTCCGACCTTGAAGATGCCGTTGGCAATCAGGAAAGCCATGAGAGACAGGGGAATGACGATAAGCAGGAAGAATATCCTTCCGATGGAGAAGAACTGCTTATCTTTCTTCGTCTCTGCCATACTCTTTTCCCCCTATTCTGTTGGATTTTTTCGTAGCGGATCTTACTTCAGGATCATCGCCGCGTAGGGGTTCGCATAGAGAATGACAAGACCGATAACCAGTGCGTAGATAACGCAGGACTCGGCCATGGCCATGCCGACGAGCATGGTCGTCATGATTTTGCCCTGCACGCCGGGGTTGCGGCCCACCGCCATACAGGCGCCGTTCGCCGCGTTGCCGATGCCCGCGCCCGCGCCGATGGCGCCGAGGCCCACGCCGATACCGGCGGCCAGCATGGCGCCGACAGCAAAGAACACCTTGTTATAGCCATCCCCGGAGGGAAGAGCCTCCGCCGCGAATACCACCGGGGCGGAAACCAGAAGGGTGAACAGTGCTGAACAAATGGTTAACAACGTCTTCTTGAACATAACCTCTTTCTCCTTTCATCTTATATTGATGCTGATAATTTTGTCCCCTGAGTAGCACAACCGGCTCTCGAGTAAAAGGGAAATCTGCCCAAAACGGCGAAAGAGTTTGCAACCGATATGCCATGGGGTCGACAGGGGGGAATTTTCCCGCAACCCCTCTAGATTGCATTACAATTGCTGATGAGGCGTGTCGGTCTTCAACTCGTTGTCACCCCGTTCATTTAACGTTTCATTCAATTTCCGACTGAAATTGAACGAATCGTGGAATCGTCCGCGTTTCGCTGACGGGTGCGAGGTCCGGAGACCGGGTATCGGGGCAGAAAATCATCGCGCATCGTCGATCGATCCTCGATTGCCCTCGCGCGCTGTACAGTGCCCAAGGCATTTTTTTTATTGAAATATTCTGCTCGGGACGCTAGTATCGGGCGACTGTCGATCCGGCCGCTCGCGGGGCGGGAGGCGTTTACGGACAGGTGAGGTCCTGTCCGCCGGATTGGTCTTTCACGGGAGGGAGGGTGCAATGCAGGAGATCCTGACGGCCGTCACGTATGTCGTTGCCTGGCTGGTCCTGGAAAAGGTGATCGGCATCGAGAGCGGCCTCATCAAACTGATCATCTCGTTGGGTCTGGCCATCGCCGTCTACGTGGCCTGCTGGTACGAGGAGAAAAGGAGAAAGAAGGCAGGACAAGAGGAAGACGAATCGTGACGGTGTCCCGGACCGACAAGAAAAAGCCCGTCCGCCCGGCAAAAAACCGGACGGGCCTCTCCATCGAGAGCATCCTCGAGGGGTCTCCCATTCCCACCTTTGTCATCGACCGCAATCATACGATCATTCTCTGGAACAAGGCCTGCGCCGAGCTGACGGGCTATCACGCCCGGAACATGATCGGCACGGGCGATCACTACAGGCCCCTCTATCCCGAGCGGAGGCCCCTCATCGCCGATCTCATCGTGGACCAGGACATGGAGGCGCTCGAACGGTATTACGGCGGCAAGCAGGTCCGGAAATCGTCCGTGATCGAGGGGGCCTACGAGGCGACGGATTTCTTCGAGAGTCTGGGAGGAAAACCGCGCCACCTCTACTTCCTGGCCGCCCCGGTGTACGACGACGACGGCGAGGTCATCGCAGCCATCGAGACGCTCCAGGACGTCACCCGGGAGCGTGAGCTCGCGCGCTACCTCGAGGAGAACGCCGAGACGCTCCGGCGGGAGCTCGACGAGAACATCCGCCTGCGCAAGACCATCGAGGGGATCATCGAGGGATCGCCGATCCCGACCTTCGTCATCGACCGCAACCACCGGATCCTGCTCTGGAACCGGGCCTTCACGGAGATGAGCGGGTTCGAGGGCCACCGGATGATCGGGACGAAGAAGCAGTGGATGCCCTTCTACCCCGAGAAGCGGCCCGTCATCGCCGATCTCATCGTGGACGGCGACGCCGCGGGTCTCGAGGCGTTCTACGGGAAGAAGAAGGTCCAGAAGTCCTCGGTCATCGAGGGGGCCTACGAGGCGACGGATTTCTACGAAAACGTCGGCGGCCGCAACCGCCACCTGTACTTCCTGGCCGCTCCGATCCGAAACGAGAAGGGCGAGATCATTGCGGCCGTGGAAACCCTCCAGGACGTCACCCGCGAGCGGGAGCTGGAGCGCTCCCTCAAGGAGCAGGCCGAGACGCTCAAGCGGGAGCTCGAGGCCAACATCCGGCTGCGCAAGACCATCGAGGGGATCAGCGAGGGCTCGCCCATCCCGACCTTCGTCATCGACCGCAACCACCGGATCATCCTCTGGAACCGGGCCTTCACGGCGATGTGCGGCTACCCGGGCGAGGCGATGATCGGCACGGACAACCAGTGGATGCCGTTCTACAGGGAGAAGCGGCCCGTCATCGCCGATCTGATCGTCGACGGCGACCTGGAGGGCCTGGAGAGGTTCTACGGGAAGAAGAAGGTCCAGAAGTCCTCGGTCATCGAGGGGGCCTACGAGGCGACGGACTACTACGAGAACCTCGGCGGGAAGCGGCGCCATCTCTATTTCCTCGCGGCGCCCATCTTCGACGAGAAGGGCGAGGTGATCGCCGCCATCGAGACGCTCCAGGACGTCACCCGCGAGCGCGAGATGGAGCTGAGCTTGAAGGAATACGCCGAGACGATGAAGAACGAGCTGGAGGAGAACATCTTCCTCCGCAAGAACATGGAGGAGCTCTTCAACTTCCACCAGTCCGTCCTCGACGCCTCGCCGGACCTGATCCTCGTCCTCGATGCCGACGGGACCCTGCGCTACATGAGCCGTGACATCGACCCGGAGCGGGGGCTCACGGCCGAGAAACTCAAGGGGAAGCACTTCTCGGAATTCGTGGCCCCGGAACGGAAGGAATTTCTGGAGGAGCGCTGGTCCGAGATCCGACGGGGCGTCTTCACGCCCTTCGAGATCGAGGTGGCCGAGAGGGACGGGACCCGGCGAAGCCTGCTGCTCACGGCGAGGCCCATCAAGGGGACGGACCGGCTGCTCGTGCTGCAGCGAGACATCACCGAGTTCAAGGAGCTCGAGAGCCGCTTCTACGAGAGCCAGAAGCTTGCCGCCGTGGGGCAGCTCTCGGCCGGCATCGCCCACGAGGTGCGAAACCCCCTGTCCTCGATCAAGATGAGTCTCCAGATTCTCGAGAAGCGGATGAACCCCGAGGGCAACGACCTCAAGCGCTTTCACATCGCCCGGAAGGAGGTCGAGCACCTCGAGAAGCTCGTGAGCGACATCCTCGTTTTCGCGCGCCCGACGGAACCGGACATGCACCTGGCGGACCTGAACATGTGCGTCGAGGCGTCGCTGGCCATGGCGGAGCGGGAGGTGTCGGACAAGAAGATCCAGGTCCGGATGGAGTTCGACGACCGGATGCCGCCGGTGCCCTTCGATTCGGCCATGCTCCAGCAGGCGTTTCTGAATCTGCACCTCAACGCCGCCGACGCGATGGCCGAGGGGGGCATCCTGACGATCCGGACGCGCTGCGAGGCGGAAAAGCGCAGGGCCGTTGTGGAGATCGCGGACAACGGCGGCGGAATCGGCGAGGAGTCCCTGCCGCATCTGTTCAACCCCTTTTTCACGACGAAGAAGTACGGCACGGGGCTCGGGCTGTCCCAGGTCAAGAAGATCATCGACCTGCACGGGGGATCGATCGAGATCCTTTCGCGCAAGGACGAGGGGACGCGCGTGATCATCACGCTGCCGTTCCCGTGATCGGGGGGGAAGGAGGGCAACGGATCGGCATGGCCAAGATACTCGTGATCGACGACGACCGCTCCATCTGCGAATCGCTCGAGCTCTACCTTTCGGAGGAAGGCTACGAGGTGCACACCGCCGGGACGGGGACCGACGGGCTCAACAAGTTCGTCCAGGTCCAGCCCGACCTCGTCATCCTCGACATCCGCCTGCCCGACATCGACGGCTTCACCGTCCTCGAGGAGCTCCGGGAGGACGACGAGGACGTGAAGGTCATCATGATCACGGCCTTCCACGACATGGACACGACGATCCGGGCCATGAAGGCCGGCGCCTTCGACTACATCCACAAGCCGATCAACATCGACGAGCTGGAGGTCTCGCTGCAGAAGGCCCTGAAGACCCTGGAGACGGAGAAGAAGATCGGCGGCCTGCTCACGGAGTCCTCGCGCGACTACAAGGTGGGGGACATCATCGGGTCCACCCGGGCCATGCGGGACATCTTCAAGACGATCGGCGTCGTCTCCCAGAGCCGGGCCACCGTCCTCATCCAGGGCGAGAGCGGGACCGGGAAGGAACTCATTGCCAAGGTCATTCACAACAACACGGCCAAGAACGAGCCCTACATCGCCGTCAACTGCTCGGCCATCGTGGAGACGCTCCTCGAATCTGAACTGTTCGGGCACGAAAAGGGCTCCTTCACGGGCGCCATCGGCCGCAAACTCGGCAAGTTCGAGCTGGCCGGCACGGGGACGGTCTTTCTCGACGAGATCAGCGAGATGTCCGTAAACCTCCAGGCGAAACTCCTGCGGGTCCTGCAGGAGATGGAGTTCGAACGCGTCGGGGGCAAGGAGCGCGTCAAGGTCCGGGCACGGATCATTGCCGCCACGAACCGGGATCTCAAGGCCCTGGTCAAGGATGGGAAGTTCCGCGACGACCTCTACTACCGTCTCAACATCGTGACCATCACCCTGCCGCCGCTGCGGGAGAGGCGCGAAGACGTTCCGGTCCTGGTCGACTTCCTCGTCAAGAAGATCAACAAGGACCTCCACAAGAACATCGCCGGGGTCTCGCAGGAGATGATGGACGTCTTCATGCAGTACCGGTGGCCCGGGAACATCCGGGAACTGGAAAACCTCCTGGTGCGTGCAGCCGTCATCGCCCACGGCCAGATCCTGGGGAAGGTGGATTTTCCCGATCTGCTCGGAGGGAGCCAGGGCGAGGCCGCCGGAGAGGAAGGGGCCGCCGCGAAACCCGGCATGGACGCCTCGGGGAGGCTTCTCACGCTCGACGAGGTGGAGGAGCGCCACATCCGCCTCGTCATCACGAAGATCGGCCGCAACAAGGGCGAGATCTGCGAGGCCCTCGGGATCTCCCGGCCCACGCTGGAGCGCAAGCTGGAGAAGTACGGCATAACTTTCGAGTGAGTCCGGTGAGTCATCGAGGCTTTCTCCCTTCACCTGGGTTTTTGCCGGAATCGCAGGTCACGACTGGAATAATGGAATGATGGAATATTGGGCCCCATGATTCCAGTATTCCATTACTCCATTATTCCGGGACTTCTATGAAAATCACCTCCGCCGAATTCATCAAGAGCGCCGTCAAGCCGGATCAGTACCCGAAGACGGGCCTCCCCGAGGTTGCCTTTGCAGGCCGCTCCAACGTGGGAAAGTCCTCCCTGATCAACACGCTGCTGGGGCGCCGGAAGCTGGCGCAGACGAGCGCCACGCCGGGCAAGACGCGGCTCGTCAACTTCTTCTCCGTGAACGGCAGGTTCTGTTTCGTCGATCTTCCCGGGTACGGGTTCGCCCGGGTTTCCCGCGCCGAGAAGGAGAGCTGGGGCCCCATGGTCGAGACCTATCTCCGCGAGAGCGCCCGGCTGCGCCTGGTGGTCTCCATCCTCGATGTCCGCCACGACCCGACGGATCAGGATCGCGATCTGATCGAGTGGCTCCGCCATTACGGACGCAGGCACCTCATCGTCCTGACGAAGTCGGACAAGCTTTCCCGCGGCGAAGCCCTGAAGCGACGGCGCCAGATCGCCTCGCTGTTCGAACTCGGCGAGGACGAGGCCCCCATCCTGTTCTCGGCACAGACGGGGGAAGGGAAGGCCGAGGTCTGGAGGCAGATCGGCCGAACACTCTAATTGCCGGGGGAAACCCGATCCGGGGCACCCGCGCACACATCCCTCTCGGCGGATTTACCGTTGCAATTTTTTCCTATCCATTATAATAGTCACTAACAAAGAGTAGAGCAAGAACATAAGGCGTACGATGCTCTTCCCCGTGGCGGCCTCGACTGGAAATCCTTTGCGCAGAAACCGGTCGATAATTTGTAATATCCATATAAACCATTAATTTAAAGGCATTTTTCTGAAAGGCGGCAAGGGCCGTTTATCCTGCAGTTGTTTGGACTGGTGATATCCTTGTCTACGCATCAGAGGGTGTTGACTTTGCCGAATTTAGGGGATACTTTATAGTTAACTATAGGGCGGTTCTTTGAAGACGATAGACATCGATCCGGAAGTCTACGAGAAACTGAAAGAACTGGCGGACCCCTTTGTCGAGAAGTCCCCGAACGACGTACTGCGCCGAATCCTGGGACTCTCCGCCGCAGCGAGCGCCGCGGCGGATGCGTCGGCTCTCGCCGGGACGGGCGCGTTCCTGGAACCGGCGTGGAGCGAGCTGAGGCTGGTGTCCGGCCCCGTTCACCCTGGTTTTTTGACGTTCCTCGTCGACAAGCACAAGGCTTCCGGCGGCGGGTTCAGCACGGCGGACATCGTCCCCTTCATGGACCGTTTCAAGCTCGTGACGCCGTCGGGATTCTATCGCAACCCCTGGATGGAAAGGCCCTACGGGGGGCGGAAACGGGGAAAGATGAGCTGCGAGGGCTCCGTCGAACAGTACCGCCAGTGCCGCCACTACGGGTGCTGGGGGGGGCGGGACAGCAAGGAGGGGTGCGACGATCTGGGCTGTCGCTACCACCCCCGGAACCCCTGTCCCGAGAGCGCCGTGGGGCGCAACAAGTGCGACCTGCGCAAAGGGGTCATCTGGAAGCGGCAATCGCCCCTGGCCCCCTACACCTTCGGGAGAGATTACGTCGAGATCGTCCGGTCCGAGTTCCTGAAGGGGCGGACCCTCCCCCTGGGGCTCCTGGCCCGGGCCCTTTACCCTGGGGAGGAGGAGAATGAGCGAGCGCTCAGTCAATTTAGGAAGGAATTCCACATAGATGACCGGGAGGGGGTTTTCTTTCACCCCTAGCAGGCGGTTGGAAGGCGCGCGGGGTCGAGGTTACAGGCTGGGAAACATTTTCGGCAATCCTGTCGAATTCACCTTGACAGGGTAGTGGTTTTTTGTTACGGAGCTTGCGGTTTGACCTGTGTCGCTCTGTGAAATAAACCGTTTCAAATTTGACTCAAAGACCGAGGTGGTAACGTGTCGGAACATAAGAAGAATGGAAAAGTCGGCGCCGTCATGGTGGTGGGCTCCGGGATCGCCGGGATCCAGGCCGCCCTGGACCTTGCCAATTCCGGGATGAAGGTCTACATGGTCGAAAACGGGATCAGCATCGGCGGGGTCATGGCCCAGCTCGACAAGACGTTCCCCACCAACGACTGCTCGGCCTGCATCCTCTCCCCCAAGCTCGTCGAGGTCGGCAGGCACCCCAACGTGGAGATCCTGACCCGCCGGACGGTGGAGTCCGTCGAGGGCGAGGCGGGCCGATTCACCGTCAAGCTCACGAAAGCGCCGCGGTACGTCGATCTCAGCAAGTGCACGGGCTGCGGGGACTGCGCCGCCGCCTGCCCCATCACGGTCAAGGCCGATTTCAACGAGAACCTGAGCGACCGGAAGGCCACCTACCGGCACTTCCCCCAGGCCATCCCCAGCGGGTTCGCCATCGACAAGCTCGGCACGTCTCCCTGCAAGGCGGCCTGCCCGACCCACATCAGCGTCCAGGGCTACGTGGCCCTCATCGCCGTCGGCAAGTACAAGGAAGCCCTCAAGCTCATCAAGCAGGAAAACCCCTTCCCGAGCGTGTGCGGTCGCGTCTGCAACCACCCCTGCGAAGAGGCCTGCATGCGCGGCAAGGTCGAGCAGCCCATCGACATCATGCACCTGAAGCGTTTCGTCGCCGACCTGGACCTCAACGATGCGACGAAGTACGTCCCCGAGATCAAGGAGAAGAAAGGCAAGAAGGTCGCAGTCGTCGGCGCCGGCCCCGCGGGCCTTTCCTGCGCCTACTACCTGACGATCGAGGGCTACGACGTCACCGTCTACGAGAAGGCCCCCATCCCCGGCGGCTGGATGACCCTCGGCATCCCCGAGTACCGCCTGCCCCGCAACGTCCTGAACGCCGAGATCAAGACCATGACCGACATGGGCGTCAAGATCCTCTGCAACCAGGAGGTGGGCAAGACGATCACCCTGGAGCAGCTCCGCAAGGACTTCGACGCCCTGTTTATCGGCGTGGGCGCGCAGCTCTCGAGCAAGCTCGACATCCCCGGCGAGGACATGCAGGGCGTCATCCACGGCGTCGACTACCTCAAGCGCGTCAACCTGGGCGAGAAAGTCTTCCTGGGCGAGAAGGTCGCCGTCATCGGCGGCGGCAACGTGGCCATGGACGCCGTCCGGACGGCCATCCGCACGGGCTCCAAGGACGTCTTCATCCTCTACCGCCGCTCCCGCGCGGAGATGCCCGCCTCCGTCGAGGAGATCGAGGAGGCCGAGGAGGAAGGGATCCGCTTCGAGTTCCTCGTGGCCCCCACCCGCGTCGTCGGCAAGGACGGCAAGGTGACGGGCATCGAGTGCCTGCGCATGGAGTTGGGCGAGCCCGACGCCAGCGGACGGCGCCGCCCCGTCCCCATCAAGGGCTCCGAATTCATCGTCGAGTGCAATGCGATTGTCCCGGCCATCGGCCAGGCCTGCGACCTGGGCTTCGTGGCGAAGGACAGCGGCATCTCGATCAACAAATGGGTCAACTTCGACGTCGACGAGGTCACGTTCCAGACCACGGCCCCCGGCGTGTTCGCCGGCGGCGACGCCGTGACGGGCCCCGCCACGGTCATCAAGGCCGTCAACGCCGGCAAGGAGGCCGCCAAGTCCATCGACCGCTACCTCAAGGGCGAGGACGTGAAGGCCGGCCGCGCGAAAGACTGGAAGAAGGGCCTGGCCGACCAGGCCGACCTCAAGGATGTGAAAAAAGAAGCGCGCGTGAAGTACCCCCACGCCGACCCTGCCGTCCGGCGCGCCAACTGGATGGAGGTGGGGCTCGGGTTCAGCGAGGCCCAGGCCGTCGCCGAGGCGAACCGCTGCCTCAAGTGCGGCATCTGCTGCGAGTGCTACCAGTGCGTCGAGGCCTGTATCGCCAAGGCCATCAACCATGACGACACCTACGCCGAGGAGACCCTCGAGGTCGGGGCCGTCATCGCCGCCCCGGGGTTCGAGATCTTCGACGCGAAGCTTCGCGGCGAATACGGCTTCGGCGTCTACGAAAACGTCGTGACGAGCATCCAGTTCGAGCGCATCCTGTCGGCCTCGGGTCCCTACTTCGGGCACGTCCAGAGGCTCTCGGACCACAAGGAGCCCCGCAAGATCGCCTTCATCCAGTGCGTGGGATCCCGCGACACGTCCTGCGGAAACTCCTGGTGCTCCTCGGTGTGCTGCATGTACGCCACGAAGGAGGCCATCATCGGCAAGGAGCACCTCAAGACGCTCGAGCCGACCATCTTCTTCATGGACATCCGCGCCCACGGCAAGGACTTCGACCGCTTCGTGAACCGTGCCAAGTCGGAGTACGGGATCCGCTACCTGCGGTCCATGCCCTCGACGATCAAGGAGCTCCAGGGCTCGAAGAACCTGCTCATGACCTACGTATCCGAGGACGGCAGGCTCATCGAAGAAGAGTTCGACATGGTCGTCCTCTCCGTCGGGCTCACGCCCCCGAAGGAGGCGGCCAAGCTGGCCAGGGCCCTCGGCATCGAACTCGAGGAACACGGCTTTGCGAAGACCCACCTCGAGAATCCCGTCGAGACGAGCCGCGGCGGCGTCTTCGTCTGCGGCGCCTTCGCCGGTCCCAAGGACATCCCCGAGACGGTCATGGAGGCCAGCGGCGCGGCCGCCTGCGCCACGGGCCTGCTGGCGCCTGCGCGCGACACGCTCGTGACGGAGAGCACGCTGCCGGCCGAAAAGGATCTGCGCGGCACGGGCCCGCGGATCGGCGTATTCGTGTGCCACTGCGGCATCAACATCGGCGGCGTGGTGAACGTGCCCGAGGTTGTCGAGTACGTCAAGACGCTTCCCAACGTCGTTTTCGCCACGGACAACCTCTTCACCTGTTCCCAGGACACGGCCGTCAAGATGGGCGAGGTGATCAAGGAGAACAACCTGACGCGCGTCGTCGTGGGCTCCTGCTCCCCGAGGACCCACGAGGGCCTCTTCCAGGAGAACTGCGAGAAGGCGGGCCTCAACCGCTACCTCTTCGAGATGGCCAACATCCGCGACCAGAACTCCTGGGTCCACATGAACGAGCCCGCCGAGGCCACCGAGAAGGCCAAGGACCTCATGCGCATGGCCGTCGCCAAGGCGCAGTTCCTCAAGCCCCTCAAGCCCGGCCAGCTCGGCGTGAACCACAACGCGCTGGTCATCGGCGGGGGGCTGGCCGGCATCACGGCGGCCCTGACGCTGGCCGACCAGGGCTTCGAGTCCTGCATCGTCGAGAAGGAGCAAGAACTGGGCGGCAACTACCGCAAGCTCTACTACACCCTCGAGGGGCTCGACACGCAGAAACACCTGGCGAAGCTCCTGGAGAAGGTGACGGCGAACCCCAAGATCCACGTCATGACCGGCGCCGAGATCAAGAAGATCGACGGCTTCATCGGAAACTACAAGACCACCGTGACGGCCGGCGGCCAGGAGCAGCAATTCAGCCACGGCGTCGTCCTCGTGGCCACGGGCGCCTACGAGCTCGAGACGAAGGAGTACGGCTACGGGACGAGCGAGGCCATCGTGGCCCAGCGCGACCTCGAGAAGATGATCCACGAGAAGGACTACAAGGTCGGCGCCGCGCGCAACGTCGTCATGATCCAGTGCGTGGGCTCCCGAAACTTCGAGAGACCCTACTGCAGCAGGTACTGCTGCAGCGAGGCGATCAAGAACGCCCTGAAGCTCAAGGAACTCGACCCTGAGAAGGATGTCACGATCCTCTACCGCGACATCCGGACCTACGGCCTCAAGGAGGACTTTTACAAGAAGGCCCGCGAGCTCAACGTGAAGTTTGTCCGCTTCGACGAGGAGCGCAAGCCCGAGGTGAAAGTGGACGGCGGGAAGGTGACCGTGAGCGTCTTCGACCCCGTGATGAACGAGCCCGTGGACCTGCGGGCCGACATCCTGGCGCTCTCCGTGGGTACCGTGCCCAACCCGGACAATGTTGCGACGGGCATGATGCTCAAGGTCCCGACGAACCAGGACGGCTTCTTCCTCGAGGCCCACGTGAAGCTGCGCCCCGTGGATTTCGCCACCGACGGCGTCTTCATGTGCGGCATGTCCCACGCCCCCAAGATGAGCGAGGAGACCATCGCCCAGGCCAACGCCGCCGTCTCGAGGGCCTGCACGATCCTCACGAAGGACTTCATCGAGTCCGAGGGCAAGACGGCCTACGTGAACAAGGAGCGCTGCATGGCCTGCGGACTCTGCGAGGCCAATTGCCCCTACGGGGCCGTCGCGGTGGATCTGGCCGAGGGCGCGGCCGTGGTCAACACGGTGCTCTGCAAGGGCTGCGGTGTCTGCACGGCTTCGTGCCGCATGAACGCCATCGACCTCAACGGGTTCAACAACGAGGAGGTGCTGGCGCAGATTTCCTCGGCCATATGAGTGAATGCAGAGGGTGAGAAGGTGAGAGGGTGAGAAGGTCGGGTCATCTGACGACCAAATGCTCGCTTTCCGCTTCTCCAACCTTCAACCCTTCAAACCCGCTTACCCTCTAATTTGAAGGGGGCTTTGCATAAAGCATGGGCCTTCAAGAAACCGAATAAAGACAGTTTGGAGCAACTATGTCACATCACGACAAGCCGGCAGGCAAGAAATCCGAAGGGTGGGAACCGAAAATCGTCGCCATCGTCTGCAACTGGTGCACATACGCAGGGGCCGACCTGGCGGGGATCAGCCGCATCCAGTACCCCCCGAACGTGAGAATCATACGCGTGCCCTGCACGGGCCGGATCAACCCCTTCTACATCGTCAAGGCGCTGCAGGCCGGTGCCGACGGTGTGCTCGTTTCGGGGTGCCATCCCGGCGAGTGCCACTACATCACGGGGAACCTCTCGGCCCGCCGGAAGTTCGCCACCCTGAAGAGCTTCCTCAACTACATCGGGCTCGAGGACGGGCGGACGACCTTTACCTGGGTCTCGGCCTCCGAGGGAGAGCGGTTCGCCCAGGTCATCAAGGGCGTGACGGAACGGGTGAGGGCCCTGGGCCCCGCCACGAAGCTCATCAAGAAACTTCGCGACGCCGACGTCGCCGTTGCGAAATAACCGGAACAGAAGGATCGGGAACGTGGAAAAAGTAGAGAAGAAGCTGCGGGAAGAGGCGAAGAAGCTCCTGGCCGACAAGAAGGTGGACGTCATTGTGGGATACGAGGCGGGGACCCTGCCGCTCACGGCGACCCCGGTGTTCATCACGACCCCCGAGGAAGCGGACAAGCTCGTCTGGAACGCCTACTGCCAGCACAACCTCGCCAAGTACGTGCACGACCTGATCAGCGCCCACAAGGATTCCCAGAAGCGCCTGAAACCCGATGACCGGAAGCGAAAGGTCGTCGGCGTGGTGACGAAGGGCTGCACCTCGCGCTCGCTGGTCATCCACCTGCAGGAGCGGCAGTACGAGCGCCTGGACGTTTCGATCCTCGGCGTGCCCTGCACGGGCTACGTGGACCGCAAGGCGCTTGCCGCAAAGCTGGGCGGCGAGGACATCCTGGAAGGATCCCTCGACGGCGCGACACTCAAGATCAAGACCGCGAGCGGCGACAAGACGATCCCCCTGAAGGACGTCCTGGCCGAGAACTGCCTCACCTGCCGGTTCAACAACCCCATCATCTCCGATGCCATGATGGGGGAGCCCGCCCCGGCCATGAACCCGGCTGCGGAGTACGCGGAAATCGACGAGTTCGAGAAGCTCTCCCCCGAGGAGCGCTGGGTTTACTTCCAGAAGGAGATGGCCAAGTGCATCCGCTGCGCCGCCTGCCGGCAGGCCTGCCCGTCGTGTTACTGCCGGACCTGCTTTGCCGATCAGAGCATGCCCCAGTGGGTGGGCATCAGCGAGGACCCCTCGGACACGCAGGTCTTCCAGTTCATGCGCATGTACCACATGGTGGGCCGCTGCGTCGATTGCGGCTCCTGCATCAGCGTCTGCCCCATGGGCGTCGATCTGAGGAAGTTCCTCAAGAAGCTCGACAAGGACTGCTTCGTCCTGTTCAACCAGCGGGCCGGTGAGAAGATCGACTTCCCGGCTCCTCTTCAGGACCAGAGAATGGACGACAAGGAAGAGTTCATATACAGCCCCGGCGGCGGCGGCCACTGATTGCAGAAGGTGAGAGGGTAAGAAGGTAAGAAGGTAAGAACACGGACCGATATACGGAGAAATCATGAAAACGTTTCTGGACGAAGTCAACGAGAGGATCGACGGGGTTCCCATCCAGCGCTGCTACCACTGCCGGAAGTGCACGGCGGGCTGCCCCATGGCGTTCGTGATGGAGTACAACCCGAACAAGGTCATCAAGATGATCCAGATGGGCATGAAGGACCAGGTCCTCGGCAGCTCCACCATCTGGCTCTGTGCCTCCTGCGAGACCTGCATCACGCGCTGCCCCAACGAGGTGGACATCGCGCGGATGATGGACGTGCTGAGGCAGATGGCCCTGGAGAGCGGCAAGGGCTCGAAGGAAAAGAGCGTGCTCGCCTTCCACGAGGCCTTCCTGTCGAGCATCCGCTCGGGCGGGCGGCTCAACGAGCCCCTGATGATGGTGAACTACAAGCTCAAGTCGGGGGACCTGTTCTCCGACATGGCCCTGGGCCTGGACATGTTCACGAAGGGTAAGCTTTCGGTCTTCGCCCCCAAGACGAAGGACGTGGCTTCGGTCCGGAAGATATTCGAAAAAACGAGGTAAGACAGCCAGTTCAGGAGGCATTCCGTGAAGGTTTCTTTATATCCCGGTTGTTCCGCGCACGGAACGGCAAAAGAGTACAGCCAGTCCATCGAGGCCGTGAGCCATGCCCTGGGCATCGAGACCCACGAGATCGACGACTGGTCCTGCTGCGGGGCGACGTCGGCGCACAGCACCAACCATAAGCTCTCCGTGGCGCTGCCGGCCAGGAACCTGATGATCGCGCAGAAGAAGGGGCTCGACGTCATGATCCCCTGCGCGGCCTGCTTCAACCGCTTCAAGATGGCCCAGCACCAGATCGAGAAGGACAAGGCCCTCAAGGCGGAGATGGAGTCGATCATCGGCGCCAAGTACACCGACGGGATCGCCATCCGGAACCCCATCGACATCATCGCCAACGACATCGGCCTCGACGCCCTGGAGAAGAAGGTCGTCAGGAAGCTCGAGGGGCTCAAACCCGTTTCCTACTACGGCTGCCTGCTGCTGAGGCCGCCCGAGGTCTGCCGGTTCGACGACTACGAGAACCCCGTGCTCCTGGACAAGATCCTGGCGGCCTGCGGGGCCGACGTGAAGAAATGGTCCTTCAAGACCGACTGCTGCGGCGGGAGCCTCTCCATCAGCCGCACGGACATCGTGGGCAAGATGGTCAACAAGCTCGCCTCGATGGCGAAAGAGGCCGGGGCCAACTGCATCGTGACGGCCTGCCCCCTGTGCATGGCCAACCTCGACATGCGGGCCGACGCAGGGCTGAAGATGCCGGTGTTCTACTTCACGGAGCTCCTCGCGCTGGCGATGGGCCTGCCCGGGCCGGACAAGTGGTTCAAGCTCCACATCACCGACCCCGTGCCGCTCGTGCAGTCGCTGAAGCTGATGTAAGGACGCAAACCCGCCCCCGGCCGCGGGGGACTGCAGAATTTCTCAGACAAGGAACGCCATGGAAAAGAAACTGCTCAAGAAGGACAAACTGTCCGGCATCGTGAAGAAGATGGCCGCCGACAAACCCGTCTATGCGCCGGTGAAGGACGAGGACAACGTCCTGCTCAAGGTCCTGGAGCCGGGGATGGAGCCGCTCGTCTCCTTCGCCAACACGAAGAACGCGCCGAAGAAGGTCTTCTTCCCCCACTCGGAGCTCCTGCTGAAGTACACGCGCAGCCCCAAGGGGATGGTCTTTGCCGCCATGCCCGCCGATGAGAAGGAGTTCGTGCTCTTCGGGGTGCGCCCCTGCGATGCCCGCAGCTTCGCCCTTCTGGACATGCTCTTCGACCAGGAGAAGTGGAAGGACCCCTACTACATCGAGAAACGCAAGAGGGGAACGGTCATCTCCATGGCTTGCGTACATCCCCCCTACGCGGCGTGCTTTTGCACCTCCGTGGACGGCAGCCCTACCTCGACGCAGGGCTCCGACATCCAGCTCACGGATCTCGGCGAGAGCTACCTCGTCGAGTTCCTGACACCCAAGGGCGAAGCCCTGGCATCGTACTTCGGCGAGGCCACACCGGCCGATACCGCCGCCGAGGCAAAGAAGCAGGCCATCGCCGAGCAGTCCGCCTCCGAGATCAAAAAGAAGATCCCCGGGCGGGCGATCAAGCCGATCCTCGACGTGAGCTTCGAGCACCCCTTCTGGGACACGATCTACGGCAAGTGCCTGGCCTGCGGGACCTGCACCTACATGTGCCCCACCTGCCACTGTTTCGACATCAGCGACGAGATAAAGGGCGACGACGGGGTGCGGATCCGCAACTGGGACTCCTGCATGTTCCCGCTCTTCACGAAAGAGACCTCAGGGCACAACCCCCGGACGAGCCAGAAGCAGCGCTGGCGCCAGCGCCTGATGCACAAGTTCAAGTACTACGTGGACAACTTCGACGCCATTGCCTGCGTGGGCTGCGGCCGCTGCGTCATGGCCTGTCCCGTGAACATCGACATCCGCAAGATCGTCGACGACATCTCGAAACTCCAGGTGTAAGGAGACCCGCCGATGCAGAAGCCGCTACAGCAGATCACCGCCGAGAACCCCTACGTGCCCATGCCCGTGGAGGTCATCAAGATCATCACGGAGGTGGACTCGAAAGACATCAAGACCTTCCGCCTGGCCTTCGTGAACAAGGAGGACGAGGAGCGCTTCCAATACATCCCCGGGCAGTTCGCCGAGCTGTCCCTCTACGGCAAGGGCGAGTCGCCCATCGGCATCGCCTCCTCGCCCACCCAGAAGGGATACATCGAGTTCACCGTCCAGAAGGCGGGTGTCGTGACGTCGGCCCTGCACGAGATGGAAGAGGGGACCCTCATGGGCGTGCGGGGCCCGCTGGGAAACTCCTGGCCCATCGAGTTCCTCGAAGGGAAGAACATCGTCATCGTGGGCGGCGGCTTTGCCTTCACGACCCTGCGGTCGCTGATCAACTACATGATCTTTGAGGAAAACCGCAAGCGCTTCGGGAAGATCACCGTCGTCTACGGCGCCAGGAGCCCCGGGCTGCTGCTGTACAAGGATGAGCTGGAGACCTGGGCCAAGCGCGGCGACATCGACCTGAACGTGACGGTCGACAAGGGCGACGCGACCTGGAAGGGCCGCGAGGGCTTCGTCCCCACCGTCTGCAAGGAGGTGGCCCCGAGCAAGGAGAACGCCGTGACGGTCATCTGCGGCCCCCCGATCATGATCCGCTTCACGCTGCCCGTCTTCTTCGACCTCGGGTTCTCGAAGGAGAACATCATCACCTCCCTCGAAATGCGAATGAAGTGCGGCATCGGCAAGTGCGGCCGCTGCAACGTGGGCAGCAAGTACGTCTGCAAGGACGGCCCCGTATTCAGCCTGGCGGAGCTTGACAAACTGACGAAAGAATACTAAGCACCACACACAGGGAAGGGATCGGGAGGGAGCCTTCTGGCTCCCTCTTTTTATAAGCGGAAGGGGATTGAAACCCGTCTCGCGAATGAAGGCAAGGAGGGCATAGGCGTTGTACCGGATCACGGAAAGGGACGTTCTCTCCGAGAACATTGTCAAGACGGTCTTCGAGGCGCCCGACATTGCGAAAAAACGCAAGGCCGGCCAGTTTGTCATCCTCATGATCGACGACAAGGGCGAGCGGATCCCGCTGACCATCGTCGATTCCGATCCGGTGAAGGGGACGCTGACGATCATCTACCAGGTCGTCGGCAAGACGACGGACCAGCTGGCGCAGCTCCACCCCGGGGACTTCATCCAGCATGTCCTGGGGCCCCTGGGGCACCCCACCGAGATTGACGGCGTCGGCACGGCCGTCTGCGTCGGCGGCGGCGTGGGCATTGGGGTGCTCTACCCCATCGCCAAGGCGCTCAAGGAGAAGGGGACGCGGGTCATCTCCATCATCGGGGCCCGGACGAAAAAGATGCTCATCCTCGAGGAGGAGTCGAGGAGTGTGAGCGACGAGCTCCACGTCACCACCGATGACGGCAGCTATGGCTATCACGGCTTCGTCAGCGACGTGCTGCGCGACCTCATTGCCGCCGGGACGAAGATCGACCGGGTTTTTACGATCGGTCCGGTGCCCATGATGCGCGTCGTCGCCAACGTCACGCGCCCCCACGGGATCAAGACGCTCGTGAGCCTCAACCCCATCATGGTGGACGGCACGGGCATGTGCGGGGCCTGTCGGGTCACCGTGGGCGGCAAAACGAAATTCACCTGCGTCGACGGTCCCGAGTTCGACGGCCACGAGGTGGACTTCGGGCTCCTGATGAGCCGGTTGCAGATGTATTCGGAGCAGGAACAGAAAGCCAGGGATCTTTGCAGGTGCGGAAACCATGACCGATAAGGACAGGGCGGAAAAGAAAGACAAGAAGGAGCGCATCCCCCGGCAGGCCATGCCGGAGCAGGAGCCCCGGGCGCGGGTCGGCAACTTTGACGAGGTTCCCCTGGGCTACTCCCCCGAGACGGCCATGCTGGAGGCCAGGCGCTGCATCCAGTGCAAGAAGCCGGGCTGCGTGACGGGATGCCCCGTGGACATCGACATCCCGGGGTTCGTCCAGCTCGTGGCGGACGGGGATTTTCTGGGGGCCGCCCGGAAGATCAAGGAGACCAACTGCCTGCCCGCCGTCTGCGGCAGGGTCTGCCCGCAGGAAGACCAGTGCGAAAAGCTCTGCATCCTGGGGAAGAAGTGGGACCCCGTTGCGATCGGTCGCCTGGAGCGTTTCGTGGCGGATTTCGAGCGAAAGTCAGGGACCATCGAGATCCCCAAACTCCCCGCGCCGACGGGCAGGCGGATCGCCGTCGTCGGGGCCGGCCCCGCAGGGCTCACGATCGCTGGCGACCTGGTCAAGATGGGGCACGAGGTGACCATCTTCGAGGCCCTGCACAAGGCGGGGGGCGTGCTGATCTACGGCATCCCCGAGTTCCGGCTCCCCAAGGGCATCGTCGATGCCGAGGTGGAATACCTGAAGAAAATCGGCGTGAAAATCATCGCCGACGCGGCCATCGGCAGGCTCAAGACGATCGACGACCTCTTCGCCGAGGGTTTCCACGCCGTGTTTCTCGGCGTGGGGGCCGGGGCCCCCGTCTTCATGAACATCCCGGGGGAGAATTTCTCCGGCATTTACTCGGCCAATGAGTACCTCACCCGCTCGAACCTCATGAAGGCCTACCGGTTCCCCGAATACGACACGCCGATTGCCAAGGGGCGCAACGTGGCCGTCATCGGCGGCGGCAACGTGGCCATGGACTCGGTCCGCACGGCCCTGCGCCTGGGGGCGGACAACGCGTTCATTATCTATCGCCGGACGAAGACCGAGATGCCGGCCCGGGCCGAGGAAGTCCATCATGCCGAGGAAGAGGGCGTGCAGTTTAAGTTCCTGACGAACCCCATCGAGTACATCGGTGACGAGAAGGGCTGGGTCCGGCAGATGGTCTGCCAGCGGATGGAACTGGGCGAGCCCGACGAGTCGGGCCGGCGCAGGCCGGTTGTCGTCAAGGGCTCGGAGTTCACCCTCGAGGTCGACACCGTCGTGGTCTCCGTGGGGACGATGGCCAACCCCGTCATCCCCATGACGACTCCCGGACTCGAGACGAACCGCTGGGGCTACATCGTGACGAAGGACGAGACGGGCGAGACGACACGCAAGGGCGTCTGGGCAGGCGGCGACATCGTCACGGGCTCGGCCACGGTCATCCTGGCCATGGGAGCCGGCCGCAAGGCGGCGAAGGCCATCCATGACTACGTCATGAGCCTGTAGGGACCAAGCAGCAAGATAGAAATTCCCCTTTTCTCCCCCTTTATCAAAGGGGGAAATAGGGGGATTCGTTTTGGTCAAAAAAAGCGGGTCGAGGCAGCTGCCTCGACCCGCTTTGCTTCCAGAGGTGTTGTCTTCCTTATTACCCTGTACCCGGGACCCTGTACCCTGGCCCCTTCTCAGTGGTGTTCCTCCATCGCGCCGGCGATGTACATCATCGACAGCAGCATGAAGACCAGCGTCTGGATGACGGAGATCAGGATCTTGAGGATCAGGATGGGCAGGGGGATCAGCAGCGGCACGAGCACGAAGATGACCGCCACGACGATGTGGCCGCCCTGGATGTTCCCGAAGAGCCGCACCGAGAGAGACAGCGGCCTCGAGAGGTGGCTGATGATCTCGATGGGCATCATGAGCGGGGTGAGCCACCAGACGGGCCCGAGGAACTGCTTGAAGTACTTCATGCCCTGGATCTGGACTCCCACGATATGGGTCAGGAAGAAGACCACGAGGGCCATGGCCACCGTCGTGTTCAGGCTCGCCGTGGGCGATTCGAACCCGGGAATGAGGCCGATGAGGTTCGAGAAGAGGATGAAGAACCCGATGGTCGCGATGAGGGGGAAGAACTTCTTGCCGTGTTCGCCCATCGTGTCGACCAGGAGGTTGTGAAAAGCGTTGACGATGACCTCCATCACGTTCTGGACCTTGTTCGGGTAGATCTCCATGCGCCGCGTGGCCAGCCAGCCCAGAAGGGTCAAGATGGCCATGACGAGGACCGTGTAGGTGACGATGTCGGGGATGTATTTGTTGTGTAGGAGCAGTAGGGGATGCATACTCTGTCAGCTAGCCTCCTCCGGAAGAATTTTTTTTTGAAACTCGAGAATCGCCGTGAAGACGATGTTGATGACGACGAGCGACAGGCCCACGAGCAGGCCGATGACGTCCACGGGCAGCTCGGTGATCACGAAGAAGAGGAGCACGGCCGTCACGGCCATGCGGATGTAGTAGCGGATCATCATCGCCGACTTCGCCTTCCCCGAGAGGTTGGAGAAAATGACGCGCAGATCGCGCCCGAGCCAGTACAGGTTGACGATGCTGATGATGCCGCCGAGGAGGATGCCCAGGGTGAACCGCCAGGGCATGAAGAGCAGGCTCGCGATGAGCATGAGGCCCAGAATGACGACATTCCGGAACTCAATTTTTCTTTGCAGGAGGTCTTTTCCGGTGGGGTTCATCCTTCAGCCGCCTGATGACCGGTTCTTCGTAGCTGTCCTCGAACGTGTTCTTGATCCACACGTAGAGGCTTCGGAATCCAGCAAACACACCGACGAGAAGGAAGAGGATGGCGAACTTGTTTCCCGTTCCGAGCAGCCTGTCCAGCCAGGCCCCGATCAGGATTCCCCCGAAGATGCCCAGAACGAGCGCGATGCCGAAGGTGCTGGCATACGCCGCCTGCATCATGGACTTCTTCGATTCCTTATCTCCCTCTCTCATGGAAACCTCGGGCGCTATACCACACTGGCAGCGCGAAGTCAATAAAAATAGGCTCCGGAAACCGGCACGCCGGCGTGATAATAAATCTAATGATTATTGGTAGTTATGTTCCTCTCAGGGACCCTTCCGGACCAGGCTGCGGAAGGCCTCCTCCACGCATTCCAGGTCCGCGGGCTCCAGGTACTGATGGCAGCCGATGTAGAAGCCCTTTGCGCCCACAAACTCGGCCCTGGGCAGCCTCCCTTCGTAGCGTTCCTTTAAAAACCGGTACGCCGGCTGTTGCGTGGGGATGCAGCCGAACAGGGGCCGCGTCTCGACGCCGGACCTCTCCAGCGAAGCCATGATCTTTTCCCTGGACCACTTCGGGTCGCGGACGACCAGGGGGTAGGCGAGGTAGCTCACCTCTTCGGAAAAGACGGGCAGCTGGAAAATCTCCGAAAAAGGCTCGAGCTTCGCGTTGAGGGCGCGCACGTTGCGCTGCCTTGCGCGGATGATGGCGTCGGCCCTTCCGATTTGGGGGATGGCGATCGCCGCGTGGAGCTCCGAAGTCTTGAAGTTGAAGCCGACGAGGTCGTGGGTGAATCGCGGGTCGGACTGGGCCCCTCGATGCGGGCATGTGCCTGCGGCGCGCGTGCAGATCCTGCAGTCGCAAAGCCGTCCGTTGGCCTTGATGCGCCGGATCAGGCGGCAGAGCGCCTCGTCGTCGGTGACGACGGCCCCCATCTCGCCGACCTGGATGTTGTGGGCGATGTAAAAGGAATACTCGGCGAGGTCCGACAGGGAGCCGGCCTTGCGGCCCCTGTACAGGGACCCGTGGGCCTGCGCGGCGTCCTCGAAGACGGCCAGGCCGTAGCGGCTCGCCAGGTCGTTGAGGGCGTCCATGTCGTTGACGTATCCCATGAGGTGCACGGGCAGGAGCAGGGCATGCCCCTCGGGGCCCCTGCGGAGCACGTCCTCGACCTGGTTGACGTCCAGCGTGAAGGTGCCGGGGTCGATGTCGACGTAGACCGGCTCCATGCCCGCCAGCACGATGGCGTTGCTCGTGGCCGCGTAGGTGACGGGGGAGGTGATGACCTTGCATCCCGCCCGGACCTTCGGCCTGCGATCGTCGTGGATCAGGGCATGCAGCCCCGCCAGGAGCGCCGAGGAGCCGGAGTTGAGGGCCACGCAGTGTTTCTTCCCGATGTAGCGGGCCCAGCGCTTTTCGAACTCCCTGGTTTTCCGGCCTTCCGAGAGCCGCCCCTCCGCGAGGGACTCCAGGACGGAAGCCCTTTCCTCCTCGCCGATGCGGATGTCGCCGATCCGGACCCTGATCGTCATGCCGGCCCCCCGGCGGTGGCCCTGCTCCGCGCGTACCACTCGCAGGTTCTCCGCAGCCCCTCGTCGAGGCCGACCCGGGGCCTCCACCCGAGCTGCGCCATGGCGGTGACGTCCAGCAGCTTCTGCGGCATGCCGTCCGGTTTCGTCGCGTCGAAGGCCAGACGGCCGCCGTATCCCGAGATCGCGGCGATGCGCCTTGCGAGCTCGTCGATGGAGACGTCCGTCCCGGCCCCCGCATTGACGGCTTCCCCGCCCGAGAGCCGGTCGACGAAGAACAGGCACGCATCCGCTGCGTCATCGACGTAGAGGAACTCGCGGCGGGCCCGGCCGGTGCCCCAGATCTCCACCTCGGGGAAGCCGCCCGCGGCCGCTTCGCGGAACCGGCGCACGAGGGCGGCGACGACGTGGGAATCGCGGGGGTCGAAGTTGTCGCCCGGCCCGAAGAGGTTGGGGAAGATCACGGAGAAGAACCGCACGCCGTACTGGCGGTGATAGGCCTCGATCATCTTCATGCCGCCGATCTTGGCGATGGCGTAGGCCTCGTTGGTCGGCTCGGGCGGGCCCGTCAGGATATACTCCTCTTTCATGGGCTGCGGGCACAGGCGCGGGTAGGAGCAGGAACTCGAGACGAACAGGAGGCGCTCCGCCGCGAACCGCCAGGCCGCGTGGATCACGTTCGTCTGGATCATCACGTTGTCGTAGAGGAAGGGGGCGGGGTTGTGCATGTTCGCCCAGATCCCCCCCACGCGGGCGGCGGCCAGAAAGACGACCTGCGGCTTCTCGCGTTCGAAGAAGGCCTCCACGTCGGCCTGGCGGCGCAGGTCGAGCTCCGCGCTCGTGCGCAGCAGGAGGTTTTCGTGCCCCCGCTCGCGGAGCATTCGCACGAGGGCCGTACCGAGAAGACCCCGGTGCCCGGCCACGTAGATTTTGGCGTCTTTGTCCATCGTTGCTCCCGGCGGCTCAGGACAGGATTCGCTTTGGCTCGCAGGCAAACCCGGCGTCCTGGAGCGTCTTTTCCTTTCGCGCCAGCTCGAGGTCCGCCGCCACCATCATGTCGATGAGCTGCTCGAAGCCGACCTTCGGCGACCAGCCCAGTTTCGCCCTTGCCTTCGACGCGTCGCCCAGCAGGACGTCCACCTCCGTGGGCCGGTAGTAGCGGGGGTCGATCTCGACGTGGGCTTGCCAGTCGAGGCCGAGCTTCTGGAAGACCCTCTCCGTGAACTCCTGCACCGAGCGGGTCTCCCCGGTGGCCACGACGTAGTCGTCCGGCTTGTCCTGCTGGAGCATGAGCCACATGGCCTCCACGTAGTCGCCCGCGAAGCCCCAGTCGCGCTTGGCCTGCAGGTTTCCCAGGAAGACCTTGTCCTGGAGGCCGACCTTGATCCGGGTGGCCGCGCGGGTGATCTTGCGGGTCACGAAGGTCTCACCGCGGCGGGGCGATTCGTGGTTGAAGAGGATGCCGTTGCAGCCGAAGAGGTTGTAGGCCTCGCGGTAGTTCTTCACGAGGTAGTAGGCGTAGACCTTCGCCGCGGCGTAGGGGCTGCGCGGGTGGAACAGCGTCGCTTCGCTCTGGGGCGGCGGCGCCGCGCCGAACATCTCGCTCGACGAGGCCTGGTAGAAGCGTGCCGGGATGCCCGTCTTGCGGATGGCTTCCAGAAGGCGAAGGGTGCCGAGCCCCGTCACGTCCCCCGTGTACTCGGGCATGTCGAAGCTGACCCGCACGTGGCTCTGGGCCCCGAGGTGGTAGATCTCGTCGGGCCGGATGTCGTGGAGCAGGTCCGTGAGTTGCCCCGAGACGGACAGGTCGCCGTAATAGAGGAAAAGGCGCGCCGCGGGGTCGTGCAGGTCCTTGAAGAGGTGGTCGATCCGGTCGGTGTTGAAGGTGCTGGCGCGGCGGATCAGCCCGTGCACCTCGTATCCCCGGCAGAGCAGAAACTCCGCCAGGTAGGAGCCGTCCTGGCCCGTGATTCCCGTGACGAACGCCCGTTTCATCGGTTCCTTCCTTCCTTGCGCGTTGCCCCCGCCTCCGGCTGCGGCCCGCGCACCTCGTCCTTGATCCGTTTCACATGGCCGCGGCCGAGACCCTTGACCTCGCAGCCGAGCTCGAAGTAGCGGCGAATGGCGCTGTCGTCGAGGATGCCGAAGCAGTCGACGACGGCCGCGGGTTTTCCCGCCATGTGCACGATCTCGTCGGGGTCGAGGTCCCGGTAGGCCTGGTGGCGCACCGCGAGCACCACCGCATTGGCCCCCCGCAGGGCCTGGGCCAGGTCCTTGTGCACGGCGAGGTCCCTGAGGCGCTCCTGGTTGCGGAAGAAGCGGGCGCGGGAGTGTCCCGGCGCCGGGTAGGTGTCCTGCTTCTCCATTTCCCACCAGTGCTTCACGTAGGGGTCGTGCACGATCACGTCGGCCCCCATTTCCGTGAGCTTGCGCACGAGGATCTCCGAGCCGCTGTATCGCGTGTCCCCCACGTCCTCCCGGTACGACACGCCGAGCACGGCGATACGCGAGGCGGCGACGATCCGGCCCATGTTGCGCAGCGCGTCGCGCACGAGCTCCGCGGCGTGCAGGGCGCGGGTGTCGTTGATGTCGATGGCCATCGGGGTGATCTTGAAGATGTCGTCGTCGAACCCCATGAGGGTCTGGTAGGACCACACGCCGAGGCCGCCGTCCTTGGGGAGGCAGTACCCGCCGATGCCGGGCCCCGGGAAAATCATGTTGGAGTGGGTCGGCCGGACCTTGATGGCGTTGATCACCTTGATGAGGTCCACGCCGTTGCGCTCGGCGAAGAGGCTCCACTCGTTGAGAAAGGCCAGGAGGGCGGCCCTGTAGGAATTTTCCACGATCTTGCAGGTCTCGCTCTCGATGGGGCGGTCCAGCACCGTCAAGGGGTACTTCGCGACGTTGAGGACCTCCGAGAGGAACTTCACCACGCGCCGGCGTGCCTCGTCGTTGAGACCGCTGCATACCCGCCAGAAGTCGCGGATCGAACAGACGTACTCCCGGCCGGGCATGACGCGCTCGAAGGAATGGGCCAGCAGCGGCTCCCGGTCGATGCCGCGATCCTCGAAGGCCTTCTTGACGATCGGGTAGGCCACGTACTCCGTCGTGCCCGGCGGGACCGTCGTCTCGATGAGGACGAGGCAGTCGGGGCGAATCCTGTCCCCGATGACCCGCAGGCTGTCCTCCAGGGCGGCGATGTCGGCCGAACCCTGCCTGCAATCCCCCAGGGTCTCCTTGTTGTAGTCGCACTGCACGTCCACGACGACGGCATCCGCCAGGGCCAGCGCGTCGTAGGTGTAGGTGGCCATCAGCGTTTTTTTCTTCCGGACGCAGCGTCGGATGAGGGGGGCCACCTCGGGGTCCTCCGCCTCGACGGGCGGGATGCCCTGGTTCAGGTAGCCGATCTTCCAGAAGGACCGTGTCGAGGGCCGCTGCATCCCGATGACGAATTTCCCGGGCTTGCCCGTCTTTGGGTCCGCAGAGTCCGCGATGACGCCGGCCATGACGGCGCCGACAAACCCGAGGCCCATCACCACGACGATCTCCCGGCCCTTCCGCCTCTCGGCATCGGCGATGCGTTTCAAGCGCTCGAATTCGCTTGCATAGTCCTTGTCGGTGGGAAGGGGGTACCGCCTGCCCGCGGGGCAGACGGAGAACGCGGGGCCCTCCTTCGCGTTCTTTCGCGAACGAATCGACATCGCCTTGTTCATGAGCGTCATCCTGGGATGAAAGGTTCCCTGCGCTGCGCGAGCCCGGGGCGGCAGGGTTTTCCGGGATCCCGCGAGGAGCGACGCGGCCGCCCGCACCGTCCCCGGGAGCGGCGAAAATGATAAACGATGCCCGGGGGGCTGTCAACACAATTGCCCGGGGCCGGCGCTCCGGGTCGGGGCGATCAGAGCTCGGCGAGGGACTTTTCGCAGGCCTCGAGCGTGCGGTCGATGTCCTCCGGGCCGTGCGCGAAGGAGACGAAGGCCGTTTCGAACTGGGAAGGCGGCAGGCTCACGCCGCGGCGGAGCATGGCATTGAAGTACCGGGCGAACAGGCCGGTGTCGCACCGCAGGGCCGATGCGAAGTCCGTCACGTCGCCGTCGGTGAAGAAGACGGTGAACATGGACCCGCGCCGGGCGAGGGTGACGGCGATGCCTTTCTTGCGGAAGAGCTTCATCATCCCGTCGCAGAGACGGCGGGTTTTCCGGTCCAGGTCCCGGTAATCCGAGTCGTTTTCGAGAACGCCGAGGGTCGCCAACCCCGCCGCCATGGCCAGGGGGTTTCCCGAGAGGGTCCCCGCCTGGTACACGGGGCCCGCCGGCGCGAGCGATTCCATGATCTCCCGCCTGCCGCCGAAGGCCCCGACGGGCAGGCCGCCGCCGATGATCTTGCCGAGGCAGGTCAGGTCGGGCCGGACCCCGGCGAGGTCCTGGAAGCCCCCGAAGCGCAGCCGGAACCCCGAGATGACTTCGTCGAAAATCAGGACGATCCCCGCGGCTGCGGTGAGTTCCCGCAGTCCCTCGAGGAAGCCGGGTGCGGGAAGGACGAGACCCATGTTGCCCGCGGCGGGCTCGACGATGGCACAGGCCATTTCCTTGCCGTGTTTTTTCACGGCGGCCTTCGCTGCGGCCAGGTCGTTGAAGGGGACCGTGACGGTCAGCTCCGCCAGCCCTTTCGGGATTCCCGGGCTTCCGGGAATGCCCAGCGTGGCCACGCCGGAACCCGCCTTGACCAGCAGCGAATCGGCATGGCCGTGATAGCAGCCCTCGAACTTGAGGATTTTCTCCCGCCCCGTGGTTCCCCGGGCAAGCCGGATGGCGCTCATCGTCGCCTCCGTCCCGGAGCTGACCATACGGACGCGATCCATGGACGGGAAGGCACGCGTGATCGCAGCGGCCATCTCGACCTCGGCCGCCGTCGGGGCCCCGTAGCTCGTTCCCCGCTTTGCCGCCGTCCGGATCGCATCGACCACGGTCGGATGGGCATGGCCGAGGATCATGGGTCCCCAGGAGGCCACGTAGTCGATGTATCGGTTGCCGTCCTCGTCCCAGACCTTCGACCCCGAGGCTTTCCTGACGAAGAAGGGCGTCGACCCGACGGAGCCGAATGCCCGGACGGGGCTGTTCACGCCCCCGGGGATGAGCATTTTTGCTTTGTCGAACAGTTCTGTGGAGCGGGCGTTCTTCATCTTGACCTCTCGTCATGATCAGGAGCGGAGATCGAGGCACGAGGATCGAGGATTTCATTCGGTACCTCGGTCCTCGTTCCTCGGACCTCAAAAGTATTCCATGCTGCTCTTCTTGAATTCTTCTTCGCTGTGCAGGACCCGGTAGTCGCCTATCCCCACCCGGCCGGCGATTCCGGCGATGAGGTCTTCGAGCGTACCACCCGTACCGTGGATCATGGTGAACAGGTTGTAACGGCCCTCGAAGGGAGGGCGCCTCTCGTAACAGTGGGTGATCTCCCGGAAGGATGCGAACACCCCCCCCGCTTCCTCGACCCGTTCGGGGGGGACGGCCCAGACCACCATGGCGTTGCGGGTGACGCCTGCTCTCTGGTGTTTCAGGACCGCCCCGAACTTGCGGATCGTGCCCTCGCGCAGGAGGTCCCGGATCGTGTCCAGGGCCGTTTGCTCGTCGATGCCGGCGCGGGCCGCCAGGGCGAGAAAAGGCCTCTTTTCGACGGGCACGTCTCCCTGCAGCAGCTTCAAGAGGACCCGTTGTTGAGTCAGTTTGCGATGCACCATGGCCTGGAAGATCCTCCGCCGTAAAACCCTTCCCACCATCCCACGGCCGGGCTGATAGCACAATCAAATTGTCCTTGACAATTCTTTTTTATCTCTTTAATAAAGTACGCGGCCAAACGGGTCCACTTTCGCTGCAGCGGGCAGGAAACGCCCGCGCCTTCGTCGGAAAGGGGGTGGCGTCGCGAAGGACGGGGGATGGGGGCCGGGGCCGTTCAAGAGAGAGATGACGTGTTATCCAATCCAAAGACAGAGAGGAGGTCGAAATGAAGTCCAAGAAGATGTTCGCAGCGCTGGTATCCGTTCTGTTCGTTTTCGGTTTTGCGTCCCTGGCCCTTGCCGCCGAGAAGGAAGGCGGAGCTGATTACACGAAGGCGATCGTTCTGGGTTGCTCCGTGATCGCCGCCGGCATCGCGATGGGGTTCGGAGCCATCGGGGCCGGTCTGGGCATCGGGCAGGCTACCGGCGGTGCGTCCAATGCCGTGGGGAGAAATCCCGAGGCGCAGGGCAAGATCATGCTCACCATGATGGTCGGTATGGCCATGACGGAATCCGTCGCGATCTACGCCCTCGTCGTGTCGCTCGTGATTCTCTACGCGAACCCGATCATCAAGCTGCTTGGTTAATTCATCATATCCCTGGTATCATCGGAAAAAGGGGAAAGAAGCGAAATAAAAAGAGGCTTCTTTCCCCTTTTTTTTGCCTCAGTCCCCGTCCTGCGGGACTCTTGTCCGGAGGCCCTTCTTTTCCGACTGACGGCGCTTGCCCTCGAGCATCTTTTCCTTTGCCCGTTTCGAGCGCTTGCGTTTCTGCCGGCGGATCTTCTCCGCGCGGTCCCTCTCGGCCTCGACGACACCCTTCTGCAGTCTTTCAATCCGGTCCAGGAGCAGGCGGCGCGCCAGGAAGCGGTTCAGGGCCTGGGAGCGTTCCCGCTGGCACTTGACGGTGAGCCCCGTGGGGACGTGCACGAGCTGCACGCAGGTCGAGGTCTTGTTGACCTTCTGCCCGCCCGGTCCGGAAGAGCGGACAAAGGTTTCCCGCAGGTCGCTTTCCGCGACCCCGAGGCTCGCCATCCGCTCGAGCAGCGCTTTTTCCTTATCCGTAGACACGGTGAAGAGGGACATGGGCGAAGAATCAGGGTATAGGGTATTGGGTATAGGGTATAGGGGAGGAAGAAGATTCGTTTATAGACAAAATCCTATTCCATCCCGATACCCGATACCCGAGTCCCGATACCCTTCTTTAGAGGTTGTAGATCTGTTCGCCGACGAAGTGGATCCAGTGCTCCTTGAGGATCTCGGCGGCCTGCTCGTGGTCGTCTACGCCCAGGATCAGGATCGTCTCCTTCCCGATGCGCTCGATGGTCGTGTAGATGTAGTGGATGTTGATCTCCGCGTCCATGAGGGGCTTCACAATGGCGTTCATGCCCGCCGGGTGGCAGGGCACTTCGACGGCGAGCACCGGTTGCACCTCGAAGGTGAACCCGAAGGTCTCCAGGACCCTCTCGGCCCGATCCGGGTCGTTGACAACGAGCCTCACGACGCTGCTCTCGGCCGTGCTGGCCGCGGAGATCGCCTTGGCGCTGATGTCCTCCTTGTCCAGGATGTCCACGAGCTTCGCGAGCTGCCCCGGGACGTTCGCCAGCTGAACGGAGATCTGCTTGATGGTCATGAGAGACGGGTTCCCCCTGGTTTAGTCGATGGTATCGTAGCCGGCCGAGAAGGCCTTCCGGTTGATGTCCATCGCCGCCTTCTTCCGGGCCCCCAGGATCGACTTGAGGCTTTTCAAATACGTGTCGGCGGACACGAGCCTCGTCGCCTTCACGTAGGCGCCCATCATGACGACATTCTGGACCCGGGGGTTGCCCAGGTCGGAGGCAATGCCGGCCGCGGGGATCTCGAAGAGCGACACGTCCGCCCGGTTCGGACGGCCCTCGATGATGGACGAGTTCAGGAAAAAGGCGCCGCCGGGTGCGATTCTCGTCTGGAAGGCCATGAGGGAGGGGCCGTTCATGGCGACAATGAAATCGGGCTGTGACGCCACGGGCGAAGCGATCTCCTCGTCCGAGACGGCCACCGTGCAGTTGGCCGTTCCCCCGCGCACCTCGGCGCCGTAGGACGGCAGGTACGTGACGTGGAGGCCCTCGTTCATGGCCGCGTGGGCGAGGCTGTAGCCCATCATGAGAACGCCCTGGCCGCCGAAGCCTGCAAAAACGGTTTTAATCTGCATGCTTCTCCCCTTTGCCGATGTCCTTGATCACCCCGATGGGGAATGTCTTCGCCATCACCTCGTCGACCCACCGGCAGGAGTCGGCGGCCGTCATCTTCCAGTTGGTGGGGCACTGGGACAGGACCTCGATCATGGTGAACCCGACGCCGTCCATCTGGTACTGAAAGGCCTTCCGGATGGCCCGGCCGGCGCGCAGGATGTTCTGGGGCGTGTTCACGGCGCATCGCTCGATGTACTTGGACCCTGCGAGCTGGGCGAGGACCTCGCTCATGCGGATGGGGTGCCCGTCGAGGATCTCGCTGCGGCCCGGGGGCGACGTGGTGGACGTCATGCCCAGCAGGGTCGTCGGGGCCATCTGGCCCCCGGTCATGCCGTAGACGGCGTTGTTGATGAAGATGACGGTGATGTTCTCGCCGCGGTTGGCGGCGTGGAAGGTCTCGGCCGTGCCGATGGCGGCGAGGTCCCCGTCGCCCTGGTAGGAGAAGACGACCCGGTCGGGCAGCGTCCGCTTGATGCCCGTGGCGACGGCGCAACCCCGGCCGTGGGGGGCCTCGAGCATGTCGACGTCGAAGTAGTTGTAGGCGAGCACGGCACAGCCCGCCGGCGGCACGCCGATCGTGATCCCCCGGATGCCCAGCTGGTCGACGGCGTCGCAGATCAGGCGGTGCGTGATGCTGTGGCCGCACCCCGCACAATAATGGAACGCGGTGTTCTTGAGCGACTGGGGCCTGGAGAAGACCTTCTTCATCGGTTCTCTACCTCTGGTATTCCTGGACGATGGCCTTGGCGAGCTCCGCCGGCGTGGGCACGACCCCGCCGGGACGCCCGTAGAAGCTGACCCGCGCGCGTCCCTCCAGGGCGAGCTTCACATCCTCGAGCATCTGGCCCGTGCTCATCTCGAAGACCAGGAAGTTGCCGATCCGCTCCGCCGTGTCGCGGATGATCTGCGCGGGGAAGGGCCAGAGCGTGATGGGCCGGATGAGGCCGACCCGGTACCCCGAGTCCCGGAGCCGGTTGATGGCGCCCTTGGCGATCCGGGCGGCGATGCCGTAGGCGATGATGACGAGCTTCGCATTGCCCGTCCGGAAGGTCTCGAAGCGGACCTCCTTCTGGACGATGACGTTGTACTTGCGCACGAGCTTCCAGTTGTGCTCTTCCATCCGCAGGGCGTCGAGGATGAGGGCACGGACGAAACGGCTCCTGCCGTCGCCGCACCCCTTGAGCACGTATTTTTCGTTGTAGCGCCGCGGCCTCGGCTTACCGAAGACGACGGGCTCCATCATCTGCCCCGTCATGCCGTCCCCCAGGATCATCACGGGGTTGCGGTAGGCGTCGGCCAGGTCGAAGGCGTCCATGGTCAGGTCGGCCAGTTCCTGCACGGAGGAGGGGGCGAGCACGATCGTGCGGTAGTCTCCGTGCCCCCCGCCGCGGGTGGCCTGGAAGTAGTCCCCCTGCGAAGGCAGGATGTTCCCCAGCCCCGGGCCCCCCCGCATCATGTTGACGATCACGGCGGGAAGCTCGTCGGCCGCGAGCGCCGATATCCCCTCCTGCTTCAGGGAGATGCCCGGGCTCGACGACGAGGTCATGGCCCGCGCCCCGGCGGCACTGGCCCCCAGGACCATGTTGACCGCCGCGATTTCACTTTCGGCCTGGATGAACGTGCCGGCCTCGGCCTGGCGCATGTGTTCGGCCATGTACTCGGTGAGCTCGTTCTGGGGCGTGATGGGGTAGCCCGCGTAGAACCGGCAGCCCGCCCGGATGGCGGCTTCCCCGCAGGCCCAGTTTCCGGAGATGAGGATCTTATCCACGGTAGACCTCGATTGCGGCCTCGGGGCACGTGACCGCGCACAGCGTGCAGCCGGTGCACTCGTCCCCGTCCTTGGAGGCCACAGGGTGATAACCCCTGGAATTGAATTCCGCCGTCGTGACGATCAGGGCTTTCTTGCATGCCAGGATGCACAGGTGGCACTCCTTGCAGCGCTCCCTGTCGATGACGATGCGGGCTTTCGCCATGATGTTTCCTCCGGAGGAAAAAGGGTGATCAAGTTGCGCAATAAATCGTTTCCGGACGCGAAAGTCAAGGGATTTTTGACCCATTCCTTGACGGCCTGCCGGGGTCATAGTACAACCAAGACACCGGGGGGAATACGCTTCGGACCGACCGGGGGGTTCTCAGGGAAGCCCTCCCGGCATGCGCCCCCGGGTGCCCGTGAGGCTGCCATGTTCAGTGCTCGACTCGTCAACGATCCCTTCGGCGACCCCGCCGTCTTCCTCGACATGCGGTACCGCCGGGAAGCTCTCCTGTTCGACCTCGGCGACATCCAGGCGCTGCCGCCGCGCATGATCCTCAAGGTGGACCGGATCTTCGTCACCCACACCCACATGGATCATTTCATCGGGTTCGATCACCTGCTGCGCGTCTGTCTCGGGCGGGAGAAGCACCTGTTTCTGTACGGGCCGCCCGGCTTCATCGACAATGTGGAGGGAAAGCTCAGGGCCTACACCTGGAACCTGGTGGAAAACTACGAGAACGATTTCCGGCTGTGGGTGACGGAGATCCACCCCGGCCGCAGGGAAACCGCGGTTTTCCAGTGCCGGCAAGCCTTTCGCCCCGGGTTGCAGAGGCAGGTCGAGACCTTCGACAGGACGATCGTGGAGCGCGATGCCTACCGGGTGGATGCCGTGTTTCTGGACCACAAGGTCCCCTGTCTGGCCTTTCGCCTGGAAGAGAAGCGCCGCGTCCATGTCAAGAAGAATGCCCTGGCCGAGATGGGCCTGCCCGGCGGCGCCTGGATCAATGCGCTGAAGGATTGCATCCATCGCAACGAGCCAGACGAGAGCGCGTTCCGCGTCTGGTGGAGAGGGGAGGACCGCGGGACGGTCGAACGGGTCTTCGTGCTGGGCGAGTTGAAGGAGCGGATCACGAAGATCACGCCGGGGCAGAAAATCGTTTACGTCTCGGACGTGATCGACAGCCCCGGCAATGCCGGCCGGATCGTGGAGTTCGCCCGCAGCGCCGACTTGCTGTTCGTCGAGGCCTGCTTTCTGGACGAGGACCGGGCGCGCGCCGGGGAGAAGTATCATCTGACGGCCCGGCAGGCGGGGCGCCTGGCACGGCTTGCGGGGGCGAAGCGATTCGTCCTCTTTCACCATTCGCCGAAGTACCGGGGGGAAGAGGAGCGCTTCGAAGAGGAGGCGAGGAGGGCCTTCGAAGAGGGGGTATAGGGCATTTATACCCTATACCCGAGACCCTTGACCCTGGTCCCTAGATCCGTTCCACCTGAAACCCCTGCATCTCGATGGCTACGGCCCGCTGGAGGATCTCGATGGTGATCACGAAGAGGTCTTTCCGGGGGTCGGCCTTCACGACGAGTCCCTCGATGTCCCTGAACGGCCCGTCGAGAATCCGTGCGCGCTCCCCGACCTTGGGGTAACGGTAGTGCTGGATCTCCACCTTCGATTCCACGAGGCGCCGGATGGCCTCGATCTTCTCGTCGGGCACCGGGACGGGCGTGTTTCCGCGGGCCGTCCCGAGGATCTTGACCACGCCGGGCGTTTTCAGGATGTCGAGCCGCTCCTGGTTGTCGGCCCGCAACATCTCGACGAACAGGTAGCCCGGAAACATGGGCAGCTGGATCCTCTTCCTGCGGTCCTTCCTGCTGCTCCAGGTCTCGATCTTCGGCAGGAAGGCGTGGATGGACTTCAGGGTCAGGCCGTCGCAGACCTTGCTCTCGTGGCGGCTTCTTGTGTGAACGGCATACCAGGACATCAGGCGCGCCCCCCCGGCGCCGCGGGAAGAGGGGTTCGGGGTTCGGGGTTCGGGGTTCGGGTGTGAAGCAGGACCATAAAACAGGATTCCCCTCTCGTTGCGGTTTAATGTTTCAGTCGAGAATGAAACGGGCATCGACGATGATGTCCCCGTTTTTGTGCGACACCTTCCGGACGGCGATGGGAACGGCCTGGTCGACGGTTCTCACGCCCAGCTCCCCGATGGCGTCTGTGCCCTTTCCGAAGATCTTCGGGGCGGAGATGACGATCAGCCGGTCGGCAAGGCGCGCCCGGATGAAGGAGGTCAGTACCCCGGCGCCCCCTTCCACGAGAAGCGACGAGATCTCGCGACGCCCCAGTTCTTCGAGGACGGCGGCGAGGTCCACCTGATTCCTCCCGGCAACCCGGACCTCGATCCCGCGACCGGCGAGCAGCGCCCTCTTCTTCCGGTCGTGTGCGGATGTCGTGAAAATCAGGGTTCGCGCGCGATCCTGGTCCTGCAGAACCCGCGCCCCCGGGCCGATCTTGAGCTGCGAGTCCACGACGACGCGGAGGGGGTCGCGGCCCTTGACGAGGCGGCAGGTGAGCTCCGGGTCGTCTTTGACGATCGTCCCCGATCCCACGAGGATCGCGTCGTGCAGGCTGCGCAGGCGATGGGCGAAGACCCGGGAGGGCTCCGAGCTGATCCACCGGGAGTGGCCCGTCGAGGTTGCGATCTTCCCGTCGATCGACTGGGCGTATTTCAGCGTGACAAAGGGGATCCGGCTCCGGATGTACTTGAAGAAGACCTCATTGAGATCCCTGCACTGCGCCTCGAGCACGCCCGTTCGCGTCTCGATCCCGTGGCGCTTCAGGGTCGCGAGCCCCCGGCCCGAGACGACGGGGTTGGGGTCGATCGTCCCGATGACGACCCGGGCCGGCTTCTCCTTCACCAGGCGCTCCACGCAGGGCGGGGTTCTGCCGTGATGGGAGCAGGGCTCCAGGGTGATGTACACCGTCGATCCCCGGATCGATTCCGTCGCGCTCTCGATGGCGTTGATCTCGGCGTGGTTTTCCCCGCAGCACCGGTGGTACCCCTTCCCGATGACGCGCCCGTTCTTGACGATCACCGCCCCCACGAGGGGGTTGGGGCAGGCCCAGGGGGCTCCCCGCCTCGCCAGGGCGAGGGCCATCTTCATGTAGCGTTCGTCGGTCATGCTCGGTTTCCGTTGTCGGTCGGCTCGGGATCTCCCGTTTCTGGAATGACCCTTGCAATATACTCAGCGATTGTGTGACGTGTCGGGACACTATACAAAAGCGGGGTCTTCTGCACAAGATGAAAACGCGCGCGCCGATCCCGCAATGCCGTTGCCGATGTTTTCCACTACCCCCCCGCAGCCGTGATGTGGTATAAAGCCGCAGTTTTCGTCCTCGGGACAGAATGGAGGATCCCATGAAAGGCATCGTTCTCGCAGGAGGGCTCGGCACCCGCATGCACCCTCTGACCAAGGTCACCAACAAGCATCTTCTCCCCCTCTACCGGGAGCCGATGATCTACTACCCCATCCGCACGCTCGTCAATGCGGGCATCGACGAGATCCTGATCGTCACGGGGGGGAACAACGCCGGGGATTTCCTAAAGCTGCTGGGAAACGGCAAGGAGTTCGGCCTGAAGCACCTCAATTACACGTACCAGGAAGGGGAGGGCGGGATCGCCGCGGCCCTCGACCTGGCCGCCTACTTCGCCGACGGGGACAAGATCGCCGTGGTCCTGGGCGACAACATCATCGAGAAGAACATCCGGAAGGCCGTCGAGTCCTTCAAGAAACAGCAGCGGGGCGCCAAGATCCTGCTCAAGGAGGTCACGGACCCGCAGCGTTTCGGCGTGCCGGCCTTCGAGGGGAACCGCATCGTCCGGATCGACGAGAAGCCGAAACAGCCGGCGTCGAATTACGCCGTCATCGGCATCTACATGTACGACGCCACGGTGTTCGACGTGATCAAGACGCTGAAGCCCTCGAACCGCGGCGAATTGGAGATCACGGACGTCAACAACCACTACATCCGCGAGGGCACGATCACCTGGGACGTGCTCGACGGGTGGTGGTCCGATGCGGGCACCTTCGATTCGCTGATGTACGCGGGCAACATGGTGGCGAAGACGGGGGCGAACAAGATCGAATGACGGCTGTCGAGGCGAGCAGGGGGAGATCATGATTGACGGTGTGAAGATCAAGAAGTTGAGGGTCATTCCCGACGAGCGCGGGCGGCTGATGGAGATGCTCCGGGCCGACGACGAGATGTTTGAGGCCTTCGGCCAGGTCTACATGACGACGGCCTACCCCGGTGTCGTCAAGGGGTGGCACTACCACAAGCGGCAGTCCGACAACATGACCGTCGTCAAGGGGATGATGAAGATCGTGCTCTTCGACGGGCGCAAGGGCTCGCCGACCGAGGGCGAGGTGAACGAGTTCTTCGCGGGCGAGCACAACCCGATCCTGATCCACATCCCGCCCCTGGTCTTCCATGGGTTCAAGTGCATCTCCGGCGAGGAGGCCTTCGTGATCAACGTCCCCACGGACGTGTACCGCTATGACGACCCCGACGAGTTCCGGGTCCACCCGCACGAGAACGACATCCCCTATGATTGGGCGCGCAAGGACGGGTGAGGGCTTGCGCCGAAGAGAAGGTGAGAAGGTGAGAAGGTGAGAAACGAAGAGAGCAGACATTGGAATTGTCGCGGGACAGGGGAATAGTCCCCGATGCGCCAACCTTCTTACCCTCTTACCTTCTGTTTTCATGTGCCGACAATCTGTTCATGAAGCGGTTTGACGAATGAATGTTTTCTGGGGTGTCGTTTCCTTCGTTCTCGGGGCAGTGATCGGCAGCTTCCTCAACGTCTGCATCTGGCGGATCCCCGAGGGGAAATCTATTGTCACCCCGGCCTCCCACTGCCCGAAGTGCGGAAACCCGGTCCGCTTCTACGACAACATCCCCCTCGTGAGCTGGATCGTCCTGCGCGGCCGATGCCGGGACTGCGGCGAGTCCATATCCCCCCGCTACCCCCTGGTCGAGCTGCTGACGGCCCTGCTTTCCCTGGCCATGGCCTGGCTCTACGGACCGAGCCTGCAGTACCTCGCCGCCTTTCTCTTCGCGGCGGCGCTCGTGGTCGTCACCTTCATCGATCTGGACCACCAGATCATCCCCGACGTGATCTCGCTGCCGGGAATCCCCGTCTGTTTTCTGCTGGCCTGGCTGGTCATGGGCGTGCCGTTCTGGGACTCCCTGTTGGGGATCCTCGCGGGAGGCGGGTTTCTCTACCTGATTGCCGTCGGGTACGAGCTGCTCACGAAGCGGGAGGGCATGGGGGGCGGAGACATCAAGCTGCTGGCCATGATCGGGGCCTTCCTGGGATGGCAATCCTTGTTTTTCGTCGTGTTCATGAGTTCCATCCTCGGGGCGGCGGTCGGTGTCGTGCTCATTGCGATCCAGGGCCGGGACATGAAATACGCCGTCCCCTTCGGGCCCTTCCTGTCGATTGCCGCCGTGCTGTACCCGTTTGTCGGCTGGCCTCTGACGCATCTCGTTCTGTTTCGCGCGCTTCCCTGATCCGTCCCGCACCGCAGATTTTCCCCTCAAGTTTTCACTCCCGTGAACCGAAAAAGAATTCAGAAGAGCTCTAACCTCCAGCCGGTTCGGGCACTTCTCGGGTTCCGATCGCTTTCAGGAAACGGCCTGATCAGGGCTAACCATCCGAAAGGGTGGGGCGCAAAATCACTGGCCTACGTCCGATCGAAGGATATGGCGGCAGGGTTGCCGGGCAGGACATCCGATCACGAGACGAGGCGTGGATCTCCTTTCGGGGCGGACCGCGTCCCGCCTCTCGTTCCCTCTCCTCCCGCCCGGGTTCACTCTCCTGCCTGACGGCCCCACGGACTGCGGCCGCGCACCGAAAGCCATCACGTTGCCGAACCGGGCATGCTTCTTGCTGAACTGGAAGTGATTTCCCGGCGCGGCGGGCGATGCGGCTGCGGCGGGGCCGGGAATCAGAACCCTGAGGAATCGAAAGAAGCACAGCGCATGAGACATTTGCAACGCAGCAGAGTGGAGAAACGGATCCCTGCCGGGCGGCTTGCCGCCGGGCGTCTGCCTGGCGGCCGGGGAGCCCGCGGCGACGTTTCGGGCTTCTCCATGGTGGAGCTTCTCATCACGCTCGTCCTGCTCGGCATCGTGCTGGCCATCGCCGTCCCGTCCTACCGGGGGTGGGTCGACAACTCGAATCTGAAGGGCGCGGGCAGGATGCTCTCGTCGGATTTCTACGACTCGCGCGCCAGGGCCATGGCCGAAAACAGGTCCTACACGATCACCTACAACCCGGACCCGACCAATACCTGCCGGATCCAGGCTGCCGCGGCCAACGGCCTGGCCGCCGTCGACGAGACCCGGACGTTCGGCGACTACGGGACGGTCCGGATGGCGAGCGTCAACGGGGGCACGGCGGCCGTCACGGTCACGATCCAGCCCCGCGGATCGGCAGCGCCGGCCGCGACCGTCGGCATCACCAATGTGCGCAGCTCCACCGGCACGATCACCGTTCTCATGACAGGAAGGGCCCATGTCACGTACACGATGCAATAACCGCGGGATCACCATCGTCGAGGTGCTCATCACGCTGTTCCTCACGGCCGTGGGCATCCTGGCGCTTCTGTCCATGCAGCCTACGTCGTGGAGCGCGGCGGGTCGCTCCGATTTCATGGGCAGGGCCGCCGGCATCCTCCAGAGCGAACTGGAGCGCAGCGAGCTGTGGATCATGAACCCGAACAACGCCTTCGCGACGGCCTGCGACGCCACCGGCCGCAATCTGTTCCTCGGCGGCCCCTGCACCCGGGCGATCAACGCCAGCAGCCAGGCGGCCCAGCAGGCCGGCGACGTGCCCTACACCGTGGCCACGACGGTCACCGCGCTGGCGGGCGCGACGAATGCCTGGACGGTGAGGATCCAAGTCACATGGCCCGGCAACGCCCGAGGGATCACCGAGAGCACCATCGTATCGAGACAGGAGTATTTCAGACAATGAGGGATCCGTTCAACGATTCGAGAGGGTTCACGCTCACCGAGCTCGTCATGGCCGTGGCCGTCGGGCTCGTCCTGCTTGCGGCCGTGTCGACGGCCATCGTGTCGGGGCAGCGCTCCTCCACGGGGATCGAGCGCAAGGTGACGACGAACCAGGATGCCCGGGCCGCCCTGGAGCTCATGGCCGCGGAGGTCCGCATGGCCTCCTTCAACTCCACCTTCGAGCCGAACCTCTGGCGGGACCCGGCGAATTGCAACACGGCGGGCAATCAGAACTGGCGAGGAATTCAGGAAGCCACGGCCACGGCGATCACCGTGGAGATGGACATCGAGTCGCCGAACCCCAGCCGGACGTGCGGGGACATCGACGGCGAAATCATCCGGTATGCCTACGATGCGGCCAACAGCCGGATCACGAGGGAAAATATCCGGTGCCCCGGCGGTCGCAATGCGGCCAATGAGATGCCGTTCCTCGGGCCCATCGCCGGCCAGCCCGAGGTCCGGACCGTGGAGGTCGTGAACAACGCGCTGCCCGTCTTCCGCTACTTCGACGGCACGGGCGCCGAGATCCCCCACGCCAACCTGCCCAACGACATCCCGAGGATCCGGCGCATCGAGATCGCGCTGCTCGTCCGCTCGGCGGACGTGGACCCGACCTCGGGGCAGCGCAGGCAGATGGCCTATTCGACCAGCATCATCCCCCGCAATCACGGGATTCAATTCTGAGCAAGGACGGGTGCGCATGAGACACAACAGAGAAGAAAAGGGCTTTGCCCTCGTGGCCGCGCTGATGGCCAACCTGATCCTCCTGGCCGTGGGAATCGTCGCCCTCAACCTGTCGACGGGGGACATCCGGGTGAGCATGCGGTCCGTGGGCGACAAGAAGGCCGTCAATGCTGCCGAGGCGGGGCTGCACTGGCTGACCGTCAATTTCGATCCCGCCAACCTGGCGGCGGTGACCGTCACGAACCAGGCCGTGGACACGGGAGGAGACCCGAACACGCAATACACGATCGAGCAGCCCACGGAGCCCACCACGGGCCCGGCCCAGATTCCCCTGCCGGGCTTCTCCATCGGCGGCTCCCAGACCTGGGGGCAGGCACGCTACGACGCGCGGATCACGGGGCGGAACACGGCGTACAATACGAGCATGACGATCGAGGCGGGCCTCGGCCACGGCCCCGTTGAAATGGGGACCATGTCCCGATAGGGAGCAACCGCCATGAAAATGCTGTGCACCTTCCTTCTCTGCGCGATCGTCCTCGCCCTTCCCGGCGCAGCGGGGATCTCCCGTGCCCAGACCTGCGCAACCGACGAGGCCTGCACGGAGACGGGGCTGTTCACCAGCGTGGCCCCCGAGGCCATGATTGTCCTCGACATGTCGGGAAGCATGAAATGGAACCCGCCGGGGGACATCTTCCACTGCCCCAACGGGCTCTCCACCTGCTACTACAACCCCGCCAACGGCAGTTGCGCGGCCATCTGGAACAACCCGGCGTTCTACAACGACTACCGGACGAGCTACGTCCCCCCCTATACGACCAACTGCGGCAACTCGGTCCTCAAGCGCTACAGCAACGCGACGTGCTCGGGGCCCTTTTACCAGACAAGCACGGAGATGCCGGGCTACGGCACCGACTGCGCCCGCTATCTCATCGCAAGGGAAGTCATCAAGAAGCTTCTCGACGACAACAAGGACGGCAAGATCTTCACCGACGACGACACGAGCCTCAACATCCGAATGGGCTTCGCCAAGTTCCAGGGCGCATACTACCAGGAGTGGAAACCCATCGGGACGTCCTACCGCAACATCTACTGCGGCGCCCCCTTCGGCTCCCTGACCTACTGCACGACGCCCACGTCGTACAACATCGCCGACATCAAGTGCATCCTGCGGTCCATGATGACCGACGCGAGCGTCGGCGGGGCCACGCCTCTCGCCCTGGCCCTAGAGAGCGTGAAAACGACGATGGACGCCAAGAAGGACGCCGACACCTACAAGAACTGCCGGCAGCGCTTCGTGATCCTGCTCTCCGACGGGGCCGACACGATGTACTGCGGCGACGCCGTCAACGACACGGACCGCACCCAGTACAAGCGAAGGCGGGCCTCCGTGGCCCGGGCCAAGGCCCTGGCCGACGCGGGCTACAAGCTCTTCGTGGTGGGTTTCGGCTCCAACATGCCCGACATCGAGAAGAACACCCTGAACTGGATGGCCTACTACGGGGGCACCGACAACCCGCTGGTCACGAACAGCGGCGACAAGACGGCCCTCGACGTCTCGGCCTTCGCGGCCGACCCCTGCGTGGTTTCCGCCACGACGGGAACCTGCGACGACACGAGCACCCAGTGCTTCGCCGCGTCCAACGACCCGGGGAACACGCCGCTGAACGGCTATGCCTTCATCGCCGGCAACGCCACGGAGCTCGAGGCGGGCCTCAGGGAGGCGATCAACTACATCCGCGAGGCCAACTATGCCTTCTCGCAGTCCTCGGTGGCCTCGTCGCGCATCGCCGACGAGAACTACCTCTACGAGGTGTCCTTTCAGCCCGTCAACAACGACCCCATGTGGCTCGGGCACCTGCGCAAGTACCAGATCCTGAGCGACGGCACCGTGGGCGGCGCGATCTGGGACGCCGGCCAGCTCCTGCAGGCGCGCGACCCGGCCGCGCGGGTCATGAAAACGTTCAAGGGCGGCGCCCTCGTCGACTTCACGACGGCCAACCTCACCTATACGGACCTGGGCGTCGAGAACGACACGCGGCGCAACGAGGTCGTCGGGTACGTCCGCGGCGAGTCGGCCTAGATCAACAACGACGGGACGATCGGGGCGGCCCTCTGGGACGGGGGCCAGGTCCTGCAGGGGACGGATGCCGCCGCGCGGTCGATCTACACGTACAAGTCGGGGGCCCTGACCGCGTTCACCACGACGAACATCACGGCGGCCAACCTGGGCGTGTCGACCACCACGCGTCGCAACGAGGTCGTGGGGTTCATCCGGGGCGAGTCGACCTACAACAAGGACAACTGGAAACTGGGCGACACCTTCCGCTCCAACCCCGTCACGGTGGGGACGCCCTCGGCCTACTTCAAGGACGCCCGCGACTCGGCAGGGGCCTTCTCGACCTTTAGGACGAACAACCTTCGCACGACGGCCAACGGAAAACGTGTTGTCGTGGCGGGCGCCAACGACGGCCAGCTTCACGCCTTCCGGACGGACACGGGGGGCGAGGTCTGGAGCTTCATCCCGCCCAACGTGCTGACGAAGCTCAAGGACATCGCCCACAAGTCGCACCCCACGGGGCTGACGCACCAGTACTTCGTCGACGGGCCCATCTCGGTGGCCGACGTGTGGGTGGGGACGGGCGACGGCACGACGAAGTCGGCGGCCGACTGGAAAACGCTCATGATCTTCGGCGAGGGCCGCGGCGGGACGAGCACCCTCTGGAGTTCCTCGGCCTCCTGCGACTCGGGCTTCCAGAACGTCTACTCGGCGACCTACAGCAACTACTGCGGCTACTACGCCCTGGACATCACGAACACGACCAGCCCCGTCTACCGTTGGCGGATCGGCCCGTCGGCGGCCCAGTCCCCCTACCTCGGGGACCCGTGGAGCAAAATGATGGTGCACCGCGTGAAGGTCAGCGGCAACGAGAAGTGGGTCGGGTTCGTCGGCGGCGGCAACAACCTGTCAAGCTGCTCCGTGGCGGGCTGCGACCTTCGGGGGAAGGGGTTCTTCGTGGTGAACCTCACCGACGGTTCCGTGCTGTGGAGCTACACGAAGGCCGACAACAGCAGCATGAACTACGCCCTGCCGGGGACGGCGGCCATCGTGGATTCGGACAACGACGGGTTCGTGGACCTGGCCTACATCGGGGACCTGGGCGGGAACATCTGGCGGATGAAGTTCTGCTCGGCCGCCGACGGCTCCTCCTGCGCGACGGGCAACTGGAGCGGCTCACTGCTCTTTGCCCGCGAGGCCGGGATCGGGGCTGTTTACGACGCCCCCGCGGTGGCCAAGGACGCCGGCGGCAACATCTGGGTCTACTGGGGTACGGGCGACAAGGCCGAGCCGATCGTCGTGGGCACCGTCACCGACCGCTTCTACGCCGTGAAGGACGCGACGAAGTCCGGGTCTTACCAGTTGAGCAACCTGGAGGACATCACGTCGTCGACCTACACGGACAATGCCTCCAAGCATGGCTGGACCATGAACCTGACCGGGGCGGGGGAGAAGTGTCTCTCCGAGGCTTCCGTGTTCGCCGGCATCGTCTACTTCACGACCTACACGCCGGCGGGCAGCGGCGGGGACCCCTGCGATCAGGCCGGTTCGGCGAAACTCTACGCCCTCTCGTTCATCGAGGGCGCCGGGTCGCTCACGGGCAACGCGAGGAGCATGACCCTCGGCGTGGGGATCCCCACGGCGCCGGTCCTTTCGATGAACCCATACAGCAAGACACCGGATCTCTACGTGACCGTGAGCGGCGGCGCCGGCACGGGGGCCACCACCATGCGAGCCAACGTCAACCCGCCGTCGATCGCCAACCGGACCAATCTCATCCACTGGCGCGATCGCCGGTTCCAGTGAGAACGAGAGGGACGGCAGCACGCGAAAAACCGCTTGACCCGATCCGTCTGATGCAGTAGATTCCACGCAATTCCGGGCGGGGCCCTTCGGGGAAGGGCCCCGCCTCCGAACCCCTCCTTCCCGCAGTTCATTTTTCCCTTCGGATTGCCCGGACGGCGAGAACGGGTTGCCAATCGAAACACGGGGATGTGCGTCCAGCCTTCATTCCGGGGGACCTCTGCGCTCGGCCGACGAGCGCGTTGCGATGGGGGTTTCCGCGATGTGCCGCTTCGCCCGTGCCTGGATTTCCGCCGTCTTGGGCATCGCCCTGTCCTGCGGCGCTGCCGTCGCCGCCGACAACACCGACCAGGCGCTTTTCGCCGCCGTCCCACCCGACGCCATGCTCGTCCTCGACCTGTCGGGCAGCATGCGCTGGAACCCCCGCGGCGAGGTAGACGGCTCCCTGGAGCCGATCCGGCGTTTCGGCAACGACACGTGCTCGGGCGACGCGTTTTACGACACCCCCCGGACCGGTTTCGAGACCGACTGTGCACGCTACCTCATCGCAAAGCGAGCGATCCACACCCTCCTCGACCACAACCGCGACGGGGTGATCGACGGCCGGGACGAGGCCGGACTCGACGTCCGCCTCGGGTTCTGGACGTTCAGCTCGGGCAACCGGCGGCGCCGGGACATCGGGCAGCCTTACGCGGCGATCTGGTGCGGGGCGGGCGCCTGCACGGGACCCGAGGCGTACGCGGCGGGCGAAAGTTCGATCCTCTTCTGGACCGACAGGGCCGTGGAGCGGCAGCGCGTCAACGGCAGCACGAGCCTGGCCGCCTGCATGGAGGCCGTGAAGCCCTACCTGGACGGCCACAGGCAGGCGGACGCCTATCGAAATTGCCGGCAGAAGTTCGTCGTCCTCGTCACCGACGGACAGGACACGCTGTCCTGCGGCGGCACCGGCTCCGGCACCCAGCGCGACCAGTACAAGCGCAGGCGCGCCTCGGTGGCGAAGGTCAAGGCCCTGCGCGACACGGGGCACCGGGTCTTCGTGATCGGCCTCGGCGACCGGATGCCCGCGCACCTCCGGAACACGCTCAACTGGATGGCCTACTACGGGGGGACGGAGAACACCTTCGCCGTGCGGAGAGGAAACCCGCAGGCCCTGGACATCGGCGCCGTCGCTTCCGACCCCTGCGCCGAGTCTGCGACGACGGGCTCCTGCAGCGGGTCGAGCGAACTCTGCTTCGCCGCCTCCGACGACCCCGGGGCGCTCGATCTGTCCGGTTACGCCTTCATCTCCGCGAACGCCGCCGAGCTCGAGGCGGCCCTGCGAGCGGCCGTGACCGCGATCCGCGACGCCGCCTACTCCTTCAGCGCGCCGTCGGTCGCCGCGTCGAGGACCCTGGAGCACAACCACCTGTTCGCGGCCTCGTTCCAGCCCTCGCACGCGGACCCCTTCTGGCGGGGCTCGCTGCGGAAACACGCGATCCTGCCGGACGAATCCGTCGGCGCCGTCCTGGCCGACGCGGGGACGGCCCTGCAGGCCACGGCGGCAGGCGACCGGAAGATCCTGACCCTGAAAGGGGGCGCCCTGACCCCCTTTGTCGCGGAATCCCTGGCGCCCGAGGATCTCGGGGTGGGAGACGCGCAAGGGCGGGACGACGTGGTGGGCTACATCCGCGGGGAGGCGGCATTCAACCCGGACCGGGACGCCCGCGGGAACGTCTGGAAACTGGGCGACATCTTTCACTCCAACCCCGTCACCGTGGGCACGCCCTCGGCGTACTTCAGCGACCCCCGGGACAGGGGGAGGGCCTTCGAGGCCTACCGCGCCGCAAACCACCGCACCTCGGACAACGGCAGGCGGGTGATCGTGGCCGGCGCCAACGACGGCCAGCTGCACGCCTTCCGGACGTCGGACCTCGCCGAAGCCTGGAGTTTCATCCCCCCCAATCTCCTGCCCCGGCTCAAGGAGATCGCCCACCGGGAGCACCCGACGACCCGGACGCACCGGTTCTATGTCGACGGGCCCGTCACCGTCGCGGACGTGTGGACGGGGACGGGTGACGGAAAGGTGAAATCCCCGGGCGACTGGAAGACGTTGGTGGTCGTCGGGCTGGGGCGCGGCGGCGAGGGGACCCTCTGGAGCGCCTCGGCATCCTGCGATTCTCGCTTCAGCAGCCAGTACCTGCCGACCGGGGAGTATCCCGCATACTGCGGCTACCACGCCCTGGACGTGACGGACACGCTCAACCCGCGGGCCGGATGGCGAATCCGCCCCTCGACCGCCCAGGCGCCCTACCTGGGGGACCCCTGGAGCCGCATGGTGATCCGCAGGGTCCGGATCGGACCGGACGAGAAGTGGGTCGGCTTCATCGGCGGCGGGCACAGGCTCTCCCCGTGCAGCGGGGCGGCAGATTGCGGGGCGCGGGGAAAGGGATTTTTCGCCGTCGATCTCGCGACGGGGAGCGTTCTGTGGGGCTTTACCCGCAATTCCCCGGGAGGCAGCCTCCTGAGCGATCCCCTGCCGGCGACGGCGGCCGTGATCGATTCGGACATGGACGGGTTTGCCGACAGGGCCTACATCGGGGACCTGGGCGGGAACATCTGGCGCTTCACCTTCTGCCGGGCCTCCGACGGGGAGCGCTGTACGACGACGGACTGGAAGGGGAGCCTGTTCTTTCAGCGCGACGGCATGACGGGGCCGGTTTATTTCGCCCCCGCCGTGGCGAGGGACGCCGTCGGGAACCTCTGGGTCTACTGGGGCACGGGCGACCGCCTCGAACCCGTTGCCCGGGGTGCGGGCCGGGACGGGTTCTTCGGCGTGCGGGACCTCGGGGCGTCGACGCCGCGGACGATCGCGTCCCTGCAGAACATCAGCGGCGCCTCGCAGCGGTTTACCGAACTCGATGTCAAGGACGGCTGGTTCATCCTTTTCGGAGGGCAGGGGGAGAAGCTACTCGCCACTCCCACCGTGTTCGGCGGGGTGGCGTATTTCACGACCTACACGCCCGAAGACGGCGCGGGGGACCCCTGCGAGCGGACGGGCCTGGCGCGGCTCTACGGCATCTCCTACCTCGACGGGGCAGGGACCTTCACGGGGGGGCAGCGAAGCATGCTTCTGGGGAAAGGCATCGCTTCGGAGCCGCTCGTTTCCGCGGGGGCGGAACCGGGCAAGGGCGGCATGTTCGGCTGGGTGAGCGGCGGCGCCGGAACCTCCGGCGCGCCGTGGAGGGGCGCCCCCGCGCTGAGCTGGCCCGGGAGCCGGACGCACCTGCTGCAGTGGCGCGACGGACGCATACGCTAGGGTATCGGGTATAGGGTCTAGGGTATCGGGGGGAGAAAAGATGGGAAAAGACAGCAACGGGGGAAGGGGGTTCACGCTCGTCGAGCTCGTCATGGCCGTGGCCGTGGGGCTGGTCCTCCTTGCGGCGATCCTGTCCGCCGTGGTGGCGGGGCAGCGTTCCTCCGCGGGGATCGAGCGAAGGGTCACGACGGGCCAGGATGCCCGGATCGCCCTGGAGATCATGAGCGCCGAAATCCGCATGGCGTCCTACAACCCCCTGTACGCGACACGCCTGTGGATCGACCCGGCGAACTGCAATCCCGCCGTCGATCCGGGCAGGCGGGGCATCCAGGAGGCGACGGCCTCGGCCCTGACGATCGAGATGGATCTGGACCCGGACGGTCTCTGCGGAAGCTCGCCCAACGAGATCATCCGCTATGCCTACGATCGACCGTCGCAGAGGATCACCCGGGAGACGGTCCGCTGCGCCGCGGGGAGCCGCACCTCGTCGGGGGCGCAGCCCTTCCTGGGCCCCATCCCCTCGAACCGGGCGGTGCGGACCCTGCGGGTGGTGAACGGCGCGATGCCCCTGTTTCGCTACTACGACGGCACGGGCGCCGAGATCGTCGACCTGCCCGCCGAGGCCCGGCGGATTCGGCGCGTCGAGATCGCCCTGGTCGTCGAGTCGGCCGATGCCGACCCGCGCACGGGCGAGCCCCGGCGGATCGCCTTTTCGACCAGCGTTGTACCGAAAAACCACGGGGTTCAATTCTGAAAGGGGGTCAGGAAGATGCAGCGTCCGAAAGAAAGCGGTTTTGCCTTGATCGCGGCCATCCTGGCGAACCTCGTTCTTCTGGCCGTGGGGATCATCGCGCTCAACCTCGCGACGGAGGACCTGCGCATCAGCACGAGGGTGGTCGGCGAAAAGAAGGCGATGAGCGCCGCCGAGGCGGCGACCCACTGGCTGCTGCTGCATTTCGATCCCGCCGACCCCGGGGCCGTGGTGAAGGCGAACCGTCCGTTGACCGAGCTGGCCGCGGGGCTCGAGCCCCGCGGCCGCGTGAGCATCACGCAACCCGCGCCCCCCGCTGTGGGCCCGCCGCAGGTCAGCGGCCCGGCAGGGTACGAGATGGCCTCGACGCCGTGGGTGCTCCTGCGATACGACGCGACGATCACGGGGCGAAACGACGCCTACCGGACGAGCGTGACCGTCGACGTGGGCCTGGGGTACGGTCCCGTGGTGGCGGAGGGCTACCGATAAAAGAAGGTGAGAAGGTGGGAACGTGAGAGGGTGAGAAAATCGAATATGTCGCTTGTTCTCGCCGCGCATGCAGCTTTCCAACCTTCTTACCCTCTCACCCTCTTACCCTCTGCGTTGCGGGTTCCAGCACGGTCGCGCAGGAGCAGTCCCTTCCCTTGAAAATCGCTTGACTTTACGCCGTTGAACGGTTAGTGTTGCCCCGGTTTCCGACAGGGGATAACAGCTCCCCCCGCGGGGGGAAACGGTGATAAAAGAATTGGCCGCCGGGCCTTTTTTTTATTATAGTCGAAAAGAGCGTGTTGGAATCATGAAAGAACGAATCATCAAGCTGCTGGAAGAGTCGACGGCGCAGTGCCGCTCCGAAGGCCTGTTCGAGGTGAAGAGCCTCCCCTTTATCGAGCTGGAAGTGACGCGGGACGAGGCCCACGGGGACTACGCCTCGAACGTGGCCATGGTGATCGCCTCCCAGGCCCGGAAGAACCCCCGGGCGATCGCCCAGGCGATCGTATCGAAGCTGAAGGATGACGGCGGCCTGCTCGGCAAGGTGGAGATCGCGGGCCCTGGTTTCATCAACTTCTTCGTCCGTGAGGACTGCTGGCGCGAGCTGCTCCTGGAGATCGAGCGCCTCAAGGAACGCTACGGCATGCTGGCGATCGGCGCGGGCCGGAAGGTCCAGGTCGAGTTCGTGAGCGCAAACCCGACAGGGCCCCTGCACATCGGCCATGCGCGGGGGGCCGTGACGGGCGACGTCATCGCCAACATCCTGAGGGCAAGCGGTCACGACGTCGTGAAGGAATACTACATCAACGACGTGGGCAACCAGATGCGAACCCTCGGCCGCTCGGTGTACCTGCGCTACCGGGAGGCGCGCGGCGAGACGATCGAGTTCCCGTCGGACCACTACCAGGGAGACTACATCGCGGAGCTCGCGCGGGAGATCCTCGCCAAAGACGGGGAGCGTTACCTCGGGAAACCCGAGGACGAGGTCCTGCCGTTTTTCACGGCCTACGCCGCCGGTTCCATCATGCAGGGGATCAAGGACGACCTGGCGGCCTTCGGCGTTCTCTTCGACGTCTACTTCAGCGAGGGCAAGCTCTACGAGAACGACGGCGTCATGAAGCTGCTGGGCGAGCTGCAGGAGAAGGGATACGTGTACCGGGAAGGCGAGACGCTCTGGTTCCGCTCGACGGCCTTTGGCGACGAGAAGGACCGGGTCGTCATCCGGGACACGGGGACGCCCACGTATTTCGCGGCCGACATCGCCTACCACAAGAACAAGTTCGACCGCGGGTTCGACACGGTCATCGACGTGTGGGGCGCAGACCATCACGGCTACATCCCGAGGCTCAAGGCCAGCATCGAAGCCCTCGGCGGGAACCGCGAGGCCCTGCGGATCATCCTCGTGCAGCTCGTCAGCCTGCTTCGCGACGGGAAGCCCGTGGCCATGTCCACCCGGGCGGGGGAGTACGTGACGCTGCGGCAGGTGATCGACGAGGTCGGCCGGGACGCCGCCCGGTACAATTTCCTGATGCGCCGCTCCGACAGCCAGCTCGACTTCGACCTCGAACTGGCCAAGAGGCAGTCCAACGAGAACCCCGTCTACTACGTGCAGTACGCCCACGCCCGGATCTCGAGCATCACCCGGATGGCCGCGGAGCGCGGGATGGACGTGCCGGGCGGGGAGAGCGCGGCGCTTGAGCTGCTCAAACTCCCCGAGGAGACCCAGCTCATCAAGTCCATCACCCGCTACCCCGAGGTCATCGAGGGGGCCGCGAAAGCCCTCGAGCCGCACCGGGTGACGTTTTTCCTGAACGAGCTGGCAGGGATCTTCCACAGCTACTACAACAAGAACCGGGTCATCACCGACGATGAGGCCCTGAGCCGGGCAAGGCTCTTTCTCGTGAATTCGATCGGGCAGGTCCTGCGCAACGCCCTGGGAGTCCTCGGCGTCAGCGCTCCGGAGAAGATGTAAGCCCCGGAGGGGTCATGCGGCCGCAACGGATGAAAGAGTTCGAATTCCGTCTGGGGAAGATGGGGCTGGTGCTCTTCGTCCTGGGCATCTCCTTCCTGATCTTTCTCGCCTTCGCGACGGGCGTGATGGTGGGCGTCAACATGGAAGGCAACCCCGACCAGGCTGAGCAGGGCATCACGGCGATCCTGAAACAGAAGGTGGGGCGGTCGACGCCGGCCGGAGGGGGCGAGGCCGAGAAGGGACCCGGCGACGAGGGGAAGAAGGCGGGAGGCGCCGACAAGGGCGATTTCAAGCTGACCTTCTTCGACACGCTGACGAAGGGCAAGGGACCCGGCGCGGGCGAGGCGGGACAGCCCAGGGTGAAAAAGGAAGAGAAGGACGCCGCGGCGCCCGCTAAGGAGCAGGCGGCTGTGCCCTCGGCGGGCAAGTTCGTCATCCAGGTGGCATCCCTGCAGGAAAGGAAAAAAGCGGAAGAGCTGCGCGACCGGCTCAACAGCATGGGATACGCCCCGTACATCGACTCGGCCGAGCTCAGCGACCGCGGCCGCTGGTACCGGGTCAAGCTGAAGGGGTTCGAGACGCGGGAGCAGGCGCAGAAGGTGGTCGACGGGCTGCAGGCGAAAGTGAAGGGGCTGCAGTGCATGATCATGCCCGCGGGGAGTTAAAAAAGGGGTATAGGGTATAGGGGCTCGGGTATAGGGTCTAAAAGGTACGAACAGATATTTTTATAAACCAAATCTGCTTCCATCCCGGTACCCGATACCCTAGACCCGATACCCTTTCCCCGACGGGACAGACCGAATAGACCGGATAGACGGGACAGACCGAACAGACCTGTATGTTTGAAAATCTTACCGAAAAACTCGACGGCATCTTCAAGAAACTCAAGAGCCGCGGCAGGCTCGACGAAGAGAACATCAAGGATTCCCTGAAGGAGATCCGGATGGCCCTTCTCGAGGCCGACGTGAACTTCCGCGTCGTCAAGGATTTCGTCGAAGACGTCCGCGCGAAGGCCGTGGGGCAGGAAGTCCTGGAGAGCCTCACCCCCGGCCAGCAGGTCGTCAAGATCGTCCACGACCGCCTCGTGGAGCTCATGGGCGGGGCAGGGAGCCAGTGGCTCAAACTCGCCAGCCGGTTCCCGAACCCGGTCATGCTGGTGGGGCTCCAGGGTTGCGGCAAGACGACATCTGCCGCAAAGCTGGCCCGGCTGACGATGGAACAGGGGCGACGGACGGCGCTCGTCTCGACGGACGTCTACCGGCCTGCCGCCATCGACCAGCTGCGGGTTCTCGGCGAGTCCATCGGGGCCGGAGTGCTGCAGCCGGCAGACACGCGGGACCCCCTCGAAATCGCCCGCCTCGCCATGGCGGAGGCGGAGAGCCAGGGCTACGACGTCCTGATCCTCGACACGGCGGGGCGACTCCACATCGACCAGGGCATGATGGACGAGCTCCAGCGGATCAAGGGCGAGATCAACCCCTCGGAGATCCTGCTGGTGGCCGATGCCATGACGGGCCAGGACGCCGTCCAGGTGGCGCAGAAATTCAACGAGGCGCTCGCCATCGACGGCGTGATCCTCACGAAAATGGACGGCGACGCCCGCGGCGGCGCGGCGCTCTCCCTGCGGGCGGTGACGGGCAAGCCCATCAAGTTCGTAGGCGTCGGCGAGAAAACCGACGCCCTGGAAGTCTTTCACCCCGAGCGGATGGCCTCCCGCATCCTCGGGATGGGGGACATCCTCACCCTTGTCGAGAAGGCCCAGGCGGCCATCGACGTCAGGGAGGCGCAGGAGCTTCAGAAGAAGATCCGCAAGGACGCCTTCACGCTGGAGGACTTCCGGGACCAGCTGCAGAAGATGCGCAAGATGGGGTCCCTGAAGGACATGCTCGGCATGATCCCCGGCCTGGGCAAGCTCAAGGCCCTGAAGGATGTCGACCCTGACGAAAAGGAACTCGTCCGGACGATGGCCATCATCGATTCCATGACGAAGCGGGAGCGGGCGAACTACCAGATCATCGACGGCTCCCGGCGCAAGCGCATCGCCCGCGGGAGCGGCACGTCGGTGCAGGACGTGAACCGCCTCCTGAAGAATTACGTCGAGATGCGCAAGATGATGAAAAAGATGATGAGCCCCGGGGGCAAGGACGCCCTGCGGAGGGGTCTTTTCCGGCATTGACCGGGCCGGCAAAAAAAAGGTTCAAAAAACCGTCGGTTTATGCTAATTTAACCTACTTTTTTTCGCTCAACACATCAGGAGGGTATGGGGTAACGGAATGGCTGTGAAGATGAGATTGACGCGGATGGGTACCAAGAAAAAACCTTACTACCGGATCGTCGTAGCCGATTCGGTGTCGCCGAGGGACGGAAAATTCATTGAAATCGTCGGCAATTACGACCCGAAGAAGAACCCTGCCGAGATCACGGTCAAGGAGGACCGGGTCCGGGAATGGCTTTCCAAGGGGGCCGAGCCGACACTGACCGTCTCCCAGCTGCTCGGGAAAAAAGGGATCACGATCGCAAAGGACAAGACCAAGGTCGCCTGAACCGACGTCTTCGTTGGACTCTCGATTCGAATGGGGTGAACCAGGAGCTAAACATCCAGAATATCCCTGGAGGTCGTGACGATGAAAGACTTGATCAAGTACATCGCCCAAGCGTTGGTGGACAACCCGGACAAGGTCGAGGTCTCCGAGGTGCAGGGAGAGCAGACGTCCGTCATCGAGTTGAGAGTGTCGAAGGAGGATCTGGGGAAGGTCATCGGCAAGCAAGGCAAGACCGCGAAGGCCATGCGGACGATCCTGAGCGCCGCGTCGGCGAAGGTGCACAAGCGTACCGTTCTCGAGATCATCGAGTAGCCGTTGCCGATGCGATGGGTCGAAATCGGGCAAATTGTCAGATCCCACGGTCTTGCGGGCCGTGTGAAAGTTCTTTCCTATCTTGAATCGGACCGGTTGCTGCCGTCTCTGACGGAGGCCTGGATCGGCCGAAGCAGGGACTCGGCGAAGCGATACCCCATCGAAAACGCGCGCCCCGAAGGGCGGTCCCACTACTCCCTCAAGCTCGGGGGGGTCGAGGACCGCACGGCGGCCGACGCCCTGAGGGGTCTCACGGTGTCCGTCCCGTACGCAAGCCTGGATCCGCTCCCGGAGGGCGAGTACTACTGGGAGGACCTCATCGGTCTGCGCGTCGAGACGGAAGAGGGGAAGCCCCTGGGGATCGTCGAGGGCCTCTTCCCGACGGGCAGCAACGACGTGGTCGTCTGCAGGGCCGGGACCAGGGAGATCCTGCTGCCGGCCATCGCGGAGGTGATCCGTTCCGTCGACATCGGGGCGGGCAGGGTGGTCGTCCGGTTGCTCAAGGGGCTGGAGGCGGGCGAAGATGCGCTTTGACATCCTGACCATCTTCCCGATGATGTTCGAGTCCTTTTTCGGGTGCAGCCTGCTGAAGAAAGCCCGGGATCGGGGACTCATCCGGATCGAAGCCCACGACATCCGCGACGGGGCCACGGACAAACACCGGATGACCGACGATTACCCCTACGGCGGCGGGGCCGGCATGGTCATGAAGGTCGAACCCATCGCCCGGGTCCTCGAGGCCATCGGAGCCAGGCCGGGCGAGTGCCTGCGGGTCCTCCTCTCGCCGCAGGGCGAGACCTTCAGCCAAGCGATCGCCGGGGAGCTGGCCCGGGCGGGAAGGATCGTCCTTGTCTGCGGGCATTACGAGGGCGTCGACGAGCGGGTGAGGGAAAACCTGGTCGACCGGGAGCTTTCCATCGGGGATTACATCCTCACGGGCGGCGAGGCGGCGGCCATGGTGATCGTCGATGCCGTGGCCCGGCTCATACCGGGCGTGCTCGGCAACGACGAGTCGGCGCGCCACGAGTCGTTTGCCGAGGGGCTGCTGGAGAGCCCCCAGTTCACGAGGCCGGAAGAGTTCAGGGGCTGGAAAGTCCCCGAGGTGCTCCTGTCGGGGCATCACCGGGAGATCGAGGCCTGGAGGCGCCGCGAGGCCCTGAGGCGAACCCTGCGGAGAAGGCCGGATCTTCTGGCCCGGGCGACGCTCACGGAGCAGGATCGCAGGATCCTCGAGGAACTGAGAAGGGAATCCTGACGCCGACCCGGCGTCATGCACTCTGCGCGAACGGGACGTTTGCAGGCGGAGATTTTTTTATCGGGACGCGATGTCGAGCCGACTCTATATCGCTCTTGTGCACCACCCCGTGCTCGACCGGCACCGGCGCTTGATCACCAGCGCCGTGACAAACGCCGACATTCACGACATCGCGCGGTCGGCGAGAACCTACGGGGTCCGGCGCTCGTACATCGTGACCCCGATCGCCGAGCAGGCCGAACTGGTGAACGCGATCATCGGGCACTGGACCCGGGGTGCGGGCGGGACCCTCAACCCCTCGAGGCGCGAGGCCCTGGAGGCCGTCGAGGTCGCCGGCACCCTCGAGGAGGCCGTTGCCGCGATCGCGGGGAGCGAATCCGGGCCCGTGAGGACCGTCGCCACGGGGGCGCGCCTGGAAGGCCCCTGCATGAGCCACGGGCGGATGCGGGATCTGTTGGAAGCCGGTGACAGCGCCTATGTTCTGCTGTTCGGGACCGGGTGGGGGCTGGCCGGCGAGGTCGTCGAGCGAAGCGATTACCGGCTGGAGCCCCTTGCGGGTCGCGGTCCGTACAATCACCTCTCGGTCCGGTCGGCCGTGGCCGTCACGTTGGACAGGCTGGCGGGCGTCAGGGATAGAAGGTAAGAAGGTGAGAGGGTAAGAAGGTAAGAAAAAGCAGAAGTCATGGTTCTTCCCCGGGCTCTCACGGCAAGCAAGCCTGCGGGGTTGGGAAGCCACAAGGATATACCCAGGAGGTTTTGCTGTCATGGATAAGATCGATTTCATCGAGAAGGAGCAGATGCGCGGGGACATCCCCGACTTCCGCCCCGGCGACACCGTCAAGGTTTTCGTGAAGATCGTGGAGGGCTCCAAGGAGAGGATCCAGGTCTTCGAGGGCGTCGTGATCAAAAAGACCCGCGGCAACAGCCGCGCCCAGTTCACCGTCCGCAAGATTTCGTACGGCGTCGGCGTCGAGAGAACCTTCCCCAGCCACTCGCCCGTGATCGACCGGGTGCAGATCGTCACCCGCGGCAAGGTGCGGCGCGCGAAGCTCTTCTACCTCAGAGGGCGCAAGGGGAAAGAGACCAAGATCAAGGAACTCGACAGGCACTGATCGGGTGCCTCTATCCCTTTGCGTTCGGTCGGGCATCTTCCTGTCGCCTGGAGGATGCTTTGGAATGCAGATTCGTGACCGCCCAGCTTCGCCATTCGTGATTCTTTCGGGCACTTCGGCTGCATGGCATCTCGCAACGGCGTAAGAGGATGGACAGCTTCGAACTGAGCGCGCGGAAGAGGGGGTATCGCGTCATCGCCGGCGTCGATGAGGCGGGACGCGGGCCCCTGGCCGGGCCCGTGGTGGCCGCGGCCGTTGTTCTCCCTCCCGATTTTCGTCTCGAAGGCCTCCGGGACTCGAAACAGCTCACGGAAAAAAAGCGGCAGCGGTTTTACGACATCATCCTCAACGGGGCGCTGAGTTGGGGTCTTGGTGTTGTGGAGCCCTCCGTCATCGACCGGATCAACATCTTCCAGGCGACCCGGCTCGCCATGAGGGAAGCCGTCCAGCAGCTCTCGCCGGCGGCCGACTATCTTCTCATCGACGGCGCGCGCGCCCAGCGCCTCAGCCTGGCCATCACGCAGGAAACGGTCATCCGGGGCGACAGCCTGAGTCGCTGCATTGCCTGCGCCTCGGTCATCGCCAAGGTGTCCCGGGACCGGATCATGGAAATCTATCACCACCAGTTTCCCCAGTACAACTTCATCGCAAACAAGGGGTATGGCACGCGGGAGCACCTGGAGGCGATCCGATGCCACGGTCCCTGCAAACTCCACCGGCGCAGCTTCAAGGGGGTAAAGGAAACCCTTGACCAGGGAGAAAAAGAATAGGGGGGACCGGGGTGAAGAACGGGCCGCCGCATTCCTGCAGGCGCAGGGGTACCGCATCCTCGAGCGCAACTATCGCTGCCCGCTGGGCGAGATGGACCTGATCGCGCGCGACGGTGCAACCGTCGTCTTTGTCGAGGTGAAGATGCGCACGTCCGAACGGTTCGGCCCTCCCCAGGCGGCCATCGTGCCGAGCAAACAGAAGCGAATGACGGCGATCGCCCTCTACTACCTGAAGGGGAAGGGATGGCTGACGGCCCCTGCACGGTTCGACGTGGCAGCCGTCAACCTCGTCGAGGGAAGAGAGACGGTAACCCTCTTCAGGAATGCCTTCGACGCGACGGGATTTTGAAGAACGCAGGGTCTCGGGTATCGGGACTCGGGTATAGGGAAGGAATAAGATCTTGTCGAAAAACAATCTCCAGCGCCTACAGCCCCTATACCCCATACCCTAGACCCGATACCCTGAGTGTCGGTGCGGATGGCCGATGAAGTTCAAATGAAAGATCAGTCAGTGCAAGAGGGTACGCTGTATCTCGTCTCCACCCCCATCGGGAACCTGGAGGACATCACGCTGCGGGCCCTGCGCGTCCTGAAGGGAGTCGATCTGATCGCCTGCGAGGACACGCGCCGGACGCGGGTTCTGCTCGAGCACTACGGCATCTCGACGGCCGTCACGAGCCTCTACGACGAGATCGAGCGGAAGAAAGGCGAGGCGCTGGTCGGCAGGCTCGCGGAAGGCCGGTCGATCGCCTATGTCTCCGATGCGGGCACGCCCCTGATCTCCGATCCGGGATACCGTCTCGTCCGGCTGGCCATCGAGGCCCGAATCCCCGTCGTGCCCGTGCCAGGCCCCTCCGCTGTCATCGCGGCCCTTACCGTGGCGGGGCTGCCGTCGGACCGTTTCGCCTTCTTCGGCTTCCTGCCCGAAAAGTCCTCCCGCAGGCAGTCGTTTCTCCGGGAACTGAAGGACCTCCCCGTGACCCTCGTCTTTTACGAGTCGCCCCGGCGGGTCGTCGAGTCCCTGCGGGACATCCGCGACGTCTTGGGCGAGCGGCAGGTCGCCGTGACCCGGGAGCTGACGAAGCTCTTCGAGGAGATCAAGCGGGGTCCCGTCAGCGGCGTTCTCGGGGAGATGGAGGGGGCCGACGTCAGGGGGGAGATCACGCTCCTGGTGCAGGGGGCGGGCGATAAAACCCCGGCCGGGGATGACGAGATCGAGGAGTGGGTGAGGCGTCTCGAAGAAAGGGAGGGCCTCTCCACGAAGGACCTCGCGGCGAGGATCGCCGCCGAACTGGACCTGCCCAGGAAGCGGGTCTACGACCTCGTCGTGAGACTCAGGGCTTCTAGGCAAGAGGGTGAGTAGTTCGTAAGAGGGTAAGAAGGTGAGAGGATAAACAAGTCGGACAAGCGGATAGCAGGCAGTCGGCCTTACAGTGAATCCAGCCTTCTGACGTTCTCAACTTCTTAACTTCTTTCGTTGTTTTGTTTGGCAAAAAGGGTTGAAGACTCCGGGGAGGTGTGATACTCCATCGGCAGGTAAGCGGCAAGGCGGGATGGCGACCCGGTGAAAGGAACCGGCGCGCTCACCGCAAAGGGTTGGTCGCTCGAAAGCCGGAAAGGGGAGCCGGGATTGGACGAGAAGAACAGCAATGCGGGGGAAGCGCCGGTTCGGGACCCGAAGAGCAAGGTCTACGAACTCCGGGATGTCGTTGAGGAGCCCCGGATCGATGCCATCGTGGGCGGCCGGCTGCAGGACGAGATCATGAAGAAAGTCGCCGAAATCGCGGAACGGGTTGCGAGGGAGCAGTTTCCTGCAATCGCGGAGCGCGTCATCCGCGAGGAGATCGAGAACCTCAAGAAGTCGGCAGATGAATCGCCATAACTCCGCACGTCCCGCCCTGCGGGCGATCCTCATCGGTTGCGTACTGTTGCTTTTTCTCCCAGGCCCTTCTGCGGCACCGGCCATGGAACAGGAAAGCGTCGAGGCCGACGGGGTCGCCGCCATTCAGAGCAGCAACCTTGCCCAGGCACGCGACCTGGCCCTTTCCCTTGCCCTCCGGAGCGCCCTGGAAAAGGTGATCGCTGCGTCCGCACCGCCGGACGTCCTGGCCGGCAGGAAGCCCGTCCTCAACGAGAAAATCTACCCGTCGACCGAGCGCTACATCGTCCGCTTCCGCATCCTTCGGGAGGCGGAGCAGGACGGGGCCTACGCGGTGAAGATCGTGGCCACCGTGGACGCGGCCGGGCTGAAGGAGGATCTGCGCCGTCACGGCGTGCTGGCCGGGAAGGCGGATGCGGTCCGGGGCGGGGAGCACCGGTTCGTTCTGGCCGTACGGGGAACCTTCGCCAGCCATCACGATTACCTCGCGTTCCGGGACCTCGTCTCCGGCATCCCGGGGGTCCAGAGCGTCTCGCCCGTTTCGATCGCGCCGGACCTCTCCGAGTGGCGGCTCCAGTCATCGGAGAGCGCGCCCGCGATCGCCCGGGAGCTGTCCAAGCGGAGGTTCAAGGGGACGACGCTGCGCATCGTTCAGTCCGATGCGGAGGCGATCGTTGCAACATTCAACAGCAAAGGGGGTTTCCGTGATTAAACCGAGGCCGATCGGGCTTGTCATCATAGGGGTCCTGGGGGTCATTCTGCTGCAGGGTTGCTCAACCCTTGCCAAGATGCCCGTCGTGAGGGATCTGCCCTTTGTCGCACAGGCGGAGGAGGAGGCACCGGGACCCCCGCCCAGTCTCGGGGTGAAGATGATCGCCGTGATGCCCGTCGACATCCGGGCGGGCAGCTCCGATGCGGCAAAGATGATCCGGGACAAACTCGCCCAGGAACTCTATTACAAGGGATACCCGAAAATCCCGTTCGAACTGGTCGATGCCGCGCTGGTCGATGTCCGGAAGCGGGACGGGTCCGCCCCGGGCACGAGGGTCCAGCCCCAGGTCATCGGCGGCATGCTCGGCGCCGATGCCGTCATGTACACGACGCTCCTCGAGGCGAACACGACATACCGCTACGTCTATGCGCCGGTGAACGTCAGGGCCCTGTTCGAGCTCCGGAATGCGAGAACGGGCGACACGATCTGGAAGTACGAGTCCCATGCGATGGACCGCGACTACGGGGTCACGAAGAACAGTCTCGAGCTGGGGTCGACGAAGATCTTCGAGGACGTGGTCTATGCGGCCGTGAAGCAGGCCGTCGAAAAAATCCCCGACGGGCCGGGAATGCGATAAAGTGTATCGGGTATTTGAAGAGGGGTATCGGGGTTCGGGAAGGAAAAAGAATTCGTTCAGAATACAATCTTAAATACCTTCAGCCCCTATACCCAAGACCCTAGACCCGATACCCAGCGTGCGTTCAGAAAGCTCTGCAGCACCCCGATGAAGCGAAAGACGAGCAGAAACGGTGTGATCTGCCTTGTAAGGTGTCCCGGTGAACATTCCCAATACCCTGACCGTCCTTCGGATCGTCCTCGTTCCGGTCATCGTCATCCTGCTGATCCAGGGCCAGTATGCGAAGGCTCTCGTGTGCTTTGTCATCGCCGGGGTGACGGACGGCTTGGACGGGCTCCTGGCCAGGATTCTCAACCAGACGACCGTCGTGGGGGCCTACCTCGACCCGGTGGCGGACAAGGCGCTCGTCATCAGCATGTTCACCACCCTGGCCATCGTCGGGGTGGTTCCGGGCTGGCTTGCCGTGGTGGTCATCAGCCGCGACTGCATCATCCTGGGCGGGATCCTGGTGCTGACGCTCATGTCCGTCGACCTCGAGATCAAGCCGTCGTACGTCAGCAAAATCAATACAACCCTCCAACTTGCCACCATATTTTTTGCCCTCCTGCTCAAAGTCGGGGATGGGGGCAGGCACTTTCGCGAGGCCTTTTCGGTCCTGTGCTGGCTCACGGCGGTCTTCACCGCGATCTCGGGAGGGGATTACATACTCAAGGGCATGAAGCTCATCGGGGGAGGAGGCGCCGGTCCGGAAAAAACGTGATTTTGTCTTGACATCATTGCATTTTCTTGTTACTCAATACCCGTTTTTATGATGCATGGAAACAGGCACGTAGCTCAGGGGGAGAGCGCCATCTTGACGCGGTGGATGTCCAGGGTTCAAATCCCTGCGTGCCTACCATTTAAATTTTTTTTCTGAGGCGAAGGGCATCACAAGACGTCGCAGCGTTGGTGCCCTTTCTTTAATTAAAACCCGAAGGTTTTCAGCACGTTCCTCTTCCATGACCGGAGCGGCTTCGCCCGGGCCGGTGAGGGGGAAGAATCGGGGATCGCCCAATGAGCAAAATCGACATCCAATACCCGGATGACACCCGGAAGTCCTTCGAGGCGGGGGTGGCTGCGGGGGAAATCCTGGCCGCCTGGAAAAAGGAGGCCGCCCGCGATGCCGTCGCCGCGAGGTTCAACGACCGGATGATCGACCTCGCGAGCCCGGTGACGGAGAACGGGTCCATTCAGGCCGTGGACATCAACACCCCGGAGGGCGTGGGCGTGCTGCGCCACAGCATCTCCCACGTCATGGCCGAGGCGGTCCAGCAGCTCTTCCCGAACGTCAAGGTCACGATCGGCCCCTCCATCGAGGACGGCTTCTACTATGATTTCGACTACGAGTCGACCTTCACACCCGAGGACCTGAAAAAGATCGAAGAACGGATGGCCGAGATCGCCGCCAAGGACGAGCCCTTCACGCGCCGCGAGGTGGCCCGGGAAGAGGCGGTTGAGCTCTTCAGGAAGAAGGGCGAGCCCTACAAGGTGGAGCTGATCAACGACCTGCCCGCAGACGTCAAGACGGTCAGCCTCTACTCGCAGGGCGGCTTCACGGATTTGTGCCGCGGGCCGCACATTCCGGCAACGGGCAAGATCAAGGCCTTCAAGCTCCTCAACGTGGCGGGCGCCTACTGGCGCGGCGACGAGCACAACAAGATGCTCCAGCGCATCTACGGGACGGGGTTTGCGACCCCGAAGCAGATGGAGGAGTACCTCACCTTCATCGAGGAGGCCAAGCGCCGCGACCACCGCAAGCTCGGCAAGGAACTGGACCTCTTCCAGGTCAACGAGGAAGTGGGGCCGGGGCTCATCATCTGGCACCCCAAGGGCGCCATGCTGCGCACCATCATCGAGGACTGGGAGCGCAAGGAGCACTTCAAGCGGGGCTACGACATCGTCCTGGGCCCGCAAATCCTGCGGGACCACATGTGGATCAAGTCGGGCCACATGGACCACTACAAGGAGTCCATGTACTTCACCGAGGTCGAGGACCAGGGCTACGGGATCAAACCCATGAACTGCCTCTCGCACATGATGATCTACAAGTCGAAGATCCGCAGCTACCGGGACCTGCCCCTGCGCTACTTCGAGCTGGGCACCGTGCACCGCCACGAGAAGACGGGCGTGCTGCACGGCCTGACCCGCGTGCGGCAGTTCACGCAGGACGACGCCCACATCCTCTGCACGCCCGATCAGCTGAACTCGGAGATCCTGGCCATCGCCGATTTCGTGAAGTTCGCCATGGGCATCTTCGGCTTCGAGTACGAGGTCGAGCTGAGCACGCGGCCCTCGAACTCCATCGGCAGCGACGGGGACTGGGAAATGGCCACGGCGGCCCTCGAGCATTCGCTCAAGCAGACCGGGATGGCCTACGACATCAACGAGGGCGACGGCGCCTTCTACGGCCCGAAGATCGACTTCAAGCTCAAGGACGCCCTGAAGCGCAAGTGGCAGTGCGCCACGATCCAGTGCGACTTCGCCCTGCCCGAGCGTTTCGATTTGCACTTCGTGGGGGCCGACGGCGAGCGCCACCGCCCCGTCATGCTCCACCGGGTCATCCTGGGGTCCATCGAGCGGTTCATCGGGGTCTTGATCGAGCACTACGCCGGGGCGTTCCCGGTCTGGCTGGCCCCCGTGCAGGCCGTGCTCGTCACCGTGACGGACAACCAGATTCCCTATGGCGAGGAGGTGTACCGGAAGCTCATCGACGTGGGCCTTCGGGTGGAGAAGGATTTCAAGAACGAGAAACTGGGGCACAAGATCCGCGCCGCGCAGCTCCAGAAGGTCCCCTACATGCTCGTCATCGGGGACAAGGAAGTCGCCTCGGGGACGGTTTCCCCCCGGCAGCGCGACGGCAAGAACCTCGGCGCCATGACGGCCGACGCTTTCGTCGATCTCGTCCGCCAGACGTGCAGCCGCTACGAGTAACGAAACCCCATCCCCGCACGGGGGATGAAAATTGCCATCGGGCAGGAGGTGTCCAATAGAAAAAAATCTTCGGATCAACCAGGGGATCAGGGTACCCCAGGTGCGGGTCATCGACTTCGAAGGCAAGCAACTCGGGATACTGCCCATTGCCGAGGCCCTGGCGGAAGCGGGTAAGGTGGGGATGGACCTGGTGGAGGTCGCCCCGAATTCCAGTCCTCCCGTGTGCCGGATCATGGATTACGGGAAGTTCCGCTACCAGCAGAGCAAGAAGCTGCAGGTGGCGCGGAAAAGTGCGGCGACCGTCCAGATCAAGGAGATGCGCCTGCGGCCCAAGATCGACGGGCACGACCGGGAAATCAAGATCCGGAAAGTCAAGGAGTTTCTCGAGGAGGGCGACAAGGTGAAGATCTCCATGCTCTTCCGCGGCCGCGAGATTGCCTACACGTCGATCGGCTACAAGATCATGGAGTCCATTCGGGAAGAACTGGAGAGCATCGCAACCGTGGAGCAGCATCCCCGGATCGAGGGACGCAGCATGGTGATGGTGGTATCCCCCAAGAAATAACGCGTCGAGGAGCAGTCCATGCCGAAGCAGAAGACACACAAGGGAGCATCGAAACGCTTTTCTCTCACCGGGACGGGCAAGGTGAAGCGCAAGAAGGCCTTTCACAGCCACATCCTGACGAAGAAGACGACGAAGCGCAAGCGGAACCTGAGGAAGTCGACGATCCTGGATGCCCGGGACACCAAGGGCGTCAAGAGGCTGATCCCCTACGCCTAGCGGGCGGTTGCCGGCAAGGCGGGGACGGCTATAGGTTGACATCGCATAGAGGGGCCTCTTCCCCTCTATTTTCTTTGAAAAAAACAGGCAGCGGGCGTCAGGCGGCAGGTGTCGGGGTCGCAAGGAAAGATCGTTCCTTTCTCCCCCATACCCGAAACCCGATCCCCGGTGCCCGATTCAGGAGATTCATCATGGCACGTGTAAAGCGAAGTGTGACGGGAAGAAAGAAACGAAGGAAGATCATGAAACTGGCCAAGGGCTTTTTCGGGGCCCGGCGCAGGGCGTACCGCCTGGCGACGGAGTCCGTCAACCGTGCCCTGGCCTTTGCCTTCCGCGACCGCAAGGCCCGCAAGCGCGAGTTCCGCAGCCTCTGGATCGCGCGGATCAACGCCGCCGCAAGACTGAACAACCTTTCCTACAGCCGGTTCGTCGACGGGCTCAAGAAGGCGGGCGTGGCCATCGACCGCAAGGTCCTGGCGGACATCGCCGTCCACGACCCGAGGGCGTTCGCCGCCATCGCCGGCATCGCGGCAGGTGAGAAGAAGGGATGAGAGAACAACTGGAGAAGCTTCAACGGGACGCCGAGGAGGAGCTTCTCGGGGCCCGGACAGACGAGGCGATCCAGGCGATCCGGACGAAATATCTGGGCCGCAAGGGCGTGCTCACGTCCATCCTGAGGGGGCTGGGGTCCGTGCCTCCGGAGGAGCGCCCCGCGATGGGGCAGCTGGCCAACCAGGTCAAGGAGGCCCTCTCGCAGCGCATCGACGCTGTCCTCGAGGGGATCGCGGCCTCGAAGAAGGACAGCCGGCTCCTCCAGGAGAGGGTCGATGTGACCCTGCCCGGACGGGGGGTGACCCGGGGCACGCTTCATCCCATCACCCAGGTGACGCAGGAGATCTGCGGGATCTTCGCCTCGCTGGGCTTCGCCATCGCCGAAGGGCCCGAGGTCGAGCTGGACTACTACAACTTCGAAGCCCTCAACATGGCCAAGGACCACCCGTCGCGCGACATGCAGGCGACCTTCTACATCACGGAGAACCTGCTGCTGAGGACGCATACCTCGCCGGTCCAGGTCCGCGTGATGGAGAAGCAGAAGCCGCCCGTGCGGGTCATTGCACCCGGCAAGGTGTACCGGCCCGACGCCGACATTTCCCATTCCCCCATGTTCCACCAGATCGAGGGGCTCTACGTCGACAGGGGGGTCACCTTCGGGGACCTGAAGGGCACCCTCACGTTCTTCCTGAAGCATGTCTTCGGCGAGGAGATCGGCGTGCGCTTCCGGCCCAGCTTCTTCCCCTTCACGGAGCCCAGCGCCGAGGTCGACATCCAGTGCGTCATGTGCCGCGGCAAGGGCTGCCGGGTGTGCGGCCAGAGCGGCTGGCTCGAGATCCTGGGTTCCGGCATGGTAGACCCCGAGGTGTTCAAGGCCGTGGGGTACGACAGCGAGGAGTACACGGGCTTTGCCTTCGGCCTCGGCGTCGAGCGGATCGCCATGCTTCGGTACGGCATCTCGGACATCCGGCTCTTTACGGAAAACGACCGCCGGTTCCTGGAACAGTTCTAACCATACAAGCTGAAGACTGAAGGCAGCAACCTGTCTCATGTCCTTATAGGGTCTTGTCCATGAAAGTCAGTCACCGGTGGCTCAGAGATTACGTCGACATCGACATCACCCCGCAGGAACTGGCGGACCGTCTCACGATGGCCGGCCTCGAGGTGGATGCCGTAGAGCAATACACCCCCGCCTTCACCGGGGTCGTCACGGCCAGGATCCTGACCCTGCGGCGCCATCCCGACGCCGACAAGCTGCATCTCCTCGAGGTGACCACGGGCGGCGAGCCGCTCCCCATCGTGTGCGGCGCCCCGAACATGAAACCGGGGGACGTGGTGGCCCTCGCCACGGTCGGGGCGGTGATCCCCGGCGGCTACACGATCAAGAGCTCGAAGATCCGCGGGGAGGCCTCGGAAGGCATGCTGTGCTCCGAGGACGAACTCGGGATCGGGCCCGACGCGTCGGGTCTCCTCATCCTGCCGCCTGACACGCCCCTGGGCGAAAATCTCATCGACGTCCTCGACCTGCGGGACACGGTTCTCGACATCGGGATCACACCCAACCGGGCCGACTGCCTGAGCATCGTCGGCATCGCCCGCGAGGCGGCCGTCCTGTGCGGCAAGAAGCTCCGCTACCCGAAGATCTCCTTCAAGGAGTCCGCCGAGGACATCCGGTCTCTCACCTCCGTCGAGATCCTGGATCCCGATTTCTGCCCCCGGTACACGGCCCGCATGATCAAGGGCGTGAAGATCCGGCCCTCGCCGAAGTGGGTGCGAGAGCGCCTCGAAGCCGTAGGGCTGAGGGCCATCAACAACGTCGTCGACGTGACGAACTTCGTCATGATGGAACTCGGGCAGCCGCTGCACGCCTTCGATTTCCGCTTCCTCGAGGAGGGGCGGATCGTCGTGCGCCGCTCCCGCGAGGGTGAGCCTTTCGTGTCGCTCGACGGCAAGACGCGGACCCTGAATGCCGAGACCCTGATGATCTGCGACGGCCGCAAGCCCGTGGCCATCGCCGGGATCATGGGCGGCGAGAACTCCGAGGTGAAGGAAGACACGGAGACGGTGCTCCTCGAGAGCGCCTACTTCAACCCCTCCACGATCAGGCGGGGGGCGAGGTTCCTCGGCATGGGGACGGACGCCGCCTTCCGGTTCGAGCGGGGGATCGACCCCGAGGGGGTCGTGCGGGCCCTCGACCGGGCCGCGCAGCTCATCGCCGATCTCTCGGGCGGTCGCGTCTGCAAGGGGCACATCGACACATACCCCGGGAAGGTCCCTGTCTCGGGCCCCATTCGGCTCCGGATGGATCGGGTCGAGGCGATTCTCGGCACCCCCGTGAAGGCCTCGGAGGCGACGGCCATCTTCAGGGGCCTCGAGATGTCCGTGAAGAAAGAGGGCAGGGGGGTCCTCTCCGTCACCCCGCCCACGTTTCGCGTGGACCTGTGGCGCGAGATCGATCTCATCGAGGAGATCGCGCGGATTCACGGCTTCGACAAGATCCCCGTGACGGTCCCGGCCATCCCCGTGCCCGGAGAGCTCCACGACCGCAAGCGAGAATTCGAGTCGGCCGTGCGTTCGACCCTGAACGGGCTTGGTTTCACGGAGGTTCTCAATTACAGCTTCATTTCGCCGAACTCGGCCGACGTGCTCGGCTTCCCCGGGGGCGACGAGCGCCGACGCTTCGTCCGGATCGCGAACCCGCTCACCGAGGACCAGGCCGTCATGCGCACGACACTGCTCTACGGCCTGCTGGAAACGATGCGGCGCAACGTCAATGCCGGCTCGCCGGATCTCAAGCTCTTCGAGCTGGGAAAGATCTTCATCGCCGCCGGCGAGGGGGAACTGCCCCGGGAAATCGACAAGATCGCCCTGCTCCTGACGGGGTCTCGCTACGGGGAGAACTGGCATTTCCAGTCCCTCGCGGCCGATTTCTACGACATCAAGGGGGCCCTTGAGACCCTTGCCGGGGCATTCCGCGTTGGGGGGCTGAGGTGCGAGGCCGCCTCGGACATCCCCTGGCTGCACCCGGGCCGCGCGGCGCGCGTGTTCGTCGGCGAAAGGGAGATCGGCGCATTCGGGGAACTCCACCCCGACGCGGCGGGCCGCATGGACCTGCGCGGGCGGGCCTTCATGCTTGAAGTCGAGGCGGGGCCGCTGACGGGCGGGGCCGAGGGGGCGGTCCGTTACCGCGAGTACTCCCGGTTCCCTTCCATGATCCGGGACGTGGCGTTTCTCGTCGGGCTGGAGACGGAGGCCGCGAGGATGATCGCCCTGGCCGGAGCAGCGGGGGAAGAATTGCTTGAAAAGGTTGATGTTTTTGATGTATATAGCGGCAAGGGTATCCCCGGGGGGATGAAGAGTCTTGGCCTGCGGTTTACCTACCGATCCGCATCGAAGACATTGACCGACGAGGAAACGGGTCAGGCTCACGGCCGGATCGTGAAGCAAATCGTCGAAACGACCGGCGCCAGGATCAGGGGGGAAGAGTAACAGGACACCGAGGCCAGGAAAAGAGGAGGAAGGCGATGACGAAGATAGACATCATTCAGAATGTCTGCGACAAACTGGGGTTTTCGAAGAAAGATTCGGCCCGCATCGTTGAGTCGGTTTTCGACATCATGAAGGATGAGCTGGCCAATGGACAAAAGGTCAAAATCTCGGGATTTGGAAATTTCGTCGTCAAGGATAAGAACTCGCGCAGGGGGCGCAACCCCCAGACGGGCGCGGAGATCGAGATATCGGCCAGGCGGGTGCTCACGTTCAAGTCCAGCCAGGTCCTCAAAAAAGCCCTGAACAGCAAGTAGCCGGGGCGATCATCAGGTCCTCTCCACTGAGGACGGGAGCGGGTTCCCGACGGGCATCTTCCGGTGAGAGGTCGTCTCATGGACATCGAGATCCCCGACAAAACCTACTTCCGCATCGGTGAGATCAGCAAGATCCTGGGTGTGGAACCGCACGTCGTCCGGTACTGGGAGACCGAATTCCGGACCGTGAGACCCATCCGCACCCGATCCGAGCAGCGGCTCTACAGGCGAAAAGACCTCGAGGCGCTCGCCCTCATCAAGAAACTGCTCTACCAGGACCGGTTCACCATTGCCGGGGCGAAAAAAAAGCTGCAGGAACTCAGCCACGATGCCGAGGCGGCCCGGCTGCCCGACGAGGGGTGCCGGGAGAAACTCCGATCGATCAAGAAGGAACTGACGGCGATCCGGGATCTCTTGAGCTGAACGGGAAGAGAATCGGAACAGAAAGCCGGCCCGAAAGGTGGGAATCCTTCGGGCCGGCTTTTTCTTGCCTTCCTGCGGGGCCGCTGGCGGTTTCGACCGCGAGCCGCGATTACTTCTTCGCGGCGCGCTTGGAAGCCTTGAGGGGGTTGACCTTCTGGACGGTCTCTTCCTTGACGACCTTCTTGTGCGTCGCCTGGGGACATCCGCCCATGGACCACTTGCCCGCGGGGTTGGGGTAGACCATGCAGTACTTCGCCTCCGAGTACTCGATCACCTTGCCGCAGCCCTCGCACTGCTCAACGACCTTCTGGCAGCTGCCGCCCACGAAGCCGCAGCCGTTTTTCGTCATGAACGCACACTCGACACCTACTTTGACTGTCTGGCAGACCACTGTTGACACCTCCCGTCGATTTTCCTCACGAGGTTGAATGAGTGCAAAAAAACCGGATTGGCAATCCGGGATTTCTCAGGGACTCTTCCGGGCCCGGCAAAAACGGCCATTCCGGGGGGATGGCTTCGAACCCGCACTCGCCTTTACGTTTACCGGCAGGCGTAGTTAACAGAAAAAAAAAGGACTGTCAAGGGAAAAAGAACGGTAAAAACCCGAAAAATTCAAGGGTATACCGGCGACATGCATTGACTAATGCCCCGGTTCGTGTTACGGTTTTTCCGTTTGAGCCGGGCGAATCCGGTCCGCAGCGAAGAGGGGGATCGCATTCCTCCTGTTCCGTTTTTCCCCCCGCACGGGGAGAGGAAGTCGGCTGCAAGACCCCTGCGACGCAACGTTCGCTGTAAATGTATCAACGATCCGGCAGCGGTCAAGTGTTGAAAAGGAAAGAACTCGCGAAAATCTTCCTGAGGTCGCTCCTGATCCAGGCCTCATGGAATGTCTCGCGGATGCAGAGCCTCGGTTTTGCCTACGCGACGGCGCCCCTCGCGAAGGGGAAAGGGGATGCCGGCAGCCCGGAAGCGCAAGCCCGTCTGGGCAGGCACCTGCAGAGATTCAACACCCATCCCTACATGGCCGCCCCCATCATCGGAGCGGTCACCCGGCTCGAACTCGCAAACAGTCATGCGGAAGCGGCGGAGCTGAAGAATGCCCTCATGGGCCCCTACGCGGCGCTGGGGGATTCCTTTTTCTGGGGAGCGCTCAAGCCCTTTTCGGCCGTGGCGGCCCTGTGCCTAGCCGTCCAGGGCCTCGTGCTCGCGCCGGTCGTGTTGCTCGCCCTGTACAATCCCCCGCACCTCTGGGTGCGATTCCGGGGGTTCCTGGAAGGCTGGCGACACGGCAAGAACGGGATCGACTTCGTCCGCCGGCTCGAGCTGCCCGAGAAAACGCGGTGGGCCCGCCGGGCAAGCGCGGTCGTCCTCGGGGGCCTGGCGGTTCTGGCCTCGTCGAGAGGGCCGCTTCCGGAGCCGCTGGAACCCGGGCTCTGGGTGCAGGCGGCCGGCCTGCTCGTCGTTCTGGCCAGTTACGGGGCCGTGAAAAAGGGGCTTCCCGCCCCGGCGATTCTTTATGGAGCGGTGGCGCTTTGCGCCGCTGTCGTGTGGATGCGATGATCGTTCAGAAAACCCTCACGATCAAGAACGAGCTGGGCCTTCACGCGCGGTCGGCCGCGATGATCGTCCGCGCCGTCGAGGGCTGCCGCTCGAAGGTCTCCCTGGAGCGGGACGGGACGACCGTCGACGCCAGGAGCCTGCTCGACATCCTGACCCTGGCCTGCCCGAAGGACAGCCGGGTCGTGGTGCGCGCCGACGGCGCCGACGCCCGCGAAGTGGTCGAGAGCATCGAGAAACTCGTCGAAAGCAGGTTCGGGGAGGCCGCATGACAGCCGGCGAGGGCAAGAGGACCATCATCCTGCAGGGCATGGGCGTTTCCCCCGGCATCGCGATCGGCACGGCCCACCTCATCCGGCGCGTCGATGCCCCCATCTCGCGCTACCAGATCGAGGGCAAGAGCCTCGTCGCCGAGGAAATCCGGCGTTTCCGCAAGGCCATCAAGGACTCCGAGAACCAGCTCCTGGAGATCAAGCGCAAGTTCAAGGACCAGGAGGGCCTCGAGACCCTCTACATCCTCGACGTCCACATCATGATCCTCCGCGACAGGATGCTCATCCGGCAGACGATCCAGAACATCGAGGAAAAAGGGGTCAATGCCGAATGGGCCCTGCGGATGACCCTCGACAAGTACCGCGACGTGTTCAGCAAGGTCGACGACGAGTACCTGCGCGAGCGGGTGAGCGACGTGGAATACGCGGGGCAGAGGATCCTGCGCAATCTCGCCGGGGTGCACCACGAGACGGTGTCGGGGATCGGGGACAACGCCATCATCATCGCCCGCGACCTCTCCCCCGCCGACACGATGCAGATGAAGGTGGAGAAGATCCAGGGGTTCGCCACCGACATGGGCGGCAAGACCTCGCACACCGCCATCGTGGCCAGGGCCTACGAGATCCCCGCGGTCGTGGGGCTCGAGAAGGTCACGACGGAGGCGAAAACCGGGGACCTCGTCATCATCGACGGCACGGCGGGCGCCGTCATCGTCAACCCCGACCCCGAGATCGTGCGCCGCTACGAGGAGAAGAAGCGCCACTACGAGACGATCGAGGACAGCCTTCTCAAGCACGCCCGGAAGCCCGCCGTCACGCTGGACCGGCACCGCGTGCTGATCGGGGCCAACATCGAGTTCACCGAGGAGATCGCGTCGGCCGTCCACCACGGCACCGACGGCATCGGCCTGTACCGGACGGAGTTCATCTACATCAACCGGGACCGCATGCCCACGGAGGAGGAACACTTCTGCACGTACAAGAAGGTCGTCGAATCGAAGGGCATCCGCTGGGCCACGATCCGCACCTTCGATCTGGGCGGCGACAAGTTCATCTCCGACCCGCGGCTGGCCGCGGAGATGAACCCCGTCATGGGCCTGCGCGCGATCCGCTTCTGCCTGCGCGAGGTGGATCTCTTCAAGGTGCAGCTGCGGGCCATCCTCCGCGCCAGCGCCTACGGACGGACGCGGGTCCTCTTCCCCATGATCTCGGGGATGGAGGAGCTGCTGGAGACCAAGCGGATCTTCAACGAGGTGAAGAAGGAGCTCAAGCGCGACGGAATCCCCTACGGCAAGGACGTGAAGATCGGGATCATGATGGAGGTCCCGTCGGCGGCGCTCATCGCCGGGGACCTCGCCCGCGAGGTGGATTTCTTCAGCATCGGCACCAACGACCTGATCCAGTACACCCTGGCCATCGACCGGGTCAACGAGCGGGTCAGCTACCTCTACGAGCCCCTGCACCCCGCGGTCCTGAAACTCATCCGGCACATGGTGGAGGAGGGGCACAAGGCGGGCATCGAGGTCGCCATGTGCGGGGAGATGGCCGGGGAGCCCGTCTACACGATGGTCCTGCTCGGGCTCGGCCTCGACGAGCTGAGCATGAACGCCCTGGTGATCCCGCGCATCAAGAAGATCATCCGCGCCGTGTCGACGAAGGAGTGCCGGAAGCTGGTCGATCAGGTCATGTCCTTCAACACGGCCTCCGAGATCGAGTTCTTCGTCCGGGAGACCATGCGCCGGAAGTTCACGGACGATTTCGAAGCGGCGGATTGACACCGGAGGGACCATGGACCCGGACACCCACAGCATGCCTGCCGGCGCCGGGGACCCTCCCGGCGTCGAACCCGGGGAGAAGGTCGACATCCTCTTCCACCGGTTTCTCTCGCGGTACCTCTCCAGGGTCGAGCTGGCGCCCGAGGCAGAGCGCGCCATCGGGGAGCTTGCCCGGAAGGGCGTCGTCGTCTACGCCCTCAAATACCCCAGCCGTCTCAATTGCCTCATTCTCCACGACCTGGGCCGGCGGATGAACATCCCCCAGCCCCTGCACTGCCACGGCATGGGCTCGCCGCTCTGGATGCGCGCCACGAAGATTGTCCGTGCCCTGCTGAAGGGCCGGCCTGCCGAGCCGGACTCCACGGGCATGCTCGACCGCCTGACCCGCCTGCGCCGCACCTCCGCGATCTACCTCCGCGGCTCGGAACGCGACGACGCCTCGGACCCCCTCGTCCAGCTCCTGACCGCGCAGAAGGCCCTCGGCGTCCCCGTCACCGTCGTTCCCATGGCCGTCACCTACGGCCCGCGGCGGGAGAAGAAGGAGCGCCCCCTGGTGGACATCTTCTTCGGCGACCAGGAGCACCCGGGTTCGCTCAGGAGGCTCATCGCCTTCATCCGGTACAAGAACCGGACCTCCGTCATCGCCGCGGAGCCGATCGACCTCTCCCGCATCCTGGAGGAGACCGCCGGCGGGCCCCTGCAGGAGATCGCCGGCGGGGTGAGGGCCGAGCTGATCGGCCGGATCGACCGGGAGAAGAGCGCCGCCCTGGGTCCCCGGGTCAAGGCGCGTGAAGAGATCATCCGGATTGCGATGAACGACCCGGCGCTCGTCCGGTTCATGGAGGAGCAGGCCGCAACGGCGAAGAAGGACCTGCCTTCGATCCAGAAGCAGGCCCGGCGGTATCTCGAGGAGATCGCCGCGGACTACAGCGATTTCTACGTCGAGCTCTGGGACAAGGCCCTCACCTGGCTCTGGAACAACATCTACGATGGTGTCGTCTTCGACCGGGAGGGGCTCGCCCGTGTCCGGGACCTCTCTCGGCGCATGCCCTGCGTCATCATCCCCTGCCACCGCAGCCACATCGACTACCTGCTGCTGTCCTACGTCTTCTACAAGCACAACATCCCTCTGCCCTTCATCGCTGCGGGGACAAACCTCATGTTCTGGCCCCTGGGTCACGTCTTCCGAAAGGCCGGCGCCTTCTTCATCCGCCGCACCTTCGGCGGCAACGTCGTCTACCGGCAGGTGATGGAGGCCTACATCCGGACGATGCTCCGCGAGGGCTACCCCATCGAGTTCTTCATCGAGGGGGGGCGGAGCCGGACGGGCAAGATGGTCATGCCCAAGTACGGGATGCTCTCCATGGTGATCCAGGCCTGCACGGAGCTGCACCGGGACGTTGCCCTCATTCCCGTCTTTATCGGCTACGACCGCGTCCTCGAGGAGAAGTCCTACATCCAGGAGCTGGGCGGCGCCCAGAAGGAGAAGGAGAAGGCCAGCTCGGTCATCAAGAGCCGCAAGCTCCTCGACAAGCGCTACGGCCGCGTCTACCTGAACGTGGGGGAGCCGATCTACATGTGCGCCTCCCTGCAGGCCCAGGACAGGACGCCGGAGGACATGGGAACCGACGAACGGCGCAGCTTCTACCGCAAGATCAGCTACGAGGTCGTCAGCGAGATCAGCCGCGTCTCCGTGGTGACCCCCTTCGCGCTGGTGGCGGCGGCGCTGCTGTGCCACTACAAGCGCGGCCTGACCCGCAACGACCTGCTGGAGATCATCCACGAACTCTTCCACTTCCTGGCCGCCCGCGGCGTGCCCATCGCCACCACGTTCGCGAACCCCGAGCACGCCATCGAGGACGCCCTCGAGCAGTTCAAGGCCGCAGGGTTCATCTCCGAGATGGGCGCCGAGGAGGGCGAAGAGGACGAGTTCGCCGAGGTCGTCTACTCCCTGGACGAGGAGAAGCGACTGCACCTGGAGTACTACAAGAACAACATCCTGCACTTCTTCGTGCCCCTGTCCTTCGTGGCGGCCTCCATCCTCTCGACCAACGAGGAGTCGATCCCGCTGGTGAAGCTCATGGAGGACTACAAGTTCTTCAAGCGCCTCTTCCGGCACGAGTTCATCTTCGACCACCGCAAGGGGGACGCCGAGGAAGTCCACGAGGCCCTGGCCTACCTGCTGGACCGGGGCATGGTGGCGGGCCTCGAGAAGGGGGGCGAGGCCTGGATCGAGGTAAAGGGCAGGGGGCGCACCAACCTGAGGCCCTACGCGGGGCTCATCCAGAACTACATCGAGTCCTACTGGGTCGTCACCCGCGGGTCCTCGTACCTGAAGAAGGACATGCGCGCCGACAAGGAGTTCCTCAAGCTGGTGCAGAAGCTGGGGACCCGGATGTATCGCAAGGGCGAGATCCTGCGCAACGAGGCCCAGAGCGTGTCGAACTATCAGAACGCCGTGAAGGCGCTCATCGACGAGGAGATCCTGAAAACCGTCGAGCGCAGGGAGAAGAAGGAAACGAAGACCTTCTACACCCTCACGGAGAGCAAGGGCCGCATCGAGGCCGTGCGGCAGAGGATCTTCCGGTTTCTGTAAAAGCCCGGGTATCGGGTCTAGGGTCTCGGGCATCGGCAAAAAAGAGTCCGTTTCAGTGCGACTGAAACGGGCTTCTCTTTCTGCCTTTGAGCCTTACGCATTATTTGACGCTGTAGAGCGCACCCCGCTCTTCCCCCCTTTGGAAAAGGGGGGCCGGGGGGATTTGTCCGAAAGAAAGAGCCCGTTTCGCGATCTCCGAAACGGGCTCTCTTTGACCTTTATCCTTGGGCTTCCGCATTATTTGACGCTGTAGAGCGCCTTGCGGCCGGGGTAGACCGCCGCCGTGGCCAGCTCCTCCTCGATGCGCAGGAGGCGGTTGTACTTCGCCAGGCGCTCGCTGCGGGAGGTGGAGCCGCTCTTGATCTGGCCGCAGTTCATGGCCACGGCCACGTCGGCCATGGCGGTGTCCTCCGTCTCGCCCGAGCGGTGGGAGACCACCGTGGTGTAGCCCGCCGTCTTGGCCATCTCGATCGTCTCGAGGGTCTCCGACAGGGAGCCGATCTGGTTGAGCTTGATCAGGACCGAGTTGGCGACGCCCTGCCTGATGCCCCTCTCGAGGATCTTCTTGTTCGTCACGAAGATGTCGTCGCCCACGATCTGGACCTTCTTGCCCAGCTCCTCCGTCATGAGCTTCCAGCCCTCCCAGTCGCCCTCGGCCAGGCCGTCCTCGATGGAGATGATGGGGTACTTCTTGATGAGGCCCGCGTAGAACTTCACCATTTCCTCGGCGTCCTTCAGGGGCTTCTTCTCGGCCGCCAGGTTGTACTTGCCTTTCTGGTAGAAGGAGCTGGCCGCCGCATCCAGGGCGATGCAGACGTTGCCGCCGGGCTCGTAGCCCGCCTTCCGGATCGCCTCGACGATGAAGACGAGGGCTTCCTCGTTGGACTTCAGGTTGGGGGCGAAGCCGCCCTCGTCGCCCACGGAAGTGCTGTATCCCTTGGCCTTGAGGACCGAGCGGAGGGTGTGGAACACCTCGGCGCCCATGCGAAGACCCTCCCGGAAGCTCCGGGCGCCGACGGGCATGATCATGAACTCCTGAATGTCCACGTTGTTGTCGGCGTGCATCCCGCCGTTGAGGATGTTGAACTGCGGGACGGGGATGTCCTTGGCCGCCACGCCGCCGATGTAGCGGTACAGGGGCATGCCCAGCCGCTGGGCGGCCGCCTGGGCGCAGGCCAGGGACACGGCGAGAATGGCGTTGGCCCCGAGGTTGCGCTTGGTCTCCGTGCCGTCCAGCTCGATCATCGTGTAGTCGAGGCGGCGCTGCTCGAAGACGTCCATTCCGACGATCTCCGGGCCGATCTTGAGGATCACGTTCTGGACCGCCTTCTGGACGCCCTTGCCCATGAAGCGGTCCTTGTTGCCGTCACGCAGCTCCAGGGCCTCGCGCTCGCCGGTGGACGCCCCCGAGGGCACCGCCGCCCTGCCGATAACCCCCGACAGCAGCATGACCTCCGCCTCGATGGTGGGGTTGCCCCGCGAATCGAGGATTTCCCGCGCATGTACCCGGATGATCTCGCTCATATCTCCTCCCTGTTCGATGATGAATTCCTTGTTAAGCCTCTCCCTCAACGCATCCCTGCTTATCCCAAAGCCCGCAATTTTGCAAGCCGAACTGCGCCCTTCGGCGCCCGATTGGGGTTTGCTTCAAAGGGCCGATGTGGTATACATTTTCGGGTATCGCGGATTCAGGGCAGGGAACGAACCGGTGAACGACAGGCAGCCGAACGGGGAGAAAAGGACCCGGCTTCACAATCACCTCAACAAGTGGTTCGAGACCGTGTCGGACGAGTACGGCATGATCGAGCCGGGGGACCGGATCCTCGTCGGCGTTTCGGGGGGGACGGACAGCATGGTCCTCCTGGACCTGCTCCGGACGCCCAAGTACGTCATCCCCGGCGACTACACCGTCACGGCCGTGCACATCGACCTGGGCTTCGAGGGCAGCGGCGAGGACGTGGCGCAGCTGGAGGACACCCTGCGGCAGACGGGCTGCGAGTTCGTGATCGACCGCACCGACATCGGGCCCGTGGCGCACAGCGAGGTGAACCGGAAAAACCCCTGCTTCCTGTGCTCGCGGCTCAGGCGCCGCCGCATCTTCGAGATCGCCGACGAGCGGGGCTGCAACAAGATCGCCTTCGCCCATCACCGCGACGACATGATCGAGACGCTGCTGATCAACATGCTTTACGGGCGCGAGATCAGCACCATGATGCCCAAGCAGCGGATCTTCGGGGGGACGCTCCACATCATCCGGCCCCTGGCCTACATCCGCGAGGAGCTGGTCAAGAAGTTCGCCCGCGAGAGGGGCTTCCCCGTGATCGCAAACCGCTGCCCCACGAGCGTCAACTCCCGCAGGCGCTACGTCAAGGAGCTGCTCAACGCGCTGGAGAAGGACAACCGGCTCGTCCGGGACAACCTCTTTCGCGCCATGAAGAACGTCAAGAAGGATTACATGCCCCGGGGCAGACACGATGGCTAAGAAGCAGGCAGGCGAAAAACCCATCTGCCAGAACAAGACGGCTCGGCTCAACTTCGAGATCGAGGATACCTACGAGGCGGGCATCGCGCTGGTGGGCACCGAGGTCAAGGCCCTGCGGGAAGGCAAGGGGAACCTGACGGACAGCTTCGCCCGGGTGAAAAACGGCGAGGTCTTCCTCTACGACATGAACATCAGCCCCTACACCTTCGGCAACATCATGAACCACGACCCCCTGCGGGTGCGAAAACTTTTGCTGCACAAGCAGGAGATCCGCAAGCTCTACGGACGCACGCAGGAAAAGGGGCAGACGGTCATCCCGCTGAAGGCCTATTTCAAGAACGGCAAGGTGAAGATCCTGCTGGGCGTGGGGCGCGGCAAGAAGACCCACGACCGGCGCGAAGACATGAAGCGAAAGACGGACAAACGAGAGATGGAACGGGCCATGCGGGGGCGCAACCGCTGAGCCGAGGAGTACGATAACCTTCGTTACCGAGTAACCTGCCAAGAGAACATCCAGCCAATTCAGCGGGGAGGCGGTTTCGCCGGCCCCTTTCTCGATTTCTAGAATTATATTAAAATATTCGAAACCGTAATCACATAATATTCAATAATATCAACGATAATTGCGCAGGCACGATCCTTGTTTATAGGTAAAACGTAACGCTTCGAAGGAGGGATTTCAATGACGAATATTAACCAATCTGGTGCTCTTAGCGGTCTGCGAGTTCTGGACTTGACGCGCGTTCTTGCCGGTCCCTTCTGTACGATGCTGCTGGCAGACATGGGGGCCGAGGTGATCAAGGTAGAGGAGCCCGAGCGCGGAGACGACTCCCGGGGTTACCCGCCTTTTCTCAGGGGCGCCAGCGCCTATTTCGCCAACCTCAACCGCAACAAGAAGAGTCTTATCCTCGATCTTAAGAAGCAGGAGGCCAAGGACATCCTGATCCGTCTCCTGAAAAAAGCCGATGTCCTGCTGGAGAATTTCAAGCCGGGAACCATGGAGAAACTGGGCTTCGGGTACGACGAGGTCAAGAAGATCAACCCGAGACTCGTGTATGCGTCCATCTCTGGATTCGGCCAATACGGTCCCTACAAGGACCGGCCCGGCTACGACATCATCGGCCAGGCCATGGGCGGGCTCATGAGCACAACGGGCTGGCCCGATTCCCCGCCGACACGCACCGGCACGGCGATGGCGGACATCCTGGCGGGACTCAACTGCGCGATCGGAATCCTGGCTGCCCTGAAGGGCCGCGAGCGGACGGGCAAGGGCGAGCGGGTGGACGTGGCGCTGGTGGATTCCGTCGTGAGCGCCATGGAAACCATCGTCCAACTCTATCTTGTGGAAGGACGCATTCCCGGCCGGATCGGCAACCGCTACGAGTTCATCGCCCCCTACGATTCATATGCGGCCTCCGACGGCTGGGTTGTGATCGGCGTCGGCGGTGAGGAGGTGTGGAAGCGGTTCTGCAAGGCGATCGCACGCGAAGATCTGCTGCAGGACCCCCGATTCGCGACGAATCGGGACCGCGTGAAGGAGTATGCCCCGCTGAAGGAAATCGTGACAGATTGGTCCTCGAAGCGCAAAGCTGCCGACATCATCTCCCTGCTGATGAGCTTCAGCGTACCCTGCGCGCCGATCTACAATGTCGAGCAGATCGTTACGGACCCCCACATCGCCGAGGCCCGGGGAATGGTCGTCGACATGCCTCATCCGCTGGAGGGGACGATGAAGGTCATCGCGTGCCCGATCAAGTTCACCGAGACGCAGCCGTCGATTCGCGCCACGGCGCCCCTCCACGGAGAGCACACCGAGGCGATCCTGAAGGGGATTCTCGGCCTGTCGGAGGAAGACTGTGCCCGATTGAAGAAAGCGGGCGCTGTGAATTGATAGGGGAGGAAATCGGTTCTTCCACGTTCTGGAATTGAAGGAGGAGGTGCAATCATGCTGTCATTGTTGGGTTTCATCACGATCGGCGTGTTTCTCACCCTGATCATGACGAAAAGGCTATCCGTACACGTGTCCCTGATCCTCATCCCGGCCCTTGCCGCCGTCATCGGGGCCTATGCCACGGGTCTCTATCCCGTGACGGGGATCGGTAAGATGATGATCGACGGCATCATCCGGGTCGCCCCCGTAGGAGTCATGATCGGGTTTGCCATCCTGTACTTCGGTCTCATGCTGGACGTAGGGCTCTTCGACCCACTGATCAAGGGGCTTGTCAAGCTGCTCAAGGGCGACCCCGTGAAGGCGGCCTTGATCGCCTTTGCGCTGACGGTGTCGGTTGCTCTTGACGGTGACGGAGCCACCACCTTCATGATCACCTGCTCGGCCATGGTGCCGATCTTTAGCCGACTGAACATGCGGCCATTGGCCCTCTCGGGGATTGTTTGCCTGGGGGCGGGCGCCATGAACATCATCCCCTGGGGCGGTCCAACGGCTCGGGCGATGGCGTCTCTCCACGTGGATTCCGCACAGGTGTTCACGCCGGTGCTCCCCGCCATGATCGTCGGGGTGCTCTGGGCAGGCTTCTGCGCCTACCTCATCGGACGCAATGAGCGCAAACGCCTGGGACTCGCAAAAGGCCAGGCCCTGGTGGGCATCGACCTGGATATCCCGCTGAGCGAAGCGGACCAGGCCGTCCGGCGGCCACATCTCTTCTGGTTCAACCTCATCCTCACCATCGTCGTGATCGTGGCGCTGATCCTGAACTGGCTGCCTCTGGCCGTCATCTTCATGATCGGCTGCGCCATTGCGCTCCCCGTGAACTATCCCCACGTCCAAGATCAGTTAGGACGCATCAATGCCTGGGCGCAGAACATGGCCTTCGTCTCGTCCATGATCTTCGCGGCGGGAATCTTCACCGGCGTCCTCACGGGGACCAAAATGATCCAGGCCATGTCGCAGACCCTGATTTCCCTGATTCCCGCATCGCTGGGGTCCACCATCCCCGTGGTCGTGGCCATCACGAGCATGCCCCTGAGCCTCGTGTTCACTCCCGATGCCTACTACTTCGGCGTGCTGCCCATTGTCAGCCAAACGGCCTCGGCTTTCGGGATCGAGCCGGCCATCATCGGGCGCGCGGCGATCCTGGGCCAGATGACGACGGGGTTCCCCCTGAGCCCGCTGACGGCCTCGACATTCATCCTGATCGGTCTTTGTAAAGTGGAGTTGGGCGATCACCAGCGGTTCATTTTCTGGTGGTCTTTCTCGGTGACGCTCGTCATGACGCTTGTCTGTCTGGTTCTGGGTGTTTTGCCATTCCCCACGTTCTGAGAGGGGATTCTCGACTCGGCGATTACAGCAACGGGGGCCTCAACGGGGCCCCCGTTCTTATCTGTGAGAGTCGTCATTGCGAGCAACAGATCCCGATTTCGTTCGGGGTTATCGATGGGAGTAACAGCGCCGATCCATCATTGCGAGGAGGGCGTGAGCCCGACGCGGCAATCTCGTGAATTGATTGAGATTCACTTCGCTCCTAAGAAACAGCCTCCTCGTTTCCCCTCCCTTGACGGGAGGGGACAAAGGGGAGGGTGAAAGATTTCAATTCCCCCTCACCCTGCCCTCTCCCTCGGAGGGGAGAGGGAGATTTGGAAAGAGCCCTCTGCCGCGAGGGGAGAAACTGTTTCTTCCATCGATAACCCCGTCCCTAGACGGGGTCGGTTGCTCGCAATGACCCGCAAGGCTGTTCCTGAGAAGGCGAGCCTCGCGAGCCGTGGCAAATCGCGCTTTAGATCCCGTACTGTCTGATTTTGTTGTAAAGCGTTGCCAACGAGATCCCGAGGTGCCGGGCCGCCCTGCGCTTGCCTTCCACGGATGATCCGAAGTTTTTGAGGGCCTCCGTGATGGCTTCCTTCTCTGATGTCCTGCGCGTATCGGAGAGAACCCCCTGGGGTTCAGGCTGGTACTTGATCTTCGAGAAGATCGGAAGGTCGCTCGGCCTGATCGTCTGGTTCTCGCAGGTGTTGGCCGCAAACTCGAGGATGTTGAACAACTCCCGAACATTGCCCGGATAGTGGTACTGGGACAGGATCGCGAGCGATTCGTCGGAAAGGACAATCTTCCGGTTCATCTTGGCCCCGAGCCGGTCCAGATCGTATTCGACGAGCAGGGGGATGTCCTCCGTGCGGGCCCTGAGCGGAGGGATGCGCAGGGCGATCACGTTGAGGCGATAGAACAGGTCTTCCCGGTACTTGGTTTCCCGAATCAGCTTTTCCAGATCCTTGTTCGTGGCGGAGACAATCCGGACATCCACGCGAATGGGTTTTGTACCGCCGATCCGCATGAATTCCCCGGTCTCGAGGATCCGGAGAAGTTTGGCCTGCAGATCAAACTCCATATCGCCGATCTCGTCGAGAAAGAGCGTCCCCCCGTGGGCAAGCTCGAAGAGGCCCAATTTGCCTCCCTTGGCTGCGCCCGTGAACGCCCCTTCCTCATATCCGAAGAGTTCGCTCGACAGCAGGTGAGGCGGGAAGGCCGAGCAGTTGATCGCAACGAAGGGGTGGTTCCGGCGCGGGCTGGCCCTGTGGATGGCGTGGGCAAAAAGCTCTTTTCCCGAACCGCTCTCCCCGAGGATGAGCACAGGGGCGTCGCCCTCGGCCACACGCAGCGCCATGGTCTTCACCCTCTGTAACTCCGGGCTCCCGCCGATGATGTCGCCAAAATCGTAGTGGGCCCGGTGGATCTCCATCACCTTGTTGCTCAGTTCCTGGACCTTGTGGGTGAAATCCTTGAGTTTGCCGCTCAGCACCGTGATCTCCGTGATGTCGCGCACGATGGAGATGGCCCCGACGACCCTGCCGTCCAGGACAATCGGGCTGATGTCGGCAATGTATTCGATGGTGCGGACCTTGCGACGGATGCCGAGGAGGGCTTTCCCCGTTTTGAGCACCTCGGGCAGGCGGGCGCCAGGGCGGACCTCCTCGATCCTCTTATCCAGAACGTCCCCGATCGCGACCCCCGTCAGTCGCAGGTAGGCGCCGTTGACGTACTTGACGATCCCGTTCTGGTCGGCGATGAGGACCCCGTCGTGAAGGGAATTGATGATGTTGTTGAAGAGAGGGATCCTTTGCAGGGTGTTCAGATCGAATTCCAGGGAAAACATGGCCTCTCTCCTGTGCCTTGCGACCTTGTAGGTTTTTAGAATTCTAGAGGAGACTTGTCAAGGTGCAATCATTGAAGCCCTTCCTTATCCTTCCTTGACTTCTCGGTGCAGGCAGGTTACATTGAAGATGAAATTATTTCCGGACGATAGATCAAGTGGGGGCGCCACGGTTTCGACGGGGATAATTGAGGTTGACAGTGGCACGCGGAGGTTTCTACCGGGCTCCTTAAACAGGTAGAAAACAAGTAAACGCCAACGACTACGTTTACGCACAGGCTGCTTAAGTAGCCTCGTCCTGCCGGGTTCTCCTGACGGCTCGAACAGGGCGCAAAATCAGCCAGGATAGCCGACTCTGATCTCCTGTGGCGGATGAGGCGAAACCAAACACAGGATAGCCGGAGAGGGATCCCGTCCCCGGGAGGCCTCCGAGGCGAACCTTAAATCGGGGACTAAGCGTGTAGAAGCTGCAGCTGAAGATTTCCGGACGCGGGTTCGACTCCCGCCGCCTCCACCATTTAGAAAAGACAAACCCGTCT
>CAZPCN010000008.1:0-87146 GCA_964585095.1 uncultured Syntrophaceae bacterium | reverse complement strand
TGCGCTCGCTCTCGGACATGCTCAAGGGCAAGCAGGGCCGCTTCCGCCAGAACCTCCTGGGCAAGCGCGTGGACTACTCGGGCCGTTCCGTCATCACCGTCGGGCCCGACCTGCGGCTCCACCAGTGCGGCCTGCCCAAGAAGATGGCTCTCGAGCTCTTCAAGCCCTTCATCTACAACCGCCTCATGGAGAAGGGCTACGTCACGACGGTCAAGAGCGCCAAGAAGATGGTCGAGCGCGAGACCCCCGAGGTCTGGGACGCCCTGGACGAGGTGGTGCGCGAGTACCCCGTCATCCTCAACCGCGCCCCCACCCTGCACCGGCTCGGCATGCAGGCCTTCGAGCCCGTGCTGATCGAGGGCAAGGCGATCCAGCTCCACCCGCTGGTCTGCACGGCCTTCAACGCCGACTTCGACGGCGACCAGATGGCCGTCCACGTGCCGCTGTCCATCGAGGCGCAGGTGGAGAGCCGCGTGCTCATGATGTCGACGAACAACATCCTCTCGCCGGCCCACGGCAAGCCCATCATCGTGCCCTCCCAGGACATCGTCCTCGGGATCTACTACATGACCCGGGCCCGGTCGGACAGCCGGGGCACGGGCATGACCTTCGCGGGCCCCGAAGAGGTGCGCCAGGCCTATGACTCGGGCGAGGTGGACCTCCAGGCCAAGGTGAAGGTCCGCATGAACGGGCACATCGCCGAGACGACGGTGGGCCGCGTGCTGCTCTACGAGATCCTGCCGAAGGAGATTCCCTTCGAGGTCATCAACAAGGTCATGAACAAGAAGGAGGTCGCCAACCTCATCGACTACTGCTACCGCTCCTGCGGCGACAAGGCCACGGTCATCCTGGCCGACCGCCTCAAGGACACGGGGTTCCGCTACGCCACCGTTTCCGGGGCTTCCATCGCCATCAACAACATGGTGATCCCCGCGGGCAAGAAGGACATTGTCGCCAAGGCCGACAAGGACGTCCTCGAGGTGCAGAAGCAGTACATGGACGGCCTCATCACCGACGGCGAGCGCTACAACAAGGTCATCGACATCTGGGCGCAGGCCACGGAAAAGGTCGCCGCGGAGATGCTCTCCTCCATCGGCAGCGAAGAGATCGAGCTGGCCGACGGCAAGAAGCGCAGCCTCGAGAGCTTCAACCCCATCTACATGATGGCCGACTCGGGCGCCCGCGGCAGCGCCGCCCAGATCCGCCAGCTGGCGGGCATGCGCGGCCTGATGGCCAAGCCCTCGGGCGAGATCATCGAGACCCCCATCACGGCCAACTTCCGCGAGGGCCTCACGGTGCTGCAGTACTTCATCTCGACCCACGGCGCCCGCAAGGGTCTCGCCGACACGGCCCTCAAGACGGCCAACTCCGGCTACCTCACGCGCCGGCTGGTCGACGTGGCCCAGGACTGCACCATTTCCGAGGACGACTGCCGGACCCTCGACGGGATCTTCGTCCAGGCCCTGGTGGAGGGCGGCGAGATCATCGAGACGGCCGGCGAGCGCGTCCTGGGCCGCGTGGCCCTCGACGACATCGTGGACCCCTTCACGGGCGAGGTGCTCGTCAAGGCCAACGAGGCGATCGACGAGGCGCTCGCGAAGAGGCTCGACGACGCCGGCATCGAGCGCGTCCAGATCCGCTCGGTGCTCACCTGCAAATCCAAGTTCGGCGTCTGCGCCAAGTGCTACGGCCGCGACCTCGCGCACGGGCACCTGGTCAACATCGGCGAGGCCGTGGGGATCATCGCGGCCCAGTCCATCGGCGAGCCGGGCACGCAGCTCACGATGCGGACCTTCCACATCGGCGGCACGGCCAAGTTCGAGGAGCACTCGACCCTGGAGGCGCGCCACGACGGGACGCTGCGGTTCGTCAACCTCAACTGGGTCAAGCGCGGCAAGGACCTCGTCGTCATGAACCGCAACGGCGAGATCCACGTCCTCGACGAGGAGGGCCGCAACCGCGGCAAGTACCCCGTCCCCTACGGGGCGCACATCAAGGTCGGGGAAAGCGCCAAGGTCAAGCGCGGCGATCTGATCGCCGAGTGGGACCCCTTCTCCATCCCGATCCTCGCCGAGGTCCCCGGGACGGTGAAGTACGGCGACGTCGTCGAGGGCAAGACCGTGCAGGAGCAGGTCGACGAGGTGACGGGCCTGTCGCGGAAGGTCATCACCGAGTTCGCCGATGCCGACCTGCGGCCCCGCATCTCCATCAAGGACAAGGACGGCAAGACGGCCAAGGTGGCCAGCACGGGCAGCACGGCGCGCTACCTCCTGTCGGTGGGCGTCAACATCGGCGTCAACGAGGGCGACCGGGTCGAGGCGGGCGACATCATCGCCAAGATCCCCCGGGAGACCACGAAGACCAAGGACATCACGGGCGGCCTCCCCCGCGTGGCGGAGCTCTTCGAGGCCCGAAAGCCCAAGGAGTTCGCGGTCATCTCCGAGATCGACGGGGTTGTCGCCTTCGGAAAGGATGTCAAGGGCCGCCGCCGCGTGATCGTGACCCCCGAGGTGGGCGACAAGAAGGAGTACCTCATCAACAAGGGCAAGCACATCACCGTCCAGGAAGGCGACCGGGTTGCCGCCGGGGAGGCCCTCATGGACGGGGCCAGCAATCCCCACGACCTGCTGAGCATCAAGGGGGAGAAGGAGCTGGCGCGCTACCTCGTCGACGAGGTCCAGGAGGTCTACCGCCTGCAGGGCGTCAAGATCAACGACAAGCACATCGAGATCATCGTCCGGCAGATGCTACGCCGGGTGAGGGTCGCCGACCCCGGGGACACGAACTTCCTGGCCGACGAGCAGGTCGAGAAAGGCCGCTTCCAGGAGGAAAACGACCGGGTGACGGAGAAGGGCGGGCAGCCCGCCGTGGGCGAGCCGATCCTGCTGGGCATCACGAAGGCCTCGCTCTCGACGCAGAGTTTCATTTCGGCGGCCTCCTTCCAGGAGACGACGCGGGTGCTCACCGAGGCGGCCCTGGCCGGGAAAATCGACTATCTGCGCGGAATCAAAGAGAATGTGATCATGGGCCGTCTCATCCCGGCCGGCTCCGGGCTTCCCCTCTACAAAAAGCTCGGCATGGTGGTCGAGGGGGCCGGCGAGGAAATCGAGAAAGCGGAACAGAAAACGCTTGACATCGAGGCGACGAATTGATAAAAAATCAAACTTTCGCAAGCCCCTTCAATTTGGACAGAAAGGGATAGAAGGATTTTCATGCCGACGATCAACCAGTTAGTGCGAAAAGGAAGGCAGCAGATCCGGAAGAAGACGACGACCCCCGCGCTCGTGTCCTGCCCGCAGCGGCGCGGCGTCTGCGTCCGCGTCTACACGACGACGCCCAAGAAGCCCAACTCGGCTCTTCGCAAGGTGGCCCGCGTGCGCCTCACGAGCGGCTTCGAAGTGACCGCCTACATCCCGGGCATCGGGCACAACCTGCAGGAACACTCGGTCGTGCTCGTCCGGGGCGGACGCGTGAAGGACCTCCCCGGCGTGCGGTACCACATCGTCCGGGGCACGCTGGATGCCGTCGGCGTCCAGGACCGCAAGCAGGGACGGTCGAAATACGGCGCCAAGAAGCCGAGCTGATCGGGGTTCACAGCATGCCAAGACGACGAGAAATCCAGAAGAGACAGATCACGCCCGATGCGAAGCACGGCAGCGCGCTCGTGGCGAAGTTCGTCAACAGCCTCATGAAGCAGGGCAAGAAGAGCACCGCCGAGAGCATCCTCTACGGGGCCTTCGAGATCATCGAGAAGAAGACCAAGGAAGCGCCGCTGGGCGTCTTCGAGAAGGCCCTCGACAACGTCAAGCCGGTCATCGAGGTGCGCTCCCGCCGCGTCGGCGGCGCCACCTACCAGGTCCCCACGGAAGTGGCCCCCGGCCGCAGGCAGGCCCTGGCCTTCCGGTGGATCATCGGAAACTCCATGTCCCGCGCGGAGAAGACGATGCGGGAAAAGCTCGCCGGCGAGCTCATGGACGCTGCACAAAACCGTGGCGCCTCCGTGAAGAAGCGCGAGGATGTTCACAAGATGGCGGAGGCCAACAAGGCCTTCGCCCACTACCGGTTCTAGCGTTCTTTTACAACATCAGGGTGTTTCATCGTGGCACGGCAGACCGCATTCGAGAATGTCCGTAACATCGGCATCATGGCTCATATCGATGCGGGCAAGACGACCGTGACCGAGCGCATCCTCTACTACACGGGCATCTCCTACAAGATGGGGGAGGTCCACGACGGCACGGCCGTCATGGACTTCATGGAGCAGGAGCAGGAGCGGGGCATCACGATCACCTCGGCCGCCACCACGTGCTCCTGGCGCGACTGCCGCGTCAACATCATCGACACGCCCGGCCACGTGGACTTCACGATCGAGGTGGAGCGCTCGCTCCGGGTCCTCGACGGGGCCGTGGCCCTCTTCACGGCCGTGGAAGGGGTCGAGCCCCAGTCCGAGACGGTCTGGCGGCAGGCGGACCGCTACCGGGTGCCCCGCATCGCCTTCGTCAACAAGATGGACCGCGTGGGGGCCGAGTTTGCCAAGGCCGTCGAGATGATCCGGGACCGGTTGGGCGCCAACGCCGTGCCGGTCCAGATCCCCGTCGGCGCCGAAGACAAATTCCGCGGCATCGTCGACCTCATCGGCATGCAGGCGATGATGTACGACGTCGATCGCCTCGGGGCGGAATTCTCGATCCGGGACATCCCGGCCGAGGTCCTCGACGAGGCCCGTGCAGCGCGAGAGACGCTCATCGAGTCCCTGGCGGACGTCGATGACGCGATCATGCAGAAATACCTGGAAGGCGCAGCGTTCTCCCCCGGGGAGATCGTGGCCGCTCTCCGGAGGCAGACCCTCTCCATGAAGGTCGTCCCGGTCTGCTGCGGCGCCGCCTTCAAGAACAAAGGGATCCAGCCGCTCCTGGACGCGGTCGTCGATTTCCTCCCCTCTCCGGCGGACATGCCGCCGGTGACCGGGAAGGGACCGAAAGGCGCCGAAATCCTGCGGGCGGCAAGCGACGACGAGCCTTTCGCTGCGCTCGCTTTCAAAATAGTCACGGACCCTTACGTCGGGCAGCTGACCTACTTCCGGGTGTACTCGGGGGTGCTCGACGCGGGTTCCTACATCTTCAACGCGACGAAGAACAAACGAGAGCGCATCGGCCGCATCCTCAAGATGCACGCCGACAAGCGCGAGGACATCAAGGAAGCCCGGACGGGCGACATCGTGGCCGCCGTCGGTCTGTCCTCGACGGCGACGGGGGACACCCTGTGCCACCCGGGACATCCGATCGTCCTCGAGACCCTGAGCTTCCCCGAGCCGGTCATCGCCATCGCCATCGAGCCGAAGACGAAGGCCGACGAGGAGAAGATGGGGACGGCCCTGGAGAAGATCCAGAAGGAGGACCCCTCCTTCAGGGTCAAGGTGGACCGGGAGACGGGGCAGACGCTGATTTCGGGGATGGGCGAGCTCCACCTCGAGATCATCGTGGATCGGCTCTCCAGGGAATTCGGGCTGGGGGCCGACATCGGGCAGCCCCAGGTGGCCTACAAGGAAACGATCCGGAAGGCCGTCCGCACGGAAGGGCGGTTCATCCGGCAGTCCGGCGGCCGCGGCCAGTTCGGCCATGTGTGGCTCGAGATCGCGCCCAACGAGCCGGGCAAGGGACTGTCGTTTGAAAACAGGATCATCGGCGGCGCGGTGCCCCGGGAGTACATCCCCGCCGTCGAAAAGGGCATCGTCGAGGCGATGGAGGAGGGGGTGCTGGCCGGCTACCCCGTCGTGGATGTGAAGGTGGCCGTCGTGGACGGCACCTACCACGAGGTGGATTCGTCGGAGCTGGCATTCAAGATCGCCGCCTCCATGGGATTCAAGAGCGGGGTCAAGCGGGCCCACCCGGTGCTGCTCGAGCCCGTCATGTCCGTCGAGGTCGTCGTCCCGAAGGAGTACCTGGGGGACGTGATCGGGAACCTGACCTCGCGGCGCGGCAAGATCGTCTCCATCGAGAGCCGGCCGGGCTCCGAGGCGATCCAGGCGGAGGTGCCGCTGGCCGAGATGTTCGGCTACGCCACGGACCTGCGGTCCAAGACCCAGGGGCGGGCCACCTACACGATGCAGTTTCTGAACTACGCCACCGTGTCGGAGGACCGGGCCCGGGACATCATCGAGAAGAAAAAGAACTGAGGCACAGGGCCAAGTAACACAACATCGATCATCATACGGAAGGTAAGGAGGTAACTGGAGATGGCGAAGAAAAAATTCGAAAGGACGAAGCCGCATGTCAATATCGGGACCATCGGGCACGTCGACCACGGCAAGACCACGTTGACCGCCGCGATTACGAAGCATCTCGCTTCGAAGGGATTGGCCCAGTTCATGTCCTTTGATATGATCGACAACGCCCCGGAAGAGAAGGAACGCGGCGTGACCATCAATATCGCCCACGTGGAGTACGAGACCGCAAAGCGCCACTACGCGCACGTCGACTGCCCGGGGCACTCCGACTACATCAAGAACATGATCTCGGGCGCAGCCCACATGGACGGCGCCATCCTCGTCGTCGCCGCCTCCGAAGGCCCCATGCCCCAGACCCGCGAGCACATCCTCCTGGCCCGCCAGGTGCAGGTTCCCTACATGCTCGTCTTCATGAACAAGGTCGACCTCGTGGACGACCCCGAGCTGCTGGACCTCGTCGAGCTCGAGCTCCGGGAGCTGCTCACGAAGTACGCGTTCCCCGGCGACAAGACGCCGATCATCCGCGGCTCCGCCCTGAAGGCCCTGGAAAGCGACGATGCCAATTCGCCCGATGCCAAGTGCGTCTTCGAGCTCATGGACGCCGTCGACAGCTACATCCCCGAGCCCAAGCGCGACCTGGACAAGCCGTTCCTGATGCCCGTGGGCGACGTCTTTAGCATCTCCGGCCGCGGCACCGTCGTGACGGGCCGTGTGGACCGCGGGATCATCCGGACGGGCGAGGAAGTGGAGATCATCGGCATCCGGCCCACCTTCAAGACGGTCTGCACGGGCGTCGAGATGTTCCGCAAGACCCTCGACGAGGGGCGCGCGGGCGACGACATCGGCGTGTTGCTGCGCGGCACGAAGCGCGAGGAAGTGGAACGCGGCCAGGTCGTGGCCAAGCCCGGCTCGATCACGCCCCACACGAAGTTCAAGGCCCAGGTCTACGTCCTGACGAAGGAAGAGGGCGGCCGGCACACGCCGTTCTTCTCCGGTTACCGGCCCCAGTTTTACTTCCGCACCACGGACGTGACGGGTGTCGCAACCCTTCCCGCGGGCGTCGAAATGGTGATGCCCGGCGACAACGTGGAGATGGAAGTGACCCTGATCACCCCCATCGCCATGGAGCTGCAGCTGCGGTTCGCCATCCGCGAGGGCGGCAAGACGGTGGGTGCCGGCGTCATCAGCGAGATCATCGAGTAAGCGGGGGGTTGAGAACGGATCATGGCCGATCAGAAGATTCGAATCCGTCTGAAGGCGTACGACTACAAGCTGCTGGACCGGTCCGCCGAAGACATCGTTGACACGGCGAAGCGCACGGGCGCCCGCGTGGCGGGCCCCATCCCGCTTCCCACGATGATCAACAAGTTCTGCGTGAACCGCTCGCCGCACGTGGACAAAAAGTCCCGGGAGCAGTTCGAGGTGAGGACCCACAAGCGGCTCATCGACATCATTGATCCCACGCAGGCCACGGTGGACGCCCTGATGAAGCTGGACCTGTCCGCCGGGGTCGATGTGGAAATCAAGTTGTAACGCGTGACGACACGGAGATGGGCGGGGTGTCCTTGAGTCCATCTCCTTTTTCGTTCCCTCACGCACAGCCAGCGCGGAAGTGGATGCTATGGAAAAGGGATTGATAGGCAGAAAGTTGGGGATGACCCAGATCTTCGCCGCCGACGGGGCCTCGGTGCCCGTCACGGTGATCGAGGCGGGCCCCTGTTACGTGATCCAGAAGAAGACCGAAGAGGCCGACGGCTACAACGCCGTCCAGCTGGGGTTCGACCGCAAGCGGCAGGCGAACGTGACGAAGCCCCTGCAGGGCCACTTCGCGAAGGCCGACCGGGGGTTCTTCCGGGTCCTGCGCGAGTTCAAGATGCAGGCGGCCGCCGAACTCGAACTGGGCCAGGAACTGACGGCGTCCATGTTCGAGGTGGGCGACTACGTCGACGTCACCGGGACCAGCAAGGGACGCGGGTTTGCCGGCGGCGTGAAGCGGCACGGCTTCCGCGGCGGCCGGGCCACCCACGGCTCCATGTTCCACCGGGCCCCGGGCTCCATCGGCGCCAGCGCCGCGCCCTCGAGGGTCTTCAAGGGGCAGCGGCTGCCGGGCCACATGGGCGACGAGCGCAAGACGGTGCAGAACCTCCTCGTCATGGGGGTGCGCCCCGAGCTGAACGTCATCCTCGTCAAGGGCGCGGTCCCGGGGAGCAAGAACGGGATCGTCGTCATCAAGAACGCCGTCAAAAAGAGCTGAGAAGCAACTGGAGTGAACGAACCATGCCCGTGGTGAGTGTGTACGATATCGAGAAGAACAAGGTGGCCGAGGTGTCGCTCAACGACGCCGTCTTTGGGGCCGAGGTGAACCGGGACGTCATCTACGAGGTCGTCCGGATGCAGATGGCCGCGAAGCGGCAGGGCACCCACGACACCAAGGAGCGCGGCGAGATCAGCGGCGGCGGCAAGAAACCCTGGCGCCAGAAGGGCACCGGGCGGGCCCGCGTGGGCACCACCCGCTCCCCCCTCTGGAGAGGCGGCGGGACGGTCTTCGGGCCCACGCCGAGGGACTACTCCTTCACGGTGCCCAAGAAGGTGCGCAGGCTGGCCCTCATCTCGGCGCTGAGCATGAAGGTCCGGGAGGAGAAGCTTGTCGTGCTGAAGGACTTCCCCCTGGCCGAGGTGAAGACGAAGAAGTTCAAGGAGGTCCTCGACCGCTTCGGGCTGAAGAAGACCCTCGTCGTGATCGGCGAGGCCAACGTGGCCCTCGAGAAGTCCTCCCGGAACCTCCCCGATGTGAAAATGATGCGATGCGAGGGCATCAACGTGTACGATCTCCTCAAGTACGACAGCCTCGTGCTTCTGGAGCCCTCGATCCAAAAGATAGAGGGGGCGCTGGCATAATGGAACTCCATCAGATCATCCGACGGCCGCTCGTGACCGAAAAGACGACCCTCATGCGCGAGGGCAACCAGTACATCTTCGAGGTGGACCCGCGGGCCAACAAGATCGAGATCGAGAAGGCCGTGGAGAAGCTCTTCAAGGTGAAGGTGGTCGGCGTGCGGACCCAGAACGTCCTGGGGAAGCAGAAGCGCTACGGGCGGCTCATGGGCAAGAAGAGCGACTGGAAGAAGGCCATTGTCACCGTGGCGCCCGGCAGCTCCATCGAGATATTCGACAAAGTCTAGGATAAGGACGACGACCCATGGCGATCAAAACCATGAAGCCCACGACACCGGCCCGGCGGTACCAGACCTACTCGACCTTCGAGGAGATCACCTCCACGGAGCCCGAGAAGAGCCTGACCAAGCCGGCCAAGAAGACGGGCGGCCGCAACAACGCCGGCCGCATGACGAGCCGCCACCGCGGCGGCGGGCACAAGCGCAAGTACCGGGTGGTGGACTTCCGCCGCGAGAAGACGGACATCCCGGCGAAGGTGAAGACCATCGAGTACGACCCGAACCGCTCGGCGCGCATCGCGCTGGTCAGCTACGCCGACGGCGAGAAGCGCTACATCGTGGCCCCCGTGGACCTGAAGGTGGGCGACCCGGTCATCACGAGCGCCGCGGCCGACATCAAGCCCGGCAATGCCATGCCGATGCGGAACATCCCCCTGGGCTCGCTCATCCACAACATCGAGCTGCGGCCCGGCAAGGGGGCCCAGATGGTCCGCTCCGCCGGCACCTACGCGCAGCTCATGGCCAAGGAAGGCGCCTACGCCCAGGTGCGGCTCCCCTCCGGCGAGGTCCGGAAGGTCCACATCGAGTGCAAGGCCACCATCGGCCAGGTGGGCAACGTGACCCACGAGGGCGTCAGTATCGGCAAGGCGGGGCGCACCCGCTGGCTGGGCAAGAAGCCCCGGGTGCGCGGCGTGGCGATGAACCCCATCGACCACCCCATGGGCGGCGGCGAGGGCAAGACCTCCGGCGGCCGTCACCCCTGCACCCCCTGGGGCGTGCCGACGAAGGGCTACAAGACGCGCAAGAACAAGACCACCGATAAATACATCATCAAGAAGAGGGACAAGAAATAGTGGCACGCTCAATCAAGAAAGGTCCGTACATCGAGGCGAAGCTTGCGGAGAAGGTCCGGAAAGCCGAAGCGGGCGGGGACCGGGGGGTCATCAAGACCTGGTCGCGCCGCTCCACCGTCACCCCTGAGTTCATCGGGTACACCTTCGCCGTGCACAACGGCAAGAAGTTCATCCCCGTGTTCGTCACGGAGAACATGGTGGGCCACAAGCTCGGGGAGTTCGCGCCGACGAGGACATTCTTCAGCCACGCGGGCGACCGCAAGACCAAGGTGCGCAAGTAGTCGCCGCGCAAGGGGAAACGGGAAAACCGGAGACAGGGACGTCATGGAAGCAAAAGCAGTTGCACGATTCGTGAGGATATCGCCGCAGAAGGCGCGGCTCGTCGTCGATCTCGTCCGGGGCCTGAAGGTCGAGGAGGCCGACCGGATCCTGGCCTTTTCGCGCAAGCGGGCCGCCGGTCTTGTCGGGAAGGTGCTCAAGAGCGCCGTGGCCAACGCGACGCAGAACCCGAACATCGACGAGAAGATTCTCTTCGTGAAGGAGATCTTCGTGGACCAGGGGCCGGCCATGAAGCGCCACAAGGCGAAGACGATGGGGCGCGTGGCGCCCATCAAGCGCCGGATGAGCCACATCACCGTCGTACTCGACGAGCAGTAAGACGAAGGAGGATTGGACCTTGGGTCAGAAGGTAAACCCGATCGGATTGAGGCTGGGGATCAACAAGGGCTGGAGCTCGAAGTGGTTCGCCGAGAAGAACTACGGCACCCTCGTCCACCAGGACATCAAGCTCCGCAAGTTCCTGAAGAAGAAATTCTACCACGCGGGCATCTCGAAGATCGAGATCGAGCGGGCCGCCGACAAGGCGAAGGTGAACATCCACGCCGCCCGCCCCGGCATCATCATCGGCAAGAAGGGCTCCGAGATCGAGAAGCTCAAGAAGGACCTCGACGGGATGACCGGCGGCGAGACGATCATCAACATCATGGAGGTCCGCAAGCCCGAGATCGACGCCCAACTCGTCGCCGAGAACGTGGCGCTGCAGCTCGAGAGGCGGATCGCCTTCCGGCGCGCCATGAAGAAGAGCGTGACCTCGGCCCTGAAGTTCGGCGCCAAGGGCATCCGCATCACCTGCTCGGGGCGGCTCGGCGGCGCCGAGATGTCCCGGATGGAGTGGTACCGCGAGGGCAAGGTGCCCCTGCACACCCTGCGGGCCGACATCGACTACGGCTTCGCCGAGGCGCGGACGACCTACGGGGCCATCGGGGTGAAGGTGCTCATCTATCACGGGGACGTGCTGCCGGACAAGAAGCAGGCCAGCGCATAAGACCGTCGAGTCAGGGAATCAGGAGACATAGACCATGCTCAGCCCGAAACGCATCAAGTTCAGGAAGATCCAGAAAGGGAGACTGGGCGGCAAGGCCACCAAGGGAAGCGAGGTGTCCTTCGGCCAGTTCGGGCTCCAGGCCCTGGCGCCGGGCCGGATTACGGCCCAGCAGATCGAGAGCGCCCGTGTCGCCATGACGCGCCACATCAAGCGCGGCGGGAAGATCTGGATCCGGATTTTCCCCCACAAGTCCTTCACGAAAAAGCCCGCCGAGACCCGCATGGGGAAGGGCAAGGGCGCCCCGGAAGGGTGGATCGCGACCGTGAGGCCCGGAACCGTCATGTACGAGATGGAGGGGGTCACCCCGGAGGTGGCCCGGGAGGCCTTCCGGCTGGCGGCCAACAAGCTGCCCATTCCGACGAAATTCTTGACGAGGGATATCTTCGATGAAGAGTAAGGAAATCAGGGAACTGAGTATCGACGAGCTCCGGGTGAAGGAGCGGGATCTCACGGACGAGCTCTTCCGGTTGAAAATCCGCCACACGACGGGGCAGCTGGACTCCCCCGCGGCGCTGAAGAATGTCCGCCGGGACATCGCCCGCATCAAGACCGTCATGAAGCAGAAGGAGCTGCAGAAATAGGTATGGACCAGAGGGGAAACAAGCGGACCATCAAGGGAGTCGTCGTCAGCGACAAGATGGACAAGACCGTCGTCGTGAAGACCGAGCGGCTCGTCAAGCACACGGGTTTCCGGAAATACGTGCGGCAGCACCAGAAGTACAAGGCCCATGACGAGCGCAACGAGTGCGGCGTGGGAGACACGGTGCTGATCGTGGAGTCCCGTCCTCTGAGCCGGGACAAGCGCTGGAGGGTGCGCGAGATCCTGGAAAAGGCGAAGTAGCCCGGGGTCGGAAACAGCAGGGTTGAACGGGGTGTCGATATGATTCAGATGCGTACCATTTTGAATGCCGCGGATAACTCGGGTGCCAAGAAGGTGTCCTGCATCGGCGTGCTGGGCGGATCGCGCAAGCGAACCGCCACCGTGGGGGATGTGATCGTGGTGTCCGTCAAGGAGGCCATCCCCAACGCGAAGGTGAAAAAAGGGGATGTCATGAAAGCCGTCGTCGTCCGGACGAAGAAGGAAGTCCGCCGCAACGACGGGACGTACCTCAAGTTCGACGACAACTCGGCGGTGCTCATCAACAACCAGATGGAGCCCGTGGGGACGCGCATCTTCGGGCCCGTGGCCCGGGAGCTTCGCGCCAAACAATTCATGAAGATCATCTCGCTGGCTCCGGAAGTGCTGTGAGCCGCAGGAAACGGGAAAGAAGCATGCAGACGAACCGACTGAAAAAGGGCGACACGGTGAAGGTCATCGCCGGCAGGGAAAAGGGGAAGACCGGCAAGGTCACGAAGATCCTGGCCGACGGCAACAAGATCGTGATCGAGAAGCTCAACATGATCAAGCGCCACCAGCGGCCCGACCAGAAGAGCAAAGGCGGCATCATGGAGAAGGAAGCCCCGCTGGACGCCTCCAACGTCGCCCCTCTGTGCGCGAAGTGTGCAACGGGCGTCCGCGTCGGGTTCAAGACCCTCGAGGACGGCAAAAAGGTCCGGATTTGCAGGAAGTGCAACGAGCAACTCGATCAGTAAACCGGGGATAGAAACCATGGCAAGACTCAAAGACCACTACAAGAGCGAAGTCGTCCCGGCCATGATGAAACAGTTCGGGTACAACAACACCATGCAGGTGCCCCGGCTGGAGAAGATCATCGTGAACATGGGCCTGGGCGAGGCGATCCAGAACGTCAAGATCCTCGAGAGCGCCGCAGCCGAGATCGGGGCCCTGACGGGGCAGAAGCCCGTCATCACGAAGGCCCGCAAGTCCATCGCCACCTTCAAGCTGCGCAAGGGCATGTCCATCGGCTGTATGGTGACCCTGCGCAAGGAGAGGATGTACGAGTTCTTCGACCGGCTGGTGAACGTGGCGCTTCCCCGGATCCGCGACTTCCGGGGCATCCCGGCCACCTCCTTCGACGGGCGCGGCAACTTCGCCATGGGGATCAAGGAGCAGTTCATCTTCCCCGAGATCGACTACGACAAGATCGACAAGGTCAAGGGCATGAACGTGGTCATCGTCACGACGGCGAGGACCGACGAGGAGGCCCGGCATCTGCTGAAACTCATGGGGATGCCCTTCAGGAATTAGGACACCAGACGGAGGAACACCTTGGCTAAGAAGTCCCTGATTGCAAAAGCGAAGAGGACAAAGAAGTTTTCGGTCCGAGAGTACAACCGCTGCCCGATCTGCGGGAGGCCCCGGGCGTACTACCGCAAGTTCAACATGTGCCGCATCTGCCTGCGCAAGTACGCCTCCTGGGGGGAGATCCCCGGCGTGATCAAATCGAGCTGGTAGACGGGGAGGAGCAAGGATTTATGGGTATGACCGATCCGATCGCGGATATGCTGACGAGAGTGCGCAACGCCAACCGGATGAAGTTCCGCAGCGTGAACGCCCAGCTCTCGAGGGTGAACCTGGAGATTGTCAAGGTCCTCAAGCGGACCGGCTACATCAGCGGGTTCGACGTCAAGAAGGACGCCAACAAGAAGGACGTCCTCAAGATCTACCTCAAGTACACGGACACGAAGGGCCGCATCATCCAGGACCTCCAGCGGGTGAGCAAGCCGGGCCGGAGGATCTACGTGTCGAGCAAGAAGATCCCCAAGGTGTTCAACGGATTCGGGGTGGCCATCGTGTCGACGCCCCGGGGGATCATGACGGACAAGGAAGCCAGGCAGCAGAACGTGGGCGGCGAGATCGTCTGCAACGTCTGGTAAGCGCAAGTCAGGAGAGACACCCATGTCACGAATCGGGAAGAAAATCATCGCCCTGCCGGACAAGGTGACGGTCGGCGTCGCCGGCGGCGAGATCAAGGTGACCGGTCCCAAGGGGACCCTCTCGCGGGCGCTGCCCCGGGACATCGAGATCGTGCAGGAGGGCAAGACCCTCACCGTGAAGACCACCCACGAGGGCCGAAGGGCCGGCGCTCTGCACGGCCTCACGCGCACGCTCGTAGCCAACATGGTCACGGGGGTGAGCGCGGGCTTCACGAAGGGCCTCGAGATCTCCGGCGTGGGCTTCCGCGCCGAGCTCGCGGGCACGACGCTCAAGCTGTTCGTGGGCTACTCCGTGCCGCTCACCTACGAGGTCCCGCAGGGGGTCGCGGTGAAGATCGAGAAGCTAACGAGCCTCACCGTCTCCGGGATCGACAAGGAGCTGGTGGGCCGGGTCGCCGCCGAGATCCGCGCCAAGCGCAGGCCCGAGCCCTACAAGGGCAAGGGAATCCGCTACGCGGGCGAGGTCGTGCGGCGCAAGGTCGGCAAGTCCGCCGGCGCATAAGGCGTTCGGGAACATAACCCCACACTCACGAAGAGGGCAGAACAGTGTTATCGTCAGCCAAGAAGATTCAGAAGGTCCGAGACAAGCGCAAGAAGCGTGTCCGGGGCAAGGTGGCAGGGACGGCCGGGCGGCCGCGCCTCGCCGTGTTCCGCAGCGCCCGGCACATCTACGTGCAGGCCGTCGACGACGAAGCCGGCCGGACGCTGGCCGAGGCCTCCACGCGCAGCAAGGAGATCGCCGAGACGATCGCGAAGCTGAACAAGACGGCCGCCGCCGCCGAGGTGGGCAAGCTCATGGCGAAGAAGCTTGCGGCCCTCGAGATCGGGGCGGCGGTGTACGACCGGGGAGCGTTCCTCTATCACGGCCGGGTGAAGGCCTTGGCCGAGGGCGCGCGGGAAGCGGGCCTGAAATTCTAGTAACCGAAAACTCTTGAAGAGGGAGTGACCGTTGGACAGGGACAACCGAGAAAGAAAAGAGTTCATGGTGGAAGAGACGGAGATCCTGGACCGCGTCGTGGCGATCAACCGCACGGCCAAGGTCGTCAAGGGCGGCCGGCGATTCCGGTTCAGCGCCATCGTGGTCGTCGGGGACGGCAAGGGTTCCGTCGGCGCCGGGCTCGGCAAGGCCAACGAGGTGCCCGAGGCGATCCGCAAGGGGATGGAAAAGGCCCGCAAGAGCATGGCGAAGGTTTCCATCGGGAACCGGACGATTCCCCACGAGATCGTCGGGGAATACGGGGCCGGGAGGGTCATGCTGAAGCCCGCCTCGGAGGGGACGGGCCTCATCGCGGGCGGCGCGGTCCGCGCCGTGCTGGAAGTGGCGGGCGTCCAGAACGTGCTCACGAAGTGCCTGGGCTCCCACAACCCCCACAACCTGGTCAAGGCGACGCTCAACGGCCTCCGCGGGCTCCGATCCGCCAATCAGATCGCGGCGTTGAGGGGCAAGGACGTGGCCGACATTTAACCGATTTGTCCGAGGATGCAACCGTGGAAAAGAAGCTGAAGATCACACTGGTGAAGAGTTCCATCGGGCGGCCCGAGAAGCAGCGCAAGGTGCTGCGCGGCATGGGGCTCGTACGGATGAACCGGAGCGTGACGCTCCAGGATACCCCCGAGGTCCGGGGCATGGTCGGCAAGGTGAGCCATCTTGTGGCCGTAGAAGAAATCAGCGGGTGAGCGCGATGAACCTGAGCGAACTGAGGCCCCCCGAGGGGTCGAGAAAGAAACGGAAGAGGATCGGCCGAGGCGACGGTTCGGGCCACGGCGGGACCTCCACGAAGGGGCACAAGGGCCTCAAGGCCCGTTCGGGCCACAACTCCCGGCCCGGGTACGAGGGCGGCCAGATGCCGCTTGCCCGCCGGCTGCCCAAGAAGGGCTTCAAGAACGTCTTCCGCAAGGAGATCGTCATCGTCAACCTGGGCGAGCTCAACCGGTTCTCCGGCGAGGCGCCCGTCGACGCGGCGGCCCTGCTGGCCGGCGGCGTGATCCGGCGGACGGGAGACGGGATCAAGGTCCTCGCCAAAGGGACGATCGAGAAGGCCCTCACCGTGAGGGTGAACGCCATCAGCCAGGCCGCGAAGGAGAAGATCGAGGCGGCCGGCGGCAAGGTCGAGGTCATCGGATAAGGGGTCATCGGATTTGATCGGCGGACTCAAAAACATCCCGAAAATTCCCGAGCTCCAGAAGCGCATCGCTTTCACGTTCCTGCTTCTGGCCGTATACCGGATCGGGGCCCACGTGCCCACGCCGGGAATCGACACGGCGGCGCTCGCCGCGTTCTTCGACCAGGCCCGGGGCTCCCTGCTGGGGCTCTTCGACCTGTTCGCGGGCGGCGCGCTTTCGAACCTCTCGGTCTTCGCGCTGGGGATCATGCCCTACATCAGCGCCTCCATCATCCTGCAGCTGCTCACGATCGCGATCCCGCACCTGGAGCGGCTCTCGAAGGAGGGCGAGGCGGGGCGCCGCAAGATCACGCAGTACACCCGCTACGGGACGGTGCTGCTGTCCCTCATTCAGGGCTTCGGCATCGCCGTGGGCCTGGAGAACATGGCGGGGCCGACGGGCGCCTCCATCGTGATCACCCCCGGCTGGGGTTTCCGCCTCATGACGGTCATCACGCTCACGGCCGGCACGGCCTTCATCATGTGGCTGGGCGAGCAGATCACGGAGCGGGGGATCGGCAACGGGATCTCGCTCATCATCTTCGCCGGCATCGTCTGCCGGGGCCCGGAAGGCGTCCTGAACACCTTCCGCCTCGTGTCCACGGGCGAGATGGGGATTCTCGCGGTGATTTTCCTGTTTGCCTTCATGGTCGCCGTCGTCGGGGCCATCGTGTTCATGGAGACGGGGCAGCGCCGCATCCCCGTGCAGTACGCCAAGCGGATCGTGGGGAGAAAAATGTACGGCGGGCAGACGACGCACCTGCCGCTCAAGATCAACACGTCGGGCGTCATCCCGCCCATTTTCGCGTCGTCGATCATTATGTTCCCGGCGACCCTGGCCCAGTTCATCCCCCATCCGTGGATGAAGGGGGTCTCGGACATGCTGGTGCCGGGGGCTTTCCTCTACGAGACGATCTACGTCGGCTTCATCGTGTTTTTCTGCTTCTTCTACACGGCCGTCGTGTTCAACCCGGTTGACGTGGCCGAGAACATGAAGAAGCACGGGGGGTTCGTCCCGGGCATCCGGCCGGGGAAAAAGACGGCCGAGTACATCGACCACGTGCTGAGCCGGCTGACCTTCAGCGGGGCCATCTACGTCTCGGCGGTCTGCGTGCTGCCGAGCATCCTGATGGTCTACTTCAACGTTCCCTTCTACTTCGGCGGGACGGCGCTGCTGATCGTCGTGGGCGTGGCGCTCGACACGGCGGGGCAGATCGAAACGCACCTGCTGGCGCGGCAGTACGAGGGGTTCCTCAAGAAAGGGCGTCTGGCGAAGCGGCGGTAAGGAGACCCGGTCATGATCATCTTGAAATCTCGACAGGAGATTGAAAAGATGAGAAAGAGCAACGTCCTCGTCGCGGCGATCCTGGAGGAACTCAGGAAGAAGATCAGGCCGGGGGTGAAAACGATCGAACTGGACCGGCTCTCCGAGGAAATGGCTCTCAAGAAAGGGGCACGGCCGGCCTTCAAAGGATATCGGGGGTACCCCTACTCCCTGTGCACCTCGGTCAACAGCGAGGTGGTGCACGGGATGCCCTCGGAGAGGGAACTGAAGGAAGGCGACATCGTCAGCCTCGATTTCGGCATCCTCAACGACGGCTACTACGGCGACGCGGCGGTCACGGTTCCCGTGGGGGAGATCACCCCCGCGGCGAAGCGGTTGCTCCGGGTCACGGAAGAGGCCCTGTACCGGGGCATCGCGGAGGTCAGGGCGGGGAATCGCATCGGCGACATTTCCGCCGCCATCCAGGGCCACGCCGAGGCTGCGGGCTTCTCGGTGGTGAGGGATCTCGTGGGGCACGGCATCGGCAAGAACCTCCACGAAGACCCCCAGGTCCCCAATTACGGTTCCAGCGGCCGGGGGATCGAGCTGAAAGCGGGCATGGTGTTCGCCATCGAGCCCATGGTCAACGAGGGCACCTACCGGGTGGACATCCTCCGCGACGGCTGGACGGTGGTGACGGCCGACGGGAAGCTGTCGGCCCATTTCGAGCACTCGGTGGCGATTACAGAAAACGGGCCGGTCATCCTGAGCCGGATCGGCTGAACGCAGGGAGCATATGGCTAAAGAAGAACCCATCGAGGTGGAAGGCACGGTCGTCGAGACGTTGCCGAACGCCATGTTCCGGGTGGAACTGGAAAACGGGCACCGCGTGCTGGCCCACATCTCGGGAAAGATGCGGATGCATTTCATCAAGATCCTCCCGGGCGACAAGGTGACGGTGGAGCTGTCGCCCTACGACCTGACGCGGGGCCGGATCACCTACCGGTCCAAGTAGGGCGCAAGACGGCCGCGGGCCGATCGAGAAAAAGGGGGTTTCGTCGTGAAAGTAAGACCTTCTGTGAAAAAGATGTGCGACAAGTGCAAGATCATCAAGCGCCACGGCGTCGTGCGGGTGATCTGCGAAAACCCGAAGCACAAGCAGCGCCAGGGATAACACAAGACCATTCGAGGAGGCCCGAGCAGTGGCAAGAATTGCAGGCGTTGACCTACCGAAGAACAAGCGCATGGAGATCGCCCTGACCTACATCTACGGGATCGGCCGCTCCAAGTCGAGGGAGATCCTCCGCGAGGCGGGCATCCCCTACGAAACGAAGACGGACGTGATCACCGACGCGGAAGTGACGGCCATCCGCAGCATCATCGACCGGGAACACAAGGTGGAGGGTGACCTGCGCCGGGAGATTTCCATGTCGATCAAGCGGCTCATGGACGTCGGGACGTACCGCGGGCTGCGGCACCGCAAGGGGCTCCCCAGTCGCGGGCAGCGCACGCACACCAACGCCCGGACCCGCAAGGGACCCCGCAGGGCGATCGCCGGGAAGAAGAAGTAAACACGACATTCGACAGCCGGAGGAACCATGGCCAGTCCGAGGAGAAAGACCGGAAAGAAGCGAGAGAAGAAGAACGTCCCCGAGGGGATCGCCCACATCCAGTCGACGTTCAACAATACCATCGTCACCATCACCGACCTGACCGGAAACGTCATTTCCTGGGCGTCCTCCGGGATGTCGGGGTTCAAGGGTTCCCGCAAAGGGACCCCCTTTGCGGCCCAGATGGCCGCCGAGAGCGCCGTGAAGAAGGCCAAGGAGCAGGGCTTGCGATCCGTCCGGGTCTACGTGAAGGGGCCGGGCTCGGGCCGGGAGTCGGCGCTCAGGGCGCTGCAGGCTGCGGGGCTGACGATCAGCCTGATCCGCGACGTCACGCCGATCCCCCACAACGGCTGCCGTCCGCCGAAGCGAAGGCGCGTATAATCCCACAGACGAACGATTCATCGACCCACAGGGAGGAAGAACTTGGCACGTTACAGAGGCTCAGAATGCAGGCTTTGCCGTCGAGAAGGCCTGAAGCTGTTTTTCAAGGGTGACCGCTGCTACACCGAGAAGTGCGCGTTCGAGCGGCGGGGCTACGCACCCGGCGAGCACGGGCAGGCGAGGAAGAAGCACTCCGACTACGGCGTCCAGCTTCGCGAGAAGCAGCGCCTGAAGAGGATGTACGGGCTGCTCGAAAAGCAGTTCCGGGGCTACTTCGAGCGGGCCGACCGCATGAAGGGCATCACGGGCTCGAACCTCCTGATGCTCCTGGAGCGCAGGCTCGACAACGTGGTGTTCCGGCTGGGCTTCGCCCCGTCCCGGAACGAAGCGCGGCAGCTCGTGCGCCACAGCCATTTCCTCGTCAACGGCAGGAAGGTCAACATCCCCTCGTACACGGTGCGGAAAGACGACGTCGTCGAGTTGCGGGAGAAGAGCCGGAAGGTCCTCCCCATCCTCGATTCCCTCGAAACGGTGGCCCGAAGAGGCATCCCGGGGTGGCTGGAACTGGACAAGGAAACCTTCAAGGGCGTCGTGAAGACCATCCCGACGCGCGAGGACATTACCATGCCCGTCCAGGAGCAGCTGGTGGTCGAGCTTTATTCCAAGTAACCTGTCAGGAGCCGCCCGGGCGGATTTCCCGGGCGATAACCCCTATTCCAGGCGGTTTGCGAGCCTGATAGCCAGAGGGAAAACGGATATGCAGAGAAACTGGCGAAGCCTGATCCGGCCGAAACGGATCGAGATCGACGAGAAGACCCATAGCAAGTCCTACGCGGAATTCACCATCCAGCCCCTCGAGAGGGGCTACGGCATCACCCTGGGGAACTCCCTGCGGCGCGTGCTGCTGTCCTCCATCCAGGGGGCGGCCATCGTGTCCGTGCGGTTCGACAAGGTCCTCCACGAGTTCTCTTCCATCCCGGGCGTCAAGGAGGACGTGACGGACATCATCCTGAACCTCAAGGGCGTCCGCCTGAAGCTCCACGGCGACGTCCCCCGGACCATCAAGATCGACGCGGCCAAGGCGGGCCCCGTGAAGGCCGGCGACATCATCACGGACGCCCACGTGGAGGTCCTCAACCCCGATCACTACATCGCCACCCTCACGACGGGCGGCAAGATGAAGGCCGAAATGGTCGTGAAGATGGGCAAGGGGTACGTCATGGCCAAGCGCGAGCGCGACCCCGAGCAGCCCGAGGGCACCATCAACATCGACGCCATCTTTTCGCCCATCAAGAAGGCGAGCTACATCGTCAGCCACGCCCGCGTGGGCCAGATCACGGACTTCGACAAGCTCGTCCTCGAGGTCTGGACCGACGGCAGCGTGCAGCCCGAGGACGCCGTCGCCTTCGCGGCCAAGATCCTGAAGGACCAGCTCGACATTTTCATCAACTTCGAGGAGACGGAGGAGGAGAAGGTCCAGGAGGAGGCCGGGCAGAGCGAGAAGCTCAGCGAAAACCTTCTGAAGAGCGTGGACGAGCTGGAACTCTCCGTGCGGTCGGCCAACTGCCTGAAGAACGCGGGCATTCACATCATCGGCGAACTGGTGCAGAAAACGGAAGCGGAGATGCTCAAGACCCGCAACTTCGGCCGCAAGTCCCTCAACGAGATCAAGGAGATTCTCTCCGAGATGGGGCTTTCGCTCGGGATGAAGATCGACTGGCCGCCCAAGGGCAGGGAAGAGGCGGCCAGCGCCGACTGACATTAACGACCGGAAAGGATTTTGTTCATGCGACACGGGGTAGGCGGAAGAAAGCTTGGCAGGACCACGAGCCATCGGACGGCCATGCTTCGCAATATGGTAACGTCGTTTCTGAAGCACGAAAAGATCGAGACCACCGACGTCAAGGCCAAGGAGCTGAGGCGCGTGGCCGAGAAGATGATCACGCTGGCCAAGAAAGGCGGCCTCCATGCCCGCCGTCAGGCCGCGGCGGTCATCCGGGACAAGGACGTCGTGAAGAAGCTCTTTGACGAGATCGGCGCGCGATTCGCCGACCGCCAGGGCGGGTACACGCGGATCGTCAAGACCGGTTTCCGTGCCGGCGACAGCGCACCCATGGCCGTCATCGAGCTGATGGTGAAGCCCGCCGAGAAGAAGGGCAAGAAGGAAAAGGCGGCGAAGAAGGAAAGCAAGCCCAAGGCGGCGCCGAAGGCCAAGAAGGAGCCCAAGGCCAAGAAGGAGGCCAAACCGAAGGCCGAGAAGGAAACGAAAGAGAAAAAACCGGCGGCGAAGAAGGCATCCGCCAAGAAGGCGGCGCCGAAAGAAGAATAGGGCCGGTTCACGGGACCGATCCAGGGCAGGGGCAATCGCTCCTGCCCTTTTTCGTTGTGCGCCCGCGCATGCGTTTGCCCTTGATTTCCGCGGGGAAACATTATAAAAAACAGCGATCCAAGGTATCCGGAAGAAAGGAGGATGATCGTTATGGCGGAGGAAAAAATCGGCGAAATCGTGAAATTCTTCGCGAAGCCAAGCGTCGCGGCGATCAAGATCACCGCCGGCGAAGTGAAGGTGGGGGACACGCTCAAGTACGTCGGCCACACGACGAGTTTCGAGAACGTCGTCGAGTCCATGGAGGTCAACAACGCCAAGGTCGAAAAGGCCGTTGTGGGGGACTTCATCGGCGTGAAGGTGACGGACCGGTGCAGGCCGGGGGATGAGGTCTTCAAGGTCATCCCGGACTAGGCAAATTCAGAAGGTGAGACGGTGAGAAGGTGAGAAGCGTGGATAGGCTGCCCGCCTGCCGCGCGTCTTCCGTCCCCCCACCTTCTCACCCTCTTACCCTCTTACCTTCTATCCATCCGAATGCGACAGGGCCGCGGGAGATTCCTATCCCGTGGCCTTTTTGTTTTCCCGATGCATTCCGTCACAAAGAGGTTGCCCGTGGCGGCGGGGCTGTGGTAATTTGCGCCGACGGTGCACCAAAAGGGTCCAGGGAAAAGGGACACGGGTACAGGGTCTAGGGTATCGGGTATCGGGAAAGATCAGCAAACCCAACCCCGGCGGTCTGGAGCGCCCTGCCCGTAATTGTTCAATCGTCCAGTGATCCTATGAACCGTGACCCCATCGCCTATCTGGACAGCCTGAAGAGTGCCGGGATCCGGCCGGGCCTCGGTCCCGTCAAGAGACTGCTGGCGCGGCTGGGAAGCCCCCAGGACCTGCCCCGCAGTATTCTCGTGGGGGGCACCAACGGCAAGGGATCCATCGCGACGAGCCTGGCTTCCGTCCTGCAGACCGCGGGATGCCGTGTCGGGCTCTACACGTCGCCCCACCTCGTCGATTTCCGGGAGCGGATCCGGGTGGACGGGGTTCCGATTTCGGAAGACGACCTGGGGCGGCGCATCCTGCGGGTGCGCAGGGCGAATCAGGAAGGGGTCACCTACTTTGAATTCACGACAGCCCTCGCCTTCCTGCATTTTGCCCAAAGCCTGGTCGATTGGGCCGTTCTCGAGGTAGGGATGGGCGGCAGGCTCGACGCCACCAACGTCGTCCGTCCCGAGCTGTCGATCATCTCGAACATTGCCCTGGATCACGCCGAGTTTCTGGGCCCGCGGCTTGCCGACATTGCCCGGGAGAAGGCGGGGATCATCCGGCGGGGCGGCATCTGCATCACCGCCGCGAGGCAGGCGCCCGTCCTGGCGGTTTTCGAGGAGGCCTGCAGGCGGCGCAGGGCGCGCCTGCTGAGAGTGGGCCGGGAGATCCGGGTCCGCTCGAAGCCGGACGGCTCGCTGGATTGCCGGGGCCCGTCGCTCGCGATCGAGAATGTCTCGCTCGCCCTGCGGGGTCCGCACCAGCGGGAAAACGCCGCGTGCGTCCTGGGCGCCCTCGGGGTCCTGCGCGAACGGGGTTTCCGCGTCGGCGACGAGGCCATCCGCAGAGGCCTCGCGGCGGTGCACTGGGAAGGGCGGATGGAGGTCGTGGGCAGGCGGCCCACCATCGTCCTGGACGGCGCCCACAACCCGGCCGGCGCGGCGGCGCTTGCGAAGGCCCTGGATGAATTCGAATACCGGCGGCTTATCTTGGTCGTGGGGATTCTCGCCGACAAGGACTGGAAGGGGATACTGCGCCGGCTCGCGCCGCTGGCTCATCGCATCATCGTGACGCGTCCACCGGAGGACAGGGCCCAGGCGCCCGAAGTTCTGGCCGGCGAGGCGAAACGCTGGAACCGAAACGTGGCCATGGCGGACAATCCCCGGCAGGCGGTGCACGATGCCCTCCGGGATGCCGGCCGGGATGATCTCGTCTGTGTCGCGGGGTCGCTCTACCTCGTGGGGGCGGTACGCCCCCTCTTGATCTCGTCGAAAGGAAACGGGCTTGTCGGGATATGACCGCTGACGGGAACAACGGCAGACGGGCCGGCCTGTGCCGGGCCCTGTGGCTCGTCCCTGTGCTCCTGCTTCTCTGGGCCGCGTCGGCCGGGGCGCAGCCGTCCCTCGACCTGAGCAAAGCCGGGAAGGGGCCCGTGCGGATCGAGGCCGACCGTCTGAGCTACGACCAGGAGTCGGACGTCTACCGCGCCGAGGGGAACGTGGTCATCACCTTCACCGGGGGGGTCCTGAAGGCGGACACGGTGACCCTGAACCGGGTGACCGGCGAGGCCTGGGCTCACGGCCGCGCCCTTCTCCAGAGCAATGGCGACGCCCTGGAAGGCGACATCATCGAGCTCAACCTCGAGACGAAGACCGGCATCGCCCGCGACGGGCGCATGTTCTTCGTCCGGAACCACCTGACCGTGACGGGGAGCGAAATCGAGAAATCGGGCGAGGCCACGTACCGGATCAAGGACGGAACGGCCACGACCTGCGACGGGCCCGTGGCCGACTGGCGGTTCAAGGGCCGGGAGATGGACGTGACCCTCGACGGGTATGGGACCCTGAAAGACGGCAGCTTCCAGATCCGCGACACCCCCGTCGTGTGGCTTCCCTGGGCGATGTTCCCGGCGAAGACGACGCGCCAGACGGGGTTTCTCTTCCCCCGCTTTGCGTACTCGCAGGACAAGCTCGGATTCGACACGGAGGTCCCGTTCTACTGGGCCATTTCGGAAAGCGCCGACGCCACGCTGTACACGCGGTACATGGACAAGCGGGGAGTCAAGGAAGGCCTCGAGTTCCGCTACCAGCCGAGCTCGAGCACCCACGGCCTCTTCTACGGGGACTTCCTGAAAGACCAGTGGACGGGGTCGGACACCCCCGGGGGGATCTCCCGCACCTGGACGGAGAAGCAGGACCGGTGGTCGTGGTACTGGAACCACGAGACCACCTTCAGCCCCGGCTTCTATTTCCGGTCCGATCTCAAGAAGGTGTCCGACATCTATTACTTCCGCGACTTCGACTCGCACAATTACTACCTCGATCACTACGCAGGGTCCCGGAACCGCAAGTTCGAGAAGGTTTCCTTCCTGGCCAACGAGCAGCTCACGAGCTACGACTCCACGGCGCGGATCGTCAAGGAGTGGCGCTACGTCAACCTCACGGCCCTGGGGCAGTACACGGACAACCTGACGAGCCCCTCCAACGACGAGACCCTGCAGCGCTATCCCGAGATCTCCCTGACGGGCTTTCGGCAGCCCCTCTTCGGGACCCGCCTCCAGTGGGAGTTCACCAGCCTCTACGGCTACTATTACCGGACCCTCGGGGAGAGAGGCTCCGCGTTCGACGTGTACCCGAAGCTCTCGCTGCCGTGGGCCTTCGGCGAGTACCTGCAGGTGACCCCGACGGCGGGTTTCCGGGGGACCCTGTGGGACACGGAGAGCACCAGCGCCTCGGCGGCGGGCGATTCGGCGAGCCGTTCCGTGTACACGCTCGGGCTGAATGCGTCCACCGAGGTTTTCCGCACCTACGACACCGGCTGGAGCGGGGCGGAAAAGGTCCGCCACGCCGTCAAGCCCGAGGTGACGTACCGCTACATCCCCGCCGCCGGTCCGGGCCTGCGGCCCGATTTCGTCCTGCCCGTCGGGAACACGACCGTGGGGGGGGTCGGTGCCTCCGTCGACAGCGAGAACAGCATCACCTACGCGCTCTCGAACACCCTGATCTCTCGGCTCCGCGACGACAAGGGAAACGTGAACTACCGGGAGATCCTGCGGGTGAAGCTGAGCCAGACCTACAACATCACCACCCCCTCGATCTACGTGACGCAGCCCACGCTTCTCGTCCCTACCACGACGCCGAACGTGCTGCCGGCGGACCCGACGAAGCCCTTCCGGCCCGTCGATCTGGAGGTGGACATCAACCCCTTGAAGTACCTGGCGTTCATGACCCGGGCCGCCTACGACGTCAACACGACGGCTTGGGCGCAGATCAACCAGGACATTGCGCTGAGCGACGACCGGGGCGACAGCCTGTCGCTCGTCTACCGGTACACGAGGGACTCCGTCGAATCCGTCGGCCTCATGGGGAAGGCCCGGGTCACGGGCGCCCTGGACGTGTTCGCCGGGTTCCGCAGGGACGAATTCAGCAACGCAAACCTGGAGAAGACCTTCGGCTTCGAGTACCGCCGCCAGTGCTGGGGCGTCACGGTCAGCTACTCGGACCTCGTGGACGACCGGCAATTCGTCGTCCTCTTCTCTCTCTCCGGTCTCGGGCGCGTCGGGGGGTTTTCGGCCTCGAGGCAGACGATGGGGTTCTAGCCGCTACGGACGGGTATCGGGTATAGGGTACAGGGTATAGGGTGAAGAAAAGGCATTGGAAAGATAGGGAATTATTGAAGAAAGAGATTGACCCATCATTCCATTTTTCCAATATTCCAACATTCCAATCATTCGGTTTTTTCTCTTGACAAAAAGCGCCGAGTCGCCTATCCTCACGTTTTCGAATTTCACCAGAGTGGTGCGCTCATGAGTACATTTATGGCTAAAAAGGATGACGTCGACCGCGAGTGGTTCCTCGTCGACGCGCAGGGAAAGGTTCTGGGCAGGCTCGCCCGCGAGATCGCTCACCGCCTCCGCGGGAAGCACAAGGCCATTTTCACGCCCCACGCCGACGCGGGGGACTTCGTGGTGGTCATCAATGCCGAGAAGATCGCGCTGACCGGCAGGAAGCTCGCCGACAAGATCTACTATCATCACTCGGGATATCCGGGCGGGATCAAGGCGTGGCCCGCAGGCAAACTCCTGGCCAAGAAGCCCGAAGAGCTGATCCGGCGCGCCGTGCAGGGCATGCTGCCCAAGAATTCGCTGGGCCGGCAGCAGCTGCGCAAGCTCAAGATCTACAGCGGCGACAAGCACCCCCACGACGCCCAGAAACCCCACCTGCTTGAACTGTAAGACAGACCGGAGATGGAGTAGTGGCTATGACCGACAAGCGGATTTATGCAACGGGAAAGAGGAAGACGGCGATCGCCCGGGTCTGGATGAAGGAAGGCTCCGGCGCCTTCACCGTCAACAGCCGGAATTTCGACGATTACTTCACCCGGGAGGTCCTCAAGAAGATCATCCAGCAGCCCCTGGAAATCACCAACCAGATGGGCAAGTTCGACTTCTACGTCAACGTGGACGGCGGCGGGATCGCCGGCCAGGCCGATGCGGTCAAGCACGGGATCTCCAAGGCCCTCTGCGAGTTCGACGCGGAGCTTCGGCCGGTTCTGAAAAAAGCGGGCTTCCTCACGCGGGACTCGCGCATGAAGGAACGCAAGAAATACGGCCAGCCCGGGGCCCGGAAGCGGTTCCAGTTCTCGAAGCGCTAAGCGAAACGACCAGGGGGTTCTCGGAACCCCCTTTTTTATGCGGAGGGAATGCACCATGATTCGGGTCGGCATTTACGGCGGCAGCGGGTACACGGGACTCGAGCTGATGCGGATTCTGCTGCGGCACCCCGGCGTGCAGGTCACGGGGCTTACGTCTCGAAAGTTCAAGGGGCAGCCCCTTTCGGACACCTACCCCCTGTTCGAAGGCCTCACGGACATCCGGTTCATCGACGCCTCTCCCGAGGAACTGGCCGGGATGGCCGACGTGATCTTCATGGCCACCCCGCACGGGGAGGCCATGGCCGTCGCGCCGGCCTTCGTCGCCGCGGGCAAGAAGGTGATCGACCTCTCGGCCGATTTCCGGCTGCGGAATCTCGACGTCTTCGCGGCGTGGTACCACAAGCACACGGCCCCCGAGCTCGTGAAGCGGGCCGTGTACGGGCTTCCGGAGCTCTACCGGGCAGAGGTGAAAAAGGCGGACCTCGTGGCCAACCCCGGCTGCTACGTCACGAGCGCCATCCTGGCGCTGGCGCCGGCCCTGCGGGAGAGGGTCATCGACCCGTCCACCATCATCGTCGACTCCAAGTCGGGGGTGAGCGGCGCAGGCCGGGACCCCGTCATCGGCTCGCTGTTCTGCGAAGTCGACGAGGGGTTCAAGGCCTACAAGGTCAACGGGCACCGGCACAGCCCGGAAATCGAGCAGGAGCTCAGCGTGCTGGCGGGCCAGGAGGTCAAGATCTCCTTCACGCCGCACCTGCTGCCGCTCAACCGCGGCATCCTCAGCACCGTTTACGCGAGCCTGAAAAAAACGCTTTCCACGGCCGAGCTGATTGAATTATACAGAAACTTCTACGGCAACGAGCCCTTCATCCGGGTCCTGAACAAGGGGAGCTACCCGAACGTCTCCTCCGTGAAGGGCACCAATTTCTGCCACCTCGGGCTGGCCGTCGATGAGCGGACGAACCGGGTCATCATCCTGTCGGCCATCGACAACCTCGTGAAGGGGGCCTCGGGCCAGGCGGTCCAGAACATGAACCTCATGTGCGGCCTGCGCGAAGAGACGGCCCTGGACATGATCGCCCTCTTCCCGTAGCCTTTCGCGGGAAGGAGCGCAACCGCCATCGATTCGTTTTCTGCACGGGAGGGAAGGCCATGGCGATTCGTCTCTACAACACCCTGACTCGTCGGAAGGAGGACTTCGTCCCCGTGAAGGAGGGCGAGGTGGGGATCTATGCCTGCGGGGTGACGGTCTACGACACCTGCCACATCGGCCATGCGCGCTCCGCCATCAACTTCGACGTCATCACCCGATACCTGCGCTATCGGGGCTACCGGGTCACCTACGTCAAGAACTTCACCGACGTGGACGACAAGATCATCGCAAAGGCCAACAGGGAGGGGGTGGGGTTCCGGGAGATCTCCGAGCGCTACATCGTCGAACACGACGAAGACATGGGGCGGCTCGGCGTCGAACGGCCCACCGTAACGCCCCGGGCCACGGAACACATCGCGGGCATGATCGACCTGATCAACCGGCTCATCGGCAACGGCCTGGCCTACGCCGTGCCCGGCGGCGACGTCTACTTTGCCGTGAAGAACTTCAACGGCTACGGCAGGCTGTCGGGCCGCAACCTCGACGAGATGATATCGGGGGCCCGCATCGCCCCGGGCGAGAAAAAGAAGGATCCCCTTGATTTCGCCCTCTGGAAGGCCAGCAAGGAAGGGGAGCCCTGGTGGGACAGCCCCTGGGGGAAGGGCCGGCCGGGCTGGCACATCGAGTGCTCCGTCATGAGCGCCCGTTTTCTCGGCGAGACCTTCGACATCCACGGCGGCGGCGAGGACCTGGTCTTCCCGCACCATGAAAACGAGATCGCCCAGTCCGAGGGCGCCTCGGGCAAACCCTTCGCCAAGTACTGGCTCCACAACGGCTTCATCAAGGTGGATCACGAAAAGATGTCCAAGTCGCTCGGGAATTTCATCACCATCCGGGACATCCTGAAGGTTCACCACCCCGAGGTCGTGCGGTTCTTCGTCCTTCAGGGCCACTACCGAAGCCCCCTGGATTTCTCCGAGGAGGCCCTGAACGAGGCCCGCTTTGCGATGAACCGGCTCTACGAGACTCTCAGGAGGATCCGCGACCTCTTCGCCGCCGACCCGGCGCTTACCGCCGTCGACGTCGGGGAGGAGCAGCTCCCGGAAAAGGAGAGGGCGCTCCTGGGGCGGGTCCGGGCCCTGCCGGTGCGCTTCCGGGAGGCCATGGACGACGACTTCAACACGGCCAGGGCGATGGGCTACATCTTCGATGCCGTCCGGCAGGTAAACGCCCTCGTGGCCGACGGGTCGAAGGCGGCCCCCCCGGCTCTGTTCGTCCTGAACGAGGCCGAGCGCGTGATCCGCGAGGTGGGCGGCGTGCTGGGGATCCTGATGGAGGACCCCGATGTCTACTTCGAGAAGGACCGGCTCCGGGAGGCGCAGAAGCGGGGGCTGCAGGTCGATGAGATCGAGGCCCTGATCGAGGAGCGGCTCCAGGCCCGCAGGGAGAAGAACTGGAAGCGGGCCGACGAGATCCGTGACGGACTGGCAGCCAGAGGGGTGGCACTGAAGGACTCCAAGGCGGGGACAACATGGACGATTGAAGGAAAAACCAATTAGGGGCATCTGGAAAATCCCCCTGTTTCCCCCTGTCGCGAATTGAAAACAGAACGAGATCGATGAAAACAAAGAGGCCGCCCGGCATACCGGGCGGCCTCTCGATTGTTCCCCTTCCGAATTCGATGAGTTGTCAGGTCCGTGATGAAGGGAGTTGTCTGCGCGTCCCTTCGGGGATCCTAGCCAAGCAGGTTCTTCAGGCCTTCCGCCACGGGGGCCGTGAACAGGGCCACCAGGATCGCGTACATCGCAAAGCTGCCGGCCGCCTCGCCGAGGTAGATCTTCTCGTACTTCTGCTTCAGGGAGACGATGATCATGCCGCCGACGATCAGGCACCCGAGGTGGAAGTAAGGGAAGTTCTCCACGCCCGCTGCGGCGTATTCGGCAAAGCAGAAGGTCCCCGTGATCAGAACGACGATACCCGCCAGAATCAGTGTCGAAAGCGTCTTCTTCATGATGTCTCCTCCGAATGTTTTTTTATGATTTCAATTTATTGATTGCCGATCGTTGCCATTGAGTATTGAAAAGAGCGTGCCATGAGAAGGCTGCTCCCGTGAAAAAAATATATATCCCTGACATTATTGATGAAAATAGAATATCGAGGCCGGGTTGTCTGTCTTGTGACCCTGCGGGGCCGGGCAGTGGCTTTAACGAAACGTTAAACCCGGTTCCATGAAATGTGGAAAGGACCGGCGAAAGGCCGGAGGCGAGAGGCAAAAGGGCGGGGGAAAGAAGTAAAATCTAAAACGTCAATTCGATCAAGCACATAGGCAAATCGGCCTTTGTGATCCCTGGCGGGGATAGAGAAAAGGGACCGGTCGTCGCCGACCGGTCCCCATGGGACGTTCCTTCGCGTTAGAGCAGCTTGAAGCTCGCGAGGACGGCTTCGAGTGCGCCGCGGCTCTGCTCGAAATCCGACGTCGTTCCGCAGGCTGCCACGGTGAAGAGCCTGTTTTTTTTCTGGGCCACGGCCCCCAGGGCGCGGATCGGGGACTCGGCGGGTCCGTACTGGTACTCATAGACGATCCCGAAATCGGCGTTCTTGACGTCTCCGGCGATATGCTTCACCATGCGGTGACCGGCCATTGCCGTCGATCGGGCCTTGATGGTTTCCTTGACCGCATTCTGGCGGGGATCGGGGACGTCCGACAGGGTCACCGTGACCCCGGGGCTGCAGATCTCCCGGCCTGATGCGGGATCCACAACCCGTCCGCACTCCTTCGGGTGCGATTCGAGCCCGGCAGGGCTCTCGACCACGGTCCAGTCCTGGGGTAAGGCCATGCTGAAACCCTTCTCCGGGACGTCCAGAGCCCTGAAGTCTCCGCGGAGCCCCGGAGTGGACCCCCCCGTGGTCTTGCCGCCGAACACCTTGTCGAAAAATCCCATCGCGCACCTCCTTTCAGGATTTCTTTCTCATAAAAAACCGCCATCCGATCGCTCGATCGAATGGCGGCCCGACCATTCCGTTTCACCTCCGGAAGCGATGACGCTCCCGAACCCTGAAACCCGTTTCTGATTTTCTTCTTTTATAAACGACGCCGCAAAAAAAAGCAAGGCGCTCGGGCGGAAGGCAAGGGCATTTCCGCATCGGGGGCGGCCGGCAGGGAAGGATGGGGTTCCGGGAGGGGGCAAGCGCAGAGAGGAAACGTTGTCAGATTTCCTCGGGGGTAAAGGCGACAACCTCGTCGATCGACGATGCGCCGGCCAAGAGCATCACCAGCCGGTCCACTCCCAGCGCGATCCCCGCCGCATCCGGCATGCGGGACAGGGCCGCGAGAAAGGTCTCCGGCATGGGGTACGGGGGACGGCCCCTCCGGGCCCGCGTCTCGTTTTCTTTCTCGAATCGCCGCCGCTGTTCCCCGGCGTCCGTCAGCTCCGAGAACCCGTTGGCCAGCTCGATGCCGCCGATGTAAATCTCGAAGCGTTCGGCCGTCCGCGGGTCCCCCGGTTTCGTTCGCGCCAGCGACCCGAAGGCCAGGGGGTAGTCGCACAGGAAGACGGGCTTCGAGATGCCGAGGCGGGGTTCGATCTCCAGGGCGAGGACCTCCTCGAAACGATCCTCGGCCAGGGCCTGCTCGAGGGCGACCGAGCCGTATCGCTCGAAGGCCTCCCGTACCGTGATCCGTTCCCAGGGTTTCGAGAGGTCGATCGGAAGCCCCCGGCAGGAAATCCCGTCCCCCGCCCCGAGAGCGACCGACACGTACAGGAGCAGGTCCTCGCACTCTTCCATGAGCTGCCGGTAATCGATGCCGGCGCGGTACCACTCCAGGAGGGTGAACTCCGGCAGGTGCAGGGGGCCCCGCTCGCGATCCCTCCAGCACTTGGCGATCTGGAAGATCCGATCGTAGCCCGCCCCGAGCATCCGCTTCATGCAGAGCTCCGGCGAGGGGTGAAGCCACCACGATCCCGAGGGAATCGCGTCGATGTGGGATTCCGGCAGGGGGGCGGGGATGCGGTTGGGGGTTTCGACTTCGAGGTAGCCCCGGGACAGGAAGAAGGCGCGCGCCGCGTAAAGGATGTCGGCGCGCGTTTCGAGGGCCCGTCGCCGGGCCCCGAGCTTGCAGGCGGCGCTCATGGAATGGGGTTCCCGGCTATTCCTTGACCCGGGTCAGGTATTCGCCCGTTCGCGTGTCGATGCGGATCTTCTGGCCCTGCTCGATGAAGGGGGGAACGCTGACCTTGTAGCCCGTTTCGACGAGGACCGGCTTGTAGTTGCCCGAAACCGTGTCGCCCTTGATCCAGGGAGGGGCCTCCGTCACGACCACGTCGACGAAGTTGGGCAGGGTGATGTCGATGGGGCGCTCGCGGAAGAGCAGGACCTTGCACTCCATGTTCTCGATCAGGAAGTTCTTCGCGTCGCCGACCTGCTCCTCCGTGAGGGCGATCTGCTCGAAGCTTTCGTTGTCCATGAAGTGGTAGGAGCCGCCTTCCTTGTACAGGTACTGCATGTTCTTCTCTTCCGTCTCGGCGGGCTGAAAGGTATCCACCTCGCGGAAGGTGCGGTCCATCTGGCTGCCGGTGAGCATGTTGCGAAGCTTGCAGCGGTACAGGGACTGCCCCTTGCCCGGCTTGACGAACTGGAAGTCGACGACGATGTAGGGATCGTCGTCGAGCATGATTCTCAAATTTTTCCTCAAGTCGCTTGCGCTGTACATATCGGTTCTCCCCTCAGGGGCGTTCGGTCCTTCAAAAGTGCTCTTGTCTATACTATTTTCCCTTTATTGTCAAAGGAAATTGGGGGGATAGTTGCGATTGGAAAACAATTTTGCCGGCTCAAAAGCGCTTTGCGACGGTTCTAATCTCCCTTCACTGCTCCGCCACAAACTCGCCCTGCGGGCTCAGACATGTGGCTGCGCTGCCGTTCCGGTTCGCTAAGAACCGTTCGCGCAAAGTCGCTTTAATCGAGCCTTTGCAAAACCGTTTTGCAATCGCAAATTCCTTATAGGAACGAGGCGGGCTGGAGGGGGACCTTGCCCTTCGTGCCGGGCATGTCGGCCACGTAGCGGGGCAGACAGACGCCCGAGGTCGTCTTCCATAGTTTCTCCATCAGCTTCATCCCGTCGCGGACGTCCACCCGGAAGTGGCCCGTCCCCTTCACGTCCTCGCACTGAAAGAGGTAGTAGGGCTTCACGCCGATGCGCTCGAGGCCGTAGAGCAGCTCGCGCATCGTCCGGTAGTCGTCGTTGACGCCCTTGAGCAGCACCGACTGGTTCAGGACGGGGATGCCCGCCTCGAGGAGCCTCCCGCAGGCCAGGGAGGCCGCGGAGGTGATCTCCCGGGGGTGGTTGAACTGGGTGAGGAACCACAGGGGCCGGTACGTGCGGAGCATGCCGCAGAGCCGTTCCGTCACCCGCATGGGCAGCACGACGGGCATTCGGCTCCCGATGCGCAGGACCTCGACGTGTCCGATGGCGTGCAGCCGCGCGAGGATGCGCTCCAGCCGCCCGTCGGAGAGCGTCAGCGGGTCGCCGCCTGAAAGGATCACCTCGCGCAGGGCAGGGCGGCGCTCGATGTATCCGGCGATCGCTTCCAGTTCGCGCGGCGCCAGGAGCCTCTCGGGCTCGCGCCAGAGACGCCTGCGGTTGCAGTGCCGGCAGTAGACGGCGCAGCGGTTCGTCGCGATGACGAGACAGCGGTCGCGGAACCGGTGGATGAGACCCGGCACGGGGCTGTGAGCCTGTTCCTCCAGCGGGTCTTCGACGCCGCCGGGGGAAGCGAGCTCCCGGGGGTCGGGCACGCACTGCCGCCGGATGGGGTCGAGGGGATCCCCCGCGTTCACGAGGGAGAGGTAATACGGGGTGACCGAAGCCCGCCGGGCGCGCGCCACGTCGGCCATCGCGAGACGCTCCCCGCGACGCAGGGCAAGATACTCCGTCAGCCCGTCCGCCGTGCGGATCCGGTTCTTGAACTGCCAGCGCCAGTCGTTCCAGAGTTCGGGGGGGATTGCCTTCCCGCGTTGCCGTTTCAAAAGGCCTCCAGCCGATCGCCAGGATCCCCTGCTTTCTAACACAACGGGCCCGCGCTGCCAAGCCGCCAGGAAGGCGTTCATGAAAAAGCATTGACGCAAGGCATCGGCCGGGGTATCGAGAGCCAGCGCCGCCTTCTCCGGCGGTGCGGAGGACGCTCTCGGGTGGGAAGATGACCGGTTTTGCCCTTGCCCTGATCCTGGTTGCCGCCTTCGTCCACGCCTCGTGGAACTTTCTCGCCAAGCGCGCCGGCGGCGGTGCGGTGTTCGTGTGGCTCTTTGCCGCCCTTTCCGCGGCATTTTACCTCCCCGTCGCGGTCGCAATCTGCCTCTGGCAGCAGCCCCACGTCGGGGGCGTCGAAGTCCTGTTCCTCGCGGGCAGCGCCGTTTTGCACCTGTTCTACTTCCTGCTTCTCCAGCGGGGCTACGGTCACGGCGACCTCTCCGTGGTCTACCCCGTCGCGCGAGGTTCCGGTCCCGTGCTGGCGACGGCGGCGGCCGTCGCGATCCTGGGGGAACGGCCCACTGCGGCCGCCCTGGCCGGCGCCGCGCTGATCATCGCGGGCGTCTTCGTCGTCTCGGGAGGGCTCCAGGGGTTCTGGCGGGAGCGCGCCGGCCGATCCGTCGGCTACGGTCTTGCCACGGGGGTTCTGATCGCCGGCTACACGGTCTGGGACAAGGTCTCCGTCAGTACGCTGCTGTTGCCGCCCATCCTGGTGGACTACTGCTCGAATCTGGGACGCACCGTGCTCCTGACCCCCTACGCGATGAGGCGCCGGGGCGAGATACGGTCCCTGTGGGGCCGGTGCCGGAAGGAGGTCATCTGGGTGGCCCTGCTGACCCCCCTGTCCTACATCCTCGTGCTGACGGCCATGGTGTTCACCCCCGTCAGCTACGTGGCCCCGGCGCGCGAGGTCAGCGTGCTCATCGCCGTGGCCATGGGCACGGGACTGCTCAGCGAAGGGCAGGCGGGCAGGCGGATGCTGGCCGCAGGGGTCATCGTGATCGGCATTGTCCTCCTGGCGCAAAATTGATAGGATTGGCTGCGGCCGCCGGCAGACAGCGAGCGGCCCGGTGCGGAGGAGGCATGCGGAGCGGTCCATCGTCCAGGCCCCGCGGGGCGGGAAGGAGCAGTTTCGAGTTGATCGATGCGGAGGCGCTCTTCCGGGTCCTCGCACCGCAGCCCGGGGGCGAGTGGCTCGACATGGGCTGCGGAGCCGGGTCGTACGCGCTTGCCATGGCGGAGCGGGCCGGTGACGGGGGCATCGTCCATGCCGTCGATCTCTGGGCGGACGGGATTGAACAGCTAAGGGAAGGAATCGGGCGCCGGGGTCTGAAGAACGTGCGGCCCTTCGTGGCCGATCTCGGAAGGCCCCTTCCGCTGCGCGGCGACAGCATGGACCTCGTCCTCATGGCCGCGGTCCTCCACGACCTCCGGGAGGAAGGAATCCAGGATGGGGCGCTGGCCGAGGCCCGCAGGCTCCTGAAGCGCCACGGGACCTTTGCCGTCGTCGAGTTCAAGAAGATCCCGGGCCCGCCCGGTCCCCCCTTTTCCGTCCGGCTCTCCCCCGGGGACGCGGGCGCGCTGGTCCTTCCCTTCGGGTTTCGGCAAACGGGCCTGCACGAGATCGGGCCGTACCATTACCTGATGACCTTCATGCCGAAGGTGGTCTGCAGCGCATAGAGGGAGTGAAGGAAGTGGGGGAAGTGAAAGAAGTGAGGGAAGAAAAGGAAGTGGCTGGGGAGAGCGACCGGTGAAGAGGGATATACCGATCTCGCAGCTGATGCCCGGCGATATCCTGCTGTACAGGGGCACGGGGCTGATCAGCGACGCCATCCGGCTCTTCGACCGCTCGCAGGTCAGCCATTCGGCGCTTTTCATCGGCAGGCGCGATGCAAAGGGCCGCGCCGTCGGCGAAGCGATTCGGGAAGGGGTGATCCGCCGGGAGTTGCGGAATAGCATCGAGCATGCCGAGTGGGTCGAGTCCCGGCGGCTCAAGGAGGCTCCGGCGACCCTCGATCCCGTACTCGAGCGGGCGGCGTACTACCTGGATCGAGGCGAGCGGTACGCCTTCGAGCAGGTCCTGCTCCTCGCGTTTCTGTGCATGACCCGCAACCTTGTCGACTCGCCCGTGCTCGGGGGTCTTGTCCGGGAAACCCTCGATGCCGCCGCGGCATTTCTGCTGCGTCTCTTCGACAGGGGACGGCAGCCCATGATCTGCTCCGAGTTTGTCTTCCGGTGCTACGGCGAGTCCCTCCCGGGGGCGATCGACCTGTCTGCGAGGGCCCCGGGGACGCTCCGATTCGGAGAGCGGGAGGTTCCGATCGGCGCCGGCGCGGGGATCCACCGCGGCAGCGCCCTCTTTCATCTTCTTGAGCGGCATGGCGGTCAGCTTCGGGACGGGGGGGCGCCGCCGTTGCTCGCGCCGCTGCCTCCCGGCGGGCCCGGTGTGGAGGAAAGGATCGAGGCGTATTTCCGGGATCTGCAGCATCGAAAGCCGAGGGCGGCCCGGGTCGACCTCGCATCGCCGGAGCTTGCGCCGTCTTTCGAACGCCTCGCGCGGAGCCTGCACCGTGCGAGGCACCGTCCGGAGGAATCGGACGTGTCGCAAACAGCGGCGCTGGGGGGGCTTTTCGACGTGGCGGCCGATTTCGTCACGCCGGGGGATCTGCAGAGAAGCCGCAGTCTCGCCTACTGCGGCAAGCTCAAGACAAAGGAGTGAAGCGATGAAACTGCGCACGCACAACATCTGCAGGCTCGTGAAGAGCGAGGATCTCAATCACCACGGGACCCTCTTCGCGGGCAAGACGGCCATGTGGTTCGTCGAGTCCGGCTTCATCGCCGTGGCGGCCCTCACGCACCCGGAAAACATCGTGTGCCTCAACATCCACGGCATGCTCTTCAAAAAGCCCATCGCGAACGGCCACGTGGTGCGGTTCGAGAGCAAGGTCGTCCTGGCCGGCAGGACGCGCCTCGTCTCCTATGTGAAAGTGCTGGGGAATCGCGACGAGGAGCTTCTCCTCGACGGGTTCATCAGCTTCATCCATGTCGACGTGCAGGGAAAGCCGGCGCCTCACGGCCTCGTCATCGAGGCGCGGGACCCGGAGGACATCGCCCTGCAGGAGCAGGCCAGGAAGTTGAGGTGAAACGGGATGGACGTGAAGCTCCTCGACCGGATGGGCCCCGCCGAGCTGCGCTCCTACGTGGAGTTCCTGCTCTGGCACTACCGCGTCATCGACGGGTTCTGGTTTCTCTTCGTGCAGGAACGGTTCGACCAGGCGGCCGCCGAGGGCATCAACGAGCGCGTCTGGCACAAGGCCGCCGAGCTCGCGGCCCGCGATTTTGCGAAGCGCTTCGGCGTCGGCAAGGGGCTGCCGGGATTCGTGCAGGCCCTTCGCTATTTCCCCTGGACGATCATCATCGGCTACGAGATCGAGGAGCGGGCGGACGAGGTCGTGATCACGGTGCCGCGCTGCGCGCCCCAGGTCGCGCGAGTCGCCCGGGGCCTGCCGGAGTTCTCCTGCAAGGAGATGCACAGGGGGGAGTTCGCCAACTTCGCCCGCGTCATCGACGAGCGCATCCGGGTGGAGTGCCTCTACGCGCCGCCCGACCCGCACCCGCCGGAGCACTTCTGCAAGTGGCGTTTTACGGTGGAAGAGGAATGACCTGCGGCCTGCGCTGACGGGAAGGAAGAAAGGGGAGAATCGATCATGCCGGAAAAGGAAGCCAGAGGGATGTCCCATCACATTCTGGCCGCCTCGTCGACCCTGATGGGGATCAGCTTTGCCGTCGTGACCCTCATCGGGGCCTTCGGCCATGCCGAGAAGACGCTGGCCGACGACTTCGCCCTTCTGTCGCTGTCCCTGTTTTTCGCGGCCTGCCTGTTTTCCTACGCGTCGATAAAGTCCCGCAGGCGTGCGGGCCTGTACGAGAGGGCGGCGGACGCGCTGTTTGTCGCGGCCCTGGTGTCGCTGTCCCTGCTGTCCTTTGCGCTGTATTTCAGTCTGGTCCGGTAGGCGGACGCCTCCCGGGCAGGAAAGGATTCAAAGAAACCCCCATGTCAGCACTCGGAACGAACGGATTGCGGCTCGCCGCCCTGGCTGCATTCGCCCTTCTGCTTCATGCCTGCGCGGCGCCGCCGAAATGGAGGATTCTCGGGCCCGGGCCTTCGGCCGATCGGCCGGAGACGCGCGTCGAACAGCAGGTTGCCGCCCCCCCGAAGAGCGATCAGATCCTCGGCAGCCTCGCTGTGGTGAGCACCCGGGAAGGCGACACGCTGCCGGATGTGGCCAGGCACTTCGGCCTTGGCCACGATGCCGTCAGAGCGGCCAACCCGGGCGTCGACGTGTGGGCGCCCCCGGCCGGCAGCCGCGTCGTGCTGCCCCGGCTGTTCGTCCTGCCCGACGCCCCGCGGCAGGGCCTCGTGATCAACCTTGCCGCCATGCGGCTGTTCCACTACCGGGGGAAAGGCCGGGCGATTGCCACCTATCCCGTCGGCATCGGCGAGGAGGGCCGCTCCACGCCCATGGGCGAGATGCACGTGGAGCGCAAGGCCGTCCGGCCGACGTGGCACGTGCCCGCCTCGATCCGCAGGGACCATGCGAAGAGGGGCGACCCGCTGCCCGCCGAGGTGCCGCCGGGGCCCGACAACCCGCTCGGGGAGTACGCGCTCTACCTGAGCCGGACGAGCTACGTGATCCACGGGACCAACAAGCCCTACAGCATCGGCCTGCGGGCCACGAACGGCTGCCTCCGGCTCTACCCGGAAGACGTGGAGAAGCTCTACCAGGCCGTCCCGGTGAAAACCCCCGTGCACATCGTGAACCAGCCCTACCTGGTCGGCCGCGCGGGCGGCATGCTCTACCTGGAGGCGCACGCCCCGCAGGAAGAGCTCGACGCCGCGGACGTCAGGAAGCGGCTCAACGCGAAACTCCGGGACATCGAGAAAAAGGAAAAGCTGCGCGTGGACTGGAAACAGGTCGAGGCGGCCGTGACCCAGGCTCGCGGCATTCCCGTCCCGATCCTGGAGGGCGCAGGCGGGCTCGAAGGCATGCTCGCCGGCGCCGCGGAAATCCAGCGGCCCGCCCGGTTGACGGGCCAGCCGCGCATCCCCGAGTTCAAAGCCGGGGCCTGGTACGTGCGCGCCGACGAGACCATCGGGGAGGACAACGCGAGGAGACTGGCCGCCGTGCTCAACCACCAGGGCCCCCCGATCCCGGCCCTCGTGGTGAAGAAGGGCAACCGCTACCAGGTCCTGGCCGGTCCCTACACGCACCGGAAAGCGGCCGAGGAAGCCGTCCGGCGCATCAAGAGCGATCTGGAAATCGAAGGGGTGATCGTCGGACCGTCCGAGTCGAGGGCGCTGGCGCAGGATGCGTCACGGCAACAGGCAACGGTGAGACCGTAGCAGGGCAAAGGGAGATTTGGGTTGCGAAACGGCCATGGAACTCAGCGGGAAAAGAGCTTCGGGAAGACCTCCTGAAGGATCCGGAAGACGATTCAGACGCCCGTGGTGAGAAACCCCGCCGCCGTCCCGCCCAGGACGAGCGCGGCCGCGTTGGCGGGCGAGAGTTCGCCGGGCAGGGCCTCGAGGACGCGGATGAGAGTGCCGGGAACCGGGGCGAACACCAGGATGAAACCCATGAGGAGGCGAGCCAAACCTTCGCGGCGGTAACGCGTGCTTTTTCCCCTGTCCCCTGGACCCTTCTGTGGGTCAGCTGCCTGCCCGGATGGACAGGATGTCCCCGTCCTGCACGACGTAGTTCTTGCCCTCCAGGCGCCAGACCCCCGCCTTCTTGCACCCGGCAAAGCCGTCCAGGCGCATGAAGTCCTCGTACGAGACCGTCTCGGCCCGGATGAACGTCCGGGAGAGGTCCGTGTGGATGGTGCCGGCCGCCTCCTGGGCGCTTGCGCCCCTGCGGATGGGCCAGGCCCGGCACTCGTCCTCCCCCACGGTGAGAAAGGAGATGAGGCCCAGCGTGTCGTAGGCAAGCCGGATGATCCGGCCGCGCAGCGACTCGGCGATGCCGTATTCGGCCATGAAGGCGCTCTGCTCCTCGGGCGCCATGGCGGCCAGCTCCGCCTCGAGCTGCCCGCAGGCCGCCACCACGGGGATGTGCCCCGGAAGCCTTTCCCGGAGCTGCGCGGCGATGCTCTCCGCCTCGGCAATCTTTTCCTCGGTGCAGTTGACGACGATCATCATGGGTTTTCGCGACAGGAACAGGAACCCGCGGATCTTCTTGTCGTCCTCGCAGGACAGCTCCAGGGTTGCCAGGGAGGAGCCTGCCTCGAGGTGCGCGAGGCACCGCTCGAGCAGGGCCTGTTCCTGCTGCAGGGCGGGCTGTGGCTTGAGGGTGTTCTGCTTGCGGAGCCGCTCCAGGCGGCCCTCGATCAGGACCATGTCGGCCAGGATGAATTCCTCCTGGATGCGCTGGAAGTCGCCGGCGGGGTCGGCCGCATGCCCGTTGTCGAAATGGCGCAGCACGGCGAGCACGGCGTCGCTCTGGCGGATCTGCTGCAGAGACTTGGCGTCGAGCGTCTCGTTCTTCACGTCTCCCTCGCGGATCGCCACCGTGTCGGCCACGTCGAGGCGGGAATACGTCGTCTTGCGGGGGGTGAAGAGTTTTACCAGCGTGTCGATCCGCGCGTCGGGCACCTCGATGCGGACGGAGGGGTGCCCGTTTCCGTTCCCGTTGCCGTTTGCGCCCGCCAGGGCCCTGAAGAACGTTGTCTTTCCCGATGAGGGATTACCGATGATGGAGATGAACATGACGATGGTGACCTTTCAACAGAGTCCGGCATCTGGCCGGGTGTTCATGGTACGAACAAGAGAGGGTCAAAAGGTCCGACCCTCTTGCCTTCCGATCAAGAGTCCGACTCGGCCATGCGGCCTTCCTTGCGCTTGAGGGAAAGGCGCTTCCCGGCGTCGAGCTCCATCTTGCGCAGGCGGACGTTCTCGGGCGTGACCTCGACGAGCTCGTCTTCGGCGATGAACTCGATGGACTGATCCAGCGACAACAGCCTCGGCGGCCGCAGGGTGACCGTCGCGTCGGAGGTGGCGCTGCGCATGTTGGTCAGCTTCTTTTCCTTGACGATGTTCACGTCGAGATCGCCTGCCCGGTTGCGCTCCCCGACGATCATGCCGCCATAGACCTCGGTGCCCACCTCGATGAAGAGCTCGCCCCGGTCGATCATGGCAAAACTCGCGTAGGCCGTGACCCTTCCCACGCGGTCTGCAACCAGCGTGCCGCTTGCGCGCTGGGGGATAGGTCCGGCCCATGCGTCGTAGCCCTCGAAGAGGGTGTTCATGACGCCGGTGCCCTTCGTGTCGGTGAGGAAGTGGCTGCGGAACCCGATGAGTCCCCGGGCCGGGATCACAAATTCAAGATAGACGCGGCCGCTGCCGTGGTTGACGAGGTTCATCATCCGCCCCTTCCGGGAAGAGATCTTTTCCGTCACGACCCCGGTGAACTCCTCCGGGACGTCCAGGAACAGGCGCTCCACGGGCTCCAGGAGTTTTCCGTTTTCCCGCTTCGTGAGGGCCGTGGGGCGGGAGACCATGAACTCGTAGCCCTCCCGGCGCAGGGTTTCGATGAGGATGGCCATCTGCAACTCGCCGCGGCCGCACACTTCGAAGCCGTCCGCCCTGCCCGGCAGGGGGTTCACCCGGATGGCGATGTTGCGCAGGGCCTCCCGCTCGAGGCGTTCCTTCAGGTGACGCGAAGTAAGGTACTTCCCCTCGCGGCCCGCGAAGGGCCCGTTGTTGACGTAGAAGACCATGGAAACCGTCGGCTCGTCGACGCGGATGCGCGGCAGGGGCTGCGGGTTTTCCAGATCGGTGATCGTGTCCCCGATGCTGATTCCCTCCACGCCGGCCAGGGCGATGATGTCGCCCGCCTCGACCCGGTCGGTCTGCTTCTTGCTCAGTCCGTGAAAGGAGTACAGGGCGGAGAAACGAACCCCGGGGACATTGCGGTCCTGGCCGCAGAGGGTGTAGGGCCGGTTCATTTCGAGGCTGCCGCTCATCATGCGGCCGATCCCGATCTGGCCCACGTAGGAATCGTAGTCGAGGTTCGTCACGAGGAACTGCGGCACGCCGGCATCGTCTCCCTCGGGCCCGGGGATCCGCGAGAGGATCGTCTCGAAGAGCGGCCGAAGGTCCGTGGAATCGTCGCCCGGCTTGACGTGAGCCACGCCCTTCTTGGCGTTTGTGTACAGGATGGGGAACTCGATCTGCTCCTCGCTGGCATCGAGGTCGATGAAGAGATCATAGACCTCGCTGACCACGGCCTCGATGCGCGCATCGCCCCGGTCGATCTTGTTGATGACGAGGATCACGGGCAGCGACTTCGCCAGGGCCTTTTTCAGGACGAAGCGTGTCTGGGGCAGGGGCCCCTCGCTCGCGTCGACGAGCAGGATGGCGCCGTCCACGAGGTTGAGGCTGCGCTCCACCTCGCCGCCGAAGTCGGCATGGCCCGGCGTGTCCATGATGTTGATCTTCGTCGATCCGTACCAGACGGCCGTGTTTTTCGCCATGATCGTGATGCCCCGCTCCCGTTCGAGGTCCATCGAGTCCATGACCCGCTCCACGACCTCCTGGTGGGCCCGAAAGACCCCGCTTTGCTTGAGCATGCCGTCGACGAGGGTCGTCTTGCCGTGGTCGACATGGGCGATGATGGCGATATTTCGAATCGTGTTTTTTCTCATGACCTGTGTCTCTTCGGGGCTTTGTCTCGCCCCTCACAAAAAACGAAAAGAAGGGCACCTCGATGCGCACCGAGGTGCCCTTCTCCGATTTATGAGTCCGGTTTTACAGGACCTGTACGTTGGCGGCGGCGGGGCCCTTCTGTCCTTCCGTGACTTCAAAGCTCACGCGCTGGCCTTCGCGCAGGGTACGGAAGCCCCGGGTCTGAATGGCGCTGTAGTGGACGAAAATATCGCCACCGTCGTCCATCTGAATGAACCCGAAGCCTTTCTGCTCGTTGAACCACTTCACGGTACCTTCTGACATCGCTTCCATCCTCCTTTCTCAGATTTTCCCGTAAAAGTCGGATGTCAGCTTTGGCAGAAAGTAAAAAACCACCAGACCCGTGCGAGTGTGGTGGTAAACGACCTCAAACCTCAAACTGCGTGTCCCCTAACTTTTACTGCACCCTGCCGGTTCGCTTTCTGTCGCCGTCAGGTCGATGCGCAAGGTAATATATCAGGGGCCGGATGTCAAGTGATTTTATCGACATAGCGGTAAATGGGATTCCGGGGCGCTTTCCCCCTTCCCTTCGGGCCGGCCGATGGGTACAATACAGGCAGGGAAAAGAGTAAAACGCTGCAGAATCAGGAGGTTTTGAATGGTTACGGAACTGATGAAAGACGTCTACTGGGTGGGCATTGTCGACTGGGGCCTGCGGAAGTTTCACGGCCACGAGCTTTCGACTCACCGGGGATCGACCTATAATTCCTACCTCATCCGGGACGAGAAGACCGTCCTGGTCGATACGACATGGGCCCCCTTCAAGGAGGAGTGGCTCGAGAACATCAGGGCCGTCGTCGACCCGGCCACAATCGACATCATCGTCGCCAACCACGCCGAGCCCGATCATTCGGGCGGGCTTCCGCTCATCATGAAGCATGCGCCCAACGCCGAGCTCATCGTTTCCAAGCGGGGGGCGGAGAGCCTCGAGGGGATCTATCACCAGCCCTGGAAGTTCCGGACCGTCAAGACGGGCGACCGCATCCCCATCGGGAAGAGCGAGCTTGTCTTCATCGAGGCCACCATGCTGCACTGGCCCGACAGCATGTTCACCTATCTGGCGGGCAGGAATCTTCTCATGCCCAATGACGCCTTCGGGCAGCACTACGCCACGGCCTTCCGCTTCAACGACCAGGTCGACCAGGAAGAGCTCTACGAGGAGGCCCTGAAGTACTACGCCAACATCCTCACGCCTTTCAGCCCGCTCGTCTCGAAGAAGATCGACGAGGTGGCGGGCCTGGGCCTGCCCGTGGACATGATCGCCCCGAGCCACGGCGTGATCTGGCGCAAGGACCCCCTGCAGATCGTCACGAAGTACAAGCAGTGGGCGGCCCAGACACCCGAGAAGACCGCCGTGATCCTCTACGACACCATGTGGGAGGCGACGCGCAGGATGGCCGAGGCGGTGGGCGACGGCCTTGCCGCCGAGGGCGTCCCCTTCAAGATCTTCCACATGGCCGTCACGGACCGCAACGACGTGATCACGGAGATCTTCAAGACGAAGGCCGTGATCCTCGGTTCCTGCACGGTCAACCAGGGGGTACTCCCGACAATTGCCCCCATTCTCGAGGACCTGCGGGGGTTGCGGTTCCAGCATAAGATCGGGGCGGCATTCGGCTCCTACGGCTGGAGCGGCGAATCGGTGAAAATTATCGAAGAGCACCTGCAGCGCTGCAAGATCCCCGTGGCCTGTCCAGGCGTGAGGGCCAAGTGGCAGCCGAAAGCGGCCGACCTCGAGGCCTGCGCCGGGCTCGGCAGGGAGGTCGCGAAGGCCGTCAAGGCGTGAACGTGCAAAAGGGCCGGGGGCTCGGGGCTGTGAACGCGCCCTCGGCATTCTCCCGGGGTGCGGGATTCCCTTCTCCCCGGCCCTAACCGCGCCCGGCGTCCCGCGTCAACCTTGACAAGGCCCTCGGGGGTCTGTTATTTTCAGGGTGCCGGTTGTGCCCGGCACCCAACCTCCCCGCAGACTTCCCTTCCCTCCGTTCCCCAGGGGGATATCTCTCCGAAAGGAGCCGTCCGAATGGTCACCACGATCCAGGAGAAAAAAGAGTCTCTCATCGCGAAAACGCTCGACATGGCCGGACTGGTGGAATACCAGACCGGGTCGGTTGTGAGCCGTGCCGTTATCCAGAAGAAAACGGGCACGGTGACCCTTTTCGCCTTCGACGAGGGGCAGGGCCTGAGCGAGCACACGGCGCCCTTCGATGCCCTCGTGTGCCTCCTCGACGGGCAGGCGGAGGTCGTCATATCCGGTACCTCGCACGTGTTGAAGCAGGGGCAGATGATCATCATGCCGGCCGGCGAGCCCCACTCCCTCAAGGCGATGGGGAGGTTCAAGATGATGTTGGTCATGATCCGCGGATGAGTGGGCGGTCTGGTGAAATGCACCCATCTGCTGCGTTGCCCTCGTCCCTCGTCGCTCACCGTACGCCAACAGTACGCCTCGCTCCTCGGGATGTCGGGCGCCTTGCTTCTGGGCACATTTGACCAGCCCGCAAAGAAACAACCTGGCTGGCATCGTTTTCCGGGTTGTTGTGGAGCACATGAAAAAGCTTATCATCGCCCACCGGGGCGCCACGTCCCCGGCCCGCGAGAATACCCTGGAGGCCTTCCAAAAGGCGATCGACCTGGGTGCGGACATGATCGAATTCGACGTGAGACGCACGAAGGACCTTCGGCATGTCGTTCACCACGACCCGGGCATTTCGGGCGTTCCCCTCGACCAGATGACCTTGCGGCAGGCCCGGGACAGGGCGCGGGCCGCCGGGTTTCATGTCCCCGAAATCGGGGAAGCTCTCGAGCTGGCGCGCGGGCGGATCGGCCTCGACATCGAGCTGAAGGAAGAGGGCTACGAGCGGGAGCTCGTCCGCTTCGTTGCCGATGTGCTCCGCATGGAGGATTTCATCGTGAGTTCCTTTCACGCCGGTTCCGTCGAACGGGCAAGGCAATCCCGCGCCGGGGTCCGGACCGGCTTCATCTTCGACGACGCCGGCGCCCTGACACGGGCGATCCTGCGGGGGGACACGGAGTGGCTGATCCCGGCGGAGACCCTGGCTCATGGGCAGCTTCTGGACCGCATGAGGGAGGCGGGCAAGAAGGTCGCCGTCTGGACCGTGAACGACGCAGACCGGATGAGACGGTTCCTGGATGATGACCGGATCGACGGGATCATCACGGACCGAACCGATGCCGCCCTTGCCGCGCGGTCGGGCCGCTAGGCCCCGGGCGCGGCGGCAGGCGGCGGACATCCAATACACGGGTTGATGGAGGGTTTATGAACGAGCTTTCCAAAGACGAACTGAGGCTTCTCATCGAGCAGGGGAAGGCGCCGAGCCTGAGCATCTACATGCCCACGCACAGGGCCGGCGCGGAGGTGCAGCAGAACGCCATCCGGCTCAAGAACCTCCTCAAGGAAGCGGAGGAGCGGCTCGTCCGCGGCGGCCTCCGCGCGGCCGAGGCGGAGAAATTCCTCGAACCCGTCCAGGCCCTCGTGAAGAATTCCCCCTTCTGGCGGCAGCAGTCCAGCGGCCTGTCCCTGTTCCTGTGCCCCGATTTTTTCCGGACCTACCGGCTCCCCGTGGAATTCCAGCCGTCGGTCGTCCTGGCCGAGCGGTTCAACGTAAAGCCCCTGTTGCCCCTGTTCAATACCGAAGGCCGCTTCTACGTGCTGGCCCTGAGCCAGAAGGACGTGCGCCTGCTGGTGTGCGGGCGCTACGGGGTGAAGGAGACGCGGCCCGAAGGCATGCCGCGGAACATCGACGAGGTGCTCAAGGTCGACGCGGCCGGCAGGCGCCTGCGGTCCCGCTCCTCTTCGTCCGGCGGGACGGGGCCCCGGGGCTCGACGGCCTGGACGGACGACGTGTACACCAAGGAAAACGTCCTCCGGTACCTCCTGCAGATCGACAAGACCCTCCGGTCGGTCCTGAAGGACGAGCGCGACCCGCTGATCGTCGCCGGGGTCGAGTACGTCTTTTCCCTGTATCGGGACGTCAACACCTACCCCTGCCTCGTGGAGTCGGCGATCATCGGCAACCCGGACCAGGCAAGCGCCGAAGAGCTTCATGCCCAGGCCCTTCCCGTCGTGGAGCCCTGGTTTCTCAGGGAGCAGGAGGAGGCCCGGGTCCGCTACCGGCAATCGCTCGGGACGGGCCTCGCCTCGAACAACCTCGAGGAGATCGTGCCGGCCGCCCATCACGGACGGGTCGGGTATCTTTTCGTGGAAGTGGGCCAGGAGAAATGGGGCACCTTCAACCCCCAGACGGGGAAAGCCGTTGTTCACAACGGCGGAAAAAAAGGCGACGAGGACCTGATCGACTTTGCGGCGATCCAGACCCTGGGGGCGGGCGGGAAGGTCTATGCCGTCCAGCGCGACAGGATGCCCGACAGGGAGCCCGCGGCGGCCCTGTTCCGGTACTGAAGAAGGGGATCGGGTCTCGGGGATAGGGTATAGGGAAGAAAAGACCGAAAAGAGCAAACGCCGGAGAGACCGGAGAGTGAAGCTCCCCGGTCTTTCCCGGTCTGGATCTTTTTCAACTGCGGCCCGCCGCCGGCGGGTGAAATGGAGCGTAGACCATCGGCGAGCAGCATTCCCCGGAGCTGACACAGGGCAGCCTCTGGAAGAACATCTGGCACCTCTCGTGGCCCACCTTCTTCATCATGGTCTTCAACTTCCTCGTGGGCCTGGCCGATCTCTACGTGGCGGGCTTCATCGGGCCCGACATCCAGGCGGCCATCGGGTTTGTCACCCAGCTCTTCTTCATCGTCATCGTCGTCGCCAACGCCATCGGCGTCGGGACGATCGCCATGGTGTCGCGGGCCGTCGGGGCGTCGAACCCGGGCCGTGCCGTCGGGATCGCGAGGCAGTCGCTGCTGTTCGGCGCGGTCGTGGCCGTCGTCGTCACCTCCGCGACGGTCGTGTACTGCCGCGAGATCGTGGCCCTGGCGGGCATGCCCGGCGAGATCCGCGCCGTCGCAGAGGACTTCCTGCGCATCTTCGCCTTCGCCCTGGGGCCCAATTACCTGCTCATCATCGCCAACTCCATCTTCCGCGCTGCGGGCGACGTGAAGAAGCCTCTGCTCACCATGTTCTTTGTCAGCCTCGTCAACATCGCCGGCGACTTCGCCCTGGTCTTCGGGATCCCGCCTTTCCCGGAAATGGGGTACCGGGGCATCGCGCTGGCCACGGCCTCGTCGTTTTCCGCAGGGATGCTCATCAGCCTGGCGCTCCTGGCGACGAAGCGGTGGCGGGGCGTCTTCACCGAACCCTGGCGCGTGGATTTCCCCACCATCGGCCGGATCGTCGACATCGGCTGGCCGTCGGTTTTCCTGCAGGTCGCCTGGCAGGCGGGCAGCATCGTGCTCTACAACATCCTGTCGCGGATCGGCGAGGGGACAGTCACGGCCCTCGCCGCGCTGACCAACGGGCTTCGGATCGAGGCCATCATTTTCCTGCCGGCCTTTGCCCTCAACATGGCCGCTTCCGTTCTCGCCGGGCAGAACCTGGGGGCGGGCAACCCGCAAAGGGCCGAGACCCTCGGGTGGAAAACGGCGGGGGCGGGAATGGTCCTGCTGGGCTCGCTTGCCCTGCCCATCTTCGTCTGGGCCGAAGCGTTCGCATCGATCCTGGCGCGGACGCCGGAGGTCCTGGACGAGACGGCCAATTACCTGCGGATCAACATGGTTTCCGAGCCCTTTCTGGCCCTGGGGACCATCCTGTCCGGGGCGATCACGGGGGCCGGCGACACGAAGTCGACCATGTGGATCATCGTGGCCTCCATGTGGGGGGTCCGGCTGCCGCTGGCCTACGGGCTGGCGATCGCGTTGGACTGGGGTCCCACCGGGGTCTGGGTCGCCATGGTCGTCTCCATGATGTGCTACTCCCTGCTCATGGCCCTGCGCTTTCGGGGGGGACGCTGGAAGCACGTGCGGGTGGAGTAACGCTCGTTCCGGTTTCGCCGGCCGGGCAGAGTGTGCTAGAATGAACAACCTGTTTCGGCAGGGGAGGTGAAATGGCCGCCCGCGATAGGATCCGCAGCATCCTGGAGAAAACCCGGACCATTGCCGTCTACGGCATGTCGAAGGATTCGGCCAAGACGGCTTACTGGGTGCCTGAGTATCTCGCCAAGAAGGGATACGACATCATCCCGGTGAACCCGACCGCCGAGGTCATCCTGAAACGGAAAAGCTATCCCGACCTGAAATCGGTCCCGAAGCGGATCGACGTCGTCCAGGTGTTCCGGCGCTCCGAGGACGCCCTCGAACCGGTCCGGGAGGCGGTGGCCCGCAGGAAGGAGAGAGGCGACGTGGACGTCGTCTGGCTCCAGCAGGGGATCCGCAACGAAGAGGCCCGCAGACTTGCCGAGGAGAACGGGATTCTCTTCGTGCAGGACCGGTGCATGTATCACGAGTACCAGATGATCAACCTGATGGACGGGTGAGAGACTGGTGAAAAAGGTTCATCTGCTGCGCTGCGCTTCGGCCTGCGTCGCTCGACGTACGCCTCAAAGTACGCCTCGCTCCTCGCCCTCGCGCGCCTTGCATCTAAACCTTTTTGACCAGTCTCGACGGGATGAGATAAGCAGGCTGTTGACCGGTGGCGCATCGGGCAAACCGAGAAGGTAAGAAGGTGAGAGGGTGAGAACGTTGGATGAGTCGGCAGCCAAAGTTCTGTCCACCTGCTTCTCCAACCTTCTGACCTTCATACCCTCATACCCTCTGTCTAATGAAAGTTCCGCATCGCGGCGTTTTTGAACGCCCGAAAGGGAGGAAGAGATGTGCGGGAGGTTCACGCTCGTCAGTCCCTTTGTTGCCGTCACCGAGCGGTTTCACGCGTCGTCGCCGGCGGGACTGCGACCCCGGTACAACATTGCGCCGGGACAGGACATCCTCTGCGTCGTTGCGGACGGGGCGAAGCGCATCGAGCCCATGCGGTGGGGCCTGATCCCCTCCTGGGCGAAGGACCCCGCCATCGGCAGCCGCCTCATCAACGCCCGCGCCGAAACCCTGGCGGAGAAGCCCAGCTTTCGTCGCGCCTTCGTGAAGCGGCGCTGCCTCGTCGCTGCCGACGGGTTTTACGAGTGGCGGCCGGCGGGGAGGCGGAAGGTGCCCGTCTACATTTTTCTCAAGTCGAGAAAGCCCTTCGGGCTTGCGGGTCTCTACGAAACGTGGAAAGCGCCCGATGGGCGCGAGTTCCGCACGTGCACGATCGTCACGACCGTGGCGAACGATCTGGTCCGTCCCATCCATGGCCGCATGCCGGTCATTGTGGCCGAGGGCGCCGAGGACCGATGGCTCGATCCCGCGGAGGGTACCCCCGGGCGTCTCCAGGGGATCCTGACGCCCTACCCCGCGGAGGAGATGGATGCCTACGACGTGACGCCCGTCGTCAACAACGCCTCCCACGACGCCCCGGACTGCATCCTGCCTGCCCGGGCCTGATCCGCTCTCTTTCGATCCGTCCTGCTCACGATCCGCATCCGCTTGCCCGGGTACCGCCCGCGCACTGCAGTTCGGTGCCGGAGACGACGCCCGGTCCGCGACATTCATGTCGCAAGGCTGTGACGAAAGGGTCGCTCCCCCCAAAGGTTCGTCTTCAGGGCTCATCGAGGGGGGAGGTCCCGGCGTCGCGGGGGGCCTCCCCGTCGAAGGGGGGAGATTGTGTCGCCTGCATCCAGGGTGGCCAGGAGATGATTCTAAAAAATAAGTAGTGATGTCGAGTAGTTGAGAAAAGAGGGCCGCTGTCCCCGGGATGGCAGCATGTTTGCTATATGAGTACATGAGTCCTGTTTTTCCTGCGGCGGCCGGATGAGCGTAGCGGAGTGGCAGGGGGAGATTCGTCGGGAGGCGAATCCGAAACAGGCACTGGAAGGATCGAATTCATCGAGAGGAATGTCGTTTCTTCTCGATTGACATGAGACTGGGACCCCCGGGCTGATTTTATCATGGTGAAGTGGATACCGACTCTCATCTCGGCAAACGGCGGAGGAAAAGAACGGCACCGCACCGCGGGTTTCCTCCCTCCCGAAGAAATGATTCCGTCCATTCTTCTGGGGGTGGGAAAGGTTCATTTCGACGCGGAACGCATCGAGAAAGCCTTGGAGTTCTTTGATCAGATCGTGGAGAAGTACCCGCGGAGCGATTCAACCGCGGAGGCCATATACCTGAAAGGGGTCTGCCAGTACAAGAGCACGCACAACGCGAAGCCGCTCAAAATGGCCTATGAACGGCTACAGGCGGATTACCCGACGAGCATCTGGACGAAACGCGCTTATCCTTACAGACTGTTGTGAGGATATGGACATAAGATTCCCTCCCCTTCCTCCTCGCCCTGTGCAGTCCCCGCCTTAACTGCATAGGGCGAGAACATTTCTACCCCCGTTGAAAAGATGGAAGTCAGGAAGCTCGGAAGTTAGGAAGTTCGGAGCATGGGCAGACGTGTGCATGGCTGCCGGTTCGTCCAGGCTTCCCAACTTCTCAACTTCGCAGCTTCCGGGCATTTGCCCGCGGCGCAGCCGCTAGGACCAGCGCAGCCGCAGCGAATTCGTCACCACCGACACGGAGCTGAGCGCCATGGCTGCGGCGGCATAGACGGGGTTGAGGAGGACCCCGAAGAACGGGTAGAGGACGCCGGCGGCAACGGGGATCCCGATGACGTTGTAGATGAAGGCCCAGAAGAGGTTCTGCCGGATGGCCTTCATCGTCCGGAAGGAGAGCCGGATCGCCTCGGGCACGGCCCGCAGGTCGTCGCGGATGAGGGTGATGTCGGAGGCCTCGATGGCCACGTCGGTCCCGGCGCCGATGGCGATCCCGATGTCGGCGGCCGAGAGGGCCGGCGCATCGTTGATCCCGTCGCCCACCATGGCAACCACCTCGCCTTGCGCTTTCAAGTGCTCGATCTCTTTTGCTTTTCCTCCGGGGAGGACCTCGGCGAGCACCCGGTCGATGCCGAGCACCCGGCCCATGGACCGGGCGGTGCCCTCATTGTCGCCGGTGATCAGGCCCACCTTGAGCCCCATGCCCTTGAGCGTTGCCACCGTTTCGGCGGCCGTGCTCTTCGGCACGTCGGCAAGGGCGATCACCCCGGCGGCCTTCCCGCCGAGGGCCACGAAGACGCAGGTCTTCGCCTCGCCGGAAAGCCTGTCTGCCGTCTCTCGTAGGCCGTCGAGTCGCACGCCTTCCTGCTCGATGAGCTTTCGGTTGCCCAGCAGGACGCCCGCGCCGTCGATGCGGGCCCTGGCGCCGAGGCCCGAGAGGGCCTCGAACCCCTCGACGGGGCCCGGACCGATTCCCTCGCTTCGCGCCTTCTCGACGATGGCGGCGGCCAGGGGATGCTCGGAGAGGGCTTCCACCGAGGCGGCGGCCCGCAGGACGTCCTCACGGGCCGCGCCGGGCGCCGTCTCGACGTCGGTGACGCGGGGCGCGCCCACGGTGAGGGTCCCCGTCTTGTCGAAGACGACCATGGTCAGCCTGTGGGCCTTCTCGAGGCTTTCGCCCCCCTTGATCAGGATCCCCTTCTCGGCGCCGATCCCCGTTCCCACCATGACGGCCGTCGGCGTCGCCAGCCCCATGGCGCAGGGGCAGGCGATGATGAGCACGGAGACGAAGTTGAGCAGGGCCCGGGTGAAGACGGGGTCGGGGACGATAAAGGCCCAGACGGCAAACGTCAGGGAGGCGATGACCAAGACCGTCGGGACGAAGACGGCGGCCACGCGGTCGGCGATCCGCTGGATGGGCGCCTTCGAGCCCTGGGCCTCCTCGACGAGGCGGATGATCTGGGCGAGCGCCGTTTCGGCCCCGATCTTCGTCGCACGGAAGGTGAAGCTCCCGCTGCGGTTGATCGTGGCCCCATAGACGTCGCTGCCCGGCTCCTTCGCGACGGGCATGCTCTCGCCCGTGAGCATGGACTCGTCCACGGCCGAGGCGCCCGTGAGGACGACGCCGTCGGTGGGGATCTTCTCCCCGGGCCGCACGAGGATCTCGTCGCCCCTCAAGACTTCCTCGACGGGGATGTCCGCGGGTTGCCCGTCGCGGATCACGCGCGCCGTGCGGGGCTTCAGCCCCACGAGCCGCTTGATGGCCTGCGAGGTCTTTCCCTTCGTGCGCGCCTCCAGCAGCCTGCCCAGGACGATGAAGCTGACAATGAATGCCGCCCCGTCGTAGTAGACGTGCAATTCCACCCCCGCCCGGGTGAAGAGAGACGGGAAGAACGTGGCGAGCGCCGAGTACAGGTAGGCCGAAAGGGCCCCGATGGACACGAGAGTGTTCATGTCCGAGGTCTTTTGCCGGAGCGCCTTCAGCGCGCCCGAGTGGAAGCGGCTTCCCACCCAGAAGACGACGGGCGTCGTGAGGGCAAACAGCAGGGTGAGCATGGCCTGCCGGGGGACCCCGTCCAGGAAGGGGAACCACTCCTGCATGGTCCCCATGAAGATGACCACGCTCAGGACGATGCCGGCGGCGAACTTGGCGGTGAGCTCCCGAATCTCCCGCTCGCGGGCCTTCTCGATCGGGTCCTCCCGCGTCTCGTCGACGAGGCCCAGGTACTCGTAGCCCGCCTCCGTGACGGCCCTGCGCAGCCCGCCCGGGCCCGCCCAGTCGGCGCCGTGGGTCACCGTCCCGCGCCCCGTGGCCAGGTTCACGGAGGCGTCCTCGACGCCGGGGACCTCCTTCAGGGCAAGCTCGACCCGCCGCACACAGGCCGCGCAGGTCATCCCGCCGATGGAAACCGCCGTCGTCTCCCGGGCGGCGCGGCCCGCCGGCTCCCGGGAGACGACCTCGTAGCCCAGCTCGCGGACCGCTCCGGCCATTCCGTCCACGCTGATCGTACCGGGGTCATATTCCACGAGGGCTTTGCCCGTGGCGAAATTCACAGCGGCATCTCGCACGCCCGGCAGGTCCTTGAGGCCCTCCTCGACGCGGCGCACGCAGGCGGCGCAGGACATGCCGGAAATGCCGAGGGTGACCTTCTCAGGCAACGTCGAACCCCGCTTTCCGGATCCGCTCCGCGATGACGGCCCGGTCGACGGGCTGGGTCTCTTCGAAGGTCGCCTCGCCCTTTGCCAGGTCCACTTTTACGTTCCCCACGCCTTCGATGCCGCTCAAGGCCTTCGTGACGGCCATGACGCAGTGGCTGCAGGACATGCCCTTGATCTTGACGGTACCCATGTGACACTCCTATTGTCGCTCTTTTTTTTATTATAATCACGGAATCCATCGATTCCAAACACAAATCCTTTGCTCTTGCGGCCGGTTATGGTAGAAATACCCGGAAAGGTTCATCAAATCCCGGAGAGTCCGCCCCATGCTCAAGTATCTGGAAAAGCTCGAAGGCATCGTGATCCGCGCGCTGGTCGTCATGATGGCCCTGGTGGTCCTCTTTGCTTCGCTCGATCTGGCCTGGATCATCATCCGGGATCTGAGCACGCCCCCGTACCTGCTCTTCGATGTCAACCGCCTCCTCGAGATCTTCGGCATGTTCCTCCTGGTGCTCATCGGGATCGAGCTCCTGGAGTCCATCCGGATGTACCTGGACCACAAGCTCGTCCATGTGGAGGTCGTCATGACGGTGGCGATGATCGCGATCGCCCGCAAAGTCATCATTCTCGACGTGAAGGACCTCGACGGGCTCAAGCTCATCGGGATCGGCGTGATCATCATCGCCCTGGCCGGCGGGTACGTATACATCAAGCGGTGCTACCGCGACGGGACCATCTGCACGATGGATCGCAGGGACGGGTAAATCCGCTTTGAAATGCCGGGGGATTTCAGCTATCATGCGGCCTGTTTTCCGGTTTTGACTACACCATGAGGAGGCAAGAGGGGATTATGATCTACAACGAAGAATTCGAGACGCTGCCGCGCGAGGCGCTGGAGGCGTTGCAGGTCAAGAGGCTCCAGCAGGTGGTCCAGCGCGTCTACCATACCGTGGGGTTCTACAAGCGGGCCTTCGACAACGCCGGCGTCAAGCCCGACGACATCCGATCCCTCGACGACCTCAAGCGGCTTCCCTTCACGACCAAACAGGACCTGCGGGACAACTACCCCTACGGCCTTTTCGCCGTCCCCATGTCGAGCGTGGTCCGGGTCCACGCCTCCTCGGGCACCACGGGACGCTCCACCGTCGTGGGCTACACGAGGCGCGACATCGAGACCTGGTCCGAGCTCATGGCCCGGTGCTTCGTCATGGCGGGCCTGACGAAGAACGACATCATCCACAACGCCTACGGCTACGGCCTGTTCACCGGCGGCCTCGGGGCCCACTACGGGGCCGAGAAACTCGGCGCCAGCGTCATCCCCATCTCGGGCGGCAACACGAAGCGCCAGATCATGATCCTCCAGGACTTCGGCCCCACGGCCATCTGCGCCACCCCCTCCTACACGCTCTACCTGGCCGAGCAGGGCGAGGAGATGGGCGTCGACATGCGCGCCCTGAAGCTGCGCGTGGGCGTCCTCGGCGCCGAGCCCTGGAGCGAGAAGATGCGCCAGGAGATCGAAAACAAGCTCGACATCACGGCCCTCGACATCTACGGGCTCTCGGAGGTCATGGGGCCCGGCGTCGCCATGGAGTGCCTCGAGGCCAAGCAGGGCCTGCACATCTTCGAGGACCACTTCATCGCCGAGATCATTGACCCCGAGACGGGCGAGGCGCTGCCCGAGGGAGAAATCGGCGAACTGGTCTTCACGACGGTGACCAAGGAGGCCTTCCCGCTGATCCGCTACCGCACGCGGGACGTCTCCCGCCTGGTGAAGGCGCCCTGCCGGTGCGGCCGGACGCTCGTGCGCATGGACCGCGTCACGGGCCGCAGCGACGACATGCTGATCATCCGGGGGGTCAACGTGTTCCCCTCCCAGATCGAGGGCGTGCTGCTCAACATCCCGGGCATCGAGCCCCACTACATGCTCGTCGTGGACCGCGAAGGCAATCTCGACACCCTGGAGGTACAGGTTGAGGTGGGGGAGAAGGTCTTCGCCGAGACGGGCGAGGTGAAGGTGCTGCAGCAACTCAGCCGCCGCATCACGAAAGACATCAAGGACTACCTGGGCGTCTCGACCAAGGTGAAGCTCGTGGAGCCCAAGACGATCCAGCGTTTCGAGGGCAAGGCGAAGCGCGTCATCGACAAGCGAACCATCTGAGACCGCACGAAGGGGGTGCACCCATGAACAAGGTCGAGCAGATATCCATCTTTCTGGAGAACAAGCCGGGCGGGCTGGAGTTCGTCACGCGCGTGCTGAGGGACGCCGGCATCAACATCCGGGCCCTCTCGCTTGCCGACACCTCCGATTTCGGGGTGCTGCGCCTGATCGTCAACGACGCGGAAAAGGCCAAGCAGGTTTTGAAGGAGAACGGGTTCACCGTGGGACGCACGAGTGTGGTGGCCGTGCTGGTCCCCGACCGGCCGGGCGGGCTCCACAGTATCCTCGAGGCCCTCTCGAAGGAGAGCATCAACGTGGAGTACATGTACGCCTACGTGGAGAGAAGCGGCGAGCATGCGATCATCATCTTCCGGTTCAACGCGACGGACCGGGCCATCGAGATCCTGACGAAGAGCGGGTTTACGGTGCTGCCGGGGGACAAGGTTTACAGTCTATAGACTGTAAACCGGGTACCGGGTCCAGGGCACAGGGGCTGAAGGAACAAATCCCCCTTTTTCATCCCCCTTGATCAAAAGGGGGAAAGAGGGGGATTTTCTTTGAAGGGGGGAGGCATGAGCGAGAAGGTCTTCGAGGCCCTGCGCGGGCGCGCGAAGGATGAGCCCTATGCGAAGCTGCTGGGCCTCGAGCTTCTGAAGGTCGAAGACGGCTACGCGCTCGTCCGGATGGCCTTCACGGAGAGTCACCGCAACATTTACGGCCGGTGCCATGGCGGCGCGCTCTTCTCGCTCATCGACGAGGCGTTCCAGTTCGCCTCGAACTCCAGCGGCCGCATCGAGATCGCCCTGAACGTAAGCCTCTCCTACGTGAAGGCCCCGAGCGACGGGGACGTGCTCCAGGCCGAGGCCAAGCTCGTCAACCGTTCCCGCCGGGTCAGCCACTTCCTGATCGAGGTCCGCAACACTTCCGGCGATCTCATGGCGTCCTGCCAGGCAACGGCCTACCGCCGGGACGACCCCCTGCCGTTTCTGTAACCGTCCGTTCCCTTCGCCGGGCCCTGCCGTCGCCGCGGACGGGAAAATATAAGCCCCCGCATTGCCGGGGTCCTGGAAGACCTGGCATACGGGAGCTTCGGGTTTGCAAGACCGATGCTATGTGGGCGACATCGAGGACAGTTCCTTCTTGAAGGAGTAGAAGTACACCGCGCCGATGAAGATGAACCCGCCCACGATGTTTCCCAGCGTCACCGGGACCAGGTTCCACTGGACGAATTGCGCCCAGGTGACATTGGCCCCCAGCAGGATGCCCGTGGGGATGAAGTACATGTTCGCCACGGAGTGCTCGAACCCCGAGGCGACGAAGGCCATGATGGGGAACCAGATGCCGAAGAATTTACCGATCATGTTCTTCGACGCGAACGCGAGCAGGATGGCGACGTTGACCAGCAGGTTGCAGGCGATGCCCTTCATGAACGCGGACCAGAGCCCGAGGGTGCCCGTCGCGATGTAGGGGAGGGTCTTGGCTTCCGCGATCGCGACGGCGTTCTGCCCGAACACCGTCAGCTCGGGTCCTCCCCCCTTCGTCAGGGGACCGACGACCATCAGGTACGCCCAGAAGATGGAGCCGACGAAGTTCCCGATGTAGACCCAGAACCAGGCATTGAAAACCTTGTCCCAGGTGGTCTTCTTCTGAAACACCGCCATGGGGATGAGCATCGTGTCGCCCGTGAAGAGCGACATGCCCGTCAGCACGATGGCGATGAGGCCCACGGGGAAGACCGCGCCCCCCACCAGGGCCTTGAAGCCCGGGCCGAGGGTCTTTTCCACCCCCGTGCCGCAGACGGTGCAAAGTGCGGCTCCCACCGCGATGAACAGTCCTGCCATGAAACTCCGTACCAGGAAATTGGGGGTGCCGAGATTCGCCTTGTACACCCCGGCATTTCCTGCCAGCTCGACAATTTCGACCGGTTTGTTGGCCATGGGTTTCTCCTGTTGCCGGGGAGGATGACTCGATCCCCCGTCTTGTGGTTGTGCCGGGTCTATCGGTCGGTGTTCGTGACGATCTCCGGGAAGCGCATCGGGTCCCGCCCGATGCCGCATCGCCGGAACGCCCGGGTCCCGTTTCCGACTCGCCCCGTTTTCTTCCTGTCGACGTTTCCTCCGGACAGGCTCCGGGGTCAGCGGTAAATGTGCCGGGGATTCATGAGGGGATCCTCCCAGACCCACTCGACCTTCTCGCCCGGCACGGCGACCCGGTGGGCGTTGTGAAGCCCGCTGCGCTTCTTTTTCCCCATAGGGTTCATCAGGGCCTGTCCTGCCTTCTGTCGGCCTATTTCTACGGAGTTTGCCGCTGCGGGAAAATCGGCGGCCGTCTGAAAAGGGGGTAGGAATGCCCGGATACGGTCCGGCAGACGGGGTCTGAGCGGTGCATAGGAGTTGCGCTGATGGGGCGGGATCGCAGGCGGGGCGGGGGCTTCCCCGCGGCGGGCCGCGGGCGTACGCTCAACGCGTCATGGAATCGCGTCTGCGGGAAGCGCAGCAGGGGCGAGCGCGCTGTTCATGCCGGGCATGCCGGATCCATCGACGAGACCCGGGCGTTTCCGCGCCCGCTCGTGTCCTTGATGGCCTGTGTCTGGAATGGACAGGGGGCAGGGCCGCTCCCGGCCCCGCTGGGAATCCGGGTCCATCCTGTCGAGCAGGATGTCCCGGTCACAGGAACAGTGCGGAGACCGCCCAGAGGATGAGAATCCACAGGGTCGCGGAGACGACGGCCGCCAGGATGGCCCCTTCGACCGGGGCAAGCGGGCGGGCAAGACTCTTCGATTTCAGGATATGATCCACCCGGCGCGTCAACTCCTCCAACGAGAAGGGTTTGGGCAGGTAGTCCGAAGCGCCGAGTTTCATGATGTCCACCGCGGTGGCGTGGGACGGGTAGCCCGAGATCATGAGAAAGGGGACCTCCATCTTGACGGCCCGGGTTTGCCTCAGGAGTTGAATCCCGTCCATCCCCGGCATGACCACATCCGAGATGACAAGATCCGGATCCCGCCTGCTGATCATTTCCATGGCCTGCCGGCCGCCTTCGGCCTCGAGGACATGAAAATTCTGGTTCCTCATCCACTCCGAGAGGGTTTGCCTCACCGAGGGCTCATCGTCCACGATCAGAACGCTGGCTTGTGTCATGACGGTCTACCTCGTCCGGGAAGAAAGAATGGTGAACGGCCAATCCAGCAGCAACACTCGTGCCAGATCGGCTACTCATCCCTGACGGTTGCCGATTGCCCTGTGGCGCCGCATGGAGTGGGGGTGCTCATGAATGCGGGAGGATCGATCGACGTCCCGGGTCGCAAGGCCCGACCGGGCCCTGAGGCGACTCGTCTTGCCTTGCTTCCGCCGTGCCGCTATCCCCGGCCGTATTTCCGCTTCAGGAACTGCTCCCCCGATGCGGGGTAGAGGACGTAGGTCAGCACGTCCTCCTCGGTCCGGGCCAGGTCGCCCAGCTTCCGCCGGGCCGCTTCCATCTCCGGCTTGAGATGGTTGGCCGGCCGGTCCGTGATCCAGACGCCCTTGTCGTAGCCGCGCAGGGCCGTCTCGCGGACCTGAGGGTCCACCGCGGCGGGCGTCTTCCCGTAGAGGCCGAAGAGCAGGTCGCGGAACTGGTTGCTGATCGTCCGGTAGCGGCCCGCCATCACGTTCATGACGGCCTGGGAGCCGACGATCTGGGATGTCGGGGTCACCAGCGGCGGCATCCCCGCCTCCCGGCGGACCGCCTGGATTTCCCGCTGCACCTCCGGCAGCCGGTCCAGGGCGTTCATCTCCTTGAGCTGGCTGACGAGGTTGGAGGTCATCCCGCCGGGGATCTGGTGGGCGATCACGCTCTCGTCGATCAGCGACAGGCTGTTGGAGGCGATGTGCTTCTCGTACCGGGGCGCCAGGGACTCCAGGTAATGCCCGATTGCCAGGAGGCGGCCCATTTCGATTCCCGGGTCCCGCTCGGTGCCTTCCAGGGCGAGCAGGAGCGGCTCGATGGGGGGCATCGACGTCCGCATGGCGTAGGGGGCCACGCAGGTGTCCACGATGTCCACGCCGGCCTCGACGGCCTTCAGGCAGGTCATCGACGCCATTCCGCTCGTGTAATGGGTGTGCAGGTGCAGGGGGACCCTGACGGATTTCTTCAACTCCGCGAACAGCCGGAACGCGTCATAGGGCGCCAGGATGCCCGCCATGTCCTTGATGCAGATCGAGTCGGCGCCCATCTCCTCCAGGGCCCGGGCCTTCGAGACGTAGTAGGGAAGGTTGAAGACCTCGCCGCCGAGGTGCCGCTCCGTCAGCGAGTAGACGACGGCGCCCTCGAAGTGTTTGCCGTTGGCCCGGATGCGGGCGGCGCCGGTCTCGACGTTCCGCAGGTCGTTGAGCGCGTCGAAGACGCGGAAGACGTCGATCCCGATCTCGCAGGCCCGGTCGACGAAAGCCCGGACGACGTCGTCGGCGTAGTGCCGGTAGCCGACAAGGTTCTGGCCCCGCAGCAGCATGGCGAAGGGGGTCTTTTTCATGTACCGCTTCAGGATGCGCGGCCGCTCCCAGGGGTCCTCGTTCAGAAAACGGTGCATCGTGTCGAACGTCGCTCCCCCCCAGACCTCCACGGCCCAGAACCCGACCTCGTCCATCCTCTCGGCGACGGGGATCATGTCCTCCGTGGTCATCCGCGTGGCGAAGACGGACTGGTGGCCGTCGCGGAAGGTGTTGTCCTGGAATTTCACCGGGCCCATGGGCTTCTCCGTTTCCTGCGGGTCAGCAATCGTTGATCGCGTCGATCAGGCTCCGGAGGCGCCCGAAGTCCCTCCGGTTGAAATCGATCACGAGCCGGGGGCGGTCCACCTCGTCGGCGTCCTCCCTCTCCTCGTCCAGCGCCCCCGAGGGCTCGATGCGCCCCCCGGGCAGGAGGAGGTCCCGGAACCGGCCCTCCAGCGCCGCGACGTCGCCGTCGCCGAGCGGGGAGGAGAGCCGGATCACCAGCTGCCCGCGCACGTAGCGCTGGCTGTGGTAGCGGCGGTAGAACCGCTGGATCCGCTCCACGGCATCGTCCACGGAGAGGACCCGCTCGAAGAGCGCGAAGTCCGACGGGCAAATGTAGCGGTGCGACAACAGCTCCTCCTCGAGGAACCGGATCACGTGGGCCCAGTAGGACGAACCCGGGGTTTCCACGAGCACAAGAGGCATGGGGTTGCGCTTCCCCGTCTGCACCAGGGTGAGGGTCTCCATCGCCTCGTCGAGGGTCCCGAAGCCGCCCGGGAAGAGCGCCACGGCGTCCGACTCCTTCAGGAAGGCGACCTTGCGGTTGAAGAAATACTTGTAGTTGATGGACCGCGGATTGCCCTCGATCACGGGGTTCGGCTTCTCCTCGAAGGGCAGGCGGATGTTCACCCCGAAAGAGTGATCGGTGCCCGCCCCGGCGTTGACGGCCTCCATGATGCCGCCCCCGCCGCCGGTGATGACCATGTAACCGGCCTCGGCCAGCCGCCTGCCGAAGAGCCTCGCCATCCCGTACACCGGGTCGTCGGGCAGGGTGCGCGCAGAGCCGAACACCGTGACCTTGCGCACGCCGCGGTAGGGCGCGAAGACCTTGGAAGTGAACCGCATCTCCTTGAGCGTCGAGTTCATGAGCTTCAAATCGGCGCTCTCGTCGCTCTCCTGGCCGGCCTTGAGCGCCGCGATGATCATCTCGCGCACGGTTTCGGGTTTCCGGATGCCCCCGGCGGTTTCCATCAGGCCGTCGATCGTCCCGTCCAGGGGGCCGTTGGTCCGGGTGAAGTTGATTTTCATGGGTTATTCTGTCCTTCCCGTGCCCGCGTGCCGTCGCTCGCGCGGGTCTGTCCATTCAGGCTTTCGCGGCGGCCTCGAGGGCCTCGTCGAGGATCGAGAGGGCCACCTCGGCCTCGCCGGGCGTGATGTTGAGGGCCGGGCAGAGGCGGATCACCTTCGCCTGGATCAGGTTGAGGATCATCCCCCTCTTCAGGGCCTCGCCGAAAAAGCGCTCCGCCGCCGGCGCTCCGGCCATCTCCATGGCGAGCAGCAGGCCCCGCCCCCGCACGTCGGAGATCATCGCGGGGAACCGTTCCCGCCACAGGAGCATCTGCTCGTGGATCATGGCCCCGACGCTTTTCACGTTCTGCTCGATGTTCTCGTCGATGAGATGCCGGATCACCGCGTGCGCAACGGCGCAGCCCAGGGGGTTGCCGCAGTAGGTGCCGCCGTGGTCGCCCTTCTCGAGTTTCGCCGACACCTCCTCCGTCAGGGCGAAGGCCCCGAAGGGGAACCCCCCGGCGATCCCCTTGGCCAGGGTCATGAAGTCGGGCCGCACGCCCAGCTCCGTGACGGCGAAAAGCGGGCCCGTCCGGCAGAAGCCGGTCTGCACCTCGTCGACGATCAGGTAGGCGCCCGCCTTGCGGCAAAGCGCCTCGACCTCCCGGAGGTAGCCTTCCGGCGGCACGTTGACCCCGCCCTCGCCCTGGATGGGCTCGAGGATGACGGCGGCCGTGCTCTCGCCGAGCGCCTCCGCGACGGCCCCCGCGTCGCCGTAGGGGACGAAGAGGTAGTTCGGCATGAGCGGGTTGAACCGTTCCCGGTGCTTGGCCTGTCCCGTGGCCGAGGCCGTGCTGATCGTCCTGCCGTGGAAGCTCTGCTCCGTCGAGACGACGTCCATCCGGCCCGTGGCTTTTCTCGCGAGCTTGATGACGGCGTCGTTGGCCTCGGCGCCGCTGCTGGAAAAGAAGACCCGAGTCAGGTCCGGCGGCAGGATTCCCGTGAGCAGCTCGATGAGCCGTGCGCGGGCGGGGGAGTAGGTCAACCCCGAGTTGGGGTTCTGCCATATCTTCCGCCCCTGCTCGGCCAGGGCCCCGGCGATGGCGGGGTGGGCGTGCCCCAGGCAGGTGACCCCCCAGCCGGCGGTGAAGTCGATGTAGCGCCTCCCCGACTCGTCCCAGACGTACATCCCCTCGCCGCGCTCGATGGAAAGGGGGATCTTGGTGAAGAAGGGCGGCATGTGGCGGTCTTCGATGGCGACGGTGTCGACGGGTTTCATGATGAAGGGTTCCTTTCCGTTTTTGTTTTCGACGAACCGTTTCCTACCGGTCCGGATCGCCGGGCGGCCCCTCGAAGGCGAACCGGTTGTTCTCGAACAGGGCGAGGCAGGCATCGACGACGCCGGGGTCGTACAGGATGCCCCGGTTCTTCCGTATCTCGGAAAGGGCCCGTTCCATGCCCAGGGTGGGACGATAGGGCCTGTGGGAACCCATCGACTCCACCACGTCGGCCAGGCCGATGATCCTGGCCTCGATCCGGATCTCTCCGTCCTTCAGGCCGCGGGGATACCCCGAGCCGTCGAGCCTCTCGTGGTGCTGCAGCACGATCTCCGCGATCGGCCAGGGAAAGTCGATGGTCTTGAGGATGTTGTAGCCCACCTGCGGGTGCGTGCGGATGATCTCCCGCTCGATGTCGCTGATGTGTCCCGGCTTGCTGAGGATCTCGGCGGGCACGGTGATCTTGCCGAGGTCGTGAATCGAGGCGGCCACGTAGATCGCCTCGACCGCTTCCGCAGGCAGTCCGCTCTCCTGCGCGATGGCCTCGGCCAGGCGCGCCACCTGGTGCTGGTGGCCCGCCGTGTAGGGGTCGCGCGTCTCGACGATCCGGTCGATGGCCCGGATGATCCCCGCCGTGGCCTTCCGGAGTTTTTCGACGGTGAGCGTCAGCTCCTCTTCGGCCTTCTTGAGCGGCGAGATGTCCGTCATGGTCTCCACGGCGCCGACCATGTCTCCCTTCCTGTCGCGCACGGCCGCCGAGGTGAAGTGGATCCACTTCTCCTCCCTGCCGGGGAACGCCAGGGGCCCGGTGGCCTCGTACGCCTCGTCGAGCAGCCCCGAGCGCCGCAGGGTCGGCCCGTACCATTTCCGGATCGCGTCCGCCAGATCGGCCACCCCGTCGACGAGCAGGTCGGCGACAGTGGGCCGGTCTTCGCCGTAGAGCGCCTTCGAGTGACTCCCCGTGCCGATCACGTCGCCGCTTCGAACGCCCGTCATCTCCTCGAGCGCCCGGTTCCACCCGATCACCCGGTGGTGGCCGTCGATGACGAACGTGGGTGTGGGCGATCCCTCCAGGATGGCCCGGAGCCTCTCCTCGCTTTCCCTGAGGGCTTCCTCGGCGTTGCGTCGCTCCGTCACATCCTCCAGCGTTTCCATCGCGCCGACCCGGTTGCCCGCGGAGTCCCGGATGACGGCCGCCGTGAACCGCAGCCATTTGCCCCCGTTGCCCAGGTAGGGGAAGTAATCCGTTGCCTCGTAGGCCTCCTCGATGAGCTTCGAGGGGCTGTAGCAGTTCGAGTACCACGCGGGTATGGAGTCGAAGGCCTGGTCGACGAGCAAATCGGCCAGGCAAGGGCGCTTCTCGGGATAGAAGGCGCGCCATTGCCCGTCCGTTCCGATCACGTCGGCTCCGCCGATCCCGCTCAGCTCCTCCAGGGCCCGGTTCCAGTAGAGCACGCGGTGGTCCCGGCCGATGACGAATGCGGCGATGGGCGAGCCGCCGATGATGCGGCGGAGGCGCTGCTCGCTTTCCTTCAGGTCCGCCTCGGCGCGCTTTCGCTCGGTGATGTCCTCGTAGGTGGCGACGATGCCCTTCTCCTGAAGGGTCTCGCCGATGCGCGATGTGCTGACGTAGCACAGGATGTCGCGGCCGTCCCGGTGCCGGCAGGGGAACTCTTCGCCGTACGTTCTCTGCCTCTCCAGGACGGGGTAGAAGCGCCGCCCGATCTCCTCGTACTCGGCATCGCTGCGGTAGAGAACCCGCGTGCCCCGTCCTGCGAGTTCCTCGGGCTTCCATCCGAAGACCGCCTCCGTGGCCCGGTTGGCAAAGAGGATGTTTCTTTCGCGCAGCACGATCACCGCCACGGGCAGGGCGTCGAGGATGGAGGCCCCGACGGTTTCCATCTCCTCGAGCCTCTGCCGGGTTTCCTTCTGCTCCGTGATGTCCATGTAGCTGCCGTGGACGGCCCTCTCGCCCCGGAACGAGACGGACGCCACGGTGCCGAGGATCCACCGGATCCTGCCGTCCTTCGTCACCGCGCGGAACTCGTACGGGGTGCTCCTGCGGCCCCGAAGCATCTCGATGGCGTCCCTTCGCACCTGCTCCCGGTCCTCGGGGTGTACGATCACGAGCGAGTCCTGTCCCAGGAGATCGCCGGCGCGGTAACCCGTGCTCTGCTCGAACCGAGCATTGAGAAAGCGGAACTTCCCGTTCACGAGGAAAAAGACCCCCACCGGGCTGCTGTCCGCCAGGCTTCGGTACAGGGCCCCCGTGTCGCGAAGCGCGGCCTCAGCCTCCTGCAGCCGGGCAATCTCGACCCGCAGGGAGTCGAGCTCCCCGATGAGATCCGCCTTGGTCCGGCGCTCGTCTTTCTTCATCCGGCCGTTCCCCTCGTCGGGACCGCGGGGCCCCGAAACTTTTTCACCTGTTTTTCTTCGCCCCGTTACGGTACACTGATCGGGCTGCTCGTATCGGCGGCCCGGCGGGTCGCGGGCCTGCGGGGTCGCTTTCGCAACATTGTTCGCGCTTCCAACCGGGAGCCTTTAGCGGGAGTTCCTTCCCGGGAGAGGACGGAATCGAGCCATGGAAAAGCCGCACTTCTATTCTTTACCAAAACTGCCCTACGGTTACAAGGAATTGGCGCCGTTCATGTCCGAGGAGCAGCTGCAGCTGCACCACGAAAAGCACCACCAGGCCTACGTGACCGGAGCGAATGCCGTCTTCGAGAAGCTCGAGCAGGCACGGAAGACCGGGGGCGATCTCGACATGAAGGCCGCCCTCAAGGAGCTGTCCTTCCACATCGGCGGGCACCTCCTGCACGGCCTCTTCTGGGAAAACCTGGCGCCGGCGGGCAGGGGCGGCGGCGGGCAGCCGGCGGGCATCCTGGGTGCGGCCATTGACAAGGAATTCGGCAGCTTCGAGCGCTTCCGGACGGAGTTTTCCCAGGCGGCCGTTACCGACGAGGGTTCCGGCTGGGCCGCGCTGAGCTGGTGCCGGATGTCGAACCGCCCGCTCGTCATGCAGATCGAGAAGCACAACGCGAACGTCTACCCCGCGTTCCCGATCCTCCTGGTGCTGGATGTCTGGGAGCACGCCTACTACCTGGATTTCCGGAACCTGAGGGCGAAGTTCGTCGAGGCCTTCTGGAACATCGCGAACTGGGAGGAGGCGAATCGCCGGTTCACGGCCCTGCTCAAGGGTGTGGCGCCGTAGCGGCCCTGCCGGCGCCGCCCGGCACGAGAGCCCTCCGTGAACCCTTTCATATCCGACGAGGAGAGACCATGGTAAAAATCGACAACTGGCGCATCGCAATCGGGCTGACGCTCGTGGTTCTTTCGGCCCTGGTCTACGTCATCCACTTCCTGATCTTCCGCGATGCCCACCACATTTTCATCTTTCTCGTCGAGGACATTGCCTTTGTGTTCATCGAGGTCCTCCTCGTGACGATGATCATCGATCAGCTCCTCCACGCGAGGGAGAAACAGACCCTGCTGTTCAAGCTCAACATGATCATCGGGCTCTTCTTCACCGAGGCGGGCCGGGAACTCATCGCCCGGCTCTCGACGTTCTACCCCGACGTGGAGAAGATCCGCGGGGATCTCATCATGACGGACCGGTGGAGCCGGGAGGATTTTGTCAATCTGGAAAAGCGGCTCGAGACCATCGACTACCGCATGGACAGCCAGCGCGGGGACCTGGAGGGGCTGAGGGCGTTTCTCGGCGAGAAGCGGGATTTCCTCCTGAGGCTCCTGGAGAATCCGAACCTGCTCGAGCACGAGGAATTCACCGACCTGCTCTGGGGGATCGTCCACCTTGCCGAAGAACTCTCGTTCCGGAAGGACCTGGCGTCGCTCCCGAAGACGGACCACGCGCACCTGTCCGTGGACATGCGGCGGGCGTTTACCCGGCTCGTGCGGGGCTGGATCCGCTACATGGCCCACCTGAAGAAGGATTACCCGTACCTGTTCCACCTGGCCGTCCGGATGAACCCCTTCGACCCGAAGGCCGCCCCGGAGGTGAAGGAGTGACGGGAGGCTCCCCCGCGGCCGCACGGCGCGGGACGGCGCAGGCAATCGCCTGTCGGAGATGCCCCGATGGATGTCATGGATGAGGCATTGGATCTCCTGGAGGATTCCGGCCCCGAGTACGGCCCCGGCTTCTCGAGTCACGGGCCCATGGCCGCCGAGGCGCTGCTGGCGCTGGGGCGGGACGAGGCCGTCATCCCCTGGGTGGCGGGATACCGCAAGCGGCTGCCGGGCAGCCCGAAGCCGGGTCTTCCCGTCGACAGCGGGACCTGGTTCGAGGCCCTCGGCTCCTTCGGCCGCTACGCCGACTGGGTGGCATGCTTCCAGGAAGAGCTGAGGGAGGAGGACTGGCGCACTGTCCTCAACGTCTGGGTCCCCCGCCTGCTTCCCGGCATGGTGGGGGCGGCCTGGCACGGCGCCATCCGCGCGGGGCACGCGGTGCGAAGCCTTGAACGGGGGGAATCCCCCGCAAAGATCCGCGAGCTGGCCCGGGCCCTGGCCTACTGGGCCTCCCGCTATCAGTCGCTGCCGGGCTTCCCGGTGCCCCGTGTCGGCGTGCGCAACCCGCTGACGGCCATTGACGACGTCGAGACGCTTCCTGACGAAGAGCGGCTGATGAAGGGCCTGATCTACGAGAAGGTCCGGCGGCTCGACGGGTTTGCGCCCTTTGCGCGGGTCATCAACCTCACGGAGCCGCCCGACGACATCGCGCCGTTTGACGTCGACCTGCTGGAGGCCTTCGCCCGCGTCTACCTGGCAAACGCGAAAACCCGGGGCGGCGTCATCACCTTCGTCCACGGGGTCACCGGTCCCGGTGCCGTCTGCCTCATGACGGCATCCCTGCTGCCGGACATCGGCCGCGTCGCCCTTCGCTATGCCTGGCAGGCCTCGGCGGCCCTCTATGCCGCCATCGGCCGCGAAATTGACAGGACCCCCTGCGATGCTTATGATGGATCGGAGGAGGACCTCGTCGGGCGGGCCGTCGAGACGGGCGACGAGCACGCCGTCAAGTTCACCGAGGTGTGCCTCCGGGCGCACCGCATGGACCCTAGGCCGATTTTCCTCGCGGCTGCGAATCACGCCGTCGAGCGACTGGGAAAAAGTAACCCGTGATCAGTGACCGGAGAAGGGTATCACAACGACAAAATGTCGACCGAACAGACCGGACAGACTGAATAGACCGAATAGACGAAATAGACCATTCCCCCGGGAGGACCCATGAAGTTAAGCGAATATTTCGAAGGTGCAACGGGACTGAGTATTCTCTCCACGGCCGATTCGGCCGGGGCCGTGAATGCGGCTGTCTATTCCAAGCCCCACTTCATCGACGAAGAGACGGTGGCCTTCATCATGGCCGACAAGCTCACCCACCACAACATCCGGCAGAACGCGCGCGCCGCCTACCTGTTCAAGGAAGCCGGCGAGAAGTATGTCGGCAGGCGTCTTTACCTGACGATGACGAAAGAGGTCCAGGACCCGCAGCTCGTAAGCGAAATGCGCCGGAAGAAGCACGCCGAGGCCTCCGGGAAGTACAGCAACGAGAACAAGTTTGTCGTTTACTTCAAGATCGAAAAGGTCCTCCCGCTGATTGGGGACAAAGAATAAGGCAGGGGATAGGGTCTAGGGGCTCGGGTCTCGGGAAGGAGAAAGATTTTTCCCGATACCCGAAACCCGAAACCCTTTCGCGGAGCGAATCATGAAGGTATTCATGACCGGCGGGACGGGGTTCGTCGGGACGACCCTTGCCCGCGAGCTGACGGCGAAGGGGCACTCGGTGACGGTGCTCGTGCGCAAGGGCGAGCCGGCCCGGAACCTTCCCGCAGGCGCGAGGGCCCTGCAGGGGGACCCCACGGTCCGGGGGGCGTGGCAGGAAGAGGTCCCCGGGCACGAGGTCTTCATCAACCTTGCCGGGGCCTCCATTTTCACGCGGTGGACCGACGAGGCGAAGCGCGTCATCCGGGAGAGCCGGATTCTCACCACGAGGCACCTCGTGGAGGCCATGGCGCCGCGAAGGGGGAAGGAGACGCACCTCTTCAGCACCTCCGGTGCGGGATACTACGGCTATCACGGCGACGTGGATCTGTCCGAGGAATCCCCGCCCGGGACCGACTTCCTGGCCATGCTGTCCCGGGACTGGGAGGGCGAGGCCCTGCGGGCGACGGACTTCGGTGTCCGCGTCGCGCTGATGCGCTTCGGGATCGTCATGGGCCGAAGCGGCGGGATGCTGGGCGAGGTTCTCCCGGTGTTCCGCATGGGCCTGGGGGCCGATCTCGGCAGCGGCAGCCAGTGGCTCTCCTGGATCCACGAGATGGACCTGGCCCGCATCTTTCTGTTCCTCATCGAGGAAAACCGGGCACTCGCGGGACCGGTCAACTGCACGGCCCCCGAGCCCGTCAGGAACCGTGAGTTCACGAAAACGCTGGGCGGGGTCCTGGGGGTGCCGACGTTCCTGCCGCCCGTGCCCGGCTTCATGCTGCGGCTGATGAAGGGCGAGTTCGGCAGCGTGATCCTGCGGGGCGCGCGCGTGCTTCCCCGAAAGCTTCTGGATGCCGGGTTCCGGTTCCGCTACCCCACGTTGCAGGAGGCATTGGCGGATATTCTGAAGCGATGACTTCAGCGAAGGACTCGGAAGTTGATCTTGCTGCATGATGCTCGCGTTGAAGCGACGGCATCGGGACAGTGATTGACGACACCGCAAGGGTGAAGAAGGCATGAGTGCCGCCCATTCGAAAAGCGACTCCAAACCCAACCGGCTCATCCGCGAGAAGAGCCCCTACCTCCTGCAGCACGCCCGCAACCCCGTGGACTGGCACCCGTGGTCCGACGAGGCCTTCGATCGGGCCCGGGCGGAGGACAAGCCGGTCTTCCTCTCCGTCGGGTACTCCACGTGCCACTGGTGCCACGTGATGGCCCACGAGTCCTTCGAGGACGCCGAGGTGGCGCGGCTGATGAACGAGGCCTTCGTCTGCATCAAGGTCGACCGCGAGGAGAGACCCGACGTGGATGGCGTCTACATGACCGTCTGCCAGATCATGACGGGCAGCGGCGGCTGGCCCCTGACGGTCCTCATGACCCCCGAACGCAAACCCTTCTTTGCCGGCACCTACATTCCCAAGGAGAACCGTCACGGGCGCATCGGGATGATCGAGTTGATCCAGGGCGTCCAGCGTGTCTGGAAGACCCGCCGGGGCGACGTGCTCTCGTCGGCCGAGCAGGTGACCCTGGCCCTGAAGAATATGTCCGCCGAGTCGACCGCGGGAGACGCCCCCGGAGCGGAGGCGTGCCGCGCGGCCTTCGAAGCGCTTGCCGCGCAGTTTGACGGGGTCAGCGGGGGGTTCGGCGGGGCGCCAAAATTCCCCTCACCCCATCACTTCCTGTTCCTGCTGCGCTACGGGAAGCGCACCGGCGAACCGAGGGCCCTCGACATGGTCGAGAGGAGCCTTTCGGCCATGCGCCGGGGCGGCGTATACGACCAGCTTGGCTTCGGCTTTCACCGCTACTCCACCGATGCGCGGTGGCTCCTGCCGCACTTCGAGAAGATGCTCTACGACCAGGCCATGCTCTCGCTGGCGTACCTCGAGACCTTCCAGGTAACGGGAAAGGCGCATTACGCAAGGACGGCCGAGGAGATCTTCACCTACGTGCTTCGCGACCTGAAGGCCCCCGGGGGCGGTTTTTTCTGCGCCGAGGATGCCGACAGCGAGGGCGAGGAGGGAAAATTCTACCTCTGGAGCGAACCGGAAATCCGGGAGGCCCTCGACCCGGACGAGGCGGCCCTGGTCATCCGGGCCTGCGGCATCGAGAAGGGGGGGAACTTTCTCGAGGAGGCCACGCGGGTGCGGACGGGCCGCAATGTGCTCTACCTGGCCAAAACGGTCGAAGAAGGGGCCGGGGGGCGTGACCGGTCCCCCGAAGAGGCCCGCTCGATGTGGGAGGGCGCCCGGGAGAAGCTCTTCCGGCTGCGTGAGCGCCGCGTGAGGCCCGGCAGGGACGACAAGGTCCTCACGGACTGGAACGGCCTCATGATCGCGGCCCTGGCAAAGGGGGCGTCGGTGCTCGATCGGCAGGATTGGGCCGCGGCGGCGGCACAGGCCGCCCGATTCGTCCTCGACCGCCTCCGGGACGGCCGGGGAAGGCTCCTGCATCGCTACAGGGACGGGGAAGCCGCCATCGGCGGGATGCTCGACGATTACGCTTTCCTCACCTGGGGGCTCCTGGAGCTATACGAGGCAACCTTCGAGCCCGGATTCCTAAAGACAGCCCTCGAACTTGCCGATAATACGATCAATCATTTCCACGACGGCAAGGACGGGGGGTTCTTCTTCACCGCCGCCGACGGCGAGCAGATCCTCTCGAGGCAGAAGGACAGCTACGACGGGGCGATCCCCTCGGGAAGCTCGGTCATGATGCTCAACCTCCTTCGCCTGTCGCGGATCACGGGCAGACAGGACCTGGAGCAGAAGGCGGTGGGCGTTGCCCGGGCCTTCGCCCGCAGCATCGGGCAGATCCCCTCGGCATACTCCCAGCTCATGGTCGCCCTCGAGTTCCTGGCGGGTCCGTCGTTTGAAATCGTCGTTGCCGGAAAGCCCGGGGCGCAGGACACGCAGGAGATGCTGGGTGCGGTGAGGCGGGCGTTCCTCCCCAACCGGGTCCTGCTGTTTCGGCCGCAGGGTGCCGGGTCGGCGGCCGTCGCGGCGATCGCCCCGTACACGAAGGACATGAAGGCCGACGGGGGCAGGGCGGCGGCGTACGTGTGCCGGAATTTCGCCTGCTCCAGGCCGGTTCAAACCGTGGATGAGATGATGGGGCTCCTGGGGGCCCCCGTGAAATCGTGAAAACATACGTTGCCGAAAGGAGTGTTCCCATGAAGAAGACGGCCTCTGCGCGAATCCTGCTCCTCCTCGTTTCCGCTCTCTTTGTCCTCAGCCTGCCCTGCGCGGGCCTGGCGCACAGCCCCGACAGGATGGAAGTGGCCTACGACATCAAGGCCCAGACTCTCTCCGTGAAAATCACCCACCCCTCGAACAACCCCGACAGGCATTACGTCAAGGAGGTGGTCGTGAAGAAGAACGGCCAGGTCGTTTCGCGGGGCGAGTACAACAAGCAGACCGGCGACACCTTCGTGTACACCTTCCGGGTGGCCGCCACGGGCGCCGACACCTTCGAGATCACCGCCGTCTGCAACATCCGGGGATCGATCACCGCGAAATACTCCCCCGGCGTCTAACGCGCGAAGGCGGGACACCCCGGACGGCATTGCCGGGGTGACAAGGGGTTTCGGAGCGCATCACGGAGGGGAACCGTGCTCCTGGTTCTACATGCCGGGTTCATGATTGCCGGCCTCGTCCTCATGACGGCGGGCGTGACCGTGGCCCGCCTCATGCGAAAAAGGCCCTGGTGGCTTCGCGGCCACCGGGGGCTTGGGGCCTGCGGCTCGCTCTCGGTCCTCTGCGGCCTCTCGGCGGCCGTCGCCATGGTGGCCGGGTTCGGAGGTCCCCACTTCCAGGTGCCGCACGCCTGGGTCGGCGCGCTCGCGGCGCTCTTCGCGGCGGCAACCCCTGTCCTGGGACAGCTCCAGTTCATCCTGAAGGAACGGCGGGCGGAGGCCCGCAAACTCCACCGCCGGGCCGGGGCCATCACTCTCATCCTCCTCATCCTCAACATCCTCTCCGGATTGGTGCTTGTGGAAGTCATCCCCCTATGAGATCATTCTAACAAGGCGAACAAAGGAACACGGATATTTAGAATCCCGTTGTTCTCTCCTCTATTCCCGATACCCTAACCCCGATCCCCGATACCCTGACTGGCCATGAAGCCCATCTACCTCGACTACAACGCCACAACGCCCATAGACCCCGGGGTGGCCGCGGCCATGCTTCCCTGCATCCGCGAGCACTTCGGCAACCCCTCGAGCGCCCACGCCTACGGCGTCGAGGCCCGGGCGATCGTCGAGAAGGCCCGCGGGCAGGTAGCGTCGCTCCTGCACTGCAGCCCCGGCGAGGTCCTTTTTACGAGCGGAGGCACCGAGTCGAACAACCACGCCGTCAAGGGCGCAGCCCGGGCGCTGAGGGGCAGGGGCAACCACATCATCGCATCGGTCATCGAGCATCCCGCCGTCACCGAGGTCTGCGGGTATTTGTCTGCCGAGGGCTTCGAGGTGAGCTTCGTCCCCGTGGATGCTACGGGTGTGATCCGTCTGGATGAACTCGAGAAAGCCCTTACGGATCGAACCGTCCTGGTCAGCGTCATGCACGCCAACAACGAGGTCGGAACCATCCAGCCGATCGGCGAGATCGTCCGCATGGCCCGCAAACGGGGGATCCTGGTGCACACCGACGCGGCCCAGTCCGTCGGGAAGATCCCCGTCGACGTGGCCGATCTGGGTGTCGATCTGCTGACCGTGGCGGGGCACAAGCTCTACGCCCCGAAGGGGGTGGGCGCGCTGTACATCCGGGAGGGGGTCCGGCTGGCGACGTTCATGCACGGCGCCGGTCACGAGGCGGGGAGGCGGGCCGGCACGGAAAACGTCGTCGGGATCGCCGGGCTCGGGGCGGCCTGCGAGCTTGCCGGGCGCGACCTCGAGGCAAACGGGGAACGCCTGCGGAAGACCCGCAATCGGCTGCAGGAGGGCCTGCTGAGCGCCGTCGCGGAGGTGCGTGTCAACGGCCACCCCGAAAAACGGCTCCCGAACACGCTGAGCGTGAGCTTCAGGGGCCTCGATGCGGGGGTTCTCCTCGACGCAATGGGGGGGCTTGCCGCCTCGGCAGGGGCCGCCTGCCACGGGGCGTCCGTGGACATCTCGAAGACGCTCAAGGCCATGGGGGTTCCCCTGGAGTGGGCCCGCGGGACGATCCGCCTGTCCACGGGCAAGGACACCACCGAAGGCGAGGCGGACCGCGCCGTCGAGATCATCGCAGAAGCGGTCAATCGGTTGAGAGGAAGGAAGAGGGAGTGATGGATTCACGGATTGTTGGAGAACGGAAAGGAGGAAGCGAGATGAAGGTGTTCATCGTGTTCTATTCCATGTACGGTCACATCTACAGGATGGCGCAGGCCGTTGCCGAAGGGGTCCGGGAGGTTCCCGGCGCGGAGGCGGCTCTGCGGCGGGTCCCGGAGACGCTCTCCACGGACATCCTCGGCAAGATGGGGGCCCTCGAGGCGCAGAAGTCGATGACCGGCGTCCCGGTCTGCACCGTCGATGAACTCGGCAGTGCCGATGCCGTCATCTTCGGGACGCCCACGCGTTTCGGCAACATGTGCGGCCAGATGCGGCAGTTCCTGGACGCGACGGGCGGTCTCTGGGCGAAAGGCGCGCTTGTCGGCAAGGCGGGGAGCGTCTTCGCGAGCTCGGGCACCCAGCACGGCGGCCAGGAGTCGACGATCCTCAGCTTCCACCTCACGCTGATGCACCACGGGATGGTCGTCGTCGGGCTGCCCTACGCCTTTGCGGGGCAGTCGCGGATCGACGAGATCACCGGCGGCTCTCCCTACGGCGCCTCGACGATCGTCGGCCCCAAGGGGGACCGCATGCCCAGCGAAAACGAGCTGGCCGCCGCCCGCTGGCAGGGAAGGCACGTCGCCACCATCGCCGGCAAGCTGGCAAAATAAAGATGCGAGGTCCGAGGAACAAGGACAAGAAGCCTACAGCCGACAGTCAATAGGTCTTGACTGTCGGCTGTAGGCTGAAGGCTACTTGCTGCGGCAGGCGTCATGACGAAGTAGACTAAACAGACGAAATAGACGAAAAGGACGAGTCGGCCATGGCCGATTTCTGGCTCTGCTTCTTCCCCATGTTCGTCGCCGTCGATGCTGTCGGCATCCTGCCGCTTTTCATGCATCTGACGGAAGGGGTCGATCCCCGCGCGGTCCGGAAGGTCATCATCCAGTCCATGATCACGGCGCTCGCGGTGGCCCTGGTGTTTCTCGCCGTGGGCCGGTGGATCTTCCACTACCTGGGGATCACCGTGGCGGACTTCCTCATCGCCGGGGGGATCCTGCTGTTCACGATCTCGGTCATCGATGTCATCACCGTGGAGAAGCGGGTCGCCCAGGTGGACGCCGACAGTCTGGGCGCCGTCCCCATCGGGGTGCCGCTCATCGTGGGGCCGGCGGTGCTGACGACGATCTTCGTCCTGGTGGGCGAATACGGTGTTGCGCCCACCGTGGCGGCCACGGTGGTGAACATCGTCATCGCCGGCGCGGTCTTCTGGCTTGCCGGGCCGATCCACCGGGTGCTGGGCCGCTCGGGATCGCGGGCCCTGTCGAAGCTGGCGGGAATCCTTCTGGCGGCCATCGCCGTGATGATGGTGCGCAAGGGGATCTTCATGCTCTGGCCGGCGGGCGCCATCCACCCTTGAGAACTCCCGTGGAAACGCTTCTCGCTGCCGGCAGTCTTTTCTGTCAGTCGGGGTGAAGCCCGCCCGGACGCAAGCGGACCGGTGCGCGGGCGAACTCGGAAGTGGCGGGCATCCGCCGCCCGGGGCCCCGGGCGGCAGGACGGGAAACCCGGCGACACGGTGAATGGCGGCGGGGCACGGGCGACCGGTTACGGAAAGTCAACCCGTTTCCCTTGACCTGCGGCCGGACTCACGCGGCCGAAGGCCGCTCAGGCCATCTTCTTGATCTTGTTGCTCTCGTCGGGGTTGAGCCCCTTGGCGATCAGTTTCTGCCTCTTCTCCCGGCGCTTCCACTTGCGCCGCAGTTCCTTCTTCCTCTCGTGTTTCTTGTGACTCCCCATGGTTTACCTCCGTCGTTCGTGCTTGGTGTCCGAAGCTTGGTTTTATACTCGAAAAAGGGACCCTTGGCAATCGTGAAATGTGCGGGCCCCGGGGACGGGCGAACGGGTACGCCCGCCGCGCCATTTTTATTGACGGAACTGCATTTTTTGTGTATAGGCCGGTGGGCCCGGCGGCGCCCCTGTTTTGCGGGTGCGTCCTGCGTCCAAAAAGGAGAGAGGGAGGTTGTGAATGAAGAAGACGGCGAGTTCAAAGATCAAGAAGGTGTCCAATCTGAAGTACGACCGGAAGACGGCCGAGGAGCCTTTCGAGTGGTGGGGCCCGTCGCCCGACGAGGCGCGGCGGACCATGTCCAACAAGGCCAAGGGGATGCGCGACAAGCGCATGCCGCTGAAGGAGGCCGTCGGGCGGTATGTCCGGGACGGCATCAACATCGGCATCGGCGGGTTCGTCAACACGAGGGTCCCCGTGGCGATCGTGCACGAGATCATCCGGCACGGTGCGAAAGACCTGACCCTGTCGTTCCAGTCCAATTCCATCTGCGCCGAGCTCCTGGCGGGGGCCATGATCCTCGACCCCGACCGGGTGTCCATCCGGCGCGTGGAGCTGGCCTGGTGGGGCTACGAGGTCATCGGCATCGCCCCCCTGCTGCGGTACCTGACGTCGAACGGCATGATCCGCCTCGACGACTACACCAACTACGGCATGTCGGCGCGCTTCAAGGCCGCGGCCATGGGGATCCCCTTCGTCCCGACACGGGATCACGGCGGCTCCGACATGGAACTCGTCAACCGGGGCCGGATGGTGGAATGCCCCTTCACGGGGAAGAACGTCTATCTCGTTCCCGCCTGCCATCCCGATCTGGGGATCGTCCACGTGACCGCTGCGGACATCTACGGCAACAGCCGGATCTTCGGCGCGCACTGCACCTGCCCCGAGATCGCCATGGCGGCCGCGCACACGATCGTGACGACCGAGCGGATCATCCCCAACGAGAACATCCGGACCTACCCCAACCTGACGGAGATCCCCTACGCCACCGTCGACGCCCTCGCGGAGCAGCCCTACGGGGCCTACCCCGGCGCTTCCTACGGGTACTACTGGTTCGACATGGACCACATCAAGATGTTCCGGGGGATCTGCGACGAGTTCCGCAAGACGGGGAAGAAGGATGCGTTGAAGAAGTACTATGACGAGTACATCTTCGGCTGCGAGACCTATGACGATTTCCTCTCCAAGGTGGGCTACAAGAAGCTCCGGGAGTTGAGGGACATGGACGGCGGCCAGCCCATCATCCTTTCGTAAACCATTCCACCCAGATCGAAGCCAAGGAGGATCGTTGTATGCCTGACTATACGCCGTTTGAAATGATCGCCTACACGGGATCGAGAGTTCTGGAAGACGAAAAGATCGTGTTCGTGGGGACGGGCCTTCCCATCATCGCATCGATGCACGCCCAGCTCACGCACGCTCCGGGCCTGTCGATGATTTTCGAGTCCGGGCCGCTGAGCCCCGTGCTGGAGATGGGGATGCCCCTGTCCGTCGGCGACACCCGGGCCTGCCGCAAGGCCTGCTTCCTGAAGGGCCTGAGCGCCGTGTTCGAGCTGACCCAGAGGGGGTACTCGGACTACGCCTTCATCGGCGGCGCCCAGATCGACATGTACGGAAACGTCTGCTCCACCTTCGAGGGGGGGACCTATAACACGCCCCAGACCCGCTTTCCCGGCAGCGGCGGGGCCGGCGCCATGGCGGCCAATTGCGAGAAGTCCATCATCATCATGGCCCTCGAGAAGAGGCGGTTCACCGAGAAGGTGGAGTTCCTCACGAGCATCGGGTTCGGCGACGGCTCGGCGGACTACCGCGAGAAGGCCGGCGTGACGGGGGCGGGGCCCTATCGCGTGATCACGAACCAGGCCCTGTTCGGGTTCGACGACAAGACGAGGCGCATGGTGCTGCTGGAAGTCCTTCCCGGGAAAAAGGCAAAGGATATCCAGGACATGGTCAGCTTCGACCTCCTCATCTCGCCGGACCTGAAGGAGATGGCGGAACCGACGGCCGAGGATCTCCGCCTGCTGCGGGAGGTCTGCGACCCTGACGGGTATTTCCTGAACCGGAAAGTGAAATAAATTCAACCGATTTTAAGAAATCAGGGCCCCGTCCCACTGCATCGGGACGGGGCTTTTTTGTGCGTCGATATGTCAACCAAGATAAATATCGCGGTTGACAATCCGCGGGAGCCGTGCTAGAAAACAACGCCTCCCGCGACGGGGGCACGGAGATCATGGCAACGAGCACAAGAAACCGGCTGCTTGCAAGCCTCAAGGAGGCCAGGGGAAGCTGGGTCTCGGGCGAGGAATTGAGCCGGAGGCTTGGCGTGACGCGCACGGCGATCTGGAAGCATGCCTGCAGCCTGAGGGCCGAAGGACACGTCATCGAGTCCTCGACGCGCAAGGGTTACCTGCTCCGGGAGGCGCTCGACAGGCTCGCGGCTTCCGAGATCGAGGCCACCCTAAGGACGGCGCGCCTGGGCCGACCGATCGTGTTCGTGCGGGAGGTGGATTCGACGAACCGCCTGGCCAGGGACCTGGCGATCGCCGGGGCCGCCGAGGGGACGGTCGTCGTCGCCGAGGCCCAGACGGCGGGGCGGGGCAGGAAGGGCCGCAGTTGGTACTCCCCCCCGGGCGAGGGGATTTACCTGTCTCTCGTGCTGAGGCCGGGGTTTCAGCCCGCCGAGGCGCCGAAGACGACCCTCCTGGCGGGGGTGGCGCTGGCGGAGGCGCTCCTTCCCATCGTCCCGGCCCCCGTGACCATCAAGTGGCCCAACGACATCCTGGCGGGCGGCAGGAAGGTCGCCGGCATCCTGGTCGAGGCCGCCACGCAGATCGACGCCATCGACTACATGATCGTCGGAATCGGGATCAACGTCAACACGCCGGCCGGGGGCTTTCCCCCCGAAATCGGGGAGAGGGCGACCTCGCTGGCAGCCGAAGTCGGGCGCCCCGTTTCCCGCGCCGGGGTTCTCGGCGACGTCCTGGAGCGCTTCGAACGGGAGTACGACCGGGCGGGGCGGGAAGGGTTCGGCCCTGCGATCCGGCGCTGGCGCGAGCTCTCGGACATGGCGGGCAGGCGGGTCCGGGTGCATTCCTTCGGCGGGCCCCTCGAGGGTGTCATCGCAGGGATCGACGACGACGGCGTGCTCCTGCTGACCGGGGCGAAAGGCGCCCTCGAGCGCGTGATCGCGGGGGACGTCGAGTACCTGTGAACGGAAACGGGGAGCGGGAAAAGAGAAAGCGGCAAATCGGTATGGCTCAAGAAACCTTGACAACACGCGGCATGATCTACGCCTCCCTGTTCGGGGCTCTCACGGCCATGGGCGCCCTGATCTCGATCCCGCTGCAGCCGGTGCCGGTGACGCTGCAGACGATGTTCATGTACCTGGCGGGCTCGCTTCTCGGGGGAAGCCTCGGGGCGCTCAGCCAGGTGATCTACGTCATCCTCGGTGCGATCGGGCTTCCCGTCTTCTCGGGCGGCAAGGCCGGACTCGGTGTGTTCCTGGGGCCCACGGGGGGGTATCTCGTCGGGTTCGTCGCCGCCGCCTTCGTGACGGGGAAAATCGTCCGGTCCCGCCCGGATGCCGGCCTTGTGTGGCTCGTGTTCGCCATGCTGGCCGGCACGGCCGTCGTCTACGCCCTGGGGGTCCTGCAGCTCGTCCTGGTCGGCAAGCTCTCCCTCGAAAAGGCATCCGCCGTCGGCGTGCTGCCCTTCCTGCCGGGCGATGCACTCAAGATCGCCGCCGCCTCGGTGATCACCCTCAAGGTCAGGGACAGGATCCGGATATGATCAAGGCGAAACGGCTGACATATCGATACGACGCGAAGGGGGCTCCCGTCCTGGAAGGGGTAGACCTGGAGATCCCCGAGGGGCAGTACCTGGCCGTCATCGGCCCCAACGGGTGCGGCAAGACAACCCTGGTGAAGCACTTCAACGCCCTGCTCGTCCCGCAGGAGGGCACTGTCCTCATCGACGGGCTCGACACGAAGGACCCGAAGGCGCACCGCGAGATCCGCCGGCGCGTGGGCATGGTCTTCCAGAACCCCGACAACCAGATCGTGGGCATGAGTGTCGAGGAGGATGTCGCCTTCGGGCCCGGCAACCTCGGCCTCCCGCCAGCGGAGATCCGGGGGCGCGTCGGGGTGGCCCTGGAGACGGTGGGGATGCTGAGGCTTGCCAGGCGGGCCCCCCACTCGCTCTCGGGCGGGGAAAAGCGACTCGTGGCGATCGCCGGCGTGCTCGCCATGAAGCCGGCCTACGTGATCCTCGACGAACCCACCTCCTACCTCGACCCGGCTGGCCGAGAAAGGGTCCTCAACGTCCTCTGGGAGCTCCGGCAGGAGGGCATTGCGGTGATCCACGTCACCCACAGCATGGAGGAGATCGTCGAAGCCGACCGCGTGATCGTCATGAGCGGCGGCAGGGTTCTGCGCGACGGCGCCCCGAGGGACGTCTTCCGGGAGGCCGATGTCCTGCGGGCCGTGGGCCTCACCACCCCCCAGGTCACGGAGCTCATGGGCCGCCTCCGCGCCCGGGGCTGCGGCGTTCGGCCCGACGTCCTCTCCGTGGACGAGGCCTTCCGCGAGATCACCGCCCTCCTCGGGCAGGCGACAGGAGGGGGCCGGTGAAAACTTTTCTTCTCGGACAGTACGTCCCCGGGGACTCGCCGGTGCACCGGCTCGACCCGAGGGTGAAGATCGTCGCGGCGCTGCTTGCGAGCATCGTCATCCTGAACGCGGGCGCCGTCGAGAGCCTCGCCGTCACGGCGTTCCTGCTGGCGGGGGCGGCGCTGGCCGGTCTCTCCGGCGGCCGCATGATGGAGGCGCTCAGGCCCCTGGCATGGTTCTTTGTGCTGCTCTTCGGCATGCACCTGTTCTTCACCGACGGGCGCCCGATCGTCGACGCCCTCCCTGCGGTCACCTGGGAAGGGCTCTGGCGGGGCGCCGCGGTGACCTGGCAGTTCGTCGCCCTCGTCGTGAGCGCGGCGATCCTCACGATGACGACGGACCCCTCCGGCCTCGTGGGGGGCTTCGAGAAGCTGCTCCGGCCCCTTGGACGCCTCGGCCTGCCGTCCCACGACCTTGCCGTCATGGTCTCCGTGGCGCTGCGGTTCGTCCCCACCCTGCTCGAGGAGGTGGAGCGCATGCGGGAGGCCCAGGTGGCCCGCGGCGCCGATTTCGGCGTCGGCGGCCCCGTGAGGCGGCTCCGGAAGATGGCCTCGCTCGTCATCCCCATGATCCTCTGCACCTTCCGCCGCGCCGACGAGCTGGCCCTGGCCATGGAGGGCCGCGGCTATCACAGGGGGCCCCGGACCTACCTGCACGAGCTGAAATTCACCCGGACCGACTATGCCGCCCTTCTGGCCGTCTCGGGCTTCCTGGTCGGCGTCGAGGCGCTCCGCTTCCTGCCCCTTTGACGGGCGTTTTCCGATTCCCCGCTGCCGTCCCGTTCCCCGTCCGCTCCGATCCCGTATCTTTGGTTGCAGTTCGCGAAAAAGAGGTTTATATTAAAACGTTAATAAACTCGCCGGGCGGATTGCATGAAGGGCAAGTGGCTGTGGGTGGACGCCAAACAAAAACTTTCGAAAGTCCGGGATGACATCGAGGGCTCCCCGGTCGTCGCCATCGACACGGAGTACGATTCGTTCCGCTATTTCCGGGAGAAGCTCTGCCTGCTGCAGATCGGGACGGAGCAGCGCATCTACCTCATCGACCCCCTCGACACGGCCATGGACCTGTCCTTTCTCGGGCCGGTCTTCTCTGGCCCCGACCGGGTCAAGGTCATCCATGCCGGGGACAACGATATCCGGATCCTGAACCGCGACTACGGGTTCGAGTTCGCGAACGTCTTCGACACCCACCGGGCCGCCGCCCTGCTGGGGTCCAACCATCTGTCCCTTTCTTCCGTCATCGAGCAGTACCTGGGCGTGCGCCTGGAGAAACCCAAGAAGATGCAGCGCTCGCGCTGGGAGAAACGTCCCCTGACGGAGGACCAGCTCCACTACGCAGCGGAGGACACCCAGCACCTCATCCCTCTGTACCGCAGGCTCAACGCGGAAATCGAGGCCAGGGGGCTGCAGTGGCAGGCGGCGCGGGCCTTCGAGGGGATCGCGGCCGTGCGCTGGGCCGAAAAGAAGTTCAACCTCCGCGGTTACAGGGGGATCCCGGGCTACGACTCGCTCCCGGGCGAGAAAAAGCGGAGGCTGCGCGACCTGTACCGCTGGCGGTTCCGCAAGGCCCAGGAGACGAACACGGCCCGCTTCATGATCCTTTCGGACCAGGATCTCTTCGACATCGCGAAGACCGACTCCGTCTCCCTCGACGGGCTGATCCGCAACGGGGGCCTTTCACCCAAGAAGGCGAAGACCTACGGAAGCGAAATCCTGAGCATCCTGAGTTCGAGCGAAGCCGAGGAAAAATCCCGCTAGATCTCTTTCCTGTCAGCCCGAGCCCATCGTTGGGTCTTTCTGCTGGCGGCAAATCCGTCAGTTTTTCATGAGCCATTTGGCGTATATTTCCAGTCCGGTGCCCATTTTCAACGAACCGAACAGAAAGGAGAAGGTGATGAAACGATGGATCCGTTGGATGATGGTTATGCTGCTGGTGACTCTTTTTGCCGGAAGCGCCCTGGCCCAGGAGGGGATTGTCCAGACCGTGAAGGAAGGCTGCAAGACGGAACTCGAGACCTACTGCAAGGCGGTGACCCCCGGGGAGGGCCGCGTTCTGGCCTGTCTCTATGCTTACGGGGACAAGCTTTCGGGACGATGCGAGTACGCACTCTACGACGCCTCCGTGCAGCTCGAGCGCGTGGTCAATGCGCTCTCCTATGTGGCCAATGAGTGCCGCGACGATCTGAAAACCTATTGCTCGACCGTAAAGCCCGGAGAGGGAAGACTCCTCGACTGCATGGAGAAAAACAAGGCCAAGCTAAGCAGCCGTTGTACGCAGGCCGTAAAGGACGTGGGGCTGAAGAAGAAATAAGGGGGGCGTCATGAGAGCAAAAACGGCGATCTGGACGGCGGTTGTGTTCGTCCTTGTGCTTGCGATGCCTGCGGGTTCTGCGGCGGAGATCAAGTACTCCGGCTTCTTCGGCAACCCGTCTGTCTACGACCTGCTGAAGCCCGGGCCCGAAGGCGGGGCCAAGCTGCGCTGGCTGAAGGACGGGGTGGACCCGAAGAAATACGACCAGTTCATGGTGGACAGCGTCGTCTTTTACCTGTCTGACCAGTCCGACTACAAGGGGATCGACCCACAGGAGATGAAGGAACTGGCCGACGAGTTTAACAAGGCGTTCGTGGCGGCCTTCAAGGACAAGTACCCGATCGTGGCCGAGCCCGGCCCGAACACGGCGCGCCTCCGCATCGCCATCACGAACATCAAGCAGAGCAGGCCCGGCGTGAGCGCCGTCACGTCGGTCATCCCCGTCGGGATCGGCATCAGCCTCATCAAGAAGGGTGCGACGGGCGGCTGGTCCGGCAGTGGCGAGACGGGTGTCGAGATGATGGCCCTGGACAGCATGACGAACGATATCCTGCTGCTCGCGGTGGACGAGAGGAAAGCCGAGTTCGAGCAGCGTTTTTCGAAATGGGGCTCCGCCACGGACGCCTTCAAGCTCTGGTCCGAACTGGCCGTAAAATTCATCGACAACGCCCGGGGCGTCAAGAGGCAACCGGCGAAGTAGGGCGATGCCGTTCAATGGCGTGATGCCGCCGCAGGCCTTGTGAACGAAAGAGAGGCAGGCCCCAACGGACCTGCCTCTCTTTTTTCATGCATCCCGCAGGGTGCGTTACTGCAGGGTTGCGTCCTCCGCCTGGCAGGTGAGGTCCGGCTTGTCGGACTTCGACGGCCTGTCGTCGGGGCTGAGCATCAGCACGGCATAGGCCCCGAAGTGGCCGTCGTGGCTCAGGCTCAGATCCAGCGTGGTGCGCTTTCCCTGGTAGTACAGGCGGGGCGGGCCGGGGCGGCTTCCCGACTCGGTCCGGCGGATTTCCATCTCCTTCTGGTTCCAGCCCAGGTGCGTGGCCACACAGCGCTTGAGGGCCTCGCGGACGATGCGCGATTCCACCTCGAGCGAGTCCACACCTTTCAACTCGGGCAGCACTTCCACGCGCCAGAAGACATAGTCGAAGTACTCCTCCCCCTCCGACAGGGCCAGGGCGTGGATGTAGGTGCACCGCCTGTAAATCCGCAGGGGAACGGTCCCCTCGGGGGTCAGCACGGCCCCCTCGACGTGAGGGTTGCAGGTTCCCGCGTCCGTCGAGGTCCCCCGGAGCCCGTAGTCGTCCAGGTGAACCTCGTAGTTCCGGGGGATGAACGGCAGGGCCGGGTCTTTCTTCGCGAGCACCTTGAAGGCGGCTTCTTTCCCCGCCCAGAGCGCCCACAGCAGCACGTCGGGCTCCGGGAAGTTCTTGATCCGGTTCCGCTCAGCGGGAGTGAACACCCGGTTGACGTACCGGGAGTCCTTGCTCTTGTTCATGCTGCCGGGGTCCGTCAAATCCACGATGTCGTTGCCTACTCTCAAAGTACCTCTCCTCCATCCGGGACAGCTGCCGGATGATCTGCCCGGCGTAGTCCCTCTGGGCCTTGAGCCCATTGGTCGCGAGTCTCTCCGGCTCGAATACCTCGGCGGCCATCGAAAACGTGTCCCCCGGTTTCGGGATGGAACTCCACGTCTCCTGGCGGTCGCCCCGCAAATAAATACACAGGATCTTCATCCGGTCAAGATTTTTCACAAACCGGCCGACGCCGTAGGCAAAATTCTCCACGTCGATCCGCCCCGTCCGGGAGCGGCCTCCCTCGGGGAACACGAGGATCGCGTGTCCCGCCGTGAGCAGGTGGTCGCATTTCTCCAGGGTCCGCTTCATCTCCTCGCGATCGCCGCCCCGCGTGATGGGGATGCACTTCATGAGGTAGCAGACGGCCGTGTCGAAGGGGTTGCGGTTGAAGTTGCGCCGCTCCGGAAGGTTCCAGGGGAGCCGCCGGTAATGGAGCAGGTAGCCCCACCACGGCAGCATCGCAAAGGCAATGAAGGCCGAGTCCACGAGCGTCAGGTGGTTTGCGCAGATGAGCCAGCCCCCGTCGTGGCGGCTGAAGTGCTCACGGCACTGCCTGCGGAAAGCGCGGAGCTCCCGGAACCGGTATCCCATCAGGCGGATTACCAGGACGACGAGGGGGACGTAAAGGAATGCGGCCAGGCGGCTCAGTGCATCCTGAACCGCCAGCCACGCTCTGTCGCTTCTATTCATACTCATTGTCTTTTACTTCTTGACCTCAGAGCCTCGCTGTCGCCCGAAGGCGTGCGAAGTTGAGAGGGTAAGAAGCTGAGAGGGTAAGCCATGCCGCTTCGCGGCAACCGGGAATATCGAACCGGGTACCCGTGCCTTCTTGATCCAACCCGATACCCTAGACCCGAAACCCGATACCCTTCTTTAGGCTGCTTTCTTCAGGATGATCTCGACGGCGTCGCCGATCGTCCGGATCTTGTCCGCCTCGTCGTCGTCGATGGAGATGCCGAACACGTCCTCGCACTTGATGACCACGTCCACGAGGCGCGCGGAGTTGACCTTCAGGTCGTTGAGGATGTGGGTGTCCTTCGTCGCCGTGTCGAGCAGCTCGGGGTTCTTCGTGTACAGCTTGAGGATGTTGCACATCTCCTGGAAAATCTTCTTCTCGTCCATTTCAAACTCCTTCTATCAGATTATTTGTTCTCTTATTTGTTGTCCTGCCCTGTTTATCCTTCCCATTTCTTGAAGATCATGCAGCTGTTCACGTCGCCGAAGCCGAAGCCGGCCTTGGCGAAGATCTTCACCTTGGGATCCTCGATCCTCTGCTGCGGGATCCTCGGGGCGAAGTCCGCGATCTCGGGGTGCACGTCCTCCGCGTTGACGGAGGGGTGGATGAACCCCTTGTAAAGTTGGAGCACGACGCCCACGGACTCCACGGCCCCGGCGCCGCCCAGGCAGTGCCCCACGAGCGACTTGGTCGAGTTGATCCAGGGGAAGGTGGCCGGCGTGCGCTCCAGCGCCGCGGCCCAGTTCTTCACCTCGTGCGGGTCCGCGAAGGTGGCTGTCAGGTGCCCGTTGACGGCGTCCACGTCGGCAACGGAGATTCCCGCGTCGGCCACGGCCGCGCGGATGCAGCGCTGGACGCTCTCGGGGTTGGGCGCCGTCATGGAGCCCCCGTTGCGGTGCCCGCCGCAGTTGACGGCCCCGCCGAGCAGCTCGGCGTAGATCTTTGCCCCGCGCTTCGTCGCCGTCTCCAGGTCTTCGAGGATCAGGGCGCCGGCGCCCGAGCCGGGCACGAAGCCCGCCGCCGTGGCGCTCATGGGGCGCGAAGCCTTCTCGGGGGTGTCGTTGAACTTCCGGCACATCACCCGCATGGAGTCGAAGCCCGCCCAGATGTAGGGCGAGGAACCCTCGGAGCCGCCGGCGATCATGCGCTCCGCAAGACCATTACGGATGCGGTACATGGAGTCGATGATCGCTTCGTTTCCTGTGCTGCAGGCCGACGAGTTGGACGTCACCTGGTTGCCCAGGGCGAGCATCCCGGCGATCTTGGCGCTCGTGGAGCTGTTCATCACCATCTGCACGATGGTGCTCCCCATGCGGCGGATCTGGTGCTCGTTCACTTTCGGGACGACCTGGCCGGCGATGGTGTCCATGCCGCCGATCCCGGAGCCCATGA
>CAZPCN010000007.1:0-87609 GCA_964585095.1 uncultured Syntrophaceae bacterium | reverse complement strand
AGACGATCGTGGTCAACGAGGCGCCGGCCTTCGCGGTCAACCGGATTTTGTGCCCCATGCTCAACGAGGCCTTCTTCGTGCTGGGCGAGGGGATCGCCTCGGCCAGGGACATCGACACGGGGATGGTGCTGGGCTGCAACCACCCGATCGGCCCGCTGGCGCTCTCGGACCTGGTGGGGCTCGACACGCTGCTGCACATTCAGGAGAACCTCTATAAGGAGCTGGGGGACAAGTACCGTCCGGCCCCGATGCTGGTGAAGCTGGTGCGCGCGGGGCGCCTGGGCCGTAAATCGGGGAAGGGAGTGTTTGTCTACAAAAACTAGATGGAAGCGGGCCGTGTCCCCTGCCCGGGGTGCGGCCCGCCTGCCGGCTGCGAGGACAGGCTTCACGGGGCGGGAGGCCGCGCTTCTGTTCATTGATCTTGAGTTTCGCTCCCATTCCTGCTAAACAGGACCGGACGATTGCCCTGGAGGCCGGTGCGTTGCGCGAAGTCGTGTCAGGAGGACCGGCACAAGATATGCCATGGAAATTCCTTCTTCTTCGATGATCATGACCCCTGCCCGTGCGGCAGGGCCGGCTCATCCCCACTACCCCTCCTCGCATGATTCCGCATGGCGTGAAATCCCTGCCCCGGCCGGTGAAGAGTCAACGGCTTTTTGATGGATACGGCGATGGCTTCAGTCAAGAACAAGGCGCATTTGGATCGTTTGGAAAAATACAAGGCGGAAGTGAAAACGAAGGACCGCCTCCTCGCATCGATCAACAAGATCAGCGGGCTTCTGAATCGCCCCATCCAGGGGGAAAAGATCCTGCACCAGCTGGTCAAGGAGATGAAGCGGGTGTTCGACCTGAAGCGTGTCGTGATCTTTCTCATCAACAGGAAAGAGAACCTTCTGGAAGTCAAGTACGTCGTCGGCTTCAGCCCGGAAGAAACGGAGCGTGCGTTCAAGTATCCCCTCGACATGACCAAGCACGAGTGCCGGGAGACGCTGGTGGCCAAGACGGGGCGGATGATCTACATCCGGGATGCGCGCAGGAGTTCCGTCATTACGGAGTTCGATTTCACGATGGACCGGATCTGGCGCCGCACCTCCAGTATCTCCATGCCGCTCAAGATCAAAGGGGAGATCATCGGGGTCCTTCAGGGCGACTCCACCACCAAGGAACTCGTCTTCTCCAAGTCGGACATCAAGATGTTCTCGTCCTTTGCAAGCCAGGCCAGCATCATCATCGAGAACGCGCGGCTGCACGAGCAGGCCCAGAGGAAAATCGAACAGCTCATGTTTCTCCATTCCGTCAGCGAGAAGACGAGCTCCACGCTGGACCTCAACAGGCTGGTCGACATCATCACGTCCACCGCGTTCAGGCTTACACAGGGCCGCTGCTGCGCGCTGTTCCTGATGGATCGCGACCGAAAGTACATGCGCCTCGTGTCCTGGAAGGGCGAGAGGCTCCTGGGCACGGACCGGATTCGCGTGAAGGTCGGCGAGAACATCTCCGGCTGGGTTGCGGACAAGGGGGTGCCCCTCCTGATCAACGACGTTTCCCAGGAGCCCCGTTACTCCGAAATCCATCCGACCATTGCCTCCATGCTATCCGTTCCCCTGATCAGCGAAAACAGGGTTCTGGGGGTCATTTCGGCAACCAGCGAGAAGAAAGCGGCCTTTTCCCTCGACGACATGGAGCTGATGATGACGCTGGCGGGACACGCGGCGGCGCTGATCAACAACGTCCGCCTCTACGATCAGATGAAAGAGGAGCGCAACGTCGTCGCCGACGTCCTGGAGAATTCGCCCAGCGGGATCATCGCCGTCGATCAGCAGAAGAGGATCACGACGTTCAACCGCAAGGCGGAAGAAATCCTACGGCTCAAGCGGCAGTGCGTGCTGGGAAAAAAGTACGGGGACGTCTTCCGGGGCGAGTTCCTGCAGGTGTTCGATCAGATCGTGGAGCAGCGGGTCGTGCCGGACAATCTGGAAATCGCCTATCCCGTGCAGGACGGGAACACCGTTCTGATGGGGGTCAGTTCCGCTCTTCTGAAAAACCGGGTCAGCGGGATTGTCGGGACCATTCTGTCCATCCAGGACCTGACGGAATTCAAGAAAACGGAGGAGCTGATCCGCCGGATGGACAAACTGTCTTCCCTCGGGCAGCTTTCCGCCGGCCTGGCGCACGAAATCCGAAACCCCCTGGCCAGCATCAACTTCAACGTGCAGCTGATCGAGAAGCATCTCGAAGGAGACCCGGGCTCGCTGGCGATCATGCGTGACACCTTCGAGGGCATCGAGAGGATCAAGGTCCTCGTCAAGAGGGTGCTCGACTTCAGCCGGACGGGAATCCCGTCCTTTTCCTCGGGCGACATTCACGCGTCGATCGACGATGCCCTGGAGCTCCTGGCGCCGCAGATTCGTAAAAAGAACATTGCGGTTAGAAGGTCCTATGCGGAGAATGCGGGCCCCCTTGTTTTCGACCCCCACCAGATGCAACAGGTGTTCGTCAATCTTCTCCTGAATGCCACGGAAGCGACCCCCGAAGGGGGGCAAATCGAGATCCGAAGCGCCCTGGAGAAGCCCCGCAACCGCGCAGAGGAAGCCTTCATCGTGACCGTGAGCGACAACGGCCAGGGGATCGCCCCGGAGCACATGGAGAAGATTTTCGACCCCTTTTTTACGACCAAACCGGAAGGAACGGGGCTCGGGCTGTCCATCGTGTACAAGATTCTCGAACAGCACGAGGCCTCGATCGACATCAAGAGTCAGGAAAGCCAGGGTTCCTCTTTCAGTCTGCGCTTTCCCACCAAGAGGACATTAACCCAACATGTATCGATACAAGATCCTGATCATCGACGATGACAGACTGCTGCAGAACTCGCTTCGGAACGTCCTGTCGGCCAAGTACGACACGGTAATTGCCGGCAGCGGCGAGGCAGGCATCGAGGCCCTCGGTTCGGGGGATGTCGATCTCGTTCTTCTGGACATCCGGCTGCCGGGTATCGACGGCATCGAAACCCTCCGGCGGATCAAGGAGGCGCACAAGAACCTGACCGTGGTGATGATGACGGCCTACGAGGATATCAAGACGGTGGTCCGCTCCATGAAGATCGGGGCCATCGACTACCTGGTCAAGCCCCTGGACATCGATGAGCTGGAAATCATCATCGAGAAAGCCGTGGAGACGCTCAAGCTGAAGAGGGAGGTCGAGGAACTCCGGAAGCAGTGTGCGAGGGCTTTCGACATCGACAACATCATCGGGGAGAGCAAGGGGATCAAGGACGCCATGAAGCTCGTCAACACGATCGCCAGGAGCCCGAACACGACCGTGTTGATCGAGGGGGAGACGGGAACGGGCAAGGAGGTCATCGCGCGCGCCATCCACGCCCGAAGCGCAAGATTCGGGAAGCCGTTTGTGACCATCAACTGCGGGTCGATCAGCAAGGAACTCGTCGAGAGCGAGCTGTTCGGATACGAAAGAGGGTCCTTCACGGGCGGGCTGAGCGAAGGGAAAAAGGGGAAATTCGAAATCGCCGACAAGGGGACCATTCTCCTCGACGAGATCAGCGAGCTGCTGCCCTCCGCGCAGGTGAACCTGCTGCGGTTCCTCGAGGAAAAGAGCTTCTACCGCGTCGGCGGCAACGAAAAGAAAAAGGTCGATGTCCGCATCATCGCCGCGACGAACAGGAGTCTGGAAGATGCGTGCAAGGAAGGCGCGTTCCGCAGCGACCTGTACTATCGTTTGAATGTGGCGAAGATCTTTCTGCCACCCCTGCGGCAGCGAAAAGAGGATATCCTGCCGCTGATCCATTTTTTCATGAGCCGCTTCAACGACGCATTCGGGAAGTCCTTCACGGGTCTCACGAAGGAAGCCATGAACGCCGTCGTGGCGTACTCCTGGGTCGGCAACGTCCGGGAAGTGAGAAATGCCGTCGAGAGGGCCATATTGCTGAACGACGGGCCTCTCATCGAGGCGAACCATCTGACGTTCCTGGACGGCAGGGGGATGACATCCGCCGGCCCCGTTCCTGCCTCGGAGTTTCAGCTGCCGCCGACGGGGATCAGCCTCGATGAGCTGAACAAGAAACTGATCGTCCAGGCCCTGGAAATGAGCAACGGGAACAAGGCAAAGGCCGCGAAGCTGCTGGGTATGTCACGCCCGACCATGATCTACCGCATCGAAAAATACGGAATCCAGGCCCCCGAAAGAGACTGAGCCCGGCCTGCGACCCTCTCTCCGACGCTGAACGCTGGAGAGATGGATTGCTGTGGATCGCGACGGCTTCCCGGCACGTGGCGATTCACGGCATCCATCTCTCCCTTTTTTTTATGGAAAGCACGGGTGGCCCAGACCGGCGGCCCGTGCGGCAAAATGACCTTTGATTCGCCAAGAACGGATGCGAGCAACTCTTCTGTCTCGATCGCTGCCGGCTTGTTTTTCCCCGTCAAACAGGGTATAAAGAATCAACGCGTTGGTTGTCTGTATGGTCCGTTATTAAGCTCTCCCTGTAAATTCTCCTAACCGTGCTTCCTATCCGTTGGAAGGCGATCCCCTGGTCACAATCGTCCGACTGACTCTGAAAAGATAGCGTGAAACTGCCGATGCCGGCAGGGAAGGTCGAGCGCCGCGAAGCAGAATCGTTCACCTGTAAACGAACCGGGTATGGAGGGAGAGCGATGAAACGAGCAGCCGCAGCCGCAATAGCCGGACTTTTTGTGCTTGTCGGTCTTGCCTATGCACAGGAGCGCATTGCGCTGGCAGAGGCGAAGGTCTTGCTGAAGAAGGCCATTGCCTTCTACAAGACGAACGGACAGGAAAAAGCGTTGGCCGCCTTCAACGACCACCGGGGGCAATTTGTCGACAGGGAACTCTACATCCTTGCTGTAGACATGAACGGAAGGATCCTTGCCCACGGCGCCAAACCGGAATGGAGCGGCAAAGACCTGTCGGCTATCCGGGATGGCCACGAAAAGGATTTCATCCGGGATATCCTGGCGGTGGCGAAGACGAAGGGAGCGGGGAACGTCCAGTATCGATGGGAGAATCCTTACACCCTTGCCGTCGATCAGAAATCCTCGTACGTCGAAACCGTCGACGGGGTGATTCTCGGCTGCGGGTACTATAACTAGAAACAGGTCTTTCGGCTACTTCGCGCCCGCGCCGACAAGCAAGTCCCGCACCTTGTTGTGTTTGTTCCTGGAGGCGGCCCGCAGCGCCGTCGAGCCCTTGTTGGTCCGGGCATTCACGTCCGCCCCCTGGGCCAGGAGTTCCTTCGCCACTTCGAGGTGGCCGTTTTCGGAGCATGCCATCAGGGCGGTCACGCCCCTGTTTGTCCGGGCGTTCACGTCCGCCCCGCGGGCAAGGATTTCTTTCGCCGCCTCGAGGTGGCCGTTTTCGGAGGCTGCCATCAGGGCGGTCAGACCGCCGTTGTCCACGGCATCGACTTCTGCCCCCGCCGCAAGCAGTTCCCTCACGACCTCCAGGTGATTGTTGCACGCGGAGATGAACAATGCGGCCACGCCTTCGTTCTTCCTGGCATTGATGTCGGCCCCCTGGGCCACCAGCTCCCGCATCGCCTCGAGGTGGCCGTTCTGGCAGGCGATGATCAGGGCGGTCATGCCGCTGTTGGCCTTGGCATTGACGTCGGCTCGCCTTGCCAGCAGTTCCCGCATCACCTCGAGGTGGTTGTTCTGGGAAGCGACCAGCAGGGCCGTTGCGCCACTGTTGGCCCGGGCATTGACGTCGGCCCCCTTTGCGAGAAGCTCCCGCACTACCTCGAGGTGGCCGTTTTCGGAGGCAATGATCAGCGGGGTCGCACTGCTGCGCCCCGTGGCGTTGACGTCGGCCCCCCTGTTCAGCAGCTCCCGGACCACTTCCAGATGATTGTTTTGCGCGGCGACCAGCAGGGCCGTCGCACCGCTGCGGATCTTGGCATCGACTTCCGCCCCCCTTTCCAGCAACTCCCGCACCACCTCCAGGTGACCGTTCTGAGAGGCCATGAACAGAGGGGTCACGCCTCGCATCTCCCGGGCGTTGACCTCGGCTCCTTTGCCGAGAATGCCCCGAACCTTTGACAGGTCTCCGGATTCCGCAGCCGAGACGAGATCCCTTCTGGCCTTGGAACCCATGAGTTTGCTGATGGAAAAACGCATCATTCCGTTCCTTTCCCGCTGCGGACCGGCAAGTACCCTACCCGAAGCCAGGGGGATTTTCAAGCCCCTTCATCAGTCTGATGCCGCAAACGACCCCATATTGCCGAGTCGCTACGTTGGATGCTTCGCCAAGCCGTTTTTATTGTTATCCTGCAATGTTATGCATTCAGCAAGTCGGCGCCGACCGCAGTCCTTCTTGCGTGTGGTGTCAATGGCCCCGATTTTTAAATCATATGATACACAGCGTAGCATTTGCTCCATCGCCGATTCGTCCGTGAGTGACATGAAACCGCAAAGGTTTGCATGATGTTCCTGGCCGCGTTCCTTGGTGTGTGAATGATTTCCTGTGTTTTTTTAAGCGAAATTTGTGTGAAAAAAAATAAATATGAGAAATTTCAGGCCTTTGAAACAGAGAAAGCCCTGGCATTGAGCTTGCTTTTTCCGACGACACTATTTGTAGACAACATTATCGACCATGTTTTCTGCGCACCACGCCGATGCGGATCAGCCGTCGGGACGTTGATCGTCCTGTTGAAGTGTCGATGGCGTGGCACCGGGTTTATTTGACGATCTGCAGTCGTCACGTGGTCCTGCCGTCGTCCGTAACAACAGAAAAGCGCCGTCAAACAAGATCATGCCGCGCAAGGACGATCACCCAAGAAGTTGTGAAAGGAGATTAGGGAATGATTTCTGGCGAAAAATACCGGGAGCGTCTGAAGAAACTCAGGCCGAACGTGTTTCAACAGGGGAAGTACATCGACCGTTTCGACCGCACCATCGTCGGCGGCATCAACGTGATGTCCACGACGTATGATTTTGCGGCGGACCCGGAGTTCGGGGGGATCGGCACGGCGGTTTCCCACCTCACAGGGGAGAAAATCAACCGCTTCACCCACATCCATCAGAGCGTCGAGGATCTGCTGAACAAGCAGAAAATGACCCGGATCTATGCGCAGGAAGTGGGCGGTTGCATCCAGCGCTGCATGGGCATCGACGGCCTGAATGCGCTTTCGATTGCCACGTATGACGCCGATCAGAAGCACGGAACGGAGTACAACAAGCGGTTTCTGAACTACCTGAAAAAGGTGCAGGCAGAGGATCTGTGCCTCGTCTGCGCCCAGACGGACACCAAGGGCAACCGTCCCTGGCGGCCAGGCAAACAGCAGGACCCGGACCTCTACCTTCGCGTTGTCGAGAAGCGCCCCGACGGCATCATCGTCAACGGGGCCAAGGCCCACAACTCGGCGTCGGTCTATGCCGACGAAATCATCGCCCTGCCGACGCGCAACATGATGGCCGACGAGAAGGACTGGGCATTGGCTTTCGCCATCCCCGCAGACGCGGAAGGGGTCACGCTGATCAACGCGGCCTTTCACCCCCCGCAGCGCAAGAAGCTCGACGCGCCGCATGCCCACATCGGCTTTTCTCACTCGCTCACCGTGTTCGACCACGTCTTCGTGCCCTGGGATCGAGTGTTCCTCTGCGGCGAGACGGAGCAGGCCGGGAAGGCGGCCCTTTACTTCGCACTCTTCCACCGCCATAGCTACACGGGCTGCAAGGCCGCGCTTTCCGAGGTCGTCACGGGCGCCACGGCCCTGGCCGCCGAGTACAACGGCATCGAAACGGCCGGCCACGTTCGGCACAAGCTGGCCGAGATGATCCAGATCGTGGATCTCATCTACGCGGCCGGGCTTGCCGCGGCGATCAACGCCACCCGTGCGGACTCCGGCACGTATGTCCCGGACTCCAATTACGTCAACGCCGGCCGAATGCTCGCGGGCGAGTCGATCTACCACGAGTACGAATCCCTGGCGGCCATCGCGGGCGGCTTTGCGTGCACGCTGCCCAGCGAGGAGGACTTCTACGACGCGAAGGTCGGCAAGTACCTGGAGAAGTACATCATGCGCAACCCGAAGATTTCCGCTGAGAACCAGCACCGGGCCTTCCGGTTGTTCCAGGACATGATGACGTCGACCTGGGGCGGGCACAAGCTCATCGACGCCCTGCACGGCGGCGGCTCGCCGGTCATCGAGAAAGTGGCCATCTACCGGGACCATGACATCGAGCACTCGAAGAACATTGCCAAGAAACTGGCCGGCATCCCCTGCGAGGTCTGCACGAAGGGGCTCTTCAGGGGCAAGTACGGCTGGTACTAGGCAAGCGGCTCTCGGCGGGCCGTCTTGGGCGAAGTCCCTGACAGCCTCTTTGCCAAAGCGGTCCCGAGATTCGATTGCCGGATCGGGCGCATTCAGGCGCTCTGCTTTCTCGGGGGATCGTACGGGAAGCCGAACCGGAGCAAGCAACCGGTGTGGAAAAACGCCCCGGTGCCCCCTCGGTACGCGAAAGCTGGCGGTCCGTTCGCTGTAGGAAAATGTCTGATGAAAAACCGAGCCGGATTCCGATGCACGGGGACGTAGAGTTTTTGTATACAAAACTACGGATTGCCGATACGCATCCGTGGTCGAACGTGGAGCATCATAATTTATCGTGTGGAGGTCTGAAACATTGAAAAAGTTATTTTCTCTGATGCTGGCATGTGCTGTCATCGCGGGTCTTCTGGCCGGCTGCTCCGGCGGGGCCAAGCAGGATTCGAAGGATGTGATCAAGATCGGCGCTCTCTTTCCGTTCAGCGGAAACCTGGCCGCCCTGGGAACGGAAAACTATCGAGGCCTCGAACTGGCGGCGAAAATCAAGAACGCGGCCGGCGGGATCAAGGGCAAGAAGATTGAAATCGTGAAGGCGGATGCCCCCGACGCCACGGCGGCCGTGTCCGAGGCCGACCGGCTCATCAGCAAGGAGAACCTGAAAGCGATCGTGGGGACGTACTCGAGTTCCCTGTCTTTCGCCGCGAGCGAAGTCGCCGAGCGAAACGGCGTCATCTACTGGGAAGTGGGCGGGATTTCCGACCCCATCACCAGCCGCAACTACAAGTTCCTGTTCCGGACCGTGCCCACGGCCTCGAGCTACGGCATCTACGGCGTGCGCTTTGCGAAGGCCATCGCCCCGAAGCTCGGCATCCAGCCGAAAGACATGAAGGTCGCCGTCATCGGCGAGGATTCGATGTACGGATCCACATGCGGCGACTTCGCCGAGAAGGAAGCCGCGGCGCAGGGCATGAAGGTCGCCGTCCGCCTCCGCTACAGCGCGAAGACGAACGACCTCTCCGCCATCGTGCTCAAGCTGAAGGAAGTGAAGCCTGACGTGCTGATCCACACCTCCTACATCACCGACACCATCCTCTTCTTCCGGCAGGCGAAGGAACTTGGTCTGACGGGCATCAAGGCGTACATCGGCCAGGGCGGCGGCTATGCCCTGAGGGATTTCGCCGATTCCATGGGCGACGACATCGACGGGATCTTCAATGTCGACTACCCGCAGGTCGACCTGAACCCGAAATTCGCGAAAGGCATCGACGAGTTCAACAAGCAGTACAAGGAAGCGTACGGCAGCGAACCGAAATCGGCCCACTCGCTCGTGGCCTATCAGGGCGCGATGGTCCTGTTCGAGGCGATCGAGAAGGGCGGCGGCGTCATGGATCCCGAGTCGATCCGCAAGGGCGCTCTGGCGATCGACATCCCCGCGGGCCAGACGGTCGCCGGCTACGGCGCGAAGTTCGCCGGACCCGACGCGCCCAATGCGGGTCAGAACACGGCGGCCTTCCCGCTGGTTTCCCAGTGGCAGAACAAACGGCAGATCACGGTTTGGCCGGAAGATTATGCCGCAACCACAACGATTCTTCTTCCGCAGAAACCGTGGAAGACCGCGAAATAACCCCTTGATCCTATTGTTGAGCGGCACCCCCGTGCGGACGGCCCTCCCGGCCGCACGGGGGAATGCTGCGGGGCGATCACGGCGAAAAGGAGTAACTCCCCTTGACACAATTTCTACAAATCGTCGTTTCGGGTATTCTGCTGGGCGGCATCTATTCGTTGATCAGCATCGGCCTGACGCTCATCTTCGGCATCGTCAAGATCATCAACTTCGCCCACGGCGAGTTCCTGATGGTCGCCATGTATCTGGCGTTTTGGTGCGTTTCGCTCCTACAGATGGACCCTTACGTTTCCGTGGTCCTCGTTGTTCCCGCCATGTTCGCCATCGGTGTTGCGACCCAGAAGATCGTGATCAACCCCATCCTGAAGGCGCCGGACGTGATGCAGATCTTCGCGACGGTCGGCGTCGGGCTCGTGCTTCAGAACATGGCTCTCTTCCTCTGGTCGGCCGACTACCGGACCATTCTCACGCCCTACCAGAGCATCAATTTCGAACTCGGGCCCGTCGTCTTCAGCTTCCCGAGACTCGCGACCTTCGTCATCGCCATGCTGGTGAGCATCGGTTTCTTCTACTACCTGAAGCACTCCTACACGGGAAAGGCTCTGCGGTCGGTTTCGCAGAACCGCGAGGCCGCCCTGCTCATGGGCATCGACGTCAACCGGATGTACCTGATCGCCTTCGGCCTGGGTGCCGCCTGTCTCGGGTTCGCCGGCTGCCTGCTTCTGCCCGTCTACTACGTGTTCCCGTCCGTCGGCACCTACTTCGGGATCACCTCCTTCGTCGTCGTTGTCCTGGGCGGGATGGGCAACATGAAGGGGGCCTTTCTGGGCGGACTGCTGATCGGTCTTGTAGAGTCGATCAGCGGCGTTTACCTGGACTCCACCCTGAAGGAGGCCATCTACTTCATCCTGTTCATCCTGGTGCTGCTGTTCAAGCCCAACGGCCTCTTCGGCATCCGAGAATCATAGGAAGGGCGCAAGCGAATGAAAATCGAAACCATCAACCCTGAAATCCTGTATTTTTCCTTGTTTGCCGCCGTCCTCCTGCTGCTGCCCCTGGGCGTGACGAACAATTTCTACCTGCACAACATGATCATGATCTTTTTCTGGGCGACGCTTACGGCCTCATGGAATATCATCGGCGGCTTTGCCGGGCAGCTCTCGCTGGGACACGCCGCGTTTTTCGGTATCGGCGCCTACACCTCCACGATCCTGTATCTGAAATTGGGAGTGAGTCCGCTTGTCGGCATCTTCTGCGGCGGTGTCCTGTCGACGGTCGTCGCTGCGGCGATCAGCTACCCCTGCTTCCGTCTCAGCGGTCCGTTTTTCACCCTTTCGACGATAGCCTTCGGCGAAGTCGTCTTCCTCCTGTCCAGCTATTTCCGCGATCTCACGGGTGGCGCCGTCGGCCTGTTGATCCCGTTCAAGCCGGGGTTCATGAACCTGATGTTCCGTGAAAAAATCTACTACTATTACATCACGCTCGCCCTCATGCTGGTCGTGATCGCCATCACGCACCGGATCGCCAATTCGAAGATGGGTTACTACCTCATATCGCTCCGTGAGGACGAAGAGGCCGCCAAGGCCATCGGCGTCAACACGGCGCAGTACAAGCTCTACGCCGTGATGATCAGCGCCTTTTTCGCCGGCGTGGCGGGCGTGGTTTACGCCCAGTACATCCTGTTCATCGAGCCGAAGACCGTCTTCTCGGCCGAGCTTTCGACGCAATTCGCGCTCATGAGCATCATCGGCGGTCTCGGGACCGTCGCCGGTCCCATCGTGGGCGCTTTCATCCTGACGCCGCTCAGCGAGTTCTTGCGCGCCTGGCTCGGCGGTTCCTACTCCGGGCTGCATCTGGCGATCTACGGCGTCGTCCTGATCGCCGTTGTCCTCGCGATGCCCGAGGGAATCGTGGTCTGGTTCAATGAAATCGTCCGCCGCATCAAGGCCCGAACGTCAAAGCAAGGCGAGGTGAACGCGTGATACTCACAGTCAAAGGCTTGACCAAGAACTTCGGCGGTCTCACCGCCGTGAAAAACGTGGGCTTCCACATCGGCAAGGGCGAGATCCTCGGGCTCATCGGCCCCAACGGCGCCGGCAAGACGACGATCTTCAACCTGCTGACGGGATCCATTCCGCCGTCGAGCGGAAGCGTCATCTTCGAAGAGAAGGAGATCGGCCGCATCTGCCAGCCGCACAAGATCTGCCGGATGGGCATCGGGAGGACCTTCCAGAAAGTCAAGCCCTTCCCGAACATGACGGTCCTCGACAACGTGCTGGCGGCCTCGTTCTGCTGCTGCAACTGCAACGCCGACGCGAAGGATAAAGCGCACGAGGTGCTCGAGTTCGTCTCCCTGTCGAAGAAGAAGAGATACCTCGGACGCCAGCTGACGATCGGTGACCGCAAGCGGCTCGAGCTCGCGAAGGCGCTGGCGACGGCCCCCCGCCTCCTGCTCCTCGACGAGGTCATGGCGGGACTCACGCCCACGGAGGTCAACGAACTGCTGGTCGTCATCTCGAAGATCCGCGAAAACGGCGTGACCATCTTCGTGATCGAGCACATCATGAAGGTCATCATGACCCTGTCCGACAGGGTCGTCGTTCTCCATCACGGCGAAAAGATCGCCGAAGGGGTGCCGGCAGACATCGCCCGCAACCCCCGGGTGATCGAGGCCTATCTGGGGGAGGAATCAGCCATTGCTTAGCATCCAAAACATCGACGTGTTCTACGGCGACATCCAGGTTATGCGGCAGGTGTCGCTCGAGATCCGCAAAGGGGAGATCATCTCGCTCGTGGGATCGAACGCCGCGGGGAAGTCCACGACGATCAACGCGATCTCCGGCATCAACCGCTGCCGGAGCGGCCGGATCGAATTCAACGGCCAGATCATCAGCAACCTGCCGCCCAACAAGATCGTCGACCTCGGCGTTGTACAGATTCCAGAGGGACGGAAGCTCTTCCCCGAGATGACGATCCTGGAGAACCTGGAGCTGGGAGCCTACACGCCACACGCTCGCAGGAAGCGCAAAGATACTCTCGAGATGGTGTTCGGCATGCTCCCCAAGCTGAAGGAGCGGGAAAGGCAATTGGCGGGCTCTCTGAGCGGAGGAGAGCAGCAGATGTGCGCGATCGGGCGCGGGCTCATGGCGAAACCCGAATTGCTGATGCTCGACGAACCCTCCCTGGGGCTCTCGCCGGTGATGGTGCAGACCGTGTTCAAGATCGTCGAGGACATCAAGAAACAGGGCATTACGGTCCTGCTCGTGGAGCAGAACGTGAAGCACTCGCTCAAGGTCTCCGATCGCGGTTACGTCCTCGAGACGGGCAGGGTCGTCATGGAAGGAACCGGAACCGAGCTTCTCAACGACGAATATCTCAAGAAGGCGTATCTGGGCATCTAGGCATGGCGAAACCGCAAAAAACGGAAATGGACGCCTGGGTGAAGCGGGACGGCGTATACGGCCTTTTCCCGACCCGGCTCCCCGTCCCCCGGATCAAACCCCATCAGATGCTGCTGAAGGTGCAGGCCGTCGGCATTTGCGGAACGGACATTTCCATCTACACCGGCAAGCGCAAGGTGCCCGAGGGACTGATTCCCGGTCACGAGTTCTGCGGGGAGGTGGTCGCGATCGGCGACGCCGTCACGGACTTCCGGCCCGGAGATCGAGTCACGCCGGGGATCATCATCCACTGCGGAACCTGCAAACCCTGCCGCAGCGGCTACGAAGCGCAGTGCGAACGCCTGAAGGAGTACGGCATTCACATCCACGGGGCCTTCGCGGAATACATCGCCGTCGACGCGAAGACCGCGCACAAACTGCCCGCCGACTTCTCCCCGGTGCAGGGCGCGTCGATCGAGCCGGTCGCCGTCGCATGCTGCGCCGTGAAGAAGATCGAAGGCGTGTGCCTGAACAAGACGGCGCTGGTCTACGGACCGGGCCCCATCGGGCTCTACACGACACAACTCCTCCGGCAGATGGGGTTCCGTCACATCGTCGTGGTCGGCCTCGTGGAATGCCGGTTGCGGGCGGCGCGGGCACTCGGCGCCCACACCATCCACGCGAGAGAAGAAAATGTCGCGGAGCGTTTCCGCGCGATCACGGGTCGTCGCGGGGCCGATGTGATCGTCGAGGCAACGGGCAACCCGGAGGCGCTGAAGGGATGTCTCCCGCTGCTCCTTCCCCACGGGACACTGGTTGTTGTGGGGATTTTCCATGAAGCGGTCGGGATCGACCTGCTCTCCGTGGTCCGGAACGAAAACAAGGTCGTCGGATCCTTTTGCTACACCTACGAGGATTATGCGCATGCTGTCGACCTGGTCGTGGGGGGCGGGATCGACTTCGGTCCCATGATTTCCCATGTCCTGCTTTTGAAGGATCTCGACAAGGGGTTTTCCCTGGCGATCGAGGAAAAGGCGATCAAGGTCGTTTTCGAACTCTAGCCGCTTGACGCTGCAGCGTGATGGACCCTGCGGTGCCTCTCCGCACCGCGGGCGCCGAAAGGAGCGCCGGGCAGGAGATGCAAGACCATTCGATCCGAAAGGGGCCTCCCGCCAGCCGGAGCAACGCATGAACGAGCAAGTGATCCGGATCCCTGTAAGGCCATCTTGGCTTTCCGCTCGCAAATTCGCGAACATCATCGTCACTCTGTACCGGCCGGTCGGGACGGGCCCGTTTCCTCTTGCCGTGATCAATCATGGGTCCAACGTAAACGCCGTGGAGTGCTCGAATCCGAGGCGCTTCCGCTTTTTTCCCCAGAGTCGTACGCTCGTCAACTGGGGATTCGCCGTCATCGTGCCGACTCGTCGAGGCTACGGGGATTCCGAGGGGCCACTGGCAGAAAGCTATCAAACTGGAGAGGCTGTCGATTTTCATCGATTGGGACTCGAAACGGCATTCGATATCCATGCCGCAATTTCCTTCATGCGCCGGCAGCCGTGGGTCGATTCATCCCGCGTGGTTGCTCTTGGGCACTCTGCAGGTGGCTATGGCTGTCTTGCACTGGGCAGCCAGCCGGTGGACGGGGTGAAGGGGCTGATTAATTTCGGAGGGATTCGCGGAAGCCGGGCCACCGACAATCGCGCGTTCGGCTCCGTGGTAGCTGCAGTCGGAAAATACGGGGAGACTGCCACGGTCCCGTCTCTTTGGATCTATTCGGAAAACGATTCTCTCGTCAGCCCCTCCAGGGCGAAGGTCCTGTTCGACGCATATCGGCGGGTTTCCGAAAACGCCGAGTTCGTCATGCTCCCCCCTTATGGCAGAGACGGCCATTACGTGTTTACAGAGGCAGCGGCCCGTTCTCTTTGGGTGGGACCCGTCGCTCGATTTTTAAACGCCGTCGCCATGCCGCTTCACAACGACGTTCGCTGACGTTCCTCGACAAAAGACGAAAACGGGTACGGGCATCGCGGGACGCGCGCGTGTTCCCCCGGGATCGGGCAGACATCAGATTAGGGAATTGCGATTGATAGACAGATACTCGATAACGGCCCGCCGAGTCGTCTTTACATGATTTTTCATGGCCTCTTCAGCCAGGGCAGGGTCCCTTTTCTTGCAGGCGTCGAGAATTTCGGCGTGATGCTCGATATAGGCTTCATAGTACCGCTCGTAGCTCAAGGATATGTTTTGATACAGGAATGTACGTCGTCGCAACATGATGATCAATTGATCCAGCGTTTCGTTCTGAGCCTTTTCTCTGAAAAAGCCGTGGAAGAGAGCATTGTTGTCGAACCACGCTTGGGTGTCTCTTTCCCGGGCTGCTTTGATCAGCCGTTTGTGCAGACCGGTCAGTTCCCGGAGATCGTCTCCGGTCAAATGTCCCACGCTCATGCGTACTGCATACCCTTCAAGCAGGGCCCTGATGTCATAAATTTCTTCGACCTGCTTCGTGGTGAGCTTGGGGACCTCCATCCCTTTGTTCCGCTCGAAGCGAATGAGACCTTCACTCTGAAGCTGTCTCAAGGCTTCGCGGATGGGGCTGCGACTCACGTGGTAAATGTCGGAAAGCTTTTTTTCCGTGAGACGCTCCCCCGGCATCAGGTGCCCGTACGTGATGTCGTCACGGATTCGTTCATAGATGTCCTGGCGTACGGATTTCGTCTTCCTCTCATCCACCATCGTTATCCCCCTGAGTTCCCCCGAACGTGCTGTGATGAATGGATCATCGAATACAGTATGAATTTAAAGGCATATAATATGTTCATTGAATATTGTCGAGAAAATATTCTTTCGATTTATCAAGGCGGCGTGGCGTCACCGGCGGCTCGTCAGCAGGCCCGCCAGAAAGAAATTCACTACATCCGAAAATGCAAAATCACCCGGCGCTATTTTTGTCGACAATATTATCTACTAATAGTATATACACAGTCAAGCCTCTTTTTCTGAGGTTTCCCGAAAGGTGGGCCGTGGCAATCCATACGGAGATTCCCCCGTATGATCGGAAGATGGGGCAAAAAATTTGTGAAAGGAGATTAGGGAATGATTTCTGGCGAAAAATACCGGGAGCGTCTGAAGAAACTCAGGCCGAACGTGTTTCAACAGGGGAAGTACATCGACCGTTTCGACCGCACCATCGTCGGCGGCATCAACGTGATGTCCACGACGTATGATTTTGCGGCGGACCCGGAGTTCGGGGGGATCGGCACGGCGGTTTCCCACCTCACAGGGGAGAAAATCAACCGCTTCACCCACATCCATCAGAGCGTCGAGGATCTGCTGAACAAGCAGAAAATGACCCGGATCTATGCGCAGGAAGTGGGCGGTTGCATCCAGCGCTGCATGGGCATCGACGGCCTGAATGCGCTTTCGATTGCCACGTATGACGCCGATCAGAAGCACGGAACGGAGTACAACAAGCGGTTTCTGAACTACCTGAAAAAGGTGCAGGCAGAGGATCTGTGCCTCGTCTGCGCCCAGACGGACACCAAGGGCAACCGTCCCTGGCGGCCAGGCAAACAGCAGGACCCGGACCTCTACCTTCGCGTTGTCGAGAAGCGCCCCGACGGCATCATCGTCAACGGGGCCAAGGCCCACAACTCGGCGTCGGTCTATGCCGACGAAATCATCGCCCTGCCGACGCGCAACATGATGGCCGACGAGAAGGACTGGGCATTGGCTTTCGCCATCCCCGCAGACGCGGAAGGGGTCACGCTGATCAACGCGGCCTTTCACCCCCCGCAGCGCAAGAAGCTCGACGCGCCGCATGCCCACATCGGCTTTTCTCACTCGCTCACCGTGTTCGACCACGTCTTCGTGCCCTGGGATCGAGTGTTCCTCTGCGGCGAGACGGAGCAGGCCGGGAAGGCGGCCCTTTACTTCGCACTCTTCCACCGCCATAGCTACACGGGCTGCAAGGCCGCGCTTTCCGAGGTCGTCACGGGCGCCACGGCCCTGGCCGCCGAGTACAACGGCATCGAAACGGCCGGCCACGTTCGGCACAAGCTGGCCGAGATGATCCAGATCGTGGATCTCATCTACGCGGCCGGGCTTGCCGCGGCGATCAACGCCACCCGTGCGGACTCCGGCACGTATGTCCCGGACTCCAATTACGTCAACGCCGGCCGAATGCTCGCGGGCGAGTCGATCTACCACGAGTACGAATCCCTGGCGGCCATCGCGGGCGGCTTTGCGTGCACGCTGCCCAGCGAGGAGGACTTCTACGACGCGAAGGTCGGCAAGTACCTGGAGAAGTACATCATGCGCAACCCGAAGATTTCCGCTGAGAACCAGCACCGGGCCTTCCGGTTGTTCCAGGACATGATGACGTCGACCTGGGGCGGGCACAAGCTCATCGACGCCCTGCACGGCGGCGGCTCGCCGGTCATCGAGAAAGTGGCCATCTACCGGGACCATGACATCGAGCACTCGAAGAACATTGCCAAGAAACTGGCCGGCATCCCCTGCGAGGTCTGCACGAAGGGGCTCTTCAGGGGCAAGTACGGCTGGTATTGACGGGATCCGACGGCCAGGACCGATGCCGCTCGGACATCCGAGCACACGGTCGGTCCGAGCGGAATCTTCTCGCTTCCCATGACGGTTATGCCGGGGCGGCGTCCCTGGTTGCAGGATACCCACGTGCGGAATACCTCTCGATTCGGAAGCCCGGGGAACGTGAAGATGTCGACCCTGTGTCGTCAGTCGCCGATCAACGCGGAAATCATCCCGGAACATATTCGTTCCCTGATCCTCGATATGGACGGCGTTCTTTGGAAGGGCCACGAACCAATCGGTGATCTTCCGGCTATTTTCCGACGCATTCGCGACAGAGGGCTGCGATATGCGTTTGTGACAAATAACGGGACAAAAACACCGGACCAATATGTAGACCGCCTTGCCCGGTTCGGCGTCGAAACCGAACACCGGCAGATCCTGACCTCCTCGATCGCTGCGGCGCGTCTGCTGAAAGCCCGATTCCCGCGCGGCGGCCCGGTGTTTGCCGTCGGCGAAATCGGCCTGATGACCGCCCTTCGGGAAAAGGGATTTGTTCCTCTGGCCCCGGAAGAGGCCGAAGCGGCATGCGCCGTGGTTATGGCGATCGACCGGCAAATCAATTTCGACAAGATGTGCAGGGCAGCGCTTCTGGTCGGACGCGGTCTGCCGTTTTATGCCTGCAACCCCGACAAATCATTCCCGACGGCCCGCGGCAGGATTCCGGGTGCAGGCGCATGGATTTCCGTGATCGTCGTGACGACCGGGATCGAGCCGATCGTCGCCGGAAAACCATCCCCGGTTCTTATCGAGATGGCCCGCAGGCGTCTCGGCACGGAAAAACAGGCTACGCTCGTTGTCGGCGATCGCCTCGAGACCGATATCGCCGCGGGGCAGGCCGCAGGCTGTCCCGTCGCGCAAGTGCTGAGCGGGGTTTCCTCTCGGGAAGAGGGCAGACTTTGGCTGCCGAAAATCGAACTCGTTGCGGAGGATCTTGCTTCTCTGCTCCGCTGACGATGTCGGTGCGGTTATGTCTGCAATCCGTTCGTTTGTGCGTCCAGCGGGACACTCGACGAAATCAAAATATCGTGATTCTCCGCTTGACACACGGCGGCATTTAATGTATGTAGCATTGTCTTTATATAATGTATACAATTATGAATGCATCCGCGCCGATCTGAATGAACCCATGCGGGGCACTCATGGGCAAAACCGGACGCCGTTCCAGGCACGCGCCGGTGTGGTCGTCGGATGCAGGGGATGATGCCCGTAATGCGTACCGATCCCTTCACTCTTTGCATCCGACCGTATCCGTCCGAGAGACCGGCATCCGATCGCCCTTTCTCTTCCGCGCAACATGAAAACGTCTCCCCCGTAAAACCGCGTCGTAATGTCCCGTTCGGGTCCCTCGAAACGAAGGAACGGCGCGCATTTCCCTTGTCGAAACCATACTGTGCATGCAGTCGGCATCTGCCGAAGAGGAGGTTCCACGCATGATTCTCGATCAATTCCAATTGAGGGGCAATGTGGCCCTCGTCACCGGCGCAAGTCGCGGCCTGGGCCAAGGTATGGCCTTGGCGCTGGCCGAGGCGGGTGCAGACGTGGCTCTGGTGGCCAGAACAAAGCCATCCCTGGAGGAGACCGCCGAAAAAGTTCAACAGGCGGGCTCCAAGGCCCTGGTTGTACAGGCCGATCTTTCCCGGAGCGGGGAGGCGGCCCGGGTCGTCGATGAGACGGTCAAGCAATTCGGACGCCTCGACATTCTCCTGAACGCTGCCGGGACTCAGGTTCGGAAACCCATACCGGAGATGACGGAGCAGGATTACGACTACCTGATGACCGTAAATCTGAAGTCGATGTATTTTCTCAACCAGGCCGCCTCGAAAGAAATGGCCAAAAACAACCGGGGGAAGATCATCAACATCGCCTCCCTCACGAGCTTCATCGGCATCAGCAACATCAGCATTTACGGGACCAGCAAGGGCGGCGTCGCGTCGATGACGCGACAGTTTGCCGTGGAGCTGGCCAAGCACAACATCCAGGTCAACGCGATCAGTCCGGGGTATTTCATCACGGAGCTGACGGCGGCACTGTTTGCGGATCCGGAGCGGGCCAAATGGGTGCTGGGGAAGATTCCCCTGGGGCGAACCGGCTCCCCCCAGGATCTCGCAGGCGCGGTGGTGTTTCTCTCCTCCCGCGCTTCGGATTACATCACGGGACAAATTCTCAGTGTCGACGGCGGTTGGCTCGCCGCCTGATCGAAGGAGGACTCATGAAGGCGTTTACCGCACCGTTTTTGTTGGGAATCGACGTCGGCACCACCGGATGCAAAACCGAGCTGCTCGACATCCAGGGCAATACCGTCGCGCGTTCGTATCGAGAATACCCGCTGATCTATCCCCGGATCTCCTGGGTGGAACATGATGCGGAGACGGGTTGGTGGCAGGCAACCGTGGACACCACTCGTGAAGTTCTTGCCGAGAGCGGGATTGACGCCAAGGAGATCAAAGGGGTGTCGGTCAGTTGCACAAACGCTCTCGTGGCAGTGGATAAAACGGGCAAGCCGCTGCGCCCGGCGATCATGCAGTTCGACAAGAGGACGATTTCCCAGGTGCAGCGGATCAAGGCGCAAGTGGGCGACAGGGTCATTCAGATCACCGGCAACCAACCTGCCGCAAGCGGAACCAGCGCCCCCATCATTTTGTGGATCAAGGAAAATGAGCCCGACATTTATGCGAAAACCCACAAGTTCTTATGGCCCGGCGGGTTTGTCGTCCATCGATTGACGAATCAATTCACGATGGAATGGTCGAGAGCGAGTTGGACTTGCCTGTTTGAAACGGGCGGCAGGCAGCAGTGGTCCGAGGAATTGTGCAATGCCATGGATATTCCCATTGGAAAGCTGCCGCCCCTCGTCCCGCCATGGCAGGTCGTCGGAGAAGTAACGGAGCAGGCCGCAAAGATCACGGGATTGGCCAAAGGGACCCCCGTTGTCGGGGGCATGGCGGACACGCCGGCCGCCGGCATCGGCACGGGTGCCGTGATTCCCGGTTCGACCTGTCACGTGATCGGCACGACGGCCCGTCCGTGCGTGGTTCTCGACAAGCCGGTATTCGATTCGAGGGTCGTGAATTGCTGCCATGGCGTCCCCGGATGCTGGTTCTCCCTGGGGGTGCTGGAAAATGCCGGTTCGTCCATAAAGTGGTTCAGGGACCTGTTCGGCCAGCAGGAGACCGGTCTTGCAGCACTGACAAAAAAGAACGCCTTTGATTACCTCGATGATCAGGCGGAACTGTCCCCTCCCGGCGCAAACGGGATCATCTATCTGCCCTATCTGAACGGAGAGCGCTCTCCCATTTGGGACCCCTATGCGCGCGGCGTCCTCTTCGGGTTATCCGGCAGTCACAAACGTTCCGATGTCATAAGGGCGATCCTTGAAGGGGTTGCCCTGGCGTTTGCTCACAATATCGAACTGTTCGAAACTGCACTGGGCGTGAAGATGGCGGAGGTCAATCTCAGCGGCGGCGGTGCAAAGAGCCGGATATGGCAACAGATCCATGCCGACGTGACCGGCAAGACGATGAAGGTCGTGAAGGTCAAGGAAAGTGAGGCCATCGGGAATAGCATCCTGGCCGGGTATGGTGTCGGGATCCACAAGGACATGGCGCAGGCTGCCAAGCAGGTAATCAAAATCGAGCGGATTGTCGAGCCCCGTCGAGAGTACTCGGACCGCTATGCGGAATTATTTGCGCTGTACAAGGATCTTTACAGTCATCTGAAAGAGGATTTCGGCCGTTTGGCCGCAATCAAGTAAAGGATCATATTCATGAAAATGGATCCGCAGATCTGGATTTGCATACTCGCAGGCGTTGTCGGCGGCATCTGTGTCAGCATGGAGGGAAGTCTTAATGCTCTGCTGGGACGGCATGTTGGTGTCCTGCGGGCGACCATTGCCCCCTTCGCCGTCGGCCTTTTGACAATCCTGTTGGCGGTTGTGCTTGTCGGTTCTCAAGACACAAGTGGGTCAGGGGATTGGACAAGCGCTCCCTGGTATAGCTATTTAGGCGGCGTAGCGGCGGCGGTTTTCGTCGGAAGCATCATCTATGTTGCGCCGAAGATGGGTGTCGCCGCGGCTTTTTCCGCCATCCTGGTGGGCCAGTTCGCCGCCTCGCTCGTTATTGACGCCGCGGGGTGGTTTGCAGCGTCCCGCATCCCCGTTACGGCGCCGCGTGTCATCGGTCTCATTCTGGTCATTGTCGGAATGAGACTTTTTTTTATCAAACCCGGCGACTGATGCTCCGTCACGGCACACGTGAGTCATCGAACCGGTGCGGCCTCCGGGTGCCCCGCCGTTTCGCTACATCATAGACCAAGAAAACCCATTAAATTGGAGGTCATATCAGATGGAATGGAAAGAACAAAACGAGGTCAAAGAGGAGAAGATCTACAATTTGTTCCGCTGCACCTACATTGAGGTGAGGGAGTGGCTGAAAGAAACGGATGTCGTCATCATTCCCCTGGGCAGCACCGAGCAGCACGGGAAGCATTGTCCTGTTTGTACCGACACGATCGCGACGGAGATTCCCTGCCAGCTCGCAGCGGAAATTGCCAATGTTCCCTACATTCAGACAATCCCCATCGGCTACTCGCCCCAACACCTGCACCCGGCCGGGATCGGTTCTGGAACGATCACCTTCAGCGCCTCCACCTACCAGAACATCATCTATGACATCGGGCGCTGCCTGATCCACAACGGCTTCAACAAGCTCATCTTCGCAACGGGCCACACCTCGAACATGAAGGCCGTCGACCCGGCCATGCGCGCACTGCGCTACGAAACCAACGCCTTCGTCTGCTGCGTGCGCAACGACGCCGAAGCCGCCCCCGAGCTCTTCAAGGACGAGGGGATTTACGAGTGCCCGCCGGAAGAATGCCCGGGCTGGCACGGCAGCGAGATCGAAGCGTCCGAATGCCTCTACTTCGAGCAGCTCTACGGCAAGAAGATCGTCCATATCGAACGCGCCACCAAGGACTACACCCATGCACCCAAATGGGCCACCGACGTCAGCAAACGGTTCACCAAAAACAACGGCTCCCCTTACCTCAAGATGGACGGCAAGGACATCGCGTGGGTGCCCATGGAGCACCAGGAGTACTGTGATAACGGCCTCATCGGCTGCCCGGGGAACCCCTTTGTCGCCACGGCGGAGAAGGGCAAGAAGATGCTCTACGCCAAGGCCAAACTGATGGCCGAGTTCATCAACGAAGTGAAAAAGTTCAACCTCGGCGAAGTGAAAAACCGCGACTACTGGAACAGGACCTACAGGGCCTTTTAAGCCGATTAAGGAGGCGCTCAAGATGAAGAAGAATTGCTTTCTGCTGCTCTGCGTAGTGTTGCTGCTGTCCCTCAGTTTCGTTGCCGCTCAGGCGGCACCCAAGATCCAGTTGAAGGTCGCCACCCCCTATCCGCCCCCTGAATCGTCTCTTGCCTCGGCACACTTGGTGGCCTGGGAGAAGATGGTGACCGAGGCGACCGGCGGCGCGGTTACGTTCAAGAATTACTACGGCGGAGCCCTTGGAAAACCGGCCGAGCATCTGTCACTCGTCAAAACGGGTGCCGTTGATCTTGTCGTCAGTTACGGCTGGTACACCCCGAAGGATCTTCCCCTGGAAGACTACGATTATGCCTTTCCCTTCGGCCCCACGGACCCCCTCATCCTGACCAAGGCGATGCGCCAGATCTACGAGGAGTATCCCCAGTTCAAGTCCGACATGGCGCGCAGCAACATCGTGAAAATCTTCCAGAGCCCCGGCATCACCGAGGTCTTCCTGACGAAGGAAAAGGTAACGAGCCTGGATCAGCTGAAGGGCAAGCGCTGCAAGGTCATCGGCCGCTACTTCGGCAAATGGCTGACCCCGATCGGAATCGCCCCGGTGGCCGCCCCCGGCACGGAGGTCTACACGATGATGCAGACCGGCGTGATCGATATGGCCATGGACACGGCGGACCTGCTGTATGCCTTCAAGATCATCGAGCAGGCCCCCAACGTCCTGCATCCGGAGCTTCTCACGACCAACTGGGTCGGGTGTTGGATGAATATGAACAAATTCAACAAGATGCCGAAGGACGTGCAGAACATTATTCTGGAGGCAGGAAAGAAGCTGGAGATCAAGGCCGCCACGGAGATCAACCCGGTCTGGGAAAAGAAGATCTTTACGGAGTGGAAGAAGACCCCCGGTTACAGCTTCACAAAGATGTCTGATGTGGACCGCATCAAGTGGGCGAAGGCCTGCCCCGACACGCCGGCGGAATGGGCCGCCGAAGTCACGGCGCAGGGATACCCCGGCTGGGAGATCGCGAAGCGCTTCCAGGATATCACGGCGAAGGCGGGGCACAAGTGGAACCGCCAGTGGGCCGTGAAGAAATAGATGTCCGAACAGGCTGTTTCGCATTGCTGCGAAGCGCGACGCCGACTGTCCGGCGCCGCGCTTCGCGACGCCTCTCGAGAGTTCAGCCTCCATGCCAAGGGAGTTTGACCCATGAGCTCAAATGAAAAAACGAACGGATCTAGGACGATGACGAAAATCCTCGGCCGGATCGATAACGGCCTGATCATCGTGACCGGCATTGCGCTCGTGATCCTGACCTTCATGATCACCACGGACGTCGTCATGCGGTTTGCCTTCAACCACCCCCTGCCCTCCACGACGGAGATGTCGGAACTGCTCATGGCGTATATCGTGTTTCTCACGATGGGGTACACGCTGGCGCTCGGCCTGCACATCCGCATCACGGTGCTCTTCGAGTACATCCCGAAGCGCTGGAAAGCCTATTTCGATCTCCTCACGAATCTGCTGGGGCTCGGGTTCTGCGCCGTCATCACGTACTACGCCTGGAACTTTTTCATGCATTCGTTCTCGATTCGAGAGGAAATGCTCGCCGTCGTGCCGTTGCCCTGGTATGTCGGCAAATTCGCCATGCCCGTGGGGTTTCTGCTCTTCACGCTCCACTATGTTGTCCAGTGCCTCGAGACGATCGGGACCCTGCTCGAGAAAAAGACTGCGTAAATGGGAGCTTTTCAATGGATCCTAACATCATCGGACTGATCGGAATCGCAATTCTCCTGGTCCTCGTCGTCATCGGTGTCCATGTCGGTATCGCCCTGGGCATCGTCGGCATCGGCGGCATGGCCGTGCTTATGGGGTGGGAGAACGCGTTTACAATGGGCACCAGCAGCATGTATTTTAATAATGCGAATTATGCCTTCGTCACGCTGCCCCTGTTCATCATTATGGGTCTGTGGGGAGCGGCTGGCGGCATCAGCAAGAGGCTCTACGATGGCCTCCTCGTATGGACGGGGAAGATACACGGCAGTTTGGGGATTGCAACGGTCCTCGGCTGTGCCGCCTTCGGGGCCGTCTGTGGTTCTTCGATTGTCACCGCGGCGGTTTTTGCCAAGGTAAGCTCCCCGGAAATGCGCCGCCACGGGTACGACAAACGCGTTGCCTACGGAATCACCGCCTCGGCCGGCATGATCGGCATGCTGATCCCCCCGAGCATCCTGGCTGTCATCTACGGGATTCTGACCGGTCTTTCCGTTGGCAAGCTCTTGCTGGGCGGCATCGGCCCGGGGCTCATGCTGACGGTCCTCATGTGCCTGGACATCTGGTACAAGGCCCGCTTTCGGCCGGACCTGATCAAGCCGCAAATGATGCCGGACTACACGATGAAGGACAAGCTGAAGACCATCCCCAGTTTCTGGCCCGTCATCGTGACGGGGGCCGTCATCTTCGGCGGCATCTTCGGCGGCATCTTCAGCCCCACCGAGGCGGCCGCCGTGGGCACCGTCATCATCCTCATCCTGCTCATCGTCACGATGAAGAAGGACTGCATGCCCCACATCGTGAGCGGTATCAAGGAGACGGCGACAACCTCGGCCATGATCTTTCTCACCATGGCAGGGGCCTGCGTGTTTTCCCGTTACCTCGTTGTGACGGGGCTCAGCGACCAGGTGGTGAGCTTGATCGTGGACGCCGAGCTGAACAACTACATTCTTCTGTCGATTCTCGCCGTTCTCTATCTTGTCCTGGGGTGCCTCATGGATTCGACCTCCATGCTGACGATCACCATCCCCATCCTGCACCCCATTATCGAGCAGCTCGGTATCGACCCCTACTTCTTCGCCGTCTTCATGATCTACGCTTCGCAGATCGGCATCATCACGCCGCCTTTCGGGCTCGCGGTTTTTACGGTCAAGGGGGTTGCCGAGCCGGATGTAAAGCTGGAGGACGTGTTTGCGGGCTCTATAAAATACTTCATCATCATGTGCCTGGGCATCCCGCTTCTCATGATCTTCCCCCAGATCATCACGTTCCTGCTCTAAGGGATGTCGCCAGGGCGAAAACGGAAAGGTGAGGCGATGGGACAAACCGTACTGATCATGGCGACGCTCGACACCAAGGGGGCCGAGGTCGCCTACATGAAGGAGCAGTTCGAAGCAAAAGGTAAGAAGGTCATGGTGCTGGACATGAGCCTCCGCGGGACCGGCGAAGGCGTCCGGTGCGACGTGAGCCGGCGGAGCCTCATGGAGGCGGCCGGCACGACGCCGGACAGGCTTTCGGCCATGGGACGCGGCGAGGCGATCGAGACCATGATCCCGGGGATCGTGAAAGTCGTCCAAGACCTCTACGGCACCGGGAAATTCCAGGGGATCATGACGCTCGGCGGCTTCGACGGCGCCCTTCTTGCCGCGGGAGCCATGCGGGCCCTGCCGCTCGGAGTGCCGAAGTTCCTGCTCACGCCCGTTGCGCAGGGCAAGCAGACATTTGGGGACTTCGTCGGGACCAGCGATATGCTCATCATGCATTCCGTCATCGACATCTTCGGCGTAAACGAAGTGAGCCGCATGGTTTTCAACACGGCCGTCGGCTCCATGGTCGGGATGCTCGAGGCCGGGGCGGCGCGGCGCGAGAAGAAGGAAAACGTCGTGGCCATGACAATGTACGGCAACACGACCCCCGCTGCCATGGTAGCCAAAAAGGCCTTCGAGGAGAAGGGCTACGAGGTCGTCGTCTTCCACCCGAACGGGACAGGCGGGATGTGCATGGAGGAACTGATCGACCAGCAGCTCTTCAGCGGCATCTTCGACCTGACGACGCACGAGATCACCGACTGGCTCTACAGCGGCGTCCATGCCGGCGGGCCGAGCCGTCTCGAGGCGGCGGGCCGAAACGGCGTTCCCCAGGTCGTCGTGCCGGGGTGCGTCGACTTCATCCTCATGGGCCCGATCGACAGCCTGGCCCCCGAGTTCAAAAAGCGCAAGAAGTATCGGTTCAACCCCGCCGTGTCGCTCGTCAGCGCCACACCGGAGGAGATGGAGCGCATTGCGGGCGTGATAGCCCAGAAACTCAACAAGGCGAAGGGCCCTGTCCTGCTGCTGATTCCGCTAAAGGGGTTTTCGATGTACTGCCATGAGGGGCAGGAGCTTTACGACCCGGAACGGGATGCGGCGTTCATCCGGGCCGTCAAGAATTACCTGCAAAGTCCTGTCCGGGTTCGTGAAGTGGATGCCCACATCAACGACCCGGTGTTTGCAGAAGCCGCGGTCGACGAGTTGATCGGGTTGATAAACGGCCGGTGATTGCGATCCGGTGGAGCATATCCGAAAGATGGATCGCCGTGTGTCGGAAAGGGCTTTCCCGGCACCTCGAGACGCACGGCATCCATCTTTCTCATTTTCATTTCTGGGGGAACCAGTCACACAGAAGGAGATCCTATGTCATCGAAGGCACTGGAAGGAATCCGGGTCCTGGATTTGACCCGGTTTTATGCGGGACCCTACTGCACGACCCTCCTGGCGGACCTGGGGGCGGAGGTGCTCAAGATCGAACCGCCCGGAGGAGAACCCATGCGGGACAATCCCCCCTGGGTGGAGAACGGAAAAGGAGGCCCGCATGACCGGAGCCGTAGCGGTTATTTCCTCGGACTCAACCGGAACAAATACGGGGTGACCCTGAATTTGAAGAACCCGAAAGGTCTGAAGATCTTCAAGGATCTGGTCAAGATCTCCGACCTCGTGGTGGAAAACTACACGCCCGGGGTTATGAAAAAGCTGGGCATCGATTACCCGGTTCTCCGGGAAATCAACCCGCGCGTTATTCTCGTCAGCATCAGCGGGTTCGGTCAGGATGGGCCCTATGCTTCGAAGATGGCCTTTGACATTGTCGCACAGGCCATGAGCGGTTTCATTTCCCTGACCGGACATCCGGACAGCCCCCCCACCAAGGCCGGTACGTCACTGGGAGACGTCAATGCCGGTGTCCACGGGGCCTTCGCGGCAATGGTGGCCTTGTGGCACCGGGAAAAAAGCGGGATGGGCCAGCACGTGGATCTCTCCATGCAGGAGGCCATGATCTCGATCCTGGAAAACGCGATTGTGCGCTGGACGATCGGCGGGGTCCTGCAGGGCCCGATCGGCTCCATGAACCCCAATGATGCTCCCATGGCTGCGTTTCGCTGCAAGGACGGCTACATCATCATCTGCACCGTGGGCGACGAGCACTGGGGACGATTCTGCAGGGCACTGGGACGCGCCGAATGGATCGATGATCCCGGCTACGCGAATAAGCAGCTTCGGTGGGCCAAAAAATACATTCTGCAGGAACAGATCGAAAAGGTAACGACCCGGTATACGGTCCAGGAAGTCGAGAACATGATGGAACAGGGACGTGTGGCCACCTCCCGAATCCTCAACGTCCGGGAGGTCGTTGACGATCCCCACCTCAAGGAACGGGGCTATTTCGTCGACGTCGAGCACCCCATCATCGGGAATGCGAAGATTCCGGGAATGCCGTTCAAGATGTCCGAGACCCCCGGGTCAGTGGAACGGCCTTCGCCGCTGGTTGGTGAGCACAATGAATCCATCCTGACCCGATATTTGGGATTCAGTCCGGACGACGTGCAAGTGCTGAAAAAAGAAGGAGTTTTGTAAAACCATGCATGCCGGAGAATATAATTTATCAGCTGCGCTCCAAGTTTCACAGCCCGCAGCCCCGTCGACATATCGCGAAGATAATCGGGGGAGAAAAGACTAAAAGCAGGAAGTGATCCATGATGAGTTCACCCGCGGGTGATGAAGTGCGATGGAAGAACCCCGCGTGGTGCTCAAGGGGGCGCTTGCTGAGATGCGGCTTACCAACAGCAGATAAGCACTGTTCCCGAGTATGGGGTTATGTCTGTCGGAGAGTGCATTTCCTGATCGTTCAGGAGCGTTCAGAAAAAGCGGTTCTCTTGCCCGTCCCGGGTAATCCAAGTACCGTGCTCCGATAACGATTTCGTCTATCGATGGTGGATTTGCTCCAGTTCATGAAACACTGCAATAATCTAGAATGGTTACGGTATTGTGAAGCCAGTAAGATATTTCTTGTTCTCGGTATTCGGATGTTTTCATGTGCCCTTGCGGGCAACGAGCCCATGTGTAGTCCAATATTATTCAATGATTCCAATGGATTGATATTGTGCAGCCCTCGGCATGTTCCTTGCTCACCGGTGATCACGGAGAATGGCGGTCGCATGGGCGGATGATGGGATCCCGGTTCTCGAAGGCCGGTCGGGCCGATGTCCGGACACGAATGACATTGCGTCCCGTAATCCCGCCATGATTGCGCGCCAATCAAGAAAGGAGGAACAGAATATGTATCGGAAAGTCCTTGTGCCCCTGGACGGCTCGAAAACTGCGGAGGCCGTGCTGGCCCACGTCCAGAAGATTGCGAAAGAAGGGCTCGTCGGCGAGGTCAGCCTCGTCAAAGTGGTCGGCAGGCAGATCATGATGACCGACGGGGGGGCCATGCCCGTCCGGCTTGCCGATGCCGAGCAGAGTAAGAAATACCTTGAGACCGTCGAGACCGATCTGCGCGCGAAGGGCTGCAAGGTCAGCTCGAAGCTTCTCGAGGGAGATATCGCCGAGGCCATTGTCGATTTTGCCAAAGACAACGACGTGGATCTGATCGTGCTGGCAACCCATGGCGACAGCGGTCTGAAGCGCGCGGTCTTCGGCAGTGTGGCGTTCAAGGTGCTCCATGATCCTGGCGTCAAGGCGCCGATCCTGCTGATCCGGCCCTAGCCAGGCGGAGTCTTCCGCAAGGACAGCGCAACCGACCGGGAACGATCGTTATCGGCCGGCCCGGGGCTGATTTCATAGGAACCTTTTCTTTTATCTACCTCTCTCCGATTCATTCATGGAGGAGATTCGTCTCCTCCATGAATGAATGTGCTTTTCCTCCCGCCCCGGCGGCGGGAGGCGGGTCCCGGGAATCCTTGGAGAACGATTCGTTCAGCCGCCTCCAAAGCGTGTGAGTCCGGAGGCGCGGGTGTGCGCTATGCGGAAGCCCGGCGACGGCCGGGCGGGAGAAGACACGGATGGACAGCCGGACGCTCGAAGCAATCCTCGACAGCATCAACAGCCCCATCGTGTTCGCGGACAACGACCACGTCATCCGCTATTTGAACAAGCCGGCCCGGGCGCTCTTCTATAACAAGTTCGGCTATCCGGACCTGGTCAACAAGTCCCTTTTCGATTGCCATAAACCGGCCTCACACGACGCCATCCGGCGTCTCCATGCCCGGCTTCAGGAGGGCGAGAACGAAATTTTCGTCCGGGTCATCCAGAACCGTCTGAAACTCACTGCCGTCGCCGTGCGCGACCCGGCGGGCACGCTGATCGGGTACTACGAGCGATACGACAAGTTGGTCGAGCCTCCGGGGGCGCCCCGAACCGATTCGCCGGAGAACGCCCGGTCGTGAAAACGATAACCATTGCGTCGTATCCGCCGCAGGGGCGACAGAAGGGGCAGTGTTTCTGATGAATCCCGAACGCGGCTACGATCCCGCGACAGACCTGCAGCCGACGTTTACGATTGAGTCGGGACACCCCTCGATCCTGGCGTGCGCCGAACGCGTGACCGGAACCTGTACCGGGGATCGAGAGAAACTCGTCAGGCTCTTCACCTTCGTCCGCGATTCCATTCGATACAACCTGTTCATGATTTCGGCATTCGAAGAGGATTTCAGGGCATCCCGGGTCCTGGCGTGGGGAAAGGGCTACTGCGTCCAGAAGGCCGTGTTGCTGGCGGCACTGGCGAGGGCCGTGGGCATCCCCAGCCGCCTGGCGTTTGCCGGGATCAGAAATCACCGAACGCCCGAACACATCGTGAAAAAGGTGGGCTCGAATGTGTTTCCCCGGCACGGGTACAATCAATTCTATTGCGGCGGCCGGTGGGTCAGCGCCGTGGCAGCCTTCGACCGGGACCTCTGCGCAAGCAACGGCTTGCCGACGGTGGAGTTCGACGGCGTGACCGATGCCGTCCTGCCGGAGCGGGACCTTCAGGGACGGCCGTACATCGAGTACATCGAGAAATACCCTCCCACGGCCGACCTCCCCTTCCAGTGGATCGTCCCGGTGATTTCCGAGAGGTTCGGCCCCGACAAACGGCCGCAGCTGTCCCGGTAGTCGAGACGTCGTGTCGCGGGCGCTGAGCAGAGGCACCGCACCGTTGCGGGACCGGCGGATCGACGTCGTTCCGCGCGAAAAACGACGGGGCCGGTAGCGGGCGGTTGACCCGCCCGCTCGGGTCGAGGGCGTCACGGAAGGAAGCACTGGCTTATCTGATACAGGTATCGCTCCAGCCTCTCGGGCTCATTCCGGATTTCCCCCTCGACGATCTTCCTGAGCCGGAGGTACGTCTGCCGGTCCTGCAGATCATCCAGCCTGCGGTATAGACCCTGGCGCCGCCCCAGTCGGAAAATCATGCGGTCTTCGTCGGGCATTGAGAGATACCGGTCTATCAGACCGATCAGCCTGTCCTTGTCCTCGGGCAGCTTTCCCTCCAGCTCTTCCAGAAGGTTCAGCACGTGGTCGCTGGCAATGCGGCTTTCAACGCCGTCGAGATGCTCCAGGAACAAACGGAGTTCCCGAACGATGTCGTCTTCGCCGAGGGGCTGAAACTCCCCCTTCATCATCCGGTCGTACAGCGCCGTTCCCTGGCGGACCAGCAACGTCCGCGGCCGGATGTAGTCCGGGTTGATTTCATTCAGGACCTCCGCCGTCGCCAGCGCATGCTGGCGGGACCAGCGGCTGCCTCCCAACCCGGGGATGACGAACTCGCAGAGCGTGATCCCCGAAGCCATGATGCGTCGGCCTCCTTCGACATGGTCGGCTGCCGTTACGCCCTTGCGCATGTACTCGAGCAAGGGATCATAGCCCGACTCCAGACCGATGTGAACACGGGTCAGACCGGCTTCCCGCAGCCGCCTGAGATCCTCGACGGACTTGTGGCAGGCCGTCCTCGATCTGCAATAGGAGGTGATGCGGTTGATGGAGGGAAACGTCATCCGGAGAAAGTTCAGGACCTCGATGAGATCGTCCGTTTTCATGATCAGCGTGTCCGCATCCTGGAGGAATACGGTTTGCGCTCCGAAGTAGAGCCACGCAGCCACGTGCCTGACCGCGGGATCGAATCGAAGCGCGCCGTCTCCGCTGAACAGCGCGTCGATGACCACGTCGTTCATGCGGCCTTCCTGGCCGAGCTGCCGCGAGAGGTCCGCGATTCGTTCCGCCGTGTCGCGAACGGCGACGACGTCGTTCTTGATTTCCTCGACGGGCCGAAGCTGGAAACGCGTGTCTTTATAGGAGTGGCAGAAAGCGCACTTGTTCCACGGGCAATTGCGGGTCGGCCGGATCAGCAGGCTCCTGGCTTCGCTTGGCGGTCGAATGGGTCCCAGGTCAAAGCAGCCATTCGGAATCATGGGGTTTCCCTTTCTATGCAAGGATGTTCCGGGTCCGTCACCTGGACGGATCGCGCAGGGTGCGAGGCGACGCGGCCGGACGCCGTGTTCACGATCCGGGCACCCGTTGCAACGCGCGGTCGTCGCATGTCCAATCATTGTGTCGTATGCTAAAATAGTTCGATGCACCACCCGGGAAGGTCATCCGTTCTTTTAGGCGAGGAGAAAGAATGGATTGCGCAACCGCTGGATGATTGAAAGGAAGAAGAACGCAGGTCCGCATGCCACGGTGAACAACGAGACGATGCCGCACCGCCTGCCTTGTAGTTAGTATGCGAACCATGTGGACAAAAAATTATTTCTGAAAATCGCGAAGAAGCCTCTCGAGCAACAGGCGCTCTTCCATTCTGAATTCCCGCAGCACTGCGGCATGTGCTCTGTCTCCTTCCTGCGTCAGAGCGTCCCGGCTTTCTTTTGCCTTCGCCGTCAGGGTCAACCGGAGAAGCCGCCGGTCTTCGCTGTCGGGGCTCTTTGTGATCCAGCCGCCGTCTGCCAGCCTTCCGAGGATGCCGGACAGCGTCGCATTGTCCAGTACCAGCCTCTTGCCTAGATCTACGGCCGATATGCCTTCGTCTTCGAAAAGAGCCTCCAGAACGAGAAACTGCATGGGTGTCAATCCATAAGGCACGAGGAGGGTCTTGTAAATCCCCTGTGCTTTTTGGTAGGCTTTCCCGAGCAAGAAAAGGATGCAATCTTCGAATAGAGCCAAACAGGACCCCCTATCATTTAGCATACTAAGTAATTTAATGCGCTTTCCATGTCAAGAATAAAATGAAGAAGGAAGTGTAATAATATATTTCTCAATATATCAATATGTTACAATCAAAGGCTGACGTTGCTGTGAAATCCCCATTTCGCCAAACCTGTCGTCTACAATATGATGGGTAAGCGGGTATCCCGGTGGTCCTGCCGACCCGGATGGGTAAGCAATACAGAAAGAAAAGGGTTTATGAAGAGCAGAAAGTCTTGGAGGTCCCCCACGGCGCACATGGTTGCGAGACTCGAAAAACATATAAATGAACTGGACCGGATCGGGCAGGGGAACTGCTCTTCAAGAGAGTTTATCCTTTGGCGCAGGCAGACGGAGGAGACCCTGAAAGCCCTCTACGGGGAGGAGTCTCCCGAGGTCCAGGATTTCAACGCGATCTATTACGCGCCTGTTTTCCTCACCTGCAGGATGGGAGACGAGGCCTTTGAGGAGGCCTACCGAAACGGCCTCGAAGAGGCTCGGCGCTTCCTCGAGCACCTCCTTCAGGCTGAGGGATCGGGCACGGCTTTCCGCTGAAGCAAGAATCCCTGCCCGGCCAGGGCTGTGAGCGCCCCCGTCACGTGGGCGGACGGGACGAGCACGACCCCCTCGACGGCCGCAAACAGCGGACTCCCCAGCGCGGTTTCCAGGATGATCTTTCCCGCGGTCAGGGCAAGGACGACCGACCACAGGAGCGAAGAGCGGCTTCCTGCCCGGATTTCATCGACGGCCAGAAAGACGACCGCCATCGTCGCAATCCCCGACAGCCCGCCGAACACCTCAATTCCCGGCGACAGGAAAAAAAGGAAGAAGCTCGCCGCCAGGGACGACGCGAGACACAGCCAGGCGAAGAATCGGGGTCGCCTTCGCTCGGCCAGATACCCCGCCGCCGCGAAGACGAGTGCGTTGAAAAACAGGTGACCCTCTGAGAAGTGCGCAAGGGGGCCCGTCACGAGGCGCCACATCTGCCCGCCGAGGATGGCGCCCCGGTCGTACACCAGCGCTTCCGCGACGGGCGGGCAAAGTTGGGCTGCCGCGGCCGCGGCCACGATTGTCAGGGTCACCGGAGCACCGGCTAGTCTTTCTTCCGTCCGAACCACAGGGCCGCTCCCCCCGTCATCAGGATCAGGATCGCCGTCATCGGATCCAAGGAGCCGCTGCCGCGGGACCCGGGCTCGGCGACGACCTTGTACGCTTCGGGCTGGGCCTTCACCTTTTCCTTGAACCGCTCGAGTTCCGCATGCAGGTTGGCGATCATGTCGCTGTTGGCCTTGACGAACCCGTCGAGGGAGTCCCTGCGAAGCTGCTCCGACAAGTTCACCGGGGTGGCGGAGCCCTTGATCTGGCTCGTCCCCGGGGCGCGGAAGAGCAGCTTGCGGCTGGGGATATGGTAGACCGCCGTGTCCATCATGGTGTTGGTGTCGTTGCGCTCGCCCTTGACGACGTACATGCCGACGATCGTCCAGTAGGCGATAGACAGCAGGTCCTCGCTCGTGTGCTGGACCTGGTCGTAGGAGATCAGGGCGATCACGTCAACGCCGTGCATCGTCCGGATCTGGTCGAGGTTGGTGAAGCCGCCCTTGGGCCGCAAGTAGGCTGTCGGGATACGCTCGATGGATTTGACGAAAGGGTACTTGGCGAATTCGTTTGCGATCTGCTCCATGATGTCGAGCTTCTGCTTTTCGCTGAGCCGGTACGGGCTTCCCGTCATCTCCGTGTCGGGCACGAAGGCGATTCCCGCCTTGATCGGGAGGGAAAGAACGGGGATCGAGGGCGCATCCGCGACGTTCTCCTTGTCGGGGTACAGGTACTGCACCACGCTGCTGGAATGCCGGGTCTGCTTTCCGTGGAGACCGTAGCAGCCCGCGATGAAGAAGGAAAGAACAAGGGACACCGCGAGCGACATAGACAGAATCCGTCTCATTTCATTCTACTTCCGTGAAAAGGAATCTAACCGCCGACGGCGGCATTGCTTTTTCGTGTCCACGACACCCAGAGGGTCAACATCCGGGTGGCCGCCATGGCCGTGATGAGACGCGGCACCCAGAGCCAGAAGGCGCTGATCCCGAAGGCCAGGAACAGGACCGGGTCTTCCACCATGGAGTGGTTGATCCCGATGGAGAGCTGCAGCTCCTCGAGTTCCTCCTTCGAGATGTGCCCCTGCCGGGCTTCCTCCACGATCACGGCCCCGCCGTAGGTCAGGCCGAAGATGACGGCCGTCATCCACAGGATCCCCACCCTCTCGCTCAGGCCCAGGACGCGCAGGAACGGCGACAGGGCCCTCACGATGGGCATGACCCACCCCAGGCTCTTGGCGATGTCCAGCAGGGTGAGGATCGCCATGATGATGAAGAAGATCTTTACCGACAGGGTCAGCATCGAGACGGCCCAGTCGTAGACCATGGCGGGAAAGGCCTGCGTGGAGGCGGCCAGCGCCCCCGCCTGCGCCGACGCGGAGGGATGGGTTTCGATGAAGAAGGTCATGGCCCAGACGGTAACCACGGCGGCAACGACCCGGAACAGGGTCGCCTTCACGGGGTTGAGGCCGGACTTGGCCTGGATGACCCCTTCCTGAATGAGGTTGTGGCAGATGAGGAGGAAGTTGGCCAGCAGGGTCATCTCCGCGACGGTGAAAGGCAGCACCGCCATGGCCGCAATGCCTCCGTAGATGCCTGTGAGTCCCCCGATGAGGATGGGGAGGGCCGCCATGGACGGCAGCCCCATGAACCCCGTGAGAGGCGCCAGCATAAAATCCAGGTGGGACAGCCACCCGGTCCAGGCCAGCACGGCGGTCAGAAACGACATGGGGATGACGATCTTCATGAGCCAGAGAAACGCTCCCCAGCCCCGCTTCAATCCGTTTTGGATTCCTTCCTTCAGCTTGTCCCGGGTGTCGATCACGACAGCTTGATGATTCCTTTCAGGTTCCGTTCGATCTCATCCCCCGACAGGACGCCGACGAGCCGCTTCGCGAGCTTTCTCTCGCGAAACAGCAGCAGCGTCGGCACGCCCTCGATGCCGTACTGCTGCGCGGTGACGGGGTTGACCGTGACGTTGATCCGCGCAATCAGGGCGCTGCCCTCGAATTTGACGGCCAGCCCGTCGATGACGGGCGAGAGCATCCGGCAATACGGGCAGGTCGGCGAGTAAAAGAAGACAAGAGCAGGCGAATCGGCGGCCAGCACGTCGCGGGCAAAGCTGCCGTCGGCGGTCTCCAGCGGCCGCACCGTGAAGGCCTCGGCGTCGAGCGGCGCGTGGCACTGCCCGCAGCGAGGGCGGTCTTCGATGCGGGACCGGGGGACGCGGTTCTTCGTCCCGCATCGGAGGCACTCGATGATAAGGGTTTCCTGATCCATCGCTTTCTTGAACTTCATCGACATGAAGGACCCATTTTCTTAACGGCACAGACGTCACGAAGGTGAGAGGGTAAGAAGGTTGGAAAAGCTGTTGGCATCCGCCCGGCCCCCTGCCCCCCGACCTTCTCACCTTCTTACCTTCTCAACCTCTCGTTTGTCACCTGGCTACGTTGACCGTCACGGGCTTCAACAGCCTCACGAGGTCGGCCGGCTTCATCTCCACGAGCAAGCCCTTGCGCCCCGCATTGATGTAGATCGCGGGCAGGGAGAGAATGGTCTCCTCCACGTAGACGGGAAGGGCCTTCTTCGTGCCGAAGGGGGATGTCCCTCCCACCATGTAGCCCGTGTGGCGGTTGGCCGCAGCCGGGTCGCAGGGCTGCACCGTTTTGACGCCCAGGGTCCTGGCGAGCTCCCGGGTGGAAACCTCTTTGTCGCCGTGCATGAGGACGATGAAGGGCGCCTTCTTTTCGTCCTCCATGACGAGCGTCTTCACGGTGAGGTGCTCGTCGACGCCGAGTTCCCTGGCCGCGACCTCCGTGCCGCCCCTCTCCTCGTACTTGTAGGGGCGGGGGACGAAGTCGACCCCGTTGTCTTTCAAAACCCGGATGGCCGGTGTCGCCGGGATGTGGTCCTTGTTCATGGGGTTCCCCGGTGTGCAAACTCCCTTTCACTTAACACGTTTTGGTGTTGCTTTGCCATCCTCAATCGGTTTTGCCGCCGGCCGCACCGATTGCAGCGCCGCCAGGATTTTCCTCTCGAGCCTCGAGACGGCAAGGCGGGAAAACCCCTTCGCACCGACCCATCGGTATTGCACGCAGCTCCCGGCATCCGGGAGCCGTCCCCGAATCGTGCAGGACAGGACGTGCACGGTAACGGAAAAGTGGGAGTACCCGTGTTCGACGGCAATCCATTCCTTCCCGGGGGTCCCCTTGAGACCGAGCTCATCGCGGAGAATCCTGCGCAACCCGGGGGCCGTCGCCTCCCCCTCGCGGAGCACGCCCCCGGGAAAGCGCCAGAGACCCCCGAGCAGCCCCCTGGCCGGCCGCTTGATGAGGAGTGTCTCTTCCCGTTTGTTGCGGATGAGGGCGGCGACCGCCTCGTGGCGCGGCACGGCCGCCTGCGCTTTCTTCGCGGGGATCGAATCCTGAAGCCCCATGTCCCGCGCCCTGCATGCGGCGGCCAGGGGACAGGCCGGGCAATCGGGACTGCGGGGCGTGCAGATGCCGGAGCCGAGATCCATGAGAGCCTGGTTGTAGTGGCCGGGATCGCTTGCCGGGACGAGCTGCTCCGCAAGAGCGCCGATCCGTTTTCTCGCCTTTCCCCCGTCTACGGGGTCTTCGATCGCGAAGAGACGGGCGATGACGCGGGTCACGTTGCCGTCTACGGCTGCGGCGCGTTTCCCGAAGGCGATGCTCAGGATCGCCCCGGCTGTGTATGCGCCCACGCCGGGCAGTTTTCGGAGCCCGTCCGGGTCCGAGGGGATCCTGCCGCCCAACTGCCCGGCCACGATGCGGGCCGCCTCGTGGAGGTGCCGGGCGCGGGAATAGTAGCCGAGGCCTTCCCATGCCTTGAGGACCGCGTCCGTGCGGGCCCGGGCCAGGGCGTTCACGTCGGGGAACCGTTCCAGGAAGCGTCCGTAGTAGGGGATGACCGTGTCGACACGGGTCTGCTGGAGCATGATCTCGGCCACCCAGGTGCAGTAGGGGTCGCTCGTTTTGCGCCAGGGGAGGTCCCGCTTGTTCGTCCGGTACCAGTCGAGCAGAAGCCGGGGGATCTCTTTTTCGACGCTGCGCTGCATGTCGATAAGATACTGCCGCCGGCAGATTGCGTCAACTGGACAGGATGACAAGAAGGTAAGAGGGTAAGAAGGTGAGAAGGTTGGAGAAGCAGGGGCGTGACTTCGGCCACCGACTTATCCAACGTTCTTACCCTCTCACCTTCTTACCTTCTTCTGGTTGGTCGGTTGCGCCCCCGGTCACCAGCCTCTTATACGTGGTTCCGGAGCATGAGTTCCGCCGGGTGCGGGTTCAGATAGGTCTGTTCCTTCAGGTAGGGCTGGCTGTACTTCCGGACATAGTGGGCAAGCAGCGTGACAGGGACGATGAGGGGGATGAGCCCCTTGCGGTACGTGCGGATCACGTCGAGGAGCTCCTGCTTCTCGTCGCCGCTGAGGTCCTTCTTGAAGTAGCCCATGATGTGCGTGAGGACGTTCTCGTGCTTGGCCGCCGTGGGCTTGAGCGCCATGGCCTCCATGAGGAGTTTCTCGTAGCGCTCCATGAGATCCTTCGCAGGGATTTCCCTCGCGTGGGCCACGAGGCTGCCCATCTCCTTGAGGTGCTTCGGGCTGTGGGCCATGAGCAGCAGCTTGTTTGCCGTGTGGAAGTCCACGAGACGCTTCACCTGCCTTGTCCCCTCCATGACGTCGCAGTATCGCTTGCAGGTGAAGATGCGCTCGATGAAGTTCTCCCGCAGGACGGGGTCGTGCAGGCGGCCCTCTTCTTCGACGGGCGTCAGGGGGAAGCGCTCCATGAAGACCCGGGCGAAGAGACCTACACCGATCTTCCGGGGCACGCCCTTGTCGTCGTAGACCTTGACGCGCTCCATGCCGCTCGAGGGCGAGTCGCTCTTGAAGACGAACCCGCAGAGGTCCTCCTTCTCCAGTTCCTCGACGCGCCGGCGGGCCCATGCCTCCATGCGCTCCGTGTGGTCCGCGCCGGTCTTGTGAATGATGAGCCGCGGCCTGTTGGGGTCTCCGACGAGACGGAACGTGTCGCGGGGGATGCCGAAGCCGCACTCCACCTCGGGGCAGACGGGAACGTACTCGACGTACTTCCCGAGGGTATGGGCGAGGAACCGGTCCAGGGCGTGTCCGCCGTTCCAGCGGACATTCTCCCCGAGCAGTCAGGTGCTGATTCCGATGCGGATCTTTTCCATGGGCGCTATCCTAGCACATCGCCAGCCCATGGCAACCCCAAACATTGGCCGTCCGGCATTTCGCCGCCATGGAGGTCCCGCTTGCCTGCCGGCTCGAAGGCGTGCTACAGAAGGAGTCGTCAATCGATTTCCGGCAGGGAGGGCGAGTGGAGAAGGTCAGGCAGGTGCCCATCGGGGAGAAGGCATGGACGGATGCCCGGGGCTGGGTGCTGAACCCCCTTGCCCTGGCGGGGCTCGAGGGGAAGCCCCTGGGGAACCTTCACGTGGCCTCCATGCAGCCCGGGGCCGTCCGCGGGAATCACGCCCACGGAAGCGCCGCGGAGTGGCTCCTGTTCTGCGGGGGGCCGGCGGCTCTGATCGCCGGGGAGGAGGAAATCGCCGTCAGCGGGGCGGAGCCGGAGCTTTTCGAGATCCCCGCCGGACTCCCCCACGCCATCGTGAACCGCTCCGACCGGGAGATCTTCCTGGTCGTTTTCTACGAGGAGAAGGAATTGCAAACGGCGCCCGCGAAGCTCCTGTGAGGGGCCTGCGCCCAACACCCGACGTCTGCGCGACAGGAGGAATTGCATGCTCAAGAAGATGAAGAAGCTCGTCAGGGACAAGGATGTCTGCGTGCTTGCCACCGTGACCGACAATGTGCCCCACTGCTCGCTCATGTCCTACGTGGCCGACCGCGACTGCCGCGAGATCTACATGATGACGCAGAAGGGGACGAAGAAGTACCGCAACCTCGCCGCGAACAAGACCGTGAGCCTCCTCATCGACTCCCGCGAGGAGGATTGCGGGGCCGACCGCGCGAAGATAAAGGCCCTCACGGTGAGCGGCGTCTTTTCCACCATCGGCGACAAGGCCAAGAAGAAGCGAGTCCGGCAGAAGCTGCTGAAAAAACACCCCCAGCTCAAGCCCTTTGCCGATGATCCCGACGCGGAGGTCTTTGCCGTGAAGGTGAAGAGCCTTCAGCTGCTCGACGGGGTGAAGGACTCCTACTTCGAAAAAGTGAAGTAAAAAAATCCGCACGCTGCAAGGCTCAAGGCAAAAAATCCCCCTTTGCCAAAGGGGGATAGAGGGGGATTTGCATTTCAACTTTCAGCCCCGGAGTCCCCGGAGGGCTTCCTCGTATTCCTGCCGGAGCTGCGGGGGGCGCGATGAGGCGAGGGCCTCCCGGAAGACCCCCTCGGCCCGTCCCGGATCGATTGCCGCCAGGGTCTTCACGGCGAGGACTTCCTTCAGGGTCCGCGGCGGGTAGGCGCGGGTCACGGTGTTCTTGGCCGGGTCGAAAAACTGGATGTAGCCCTGGCGCACCGTTTTCCCGTACACATTGATGCTCACGGCGATCCCGTCGGTGGGGTTGTCCATGGCGTGGAGACCCTTGTTCAGCGGCAGGACGAAGGTCGTCTCCCCGGGGCCGAAGACGCCGAAGGCCGTCTCCCGGAGCTCGCAGTACCCCTCTCGCCTGCCGTCGTCTGTCCGCTCGTATTTCCTTTCCCCCAGCTTCGCGACGAGCGTCCCGATGATCCCCCAGGAGCCGTGATCGTGAATGGTATCGGCCAGGCCCGCATCCCAGATGTAGGCCAGCACGACAAAGGAACGGTCGGGGGCGCGATGAAGCGCGAACTCGTTGGGCCAGATGCCGGGCTTCTGGCGCTCGATGGACGCCGGGTCCAGGACCATTTTTCTCAGATAGTCGAAGAACCACTCCGGTCGTGAGTTGAGCTCGGCGACCAGCTCCCGCCCGTTTTCAATCTTGTGCATGATCCTGCTTTCGCCGGCGAGCATCGTCCCCAGCTTCCCGCAGAAGGTCTCGAACCGCTCCATGCCGCTACACCTTCTCCTTCCCTTTTTCCTTCGGTTTGTGGGGGATCCCGTACTTGCGCACGTGGGTCCACGCTTTGTACTCGGGGGCGTCGGGGTTTGCCGCGAGGGTCTCCCGCTCCTTCTGGTATTTCTTCCGGATTCCCTTGCTCTTGTACAGCAGGCGGTCTTTCCCGATGGGGCAGACCTTCGTGCAGATGCCGCAGGGGTAGCATTTCCCTTTTACCAGCTCCTCGTGCATCTCGAGGCAGGCCGTCTTGTCGTAGTCCCCGATGACCCGGTCCTCGCGGGGCTTGATGGCGCTCTTGGGGCACAATTCGGCACAAAGCTCGCATTTGATGCACAGTTCTTTCGGCTGCATCGGGTCCGGCGGGATCTCTGCGGCGGTCAGGACGGATACGAAGCGGACCCTGGGGCCGAACTCGGGCGTGAGGACGCACTGGTTCATCCCGATCGTGCCCAGGCCCGCGTACTTCGCCGCCGGGACGTGGCCGAAGGCGGCCAGGTTGTTCTCCCGGAGGGCGCGCATGGTCGTGTAGGTGTCGCGGGTGAAGGGGTACGAGGCGTGCCCCAGGCGGTTGAGGTGCCGCGTGAGCGCCGCGGCCAGGTCGTCTAGCTGGCGGTTGGTCGTGGTGTAGAGCTCCTGGTGAAGGGCCGACGGCGTCGTCTCCACCACGGGCAGCGGCATGGACATGCCGATGACGATCACCGTGCGCGCTTGCGGGAACAGGGCCTTCGGCCGGAAATCGGGCGGGACGACGCCGTCCTCGTCCCAGCGCTCCACGGGGGCGAACCCCACGAGATCGGCGCCGCGCTCCCTGCAATATCGAATGATGTCGTCCTTGAGTTCCTGTCCGGGGGGGATCAATCGGCAACTCCTTTCGGTTTTATATAGTCCATTTTTCGGTCAAAGGGAAGACGGGGGTTCGGAGAAGCGGGAGGCTCAAGTCGAAGGCGCCAGGGCCGATAGTTCAATCAGGACCGGGCATCCCGGTTCTTTTTTCTGCAACCAAAACGAGGTATGGCACAGATATTGTTAGGAAATTTATTTTTCCCTTGATTTTTCTTTTCGGCCCGGGGTAAAAGAACAGCACTTTTGCGTCACTGGCGCATGCTTTCTAAGGAAAAAGCAAAGGAGGGGACGATGCGTTCCTTTAGAAAACATGGCGATCTTTTTGTCGAACCTTGCAGCCGCCGCTCTTTTCTGAAGCTGGGTATTTTCGGTACCGCCCTGTTGGCGTTGCCGTGCAGGGCCATCGCCGCGCTCGAGCCGGTGATCTCCCCCGAAATCATCGGCTCTCCGGGGTGGAAGGACGAGGCCGGTCTCATCATGGAGCCGAGCGAGGAACGAAGGCTCCACCTCTACAGCACGAACACGGGCGAGACGTTCAACCGGGTCTACTGGGCCGACGGGGAGTACATCCCCGAGGCGCTCGAGGAGGTCAATTTCCTGCTTCGCGACTACAGGGCCAACCTGGTGAAGGAAATGGACCCCAACCTGCTCGACCTCCTGTACCACCTCAACCTGAAACTCGAAAACGACACCCCCTTCCACGTCATTTCCGGTTACCGCTCGCCCAAGACCAACGCGGCCCTGCGCAAGCGCAACCGCCGCGTGGCGCGTCAAAGCCTGCACATGGCCGGCATGGCGGTGGACCTCAGGGTGCCCGACGTGCACGTCAAGCACCTCTGCAACGCGGCCCTCGAGATGCGCTGCGGCGGGGTCGGGTACTACTCGAAGCGAGGGTTCGTGCACCTCGACGTGGGCGATGTCCGAACCTGGCAGGACGGCAGGAGAAGAAGGAAGAAGGCGAAGAAGGCCTGAGCGAAAGGCAACAGCAAGGTCCAAGCAACAAGCAGCAAAACAACAGAAAATGAAATCCCCCTCTTTGCCGCCCTGATTCGCGTTGCGGGGCGGCCCGGTAGGGATGGAAGCGGACATGGTTGCGCACCCTGACGGGATGCGCCCCCGGTCCCCCTTTTACAAAGGGGAAGGAAGGGGGATTTTCTTTGTGATGAGGCCTGCTAGGGCTTTGCGGCCCCGGCAGGCTTTGCTTTTTGCTGAAGGGCCCTGTCGAGCCGCTCGTCGCGGCGGTAGATGTCGTCCAGGAAGTGCACCGTGCCGTCCCCGTTTCCCCAGGCCGTGAAGTAGAGGATGTGCACGGAGATCGGTTTGGGCAGATAGGCCACCGTCGTCTCTTTCGTCTTCAGCGTCTCTTCGATCTTCTTACGCGACCACTCCTTGCTGCCCCTCATGACGAAATCCGCCATTTCCATGGGCTTTTCGATGCGGATGCAGCCGTGGCTGAACTCCCGTCGCTCCTTGCGGAACAGCTGCGGGTCGGAGGTGTCGTGCAGGTAGACGCTGTGCTTGTTGGGGAACATGAACTTGATCCGGCCCAGCGGGTTGCGCGGCCCGGGCTCCTGGCGGAGGCGGTAGGGGAAGTTGTTCTCCGAGAGCGCCGACCAGTCGACGGAGCCCGGGTCGATCATCTCGCCGTTGGCTCCCGCCTTGAAGACCCTCATGTTCTCCTTCGCAAAGAACGCTTTCGGGTCCTTCCGGATCTTCTCCAGCGTCTCCTCTGTGGCGATGCTGTGGGGAACGTTCCAGTAGGGGTTCATCTCGATGTAGGTCATCTTCCCGCTGAAGACGGGCGTCTTCTGGAAGGCTGTCCCCACGATGATCTTCATGGTCAGGGCGGACGTCTCGTTCTCGACGACCTCGAGCCCGTATCCGGCGATGTTCACCAGGATGTAGGGGTTGCCCAGGTTCTGGGGAAGCCAGCGCCAGCGCTCCAGGTTCAGCTCGATCTGCCGGACGCGCCGCTCCGCCGTCACGTTGAGGGCCCGGAGCGTGCGGGCGCCCACGATGCCGTCGTCTAACAAGCCGTGGCTCAGCTGGAACCGCTTCACGGCGGCCTCGAGAGCCTCGTCGAAGACGTCGCTCGCGGCGTCTGCCGCCGCCGGCATCTCGCCGGTCACCTTCAGGCGGGCCCGCAGCGCGGGAACGCGCTCGTTCTTCATTCCCTTCTCGAGCCTCCCGTCGCCGGGGACCGCGGGCCATCCGCCCTTCTCGGCCAGCGCCCGGTAAACGACCAGCGCCGTCTTGAGACGGCCGTAGCCCGGCTGAGCCGGCATGAGGCTCTTGATGCTCCCCTCGACGTCTCCGCTTGAAAGAGCCTGTGTCAGGTGCTTTGCCAGGTTGAACCGCGAGGGATAGATCGTCCACTCGTCGGCATGGAGCGTTTCGGGGTTGACGCGGCCGTTGAGCAGGTGGGCGGCGTAGACCAGGTAGGCGTCGGACAGCAGGAATTCCAGGGCCAGGACCCTTCCCGTGTCAGGCCGTTCGTTCCGGGCGAGGATCTGGCGGAACTCGCCGAGGGCCGTCTCGATCCTGTCGAGGTGATAGTCCCTCGGCTGGAGGCCTTCGGCGTCGGCCGACCGGATCGCCCGCGCGAGGGTGTCCGCCGCGGGCAGCGGTGTGCCGTCCCGTATCCAGGCAGGCTCGTACTTGCGCATCTGGTAGAACCGGGTGACGGCGCCGGGATTGCACCAGGGCGCGCCGGGGCAGACGGTCTTCCGGACGGCGCCGGACTTGACGGCCGTCTCGAGGCTCTTGCGGGTGTCGTCCGGAGGGGTCTGGGCCAGGGCGCTGTTCGCAAAGAGGGCGGCGAGGGCGACGAGCAGGGAAAGCCGGAGAAGATGTCGGGTTTGTGCGGGGATCATCGCGGTTCGGGATTGCAAAATTTGTACAAAAAAACCGCCGGTTGCCACCGGCGATCGCAGCGGTTGAAGGCCTACGACGCTCGTGAGAGCCTTATACTCGTGTCGGCGGGAAAAGTCGACAGGTTTTTTCTGTACTCAACGGTTTTTCTCCAGGGCGGCCACCTTCGCCAGGTAGGCCTCCATGTCGAACTTGCGCCGCAACCCCGCGTCGTTCATGTAGCGGATCTTGCCGAAGACCTTCCGCTCGGGCCAGGCGCGGTCGTGCTTTCCGAAGCACCAGGCCACCCCGGCGAAGCTGTTGGGGTCGCGCCCGTCGAGCTCGTAGCGGTTGTTGAGCCGCAGGGCCGTGCGGAAGGCCTCCTCCGGGGTGCGGCTCCACTCGAGGATCTTCTTGCCCCAGTACATGCGCATGTAGTTGTGCATCCTGCCCGTGAGGACCATCTCCCGCTGGGCGGCATTCCAGTATGGGTCGTGGGTCTCGGCGCGCTCCCACCGGCCCTCGTCGTACAGGTATTCCCGGCGGTCCCTCGCATGGGCGGCCAGGGTTTTCCTCGCCCAGTCGGGGAGGCTCTCGTACTCGTCGTAACGCCCGTTGTAGAGGGCGAAGTTCATGCCCAGCTCGCGCCGCACGATGAGCTCCTCCAGGAACGCCTCGCGCGCCGCGGCGGGGACGGCCTTCTCCCCGGAGATGCGCAGCGCGATGGCGAGGGGCGATATCTGGCCGAAGTGCAGGTAGGGGCTGAGGCCGGACGCATAGTCGAGGCCCGGGTCGTTGCGCCCGTCGCCGTAATGGCGCAGCTTCCCGGCGATGAAGGCCTCCAGGCGGGCGCGGGCTGCGGCCGCGCCCCCGCGCAGCGCGCCGGCGGCAGGCACCGAACGGTCGATCTTCATGGAACGGGAGAGCGCTTCGAAATCCTCCGCGGCGTCGACGTCGAGGCGCAGGGAAAGGGAATCCTTCCGGACCGGCCGTTCCTCGAGAGGGGCGAGGTACCCCTTGAGGACCCTGTGCAGCTTGGGCCTGAAGGTGCCCGCCGTGTACTCCTCCTTCGGCGAGGCCGTTTCCGCGGGCACGACCACATCGGATTCCACCTGCACGACGGCGCAGGGGGCGTTGGCCGCGACATGGCTGCGCCACTGCCGCTGGATGCGCAGGTATCCGCGGTCGGCCACGACGAGGGCCGCCTCGCCGGCCAGCTCCACGGCGGCCCGCTCGGGCGAGCGGTGCTGGAGCACGAAGCGGATTCCCCTGTCCCTCAGAGCGGTGCGAACCTCCGCGAGCCCCTCGAGCATGAAGGCGTAGTGCCTCAGGTTGGCCTCGGGGAACCGGTCGGTGAGGCCGAAGGCGACGACGACGGGCAGATGGAGGGCGTTGGCCTCGCCGACGGCGTACTCGAGGGCGTGGTTGCACTCGACCCGCTGGGAGGCCTGCATCCAGTACAGGACGTAGCGGCCGTCCTGGATGCTCCGGCGGTTCAGGGGCTGGATGCGCGAGGGGTGGATCATGGGCGGTACTCCCGGAAGTCGATTTCGTCCCGGATCGCGTCCGCCCTCCGCCGGAGGGACTTTGCCTCGGCCGCCGCGAGGCGGTCGGCGTTTCGGAGTTGAAGTCCCATCCGGGGGTTGCGGGCGAGCCGGGCCCGGTTCCTCAGAAGAAAATCCCAGTAGAGGACGGAGAAGGGGCAGGGCGACTCCCCGTCCGTCCGGGCGGGGTCGTAGCGGCATGCCCGGCAGTAGTTGCTCATCCGGTCGATGTACTTCCCCGTGGCGGCGTAGGGCTTGGAGGCCATGATGCCGCCGTCGGCGAACTGCGACATGCCCAGCGTGTTCGGGAGTTCCACCCATTCGACGGCGTCGACGTAGACGGCGAGGTACCAGCGATGGACCTCCCGGGGCGCGACGCCCAGCAAGAGGGCGAAGAGCCCCGTCACCATGAGGCGCTGGATGTGATGGGCGTAGCCGTACTCCAGGGTCTGGCCGATCACCTCCCGCAGGCAGCTCATCTCCGTGTCCGCCGTCCAGTAGAACCTCGGCAGGGGAAGCGATGCCTCCAGGGCGTTCATCCCGATGTAGCCGGGCATGTGGAGCCAGTAGACGCCCCGGGCATACTCCCTCCAGCCGATCACCTGCCGGATGAAGCCCTCGGCGCAGGCAAGCGCCGCCGCCCGCTTCCCGAAGGCTTCGGCGGCAACCTGCACCGCCTTGCGCGGGTCGAGCAGTTTCAGGTTCATCGACGAGGAGAGCCGCGAGTGGAACAGCCAGGGCTGGCCGGTCCAGAGCGCGTCCTGGAAGGGCCCGAAAAGCCAGAGACGGTTTGCGACGAAATCTCTCAGGGCCTTACCGGCTTCCCCGGGGGTCACGGGCCAGTCGAAGTGCCGGAGGCTTCCCGGGTGACCGGCAAAACGTCTCTCCACCAATTCGATGACGTCGCGGGTGATCGCATCGGGCAGGAAGGAAACGGGCGCGGGAACCTTGCCCGGCCCTTCCCTCGGGAAGGCCCCCCGGTTGTCGGCGTCGTAATTCCAGCGGCCGCCCTCGGGTTCTCCCCCTTTCATCAGGAGGCCCGTCCGGCGGCGCATCTCCCGGTAGAAGAACTCCATGCGGAGCTGCTTTCTTCCCCGGGCGAAACGGTCGAAGTCCTCATGGGAGGCAAGGAAGTGCCGGTCCTGGCGGATCTCGAGATCGGCCCCCGCCTCTTTCGCCGCGGCCCTGATGTCCTCGCGCACCCGCCACTCGCCCGGCTCGACGATGACGAGCTTCCGGGGCTTGAGGCGCAGGGCGGCCTCCTCGAGTTCCAGCGCCAGGGTGCCGCGGTTTTCCGGGTCTTCGAGACGGCGGTAGTGCACGCGCGCCCCTTCGGCTTCCAGGGTCTCACGGAAGTGGCGCATGGCGGAGAGGAAAAGCGCGATGCGGGCCTTGTGCGACGGCACGTGCCCGGCCTCGGCCGCCGCCTCGGCCATCCAGACGGCGTCGAGCTTCGCGTCGAAGCCGTCGAAAGCCGACGAGCGCCGGTCGAGCTGGTCGCCCAGGACAAGGACCAGGGTGCGTACCGGCTTGAGCTTCGCTCCGCTAGCGGAGGTACGTCGTCTTCTCACGGAAGTCCTTTCGCTTCGACGCCGCCGTGGAGACCGGCTTCCCGATGCAGAGCAGGGCGACGGGGTCCTTTCCGGCGTCGAGCCCGAGGATCGGCCGCACCGCAGCGGGCTCGTACAGGGAGAACCACAGGCTCCCCAGGCCCAGGGCATGGGCCGCGAGCATCATGTTCTGGACGGCCGCCGAGCAGCCCTCCAGGTATCCCCGGCCGGTCCCTTCATCGAGGAACAGGTCGGCGCCGCTCTTCTTCGGGTCGCCCACCACCGCGATGAGAACGGGGGCCTCCTTCACGAAGTCGATGGGGAATTTCTCCAGCCATTTCCAGCCGCTTCGCTCGAAGAGCTTCTTCTTGCAGACCTCGCTTTCGGCAAAGATCCGCTCCTTGATGCCGGGGCTCGTGATGACGACGAACTCCCATGGCTGCTGGTTGGCGGGCGACGGGGCCCAGTTGCCGGCTTCGAGGATCTTCTCGATGTCCGCGTCGCTCACTGCCTCGGGCTGGAACTTCCTGCAGCTTCTGCGTCCCGTGATGGCGTCGAATACATTCATCATGGCCCTCCTTTGCTGTGGGTTGTCGAAAGTGTATCCATTATCGAGTCAGAAGGTGAGAGGGTAAGAGGGTAAGAAGGTGAGAAAGTTGGATGAGACTGTAACCATCTGCTCTTGCTTCTCCTACCCTCTTACCTTCTCCGCGCGTTGCTGCATGAACGCTGCTACAGTGAGGCATGGCGAAATCCATTAAAGGAATCCATGCCGCGCCAGGAACCCCAAGACCGCCTGCCGGAACGCCTCGGGGTTGTCCAGGTGGGCCGGGTGCGTCGCCTTCGGGATCTCGGCGAGCTCGCCCGCCGGCAGGGCCCGGACCATCCGCTCCGCCGCTTCGCGCCCGAGGACGCGGCTCTCGGTGCCGCGGATCACGAGGGTCGGGCATCGGATTTCGGCCAGGCGGTCCCTGAGGTCGTAACCGTCGAACCGGGCGAGGATCTCCCGGTCATAAGTCCGGCGCCATCGGTCGCCCTTCCGGGCGAGGGCCGTCGACGCCAGATCGCGCAGGTGCTCCCGCCGGGCGTAAGGGGCGTTCCGGGCGATCTCGTCGACGTAGTCTTCCGGGGACGCGTAGGCGTCCGGGAGGTTTTTGTACAACCCGAGGAGGTACTTGCGGTTCCAGTCCGGCGGAAAGGGTTCGATGTCCACATGGATGAGGGCCGCGACCCTTCCGGGGTTGAGGGCCGCGTAGAGGCTTGCATGCAGCGCCCCCATGGAGTGTCCCAGCAGGATCAGGCCGTCGAGGCCGAGGATGTCGATCACGGCGGTGAGATCGCGCAGGTAATCCTCGCACCGGTACGCCGGCGGTACGGCCCAGTCGCTTTCGCCGTGCCCGCGCTGGTCCATGGCCAGGACCTTGAATGATTTCGAGAGGCCGGGCGCCAGGAGATCCCAGGTGCGGGCGTTGTCCCCCGTGCCGTGAAGAAGGAGCAAGGGCCTGCCGGCGCCCCGGTCCTGGAGGTGAATCCGCAGGGCGCCGAGTTGCAGGTAGTGCTCGGCCGGCGGGCAGTCGACCGGGGATGGGTCGCTCCCCCTCATGAGGAGTGCCGCGATCGGGAGGTCGGCTGCGGAAAAATCGTAGGATTTCAATTCAGCAGGCCTGACCCACAGGATCTCCTCGTGGTCGTGGAGGCGAAAGTCCCCCGAGAGGTGGGTCACCCGGTAGGCCATGAGGTCGATCGTTCCGTGGGGATAGGCATGGAGGCTGCGGCCGACGAGGGGGCCTACGGCGACGTCGATCCCGAACTCTTCCCGCATCTCCCGGCGCAGACAGGCTTCCGGCGTCTCCCCCCGCTCGAGTTTGCCGCCCGGGAATTCCCACTTGTTCTCCATGCGGTCCCCCCGCTTGCGACGGGCGATGAGAACCCTTCCATCCTTCTCCATCACCGCGGCGGTCACCGCGGTCCCCTTGAAGGTAGTTCCGGCTGAAGTCATCCTGGTCGAATCCCGGCGATCCGCCCACCGCGTCCAAGGCAAAAAACCTTGAATCGGGTGGCGTTCTATGAAATAAAAGGCCTCTCTTTGTAGTTAGCCCTACAAAAAATGTAGGACAGGTGCCATGAGAAAATGGATATGGGGGCTGCTTTACCTCCTGAGCATCCTTCTGGGCAATGCCTTCGTCATCTGGTTCGGGATCGTGACCGTTGCCGGCCTTTCCTTTCCGGCCGGCGTCGTCTGGATCGGACTAACCTTTTCATTACGCGACTTTGTCCAGCGTTACTGGGGCGACTGGGCCACCTGGGCCTGGATGATCGCGGCCTCCCTGATCACCCTGCTTTTCAATCTCGAGATCGCGCTTGCCTCGATGGCCGCCTTTTTCGTCTCCGAAAGCCTGGACTGGCTCTTCTTCCGCGTATTGAAGCGCTCCTTCGCCTCCAGGGTGGTCTGGTCCAATCTCGTCTCCTGCCCGGTGGATTCCCTCGTCTTTGTCCTGCTGGCTTTCGGGCCCGTCTGGCCCGCCATCGTGGGACAGGCGATTATCAAGTATATTTCAGGACTTATGGTTTTGCCGTTTATCCTTGCCCGCCGAACATCCCCCGTCGTGTCCGCCTGAGAGACCATCGATAAACGCCCGCCCGCAGCGGTTGTCTCGCCCCTTGCCCGTCAGCGCCTGACCGGTTGGGGCTCTTCATTCATTTTTTCAAAATTGTCGCGGCAACCGGCACGAGTTGTCACGCTTGTTGCATACTCAATAAGGCGAAACCGATAACCTGAAACCCCATTTATCTCTCTCTGGGTGCCAGTTTCCCCTCCTTCACCTGGCACCCAATCTTTTTTTTTGCCCCTTTTCTTTTGTCTTTACAAGGTCTCCGTTTTATCAGATATAAATACGGTCATGCGCGGCGGGCGCAAATTCAAAGACACCGGCGGCAGGGCTCGTGGGGCTTCTTGAAGGCATAGAAAAATCGCTGGTCCGTCGGTTGATGAAAAGCTCGGGCAAGCAGCCCTTTCTCATCGTGCTCCTCATTATCTTTCTCTCCATGAACAAGAAGGGAAAGAAGAAGAGCGAACCCGAAAGGGACGAAAACTACTGGCGCGTCATTGGAGGCCTGTGACGGATATTTGTCATTTTAACCGGCGCCGTCGCCGATAAATTGACGCCCCCATCTTCTCCCCCCATCCCCCTATCGCATCATGACGCACGACGTGTTCAGGAGCCTCGTCACGGCCTCTTCCGTGACGGGTTTGCGGAATATCTCCCGGCCCTGCCTGCATGCGAACTGCCCATCCCGCCAGAAGACACCAATGGGAATGCGCTTCCCCCAGCTTTCCGCCAGGCGGATGGCCTCGTACCTGTCCGCCGCTTGCTTTTCCAGCTTGTAGACCCGCTCGCGATACCAGGCGTAGGTGTTCACCTTGTTGAAGCTCACGCAGGGCTGAAGGATGTCGACGACGGACGGTCCCTTGAAGAGGATCGCCTCGCGAAGGACCTGCTCCATGTGCTGGGGGTCTCCGGCAAAGGTCCTTGCCACGAAGGGCGCCCCCGCGACGAGGGACAGCGCAAGCGGGCTCAGCGGTGTGTTCTCGTTTCCCCGGGGGTCGAGTGCATTCTTCGTCCCCAGGTCCGTTGTCGGCGAACTCTGCCCCTTCGTCAGCCCGTATACCTTGTTGTCACACACGAGAATCGTGATGTCGAGCCGCCGCCGGATCGTGTGGAGGAAGTGATTTCCGCCCTCGCCGTAATGGCACCCGTCGCCCGAGACGGCGATGACCGTCAGATCGGGCCGTGCCAGTTTGATGCCCACGGCGAGCGGGAGCGACCGGCCGTGGAGGCCGTTGAAATAGCTGTAGGGAAGGTAGTGGGGCATCTTCGCCGCCTGCCCGATCCCCGACGTGAGGACGATGTTCCTTTGCGGGACCGGCAACTTCCGGAGAACCTTCTCGAGGGCGGCCCGGATCGGGAAATCCCCGCACCCCGGGCACCAGGCGATGTCTTGCTTCTGCATGGGGTTTCTCCTTCCCGATTCCGTCAACCCAGGATCTTTCTGACCCGTTCGACCAGTTCCGCAACAGTGAAACACTCGCCGTTGTATTTCAGGATCCGGTGGGCGGCCTTCAGGCCCAGTTCGCGCCGGAGCAGCCTCTCGAACTGTCCGGTGGCGTTGTTTTCGATACAGATCAGCCTCTTGCGGGCAAGCCCGCGGGCCATCGGCGGGGTGAGCGGATAAACCTGACCGAAGTGCGCAGCCGACACGGCAGCCCCCTCGGCCCGAAGGGCCTCGACCGCCTCGTTCACGATCTGCCGGTTCGAGCCCCACGAAACGAGGACAGTTGCCGCGCGCCGGTCCCCGATGCGGGTGGGCAGCACAGCCTCCTTCCGCAGCCCCTCGAGCTTCCGGAGCCGCTTTTCGACCATCCGCACCCTCAGGCCGAGGTCCTCCGTGATCTTGCCGTCTTCCGTGTGCTCGTCCGAGTCCACCTCGACACGTGCCTCGGAGAGGCCCGGGAAGGTCAGCGGCGAGACCCCGCTGTCCGTGATTTCATAGCGCCGGTAACCCGCCTCGAAGACGGGGTACTCACGCCGGAGGATTTTCGTCGGCACGCGGCCTTCCAGGACCTGGACGGAGTCGGCCAGGTACTGATCCGTCAGGATGAACACGGGGATCTGCCAGCGGTCGGCCACGTCGAAGGCCCTTCGGGCAAGCGAGATGGCCTCCTCGATGGACCCCGGCGCGAAAATCACGCGCGGGAACTCCCCGTGGCCTGCGTGGAGGACAAATTCCAGGTCCCCCTGCTCGGTCCTCGTGGGGAGGCCCGTGGCCGGTCCGGGCCGCTGGGCATCGATCACGACGATCGGCGTCTCGGTCATGCCGGCAAGCGAGACCCCTTCCGTCATCAGGGCGAATCCCCCGCCGGAGGTGGCCGCCATGGACCGAAGACCCGCATAGGAGGCCCCGAGGGCCATGTTCAGCGCCGCGATTTCGTCTTCCGCCTGCTCGAAATGAACGGGGATCTCTCCGGCGACGGAGGAGAAGTAGTGCAGGATCGACGTGGCGGGGGTCATGGGGTATCCCGCTGCGAACTGGCAGCCCCCCAGGAGAGCTCCGAGGGCAAGGGCCTGGTTCCCGTCGAGCTTGCAGTGATCGCCTGCCTTCGGGGAGAGGGCCTTCCGGCCTTCGAGCCCCCACAGGGCGGCAAACTCCCTGCCTTTCGCCAGCGCCTTTTGGGCCGGCTCATCGGGCGCCGTTGCCTGCGCCGCCGCAGGGTCGGCGCCGAGGCAGGCGAGGATCAGGCCTGCCAGGATAGGGCTCGTGGCCGTCACGTCCTGAAACGCATCCTTTGCCTCCGCTTCGATCTGCCCGATCCGGTCCGTTCCGATGAAGACGCCCCCCTCCCGCAGGGAAGGCCGATGCCTCCGCTCCGTCTCTGCAGCGTCCATGGCGATCACCATGTCCCAGGGTTTTCCGCTGAGGGCGTGAACGGGCCGTTCGGCCACGCGGATCATGTGGTAGTTGTGGCCGCCCCGGATCCGCGACATGTAGTTCTTGGTCGCGAAGAAATGATACCCCAGTCTCGAGAGGGTCTCCGAGAGCTCGAGCTCCACGGAAAACATCCCCTGTCCGGCCTCCCCGCCGATCAGAACATTGAATTCCATGATGACCTCCCGCGGGCCTGCACCGGCCACGAACGGAACTGCATGACGGCTCCCCGCCGCGGGACGGCGGGATCTGTCCCGGAAGCCCGGGCTTCATGGGTCCCCGCGGATGCCGCCGTCAGGAAAGCCCCTCTCGCTCCATTTCCACGATGAGGTCCCGGTAGGTTTTTTCGAGCAGGGACTCGAGGATCTGGTTTTTCTTCCACGAGGGGAACCAGTCGATGTCCGCGGCGCTTTCCGCGACGACGCGTTCCCTCTGCTGCCAGAACCTTTCCTGAATGGCCGAGGCCTTCTCCCGACCGTGTTTTTCCTGGTACTGCATCAGGGCGTGGAGGAACTTTTCTCGCGTGGAGCCTTCCATGGGAATCCCGCCTCCGGGTTCGGTTGCGCGCAGAGATGAAAAAGGGGGTTGAGGGAAGATCGTGTCGGAAACGGACGGGGCGGCAACCCTCCCGAGGCCGCCGCCCCGCTTTTTTGCTTAGTCTATTTCAGAAGTTTGGGCGGCCCCCCCAGGGGGAACCCCGCTTTTTCCAGCGCGTCCACAATTTTCTCGACGCTCGTCACTTCGTCATCGAATTGCACGATCGCGATGTGGCTGTACTCGTTGATTTCCTGGGCCTTCGCCTTGGCAACGTTCTCGAGGGTCCAACTGACCCTCTCCCGGGTGAAGGGTCAAGAACAGTCCGGCAAGATGAGCTGAACGACCCGCTCCTTTGCCATCGCCGACGAGGCGCCGACGAGGACGGCGAGTAAAACCGCAATCAGCACGAACAGGCATGATCTTGATCTCATGGACGAACCTCCTTTTTGATATGGCGCTATCTTAAACACTCCAGCGGCCAAAATCCACACAAAAGATGTCCCGGCGGGCCGCGATCGGTGCGGCCTGCCTCTCAAACGGGGGGCTTCGCCCTGCGGACCACGGCCTCGAAGAAGGCCGATCGCAGCGGCTCGACGGCCATCAGGGCCCGGGCCGGCGGCGTCTTTTCCAGGGCGGCCGCAATGCGGCCGAAGGCGCGCCAGCCCCACTGTTCGTGACCTTCGAAGACGAGGTTGGCGAGACGGCCGCGCTCGATGGCCATGGCGATGATCTTGTCGAAGGTCGTCTCGGGGGTGAACACGCGCTTGGGCCGCGGCTTCATCCGGATCGCACCGGACTTGCATCCCGTGCAGCAGACGCCGCAACCGAGACAGAACTCCCCTGCGTGCCGCGCCTTCCTGCGGGGCTTCTGTCCTTCTTCGGACGCGGCGGGGACCATGTCGATCAGGTCGACGGGGCAGAGCTTGGCGCACCGGCCGCAGCCCTTGCATTTTCCCTCGTCGATCTCCACGGTCCAGTTCGACGTTACGATGGCGTTGCGAAGGCCCATGACCCGCACGGCCTTCATCATCTCGCAGCAGCAACCGCAGCAGTTGCAGATGTAGGCGGCGCCCGTCTGGACATTGTCCCCGGTCTGGGCGAGGCCCTGCTCCTTGCTCCGCTCGAGGACCTTCATGGCCTCCGCCGTCGAGACGGGCCGGGCAAAGCCGTTTTTCACGAGGATCTGGGCGCCCATGTTGAGGGCGATGCAGTTTTCCTGGAGCCTGTCGCAGGCTTTCCCGAGGTGGGAGGCCTTGTGGCGGCAGGCGCAGATCGAGACGGAGGCCGCCGTGGCCGACTCGATGAGCCACGTCGCCCGCTCCCAGTCGAGGATCTCCGTGTGGTCCCCCTCGGGCAGGGCCTCCTCGCGGACCAGCGAGCGGCCGATCTGCGTCCGTTCGGTGAAGACCGAGCGGGCGAAGCGGTCGTCCCCGTGCATGTAGGCGTCGAAGAGCGTCGCGAGCTCTTTCAGGGGGAGTTTGTCGTCGGTGCGCATGAAGGTGTACTCGAAGAACCCGATGACGACGGGGGCAAGCGACACCAGGCGGCGCCTGCCCCGGCCGATGTCGATCACGAGTCCCCGCAGGGCCATCGCGGTGATCCAGTCGTCCAGGCGGGCCGTCTCCATGCCCAGTTTCTTCGCGAGCCTCTCGACGGGGATGAACCGCGTCGGGACCTGCCGGGCGATCGCAGCGTCCTCGGGGGAGAAGAGGATTTTCAGGATCTTCATGAAATGGGGCGAGTCCGGCGCTCCCGTCACGTTGCGGTCGAGGCGCTGCTGGAGGAGGCGGTATTCCCTGTCGGGGTTCACAATGTGGCCCATGTCACCCTCGATGATTCGATGTCGGTATTGCCCTGGGGCGCGTGAGCAGGATTCTTCCTGCGAACAGGCGCTTTTTGACCGCTCTACATCTCGTTCCCCTGCAGACGCAAAAACTCTCCCTGCGGGCTCAAACCGTTTGCGCTGCGGGCGTTCCGCTTCGATAAGAGCGGTTGCCAAAAAGGCGCCTGACTTCGCATCCGGAAACCTGCTCACGCAAGGCGCAGGGGAGGGAAAAGGATTATCACAGGGATGGACAACTGAAAAGCGGAATCTCCTTTTCGGTTTGCCTCGGCGGGGCCTGTCGTGGTAATTTTTCCGGAAACGGACATCCGGGGTTCCCCATGAAGAGACGCGATTTTCTGAAGTGGACGGCGGTTTCCTCGGCGGGGCTGGCGCTGCCCGACAGCCTCTCCGCGCTGGGGCGCATCGCGCAGGCCGCCCAGGGGCCCGATCTCGTCGTGGCCAGGGGGTCCGCCACGCCGCAGACCGTGCGCGCGGCCCTGGACGCCCTGGGCGGGATGAAGCGCTTCGTCTCGAAGGGCGACGTCGTCGTCCTGAAGCCCAACATCGGCTGGGATCGAACCCCGCAGTACGCCGCGACCACCAACCCCGACGTCGTCGGCGCCCTGGCGAAGCTCTGCTACGAGGCCGGGGCGAAGAAGGTCCGCGTCTTCGACAACACCGTGAACGACGCGAGGCGCTGCTACAGGCAGAGCGGGATCGCCGACGCGGCCGCCGCCGCCGGCGCCGAGATGGTCTACATGGACAGCCGGAAGTACCGGGACGTCAAGCTCAACGGGACGGCCCTGAAGTCCTGGCCCCTGTACGGCGAGATCTTCGAGGCGGACAAGGTCATCAACGTCCCCATCGCCAAGACCCACAGCCTCTCGGGGCTCACCCTGGGCATGAAGAACTGGATGGGCGTCATGGGGGGCGTGCGGTTCCGCGTCCACCAGCGTCTCGACGAGAGCCTGGTCGATCTCATCCGGGTCATCCGGCCGACGCTCACCGTGCTGGATGCCGTCCGCATCCTCACGGCCAACGGGCCCACCGGGGGAGACCTCGGCGACGTCAAGCGTCTCGACACCGTCGTCGCGGGCACGGACCAGGTGGCCGTCGACGCCTTCGGGGCCACCCTGTTCGGGATGAAGGGGAGCGATCTCGAGCACGTCAAGCTCGCCGCGAAGGCGGGCCTCGGGGTCATGGACCTCTCGAAACTCCAGATCAGGAGGATCGGTGTCTGAGTTGACCGTGACGACAGCGCGACGCATCGTCCAGGGCGTGTTTCTCGCCCTCTTCCTCTTTCTCTTCGTCCAGACGGAGTCGAAGGGGACCGACGAGCTGGGCTGGCCCGTCAAGCTCTTTCTCGACTTCGACCCGCTGATTTTCCTGACGACCTTCCTCGCCTCCCACCGCGTGGAGGGGCTCTTCTGGCTGTCGCTCGTTCTTGCGGGGCTCACCGTCGTGCTGGGACGATTTTTCTGCGGCTGGGTCTGTCCCCTGGGCACGCTGAACAATCTCGCAGGGGGCCTGCGGAAAAAGAAGACAAAGCCGCCCGGGCCCGGCTGGTTCAGAATCAAGTATTACATCCTCGTCGGCCTTCTCGCCTCGTCTCTCTTCGGCGTGCAGCTGGCCGGGGTGTTGGACCCCATCTCGCTCACCATCCGCTCCTTCTCTCTGGCCCTGTACCCGGCGGCGAGCTACGCCGTCACGTCCCTCTTCGACGCGATGTACCGGCTCGACCTCCCCCTTGTTACCCCCGCCTCGGAAGCCGTTTACGGCCTGCTGAAAAAAACGGTCCTTCCCTTCCAGCAGCCCTGGTTTGCGCAGGGGACCTTCATCGGCCTGCTATTCTTCGGCGTCCTGGCGCTCAACCTCGTGCAGAGGCGCTTCTGGTGCCGGTTTCTCTGCCCCCTGGGGGCGCTGCTGGGGCTCCTGTCGCGCTGGTCCGTCCTGCGCCGCAGCGTGAGCGAGGAGTGCGACTCCTGCGGGGCCTGCGTCAGGGTGTGCCAGGCGGACGCCATGCCCGCCGGCAAAGACCGGTGGAGGGCCTCGGAGTGCCTCGTGTGCAACAACTGCGACGACGTGTGCCCGAAGAACGCCGTGAGCTTCGGCCTGTTGAAGGGGCGACCCCGGGGGGGACTCGATCTGGGGCGAAGAAACGTGATGGCCTCGTTCTTCGCGGGGGCCTTCGCCGTGCCGCTGCTGCGCATCTCGCCGCTTGCCCGGCCGCGGATGTCCGACGCGGGGCTCATTCGGCCGCCCGGCTCGCTGGGGGAAGCGGCCTTTCTCCAGCGCTGCGTTCGCTGCGGGGAGTGCATGAAGGTGTGCATCACGGGGGGGCTGCAGCCGACCCTGCTGGAGGCCGGCCTGGAGGGGCTCTGGACGCCGGTGCTCGTGCCGCGGATCGGGTACTGCGAGTTCGGCTGCACCCTCTGCGGACAGGTCTGCCCCACGGGGGCCATCCGGAAACTGCCCCTGGAGGAGAAACAGCAGGTGCGGCTGGGTCACGCCGCCATCGACAAGGGCCGCTGCCTGCCGTTTGCCCACGCCACCCCCTGCATCGTCTGCGAGGAGACCTGCCCGACGCCGAAAAAGGCGATCTGGCTCGAGGAGGTCGCGGTGAAGGACCGCGACGGCCGTTCGATCCGCCTGCAGCAGCCCCACGTGGACCTCACGATGTGCATCGGGTGCGGGGCCTGCGAGAAGCACTGTCCCGTCGTCGGCCGGCCCGCGATCGCCGTCACGAGCGCCGGCGAGTCGCGCACGGAGGAGCATCAGCTTCTCCTGCAGGCGCCGGCCGGGTCGCCCTACAAGTAGGGCGGCTTCGTGGGTGGATGCCGGCGGACAAAGGCGTGGGGAAAAAGGAAAGGGCTGCGCGCAAAAGCCCCGCCGGCGGGTTCCGGCGGGGCTTTCCGGTTTTTTGCTTCAATGCCGATCACGCCTTCGCTTTCTGCAGTTCCTTGTAATGCCTGACAATGACGAAAATCCCCTGATCGAAGACGCGAATCGTGCGGTTGAGCGTCTCCACGGCCCGGTGCGCGTCGATGGCGGTGACGAAGAGGGCCTGGAAATCCGCGTATAGCCAGATGTGTCGCCTCATCATGATCAGCGCATAGATCGCCTCCTCCATCGGGACCCCTTTCCGGAAGCTCTGCTCGGCGTAGTCGGCGAAGTATTTCTCCAGCTTCTTGTATGGTTTTTCGTCGAAGTAGACGACGCGGAAATTCTTGTAGAAATCCAGGGCGAAGTTGGTGCAGTCGTCCTCTTTCCGGGCATGGAACCAGGGCGTGTGCGGGTTCGATCTCACGGCCTTGCACCACTGGGCGGAGATCTTGTCGGCATGCCGTTCCGTCACTTCCAGCAGCTTGTCGGCGAATGCGTACATGAGTTTGCTCCTTCCTGAAGATGTGGGTCGTTGTCGGTTGGAAACGGCTGAACGAATCGGCGCGGGATGGAGAGCGCATCAGGAGAAGTGGCCGCGTGGACGGTCGGAGATTCTCCCGCAGTGCCGATGACTCGATTGCGGGTGCCCGGTGAATCGGGTCCCTGATTTGCCGCCGGGAACGGACGCGGGGAGGAAGGCAGGGTGCCCCGGGCAGGACAGCCAGCCGCATCAGGCCATCAGGTCGATGAGCCCCCCCTTGCGGGGCTTTGTGCCGACCTCGAGGGCGCCCTCCCGCGAAAGACGGTAGACGGGGGATTCGTCAGCCCGGAGAGCGGCCTGGCACAGGTCGATGACGACCGCGCCATGCGCTTCGTCGTGGACGAGGACAAACCCCTCGGCGGCAACGCGCGGCAGGGGAGGTGCATGCCCCCCGCGGCCATCGCCGGAGCCCGCGGCGATCAGCGCCCCTGCCGGGGCATGGCCCTGCTGCGGGATCGTCCGATCGGGGTTTCCCGTCCAGGTTGATCCTTCGATCCTCATGAATTCCCACTGCCGTGGCCCCTCCGTCGGGGAGGGACCCGTCCGTCCATCGGTCAGCCCTTACCTGATCGTACCTTTGCGTTCAGGCCTTCTTCTTCGAGAAAAAGTTGATGAGGAAGTCGGTCTGTGCCGGCGAAAGGTCATACTTCAGAGCCGCCTCCTCGATGAGTTTGCTCTTCGGTTTTCCCGTTTCCAGATTGTCGGAGATCCACTTGATGGCCTTCCTGATCTCCTCGCCCTCGGGCATCATCTGAGACATCGTTTCTCCCCTCCCCTCAAAAAATGGCCGGCCGCCGTGATCGGGAGCCCGTCGCGATTGTTAATATAATGAAAAGGCTCGGTTTTGTAAAGGAAATACCTCGATCCCGCTCTTGGCAAAACCCGCGTTTTCCGGTATGGTTTCATCATCCTGGGTCAGGGGAGGATGCACGATGGCCGCTGCCGTCTATTTTTCCGAGAAATTCAGAGAGGATACAATCAGAAGACTCTTCGAGAGAACCATGGCCGACACGGCCGGCAGGGTCGGGAAAGGGGATCGCGTGGCCGTCAAGCTGCACTTCGGGGAGGAGGGGAATACCCGTTTCGTCTCCCCGGCGAACCTGCGGCCCCTTCTTGCCTGCCTGGCAAAACACAAAACCAATCATTTCCTGACCGATGCCAATGCCCTGTACCGCGGCAGGCGCCACAATGCGACGGACCACCTGGAGATCGCCCGGAAGCACGGCTTCTGTGCCCTGGGGGTGCCCGTCCTCATTGCCGACGGCGAGAAGGGCGAGGAGGAGGCGGAAATCCCGGTGGCGGGGAGGATCTTCCGGAGAGTCCGGATCGCCCGCTTCATCGCCGAGGCGCAGGCCCTCGTCGTCGTGTCCCATTTCAAGGGACACATCCTCTTCGGGTTCGGGGGGGCCATCAAGAACCTGGGCATGGGGTGCGGTTCCCGGGCGGGGAAGCTCGAGATGCATTCCACCCTGAAACCCTCCGTGCGCGAGGGTTGCACGCTCTGCGGCCGGTGTGTCGAAGTCTGCCCGGCCGACGCGATCCTCCTGGGGGAGGACAAGGCCGCCATCGACCCCGAGAAGTGCGAGGGGTGTGCGAGCTGCATCGCCGCCTGCGAGTTCGACGCCGTCGAAATCCCCTGGATGGCCCTTGCCTCCAGCGCCGTCATGGAGCGGACGGCCGAGTACGCCCTGGGGGCCGTCGACGGAAAGCCCTGCATCTGCGTGACCTTCGTCAACAACATCGCGAAGGACTGCGACTGCATGGCCGACAGCGAACTGATCGGGCGCGACGTGGGGATCGTCGCTTCCGTCGATCCCGTGGCCTGCGAGCAGGCCGCCTTCGACCTCGTCAGGGAGCGGCACGGAAACGTCGACATCTTCAAGAAAGCGACGCGGATCGACGGGACCCACATCCTCGGTTACGCGGAGTCCATCGGGCTGGGCAAACGGGGCTACGACCTGGTCCGGCTGTGAGCGAAAAGAGACGGCGTAACCGCGCGATCTTGCGGGTACGGTTCGTGCATCCTGTGTCTGAAGCGCCCGGGAAAAACCGGGAAACCTCAACCGTCGGGAATCATGGAAAAAAACGGACTCAACGAGCCCAAGACCCGCATCCTGATCGTCGATGACCACGTGGAGCTGCGGGACATGCTCCGGGAGGCGATGGACATTTCCGGCTACGACTGTCTGACGGCGGGCAACGGCCGGGAGGCCCTGGAGTGCCTGGCTGTCCATCCCGTGGACGTGGTCCTGACGGACATCAAGATGCCGGAGATGAACGGCCTCGAGCTCACGGAACACATCAAGCGGAAATATGACGTCGGCGTCATCGTGATGACAGGCTACACCGACGACTTCTCCTACGAGGACATCATCACGAAGGGTGCCAGCGATTTCATGGTCAAGCCCGTGGCCATCCCGGAACTCGCGCTTCGGATCAAGCGCGTGGTGCGGGAGAGAGCGCTCCTGACGGAGCGAAACCACGCCATGGAGAAGCTGCGCGAGAGCGAGCAGCGCTACCAGGAGCTGAGCATCACCGACGGCCTCACGAAGCTCTTCAACTCGCGCCAGTTCTACGCGGTCCTCCACGGCGAGATCGAGCGGTCCAACCGTTACGACCACCCGCTCACCGTGCTCATGCTCGACATCGACGACTTCAAGAAATACAACGACACCTACGGGCACCTGGAGGGCGACCGCGTCCTGTCGAGATTTGCGGAGATCATCCGCGAGTGCCTTCGCCAGACCGACTCGGCCTACCGGTACGGCGGTGAGGAGTTTTCCGTCATCCTGCCGGCCACGAAGGGAGAGCAGGGGATCATCACGGCCGAGCGCGTCCGGCTTGCCCTGAAGAACGAGATTTTCAAGCCGCGCCCCGATATCGACATCCGGGTCACCGTCAGCATCGGGCTCGCCCAGCACGCCAGGAACGAGGAGATGATGGACTTCCTGCGCCGTGCCGACCAGAACCTCTACCGGGCCAAGGCCGCCGGGAAGAACCAGGTCTGCTTCACGCAGTAGCGCGGCGCCCCCGCCCCTTTCTTTTTCGCACACCCCTGGAATAAAACGGAAGAGGGACCCCTGCCTGCAAGGGAGGTCATGAGAAAAAGGCGTCGATCTCCTGGAGGAATTGCTGCGGGTCTTCCGTGGCCGAGGCTTTTTGCTCCATGAGGCAGGGACCGCTGCGGTCCCGGTTGAGCAGGACCGGCACGACCTCGCCGGCGGCAATCGGGACGGCGTGACGTCCGAGAAGCGCCATCGCCCGTTCCGACGCCCTGCGGGTGGCGATCCGGTCGATCATCCCCCCCGTGGCGACGACCAGTTTCGCCGCAGCAAGACCGATGGCGCGGTCGTGCAGCTCGCAGCCGCTGAAGCGGCCCCGGCAGGCCCGGATGCACTCCACGAGTGGCCGAAGCCCTTCCTTCGGGGAGGAAAAGACCATGCGGCCCTCATGGAAGAGGGCCAGGCTGTACCGGTCGAAGTCGGGCGTCAGCATCCCAGCAACCGCCGGAGGGGCCCCGCGGCCCAGGCGGCCGCCACGGCCCACAGCAGGTTCGAGGCGGCCAGGGAAAGGGCCAGCCCCCCGATGAAGGACCAGGAAAGTCCCATGAGGAAGTGGTCGGCGACGGCAAGCCAGGGAAGCTGGATCGCGAAGGCGAGCATCACCGCCGCGACAGGACGCAATCCCCGCTCGGCGAAGTGTCCCGCGAAAAACCCGAGGAGTGCGTTTCCGACGAGGATGGTCGGGTTTCCCATGGCGGCTGCCGCGTACAGGGACCCCACGGATCCCGCGACGAGGCCGGCCCACCGGCCGAAGAGCAGGGCGGCCAGAAAGATCGCCGCCTGGAAAACGTGGATCTGGAAGCCCCACGGTGTGGACAGGTTGATCATCCCCAGGATGTTGGGAATCAGGACGAGGACGGCCAGGGCGCCGATCGTCTTTTCGTTCCAGCGGGCTTCGGTTCGCGTCAGTGCTTGGGGCATGTCGTAGACCTCCTTCCTTGACAGCCTACCTTACCACAGCCGTCCGCGGTTTTGCATCGGGTTTGTTTCCGCTTACCCCTTCTTTTCGATGAGAATCCTTGCCAGCCTGGAGGGGATGGATTCGCGGATACGCAGCGCCCCCCGGAGAAGGTCCGGAGTTTCTTGTGTTGGCCCCCCTCCTGTGTTAAGAAGGCCGACGGAGGAATCGATGGCCGTTCCCGGAAATTTCGTATCGCTCACCCACATCGCCATGACGCGGGTCCTCCCCGCAGTGCATCGGTTCCTCGAAGGCTGGAAACAGAAGGCGAACAAGATCCCCGACCCCGAGCTGCGTCGCCAGGCCCTCATGAGCATCGCGAACAAGACCTTCCACTGCGAAGGGGGCGGGATCTACACCCTGCTTGCGGGGGAGCATGCCCGGGAGACGATGCGCTTCATCGTCGCCTACCAGACCATCAGCGACTACCTCGACAATCTCTGCGACCGGGGGACGTCGCGCGACCCGGAGGATTTCCGGACCCTGCACACGGCCCTGGCGGACGCCCTGACCCCCGGGGCGGAGCCCGGCGATTACTACCGCTGCCGGCGGGAAAAAGACGACGGGGGCTACCTGCCGGCCCTCGTCCGGACCTGCCAGAACGTCCTGAGGGATCACCCCGCGCGGGAGCGGATCTCTCCGTACCTGCACGAACTTGCCCGCTACTACCGGGAGCTGCAGGTCCACAAGCACGTGACGCCCGAGGAGGTCCGGCCGCGCCTCGAGGCCTGGTATGCAGGCAACCGGGATGCCTTCCCGGATATCCGGTGGCAGGAATTCTCGGCCGCTGCCGGCTCCACGCTGGGGATTTTCTCGCTCCTGTCGCAGAGCTGGGCCGATGACCTTTCCGACGAGGTCCTGCGCAGGATCAAGGAGGCCTATTTCCCCTGGGTTCAGGGGCTCCACATCCTGCTCGACTACTGCGTGGACCGGGAGGAGGATCACCTTGCCGGGGAGCTGAACTTCTGCGATTACTACCGGGACGAAGGCGAGATGGGGGAGCGCTTTATCCTTTTCTACCGGACGTCCGACCGGGTTCTCCGCGAGCTGCCCGATTCCGGGTTTCAGCGGATGCTGCTGAAGGGCGTGCTCGCCGTCTACCTGTCGGACGTGAAAATGAGCCGCCGGGACAGAAGCACAAAGGGCCTCGCCAGGCGGCTCCTCCGGGAAGGAGGCCCGCTTGCCCGGTTCTTTTACGCCAACTGCTGGATATATCGCCGTGTGAAACACACCTGATGGAACCCGGCGAGCGGGGATCCATCAGGACCGAGAAGGGAAGAAGGTGAGAGGGTAAGAAGGTTGGATAAGTCGGGAGCCGATTTCAAACCCACGGCCTCTCCAACCTTCTCACCTTCTCAACCTCTTCCCCTCTGCCGGGGACCCCTGTGTCCGTGAATTCCCCGACACAACCCGCACCGACAGCCAGAAACCCGTTCCGCCTTCCCGAAAACCGTGCTAGAATGCCGCTCATCGAGCGGCGGTGCCGGTTCACCCCGGACCGCCGGATCCATTCTGCAAAGGAGGATTTGCATGAAGCTCAAGGTCGGGCAGAAAGCCCCCAACTTCACCCTGCCGAGCCATCTCGACAGGAAGGTGACCCTTTCGAAGTGCCTCGGAAAGGGCCCCGTCGTCATCGCGTTCTTCCCCCTGGCCTGGACACCGGTCTGAACGAATCAGCTTCCCTCGTACGAGGCCGAAATGGCCAAGTTCGGGAAGCTCAATGCCCAGGTCCTGGGCATCAGTGTCGACCACATCCCCTGTCTGAAGGCGTGGGCGGAGAGCCTCGGCGGGATCTCCTTCCCGCTGCTGAGCGATTTCTGCCCCCTGGCCGCCGTGGCGAAGAAGTACGGCGTGAAGCGAAAGGAGGGGTTTTCCGAGCGGGCGATCTTCGTTCTCGACAAGTTCGGGATCATCCGCTACATCGACATCCACGACATCGGCGACCGGCCCAAGAACAAGGTCCTCTTCGCCGAGATCAAGAGGGTGATCGGGCTCGAGAGCGAACTCGAGAAGGTCGCCGCGAAGCGCAAACCCGGGGCGAAGAAGACCCGCAAGTAAACGAACCCCTCTTCGCCCTTCGCGCCCCCGGCACAAACCGGAGCGAAGGGCGAAGCTTTTTCAGGGACGAGACTTCATGAAACCATCGATCGAAAACATCGCCATTATCGGCGCCGGCGCCCTCGGCGCGGCCTACGGAAGCCTCCTCTACGCCATGGACCCGCAATGCGTCTGCTTCATTGCGAGCGGCACCCGATACGATGCGCTCAAGCGCGGGGGCGTGGTGGTGAACGGCAGGCATTACCCGATTGCCGTGGTGAACCCGGATGAGGCGGCTCCGGCAGACCTGCTGATCGTGGCCGTCAAACATTATCACCTGGACCAGGCCATCGCCGAGATGCGGAAGGCCATCGGGCCGGAAACGACGGTCCTGTCGGTCATGAACGGCATCGACAGCGAGGAGCGCATCGGCGCCGTTTACGGGATGGACAAGGTCGTCTACGGCCTGACCCTCGGGATAGACGCCGTCCGGGAAGGCAACCGCGTCCACTACAGCAACCAGGGGCGAATCCTGTTCGGCGAAGCGAAGAATCCGGACATGACGGGCCGGGTGCGGAGCATCCATGAACTGTTCGACCGCGCCGGGATCGCCCACGCGATCCCGGCGGACATGATCCGCAGTCTCTGGTTCAAGTACATGGTCAACGTGGGGGCCAACCAGGCCTCGGCCGTCCTGCGGGCGGATTACGGGACCCTGAAGACGTCCCCTGTCGCCAGGGACCTCATGGACTCGGCCATGCGGGAGGTCATTGCGATCGCCCGGGCCATGAACGTGGACCTTGGAGAACAGGACATCGAGGAGTGGTACAGGGTCCTCGAACCGCTGAACCCGGCGGGCAAGACCTCCATGTTTCAGGATGTCGAGGCCGGCCGCAAGACCGAGGTGGAGATGCTGGCGGGAACGGTGATCGAGCTGGGGAAGCGGCACGGCATTTCCACGCCGGTGAACCGGAGGCTCTTTGACGAACTGAAGAGGATCGAGGCCTCATCGGGGGCGAAGGCCTGAAAGGAGAAGCGTTGATGAAACGGGCACTGCTGCTGGTGGACATCCAGAACGATTACTTCACGGGCGGGGCGATGCAACTCGTGGGCATGGAGGCGGCGGCAGGGAAGGCAAGCTCCCTGCTCCAGGTTTTTCGGGATCGGTCCGAGCCCGTTGTCCATGTCCGTCATCTTTCGAAGCGGCCGGGCGCCACGTTTTTCATCCCCGGCACGCCGGGGGCCGAGATCCACCCCGCCGTCGAGCCGTTGCCCGCGGAGCCCGTCATCACAAAGGTTTTCCCGAACAGCTTCCGGGGCACGAACCTCGATGATCTGCTGAAGAAGCAAGAGGTCGGGCACCTCGTCATCTGCGGCGCCATGTCCCACATGTGCATCGACGCCACGACGCGAGCCGCCTTCGACCTGGGGTTCAAGTGCACCGTCGTCGAGGACGCCTGCGCGACGCGCAACCTCGCCTTCAAGGGGGAAACCGTCCCTGCCTGGGCGGTGCACGGCGCCTTCATGGCGGCCTTGCAGGGGATTTATGCGGAGGTCGTCTCGACGGGAGATCTTCAGATATAAACGGGGCGCGGCAACATCGTCACGGTTCCCTGGATTTCCGGATCCGGCTCCAGTACCACCACCTGCGCTTCTCTGTGGGCAACCCGGGGTCCTGCGCCTGGGCGATCGCCGCCGAGAATACGTCCATCACGCAGGGATCGGGGCGCTTGCCTGACAGGTCGCCCAGGCGTTCATAAAGCGCCCGTGCGTCCTTGCCGACCAGATGCTCCACGTGCGTAATCCCGAGGAGCTTCAGGTCGCGGACCGTGGCCGGTCCCACCGAGTACAGGTCCTCGAGTGTGCGGGTTTCTTTCTTCTTCATGGCCCGGTGATAAAAGAAGTCCGTTATTCCTCGCGGTACAGCGGGAACGGGGCGGCCGGCCCTTTGCCTGCCGCATCGCCGGATTCGGCCAGCATCTCTTCGAGAATTTCCGCCGCGTCCCGCACGTACCCGGGGCAGATGGTGCGGAAGATGTTTTTCTGCCTCGCGACGGCAAGCCCCTCGGGCCTGCTCACGTCGACCCCCATCAGCTCCCGGCACTCCAGTGACCCGTGGCGCTGCCTGAACTTCTCGGCGAAGCGGCGCACGACCTCGTAGGAGAGCTCCTTCTGGCTCTGGTCATCCGCCTTCGTCATGCCGTAGAGAAGGCCGATCACCATATAGGCCCCCGTCACGGCCCCGCAGGTCCCGGCCATGCGGCCCATGCCGCTGCCGAACCCGCCGGCCACCTTGAGCGCCGTCTCCCGGTCCATGCCCAGCCCCGGCCCGTAGGTCGCCAGGATCGCCTGGGCGCAACTGAACCCGCTCTGATGCCTCTTTACCGCTTCCTCGATGCGACTCCTTTTCATTATTTTGTTACCCCTCCGCAACCCCACTGATTTCGCTTATTTCTTTCCTGCGTAGTTTTCTTGACCAAATAGACCAGACAGACTAGAACGTGCACGTTCCCGTCATGCAACCGCCTGCGAATTCCGACTCGGCCGCCACGAGATCCTCCTCGAGGATCACGGGGCCCCCGTCGGCCCCGCGGAAAGACAGGACCTGCTCGGCCCGGCTCCCGTAGCGGTAGATCGTGATCCCCTTGCACTTGAGCCGGTGGGCCGCAAGGTAGATGTTGCGCACGTCGTCGATCGTGGACTCCGCGGGCAGGTTGATCGTCTTGGATACCGAGTTGTCGCAGTGCTCCTGGAAGGCGGCCTGGATCCGCAGGTGCTGCTCGGGCTCCACGTCGAAGGCCGTCACGAAGACCCGCTTGATGTCCCGCGGGATCCCCTTGATGCGGCGCAACGTTCCCCAGCGGGCGATCTCGGCGAGGATCTCCCGCTTGTAGATCCCCCGCGCCCGGGCGACCTTCTCGAAGATCGGGTTGATCTCGAAGAGCCGGGTGCCCGACAGGACGTTTCGCACGTAGCTGATGGCGAAGAGCGGCTCGATGCCGCTCGAGCAGCCGGCGATGATGCTGATCGTCCCCGTGGGGGCGACGGTGTTGACCGTGGCGTTTCGGACGGGGAGGTTCTTCCGCGCGTAGACCGACTGGGCGTAGTTCGGGAAGACGCCCCGTTCGGCGGCCAGCTGCGACGAGGCCCTCAGGGACTCGCGGCGGATGAAGGCCATGAGCCTGCGGGCGAACAGCTCCGCCTCCCGGGAGTTGTAGGGGATCCCCAGGCGGAGGAGCATGTCGGCAAAGCCCATGATCCCCAGCCCGATCTTGCGGTTAGCGCGGGTGATGGCGCCGATCTCCTCGAGGGGGAAGTTGTTGACCTCGATGACGTCGTCGAGGAAGCGGACACCCCACCGGATCGTCTCGGCCATCCTCTCCCAGTCGGGCCTGCCGTCCCTGACCATCCGGGCCAGGTTGAGGGACCCCAGGTTGCAGCTCTCGTAGGGCAGCAGCGGCAGCTCCCCGCAGGGGTTGGTGGCCTCGATGCGCCCGAGGGCGGGGGTGGGGTTCCGGCGGTTCACCGTGTCGTCGAAGATGAGCCCCGGGTCGCCCGTGCGCCAGGCGCCGTACACGATGAGATCGAAGATCGTCCGCGCCCGGACCGTCCGGTCTTTTTTCCCCGTCCGGGGGTTGACGAGGTCGAAGGCGCCGTTTCGGCGGACGGCGTCCATGAAACGGTCCGTGACGGCCACGGAGAGGTTGAAGTTGGCGAAGCGGCCCCTGTCGATCTTGGCCTCGATGAACTCCATGACGTCCGGGTGGTCGCAGCGAAGGATCCCCATGTTGGCCCCGCGGCGCCTTCCCCCCTGGACGATCACCCCCGTGGCCGCGTCGAAGATGCTCATGAAGGAGACCGGCCCCGAGGCCTCGCCCTTGGTCGTCTTGACAAGGTCCCCCTTGGGCCGAAGGTGCGAGAAGCTGAAGCCCGTGCCCCCGCCGGACTGATGGATCTTGGCCATGTGGCGCAGGGCCCCGAAGATGCCGTCGATGGAGTCGTCCACGGGGAGCACGAAGCAGGCCGAGAGCTGGCCCAGGGCCGTCCCCGCGTTCATGAGGGTGGGCGAGTTGGGCAGAAAGGCCAGCTCGCGCATCATGTCGTAGAAGGTCTCCTCGGCCTCGGTGGCCGAGACGGCCGACCGGAAGCGCTTCTCCGCCCCGGCCACGTGGCGAGCCACGCGGCGGAAGAGCTCGCCGGGGGTCTCGACGACGTTGCGCCCGTCGTCCTTGTTGAGGTAGCGCTTCTTCAGAACCTCCATGGCGTTGATGGGGAACTTCAGGTCGTCCCGCAGACCCAGGGCCGCCTTGGCCTGCCTCATCTCGGCGCGGCGCTCGCGGTAGAGGATGTAGGCCCGCGCGATGGGGCCGTAGCCGGCCTTCATGAGGCCCTGCTCGACGAGGTCCTGGACGGCCTCGACGCCGGGGGTCTCCTTGCGGTACCGGCGGCTCACGTCGGCCAGTACGGTGTCGGTCACCGTCTCGGAGACGGCGATCGACCTCAGGCGGTCCTGGAGGACCTCGAAGGCCGCCCGCTCGACGGCGTAGCGGATCTTTTCCTTCTCGAAGGGGACGACGGAGCCGTCGCGCTTCCGGATCTTCCGGGGAAGGACGAGTTTCGGCATGGCAGCCTCCGGTTTACGGATGGGTCAACAAAGAAAATCCTTCATTCAATCCATCGGGAAGCGACGGGAAAAGGTTTTGCAAGGCTCAGTCAAAGCGCCTTTCAGCGAACGGTTCTTCGCGAAGCGGAACGCCCGCAGCGCAAACTGTTTGAGCCCGGAGGGCGAGTTTTTGCGGCTGCAGTGCAGCGAGCGCTAGAACCGTCTGAAAGCGCTTTTGAGCCGGCAAAATCTTTTCTTGGCGCGGGCCCCTACAGGCCCTTTCCTGCGATGTAGTCCGCCAGGTCCGCCACGCGGCACGAGTAGCCCCACTCGTTGTCGTACCAGGCCACCACCTTGGCCATGTTGCCGCGGAAGACCTGGGTGAACTCCATGTCCACGATGGAGGAGTGCGCATCGCCCTTGTAGTCCATGGAAACCAGGGGCTCCTGCTCGCAGGCCATGATGTCCTTGAGCGGTTTTCGCGACGCCTGCCGCAGGACCTCGTGCAGCTCCTCCGTCGAGGCCGGTTTCCGGAGCTCGGCGGTGAAATCGGCCACGGAGACCGTCGGCGTGGGGACGCGAAGGGAGTAACCGTCGAAACGCCCCTCCAGCTCGGGGATGATCAGGGCCAGCGCCCGGGCTGCGCCCGTCGTCGTCGGGATGATGTTGCAGCCGGCCGCGCGGGCCCGCCTCAGATCCTTGTGGGGAAGGTCGAGGATCCGCTGGTCGTTCGTGTAGGAGTGCACCGTCGTCATCATCCCTTTCTCGATCCCGAAGGCCGCGTGGACGACGCTCACCGGAGGGGCGAGGCAGTTCGTCGTGCACGAGGCGTTGGAGACGATGTGGTGCTTCCTGGGGTTGTAGGCACCGTGGTTGACGCCCAGCACGACCGTGATGTCCTCGCCCTTGGCCGGGGCCGAGATGATGACCTTCTTCGCCCCCGCCTCGAGATGGGCCCGGGCCTTCGCGGCATCGGTGAAGAGGCCCGTGCTCTCCACGACGATTTCGACCCCCTCGTCGTCCCAGGGGATCTGGGCGGGGTCGCGGAAGGCGAAGCTCTTGATTGGACGGCCGTCGATGATGATCCGGTCTTTCCCCTCGACCACGGTCCCCTGGAAGCGCCCGTAATTGGTGTCGTATTTGAAGAGGTGGGCGTTGGTCTCCACGTCGAAGAGGTCGTTGACGGCCGCGACCTGCAGGGTGTCCGGATAGCGCTCGAGGATCGCCTTGAGCACCTGACGCCCGATCCGCCCGAACCCGTTGATTCCTATTCTTGTCATGGTATTGCCCTTTCTGAAGAATCCTCTTCCATCCCTGTACCCTGAACCCTGGTCCCTGTCCCCCGTTTTCAGTTGTCGTCGATCCGGTACTTGTGCTCGACCACCAGGTCGAAATTCGTCTTGAGGGCGCTGTACAGGCGGGCGTTGTCCAGGGCGATGGCGCTCAGGTTGGCCACGGCCTCGAGAAACCGGACCTCCTGCCTGTCGAACTTCCGCTCTTCCCTCGTGTACACCCGGAGCACCCCGATGACCTTCTTCCCCACCAGCAGGGGGACGACGAGGACGGAGCGGATCTTCTCTTGTTTCGCCTCGGCGGTGTACTGGAACCCCTTATCCGACTGGGCGTCCCGAATCCAGATCGTCTTGCCGCCCAGCGCCTTGCGGTCCACGCCGCTTTCCCGGACCAGCACGGGCCCTTTGACGAGGTACCCCTTCGACAGGCCGCAGGCCGCCCCCATCATCAGGCGCTTGCCCCGGGCGTCGAGGAGCCGGATGGCACAGGCCTTGACGCCCATGGCCTCCGTCACGCAGCAGGCGATCTTCTCGAGGACCTCCGCCGGCTCCAGGGAGGCGTTGATCACCTTCGCCACCTCGTAGAGGGCCGTGAAGTAATCTCTTTCCTTGCTCGTCATGGCATCACCTTTCAGCGTCTGGTATCGTCTTCCTGTTTCTCTGTTTCCCGTCGTTCGGGCGAGCGAAACCCCCTCGTGATCCGCGCACGAAGTTGAGCAGCTGTGAAGTTGCGAAGTTTGGAGAAGACGAGGATCGGCCGCTTGCGGCGCCGTTCCCCAATTTCTTAACTTCCTTCCTTATCACGGCGCCTTCGCACCTTTCGACTCACCGATGGCCCTGTGAACATCCGCCAGGAGGTCCGTGGAGAATTTCCGCATGGCCCCGCTCATGGCCTCGGCAAGCGCGCGAGCCGATTTCTCCTTCATGGCTTCCTCTACGGCGTAGGTCTTCTGGAAGACGACGCGATGCGTGATCTCCCGCTGCGTCGTGTCCAGCAGCGTCACGTCGGCGGCCAGGCGCGCCGCGGGCCCCCGGCCCCCGTCCGTCTCCAGAAACTCGGCAACGGTGCCCGCCAGGACGAACCGCCCCTCGCCGGGGTCCTCGTAGCCGAGCACGGCCCTGAAGACGCCGGAGGCGCGCAGGTCCCTCAGCAGGAAGTCCGTGACCATGTCGCCAGGCGCTACGCGCCAGCGCTCCCGGCTGTAGGAGCTCAGCTCGAAAGGGGACGGCCGGTAGACCATGGCCGTCCCCGCGAAGGCCTGGGCCGTGGAGAACGGCTCGACGCGGATCGCGGCGTTCGCCGCCGGCCGGCCAGGGGCCGCCGGTGGGGAGTACTCGGGAAGGTAGTGCTTCACCATGTAGGCCGATTTCCCGCCCCCGCAACCCGCTACAACGAGCACCGCCAGCAAGATTAACGATATCCGTCTCAACCTCTTACCCTCCTACCTTCTTACCTTCTGTCCCTGTCAGTCCCGCCTGCCCGCCGGGGGGCTGCCGCTGAAAATGAGGTCCGAGGGGTTCGACTCCAGTCTCTCGAGAAGCCTCTCCAGGGTCTCCGAGGCGCGCCGCAGGTTGTCGCTCATGACCTGGACATCCCGGGCCGTCGTCCTCGATGTCCTCGAGAGATGATCCACGGCCCGGTTTGCCTTCTCCGCCGTCTCGGCCAGCCGCAGGGCCTTGATCTCGTCGCGGGTCGTTGCGATCAGCGACCGGGCCTCGGCAAGGGCCGCCCGCGTTTGCTCGGCGATCCCCTCGAGACGGCCCTCCGCCGTGATCTTCTCGACGCGGGCCGCGGTCCGGTCGAGGTTGGCCGAGATCGACTCCAGGTTTGCCATGACCTTCTGCGTCCGGGGACCCGACAGGAGGTCCTCGGCGGCCTTGGCCGAGAGCGTGATGCTCTTCGAGATGCCCTCGAGGTCGACCTGCTTGATCTTTTCGACGATCTCGTCGATGCCCGAGAAGATCTGGCGGATCTGGGACGGCCTCGACGGGATGATGGGGTATTCGGAGGCGAAGTCCAGCCGGGGCGACAGGTCGGGCTCCTCGGGGTCGCGCCGGTCGAGCTCGACGAAGACGATGCCCGTGATCCCCGCGACCTTGAGTGAGGCCACGGTGCCCTTCTCCACGTCCTCGCGCAGCCGGATCTTCATGACGATCTCGATGAGGCGGTTATCGGGCGCCACCCGGATCTCCTCGACGCGCCCCACGTCCACCCCCCGGTACTTCACGGCGGAGTCGCGCTGGAGCCCCTGCACGCTCTCGTCGAAGTAGGTCGCGTAGCGGACCCCCTTCTCGAAATACTTCGAGGCGCCGACCCAGATGATGGCGGCCACCCCGAGGAGGGCGCCCGCGGTCACGAAGATGCCGAGGGCCCTGCTGGATACTTTTCTGGCCATGGCAATCGTTCTCCCTCTCTAGTCCGCCTGGCGGTTGAAGAAATGGTTGACCCGGGGGTCCGTGGACGTCTCCCGGAGCTCCTGCGGCGTGCCCCGGGCGATGATGCCCCTGGCGTCCTTGTGCAGCATGATGACCCTCTGCCCGAGGCTGAAGATGGAAGCCAGCTCCTGTGTGACGAAGACCATGGTCGTCCCGATCCCCTCGTTGAGGCTGCGGATCAGGATGTCGAGCTCGGCGGCCGTGACGGGGTCGAGTCCCGCCCAGGGCTCGTCGTAGAACAGGAACGTGGGGTCCAGCGCCATGGCCCGCGCCAGCCCCGCCCGCTTCCGCATGCCCCCGGAGAGCTCGGCGGGCATGTGGTTGTCGTAGCCCGCCAGGCCGACGAGACCGAGCTTCATCCGGACGATCTCCCGGATCAGCTCCGGCGGCAGGCCGGTGTACTCCGCAAGCGGCAGGGCCACGTTCTCGGCCAGCGACATGGACCCGAAGAGGGCGTCGGCCTGGAAGAGCACGCCGATCCGGCTCCGGACCCGGTGCAGCGCTTCCTCGTCGGCCCGGGTGATGTCGACGCCGTCGATGACGACCCGCCCCGCGTGGGGCTTGATGAGCCCGATCATGTGCTTCAGGAGCGTCGACTTCCCGCAGCCGCTGCCCCCGAGGATCATGAATCGCTCGCCCCGGTAGACCTCGAAGCTCACGTCCTCGAGGATCGTCACGTCGCCGTAACGCGCGGTGAGCCCCTCGACGATGATGACCGGGTCCGTGTTCGGCGATGCCATCCTTCCGATGCCCCCTGTCACTGCCGGATGTAGTGCAGCATGATGGCGAAGGCCGAGTCGGCCACGATGATCAGGAAGATCGCCGAGACCACCGCCGAAGTCGTCGACTGCCCCACGCCCTCGGCGCCGCCCCGCACCTGGAACCCCCGCTGGCAGCCGATCCCGGCGATCAGCATGGCGAAGACCACCGCCTTGACCAGGCTCGTGGCGAAGTCGAAGACCCGGATGCTGGCCTTTGTCTGCTGGATGTAGGTGAAGGCCGTGAGGTCCAGCCCCGTGACCCCCACGATGAGGCCGCCGAGGATCGCGAAGAAGTCGGCGTAGACGGTCAGGATGGGGACCACGAGCATCGCCGCCAGCACCTTCGGGACGGCTAGGAACCGGATCGGGTCGAACCCCATGGTCACCAGCGCATTCACCTCATCGTTGACGACCATGGTGCCGATCTCGGCGGCGAAGGCCGAGCCCGACCGGCCTGCCACGAGGATGGCCGTCATGATGGGGCCCAGCTCGCGCACCATGGCGATGGTCACGAGGTTGGCCACATAGAGGTTGGCCCCGAACTGCTTGAGCTGCAGCGACGACATGAAGGCCATGATGAGGCCCAGCAGCAGGCTGATGAGCGCCACGATGGGGAGCCCGTCGGCACCGGCCCGTTTCATGGTGAATTTGACTTCGTCCCATCGCACGCTGCGCGGGTGCGCCAGGCAGAAGGCGAGGGCCGCGACGAGTTCGCCGACGAAGGACATGACCTCCAGGAAGTCCCGGTACTGGTGACGGGCCACCTCTCCAAGCTTCACCACGATGGCCGGCCTCTCGGACTCGGGCCTCAGCGGCGGCCGCTGGAGCGCCTCCCGGTCGATGAGGCCCAGCAGGCCGTGGTCCTTTTCGGACACGCCGAGCAGCTCGAAGGGGATCCCGCGCGACCGGGAGAAGTTCTCCATCTCGATCAGGGCCAGCGCCCCGGCGCTGTCGAGGTACTCCACGCCGGAGACGTCGACGGCGATCTTCCGGGGCTCGAGGCGCCCCGGAATGGACTGAAGCTCCGTCATGAGGGTCTCGAGGTCCGCGAGGGCGAGGCGTCCTGCGAGGCGCACCGTTGCCTGGGCACCCCGGGCGCCCTCGACGCTCATCCTGTATCCGGCATTGCTGATCTCTGGCATCGTTCCCGTTCCGGGCCGGGCTCAGCGGCCGAGGTCGACCCGCTGGAACTCCTCTTCGGTGAGACCGTGGCGGTTCATGAGGTCCGACTGATCGAACGCCAGCACAAGGAGCCCCACCGCCGCGCCCCGCCGCTCCAGGGGAATCGCCACCACGTAGAGCGCCGTGCGGTCCTGCAGGTAGAGCTTCGTCTTGACGACCCTGCGTTCCTTCAAGGCCGTTGAGACGACGTCGTATCGCGAATAGTCGAGGCGGCGGATCGGCGCCCCGGGCGTTGCGGAGGCAAGGGTGATGCCGTGATGGTCCAGGACGGTGATGCCGCAGGCAAAGGGGCGGCCGCTCTCACGGGCCAGGGAGCAGGTCTGTTCCAGGATGCGCCCGGCTGCCTGGGGTTCCCGGTTGGCCGCGGCATCGGTCAGGGAAGCCGAGAGGGACTCCCGGGCCGCCAGGACCTCCTTCCGGAAGGCCTCTGCGGCTTTCGAGGGGCCGGGCGCCTGGGGGGCGCACGCCGATGCGAGCGCCGCCGCGAGCGCCAGTGCCGCACCCCAGAACCGCCTCCCGGGCCTTCGCGCCGCCGGGTAACCCGCCACTTCATGCCCCCTCGGGGAGAGTCGAACGCGCCGCATCGACCGCGCTCCGGTTCGAAGTATAGCAAAAAGAGGCGCCGAATTCACGGTTTCTTGAAGGGACGGCATGCGCGGCCGTCCGGAAACAGGCAGGGGCCGCCGATTCTGCAGGCGGCCCCCTTTCCTCGGGTATCCGGCCCGTTGCGGGTCAGCGCAGCCTGATCTGGAGAGAGCCCCTGTCCCGGGTGCGCCCGTCCACGATCGAGACCAGGACCTGCTCCCCCGGCTTCACCAGGGCCAGGGCCGCCGACAGGTCCTGCGCGCTCGCGAGCGGCATCTCGTTGACTTCCAGGATCGCATCCCCGGGTTCCAGCCCCGCCTTGGCGCCGGGGCTCCCCGTCTCGACGCGGGTGACGATCACGCCCTGGCCCGGCCGGAGCTTCAGCCGGGACGCCTCCTTGGACGTGGCGGGCCTCACCGTGATGCCCAGTCTCTCCTGGATCGGGACGGCGGTGGCCTGGGTGCGGCTCTCCAGGGACTCGATCCGCAGGGGAACGTCGCGCCTCTTCCCCTCGCGCAGCACCGTCACCTTCACCTCTTTGCCGATGGGCGAGGAGGCCGCCTCGTTGCGGAGCTGCGAGGCGTCGCGGATTTCCTTGCCGTTGTAGGCGACGACGACGTCGCCCTGCTTGAGACCGGCTTTTTCCGCCGGGCTCGCCTTGTGAATCTCGGTGACGAGGGCGCCGCGGGTTCCCTCGATGCCCATGGTCCTGGCGAGGTCGTGGGTGAGGTCCTGCACGGAGACGCCGAGCCAGCCGCGCTCGACCTTCCCCCTGGCGATCAGTTCGCGGGAGATGTAGGTGGCCATGTTGCTCGGGATCGCGAAGCCGATCCCCTCGAAGCCGCCCGACGTGGAGGCGATGGCGGCATTGACGCCCACGACCTCGCCGCGCAGGTTCAGCAGGGGCCCGCCGCTGTTGCCGGGGTTGATGGCCGCGTCGGTCTGCAGGAAGTCCTGGTAGCCCGAGGGGTCCGTGATCCCCCGGCGGTGCTTGGCGCTGACGATGCCGGTGGTCACGGTCTGATCGAGCCCGCGGGGGTGGCCGATGGCGACGACCCACTCGCCCACCTCGACGGCGTCCGAGTCACCGAACCGCACGTGGGGCAGGGGCTTCCCGGCGTCGATCTTGACGACGGCGAGGTCGGTTTTCGGGTCCGTTCCCACGACGCGGGCCTCGTATCGGGACCCGTCGGCGAGCAGCACCTGGACCTTCGAGGCCCCGCCCACGACGTGGTTGTTGGTCAGGATGTGGCCCTGGACGTCGGTGATCATCCCCGTCCCGAGCCCCCTCATTTCCCGCTTGTACCTCCGGGGCGCCTGCTGCGGGTCCTGGAAAAAGCGAAAGAACGGGTCGTTCTCGAAGGGCATGGCCGGGCGCCGGACCTCCTGGCTCCGGGTCACTTCGATATGGACCACGGCCGGGATATTGTCCTTGGCCACCCGGACGATGGCGGTGCTCAGATCCGGGGGGCCCGCCTTCTGGGCGCCGGCGCTCCATGGAAACAGAAGGGCGAGCAGGATGAGCCCCAGAAGGGCGGGGCCTTGCCTGCGGATCGGTGTCGGCGGTTGCGGTCTGTTCATGATGTGTCTCCCTGATGGACTCTTTGTTTTGTTGCAGAGGCTTCACGTTACCCGAAAAGCAGAGACGTTGGCAAGAATGGAAATGGCTGCGCGCCGCCCGGGCGGGACCCGCTGCCGGGAATCCGGCGGGGAGGGGATCCGGGAAAATCAAGCTTTTTCTGCACCGGGGGGCCGAAAAGGCCCTCTTTTTTGTGTATGTGCTCGATATCATTGAAACATAATATGAAAAGGGCATTTTTCCCTTGCATTCTGTGTCATCGATTTGTAACATTTGCGAAAACGATGTTACAGATGGTGCACGCAGTCACAGCCGACTTCATTCAACCAGACCTTCCGGCACCTATCTCACGCTGATACTTCCCAGCGCAATCTCCTGTGAAAAAAGCCCCGCGACACGAGCAGCCGGAAGGGGGGCAGGACGGGAGAAAGGAGGCGAGAGACATGAAAGCTGCTAAATATCTGGCTTTGCTCGGGATGATCGTGGGCGTTGTTTCGCTTACCAGCCTGAATTTTACCGACGAGGCCGCCTTCAGCGGCCTTGGTTTTGAATTGAACTGGGAAGAGGAACGCGCCGTGGAACTGATCGTGGCCCACCTGGCGGAGAAGAACGCCCTCTTCCCGGACGAGGAGATCCGGGAGGTGGCGAGGACCATGTACGATGCCTCGAGGCGCTACGAGGTGGACTACCGGCTGGTCCTGGCCGTCATGGACGCCGAGAGCAACTTCCGCCACGACGTGGTCTCCGATCGGGGGGCCGTCGGCATCATGCAGGTCAAACCCGTGGTGGCCCGCGAGTTCTCCGACGAGGTGGGGATCCCGTACAGGCGGAACGTCCTTCAATGCCCCCATGCGAACCTCCGGTTCGGCATCTACTACCTCTCGTGGCTGAGCCGTCATTACGACAACGAGTACGCCATCCTCTACGCCTACAACGTGGGCTTCACCCGGGCCCGGCAGAGCATGCAGAGGCACAGCGAACCGAAGACCGGGTACACGAGGAAGGTGATGGAGGAATACGAGCGCAACCGCTCCCGGCTCCCCGGCGTGTGAGACGAGCGGCAAGACCCGGGCATCGAAAAGGCAAGAAAAAGCCCCCGCTTCCATGAGGGAAGACCGGGGGCTTTCTTTTTTCCGCCGGCCGGACCGGGCTGCCTGTTTTGGGGTCCCTCTCCTCAGGGCCAGAGGGATTTCAGCCACTGTGAGAAGTTAAACCCGTCCCAGCGCTCCCGCATGCCGTCCCGCAGCGGCAGCATGATGTTGATGTAGTCGTCCGTCCAGGGTGTCGTTTCCCTCAAGCCGTCGCCGGGCCCGAAGGGGATCCAGCCCTTTTGGACGAGGGCCGCCAGCCGCTCGGGGTTCCTGGCGAGCACCACGCACCACGTGGCGCTCTGGTTCGCCCTGAGCTCGGTCTTCGGCGTCGGCACGTTGATGGCGCCGGAAAGGCCCAACTGGGCTGCAACGGCTTTGATGACGGGACGAAGCTCGTAGTAGCGGTTCGACACGTGGAAGAGGATCACGCCGTTGCCGTTGAGCCGCTCCAGGTAGATCTGGATCGCCTCCCTTGTCAGCAGGTGGGTCGGGATCCCGTCGCCCGTGAAGGCGTCCATGTGGATGATGTCGTACGGTGGCTCCTGCCGGTCGCTGTTTTGCATCGCGAGCCTCCCGTCCCCCACGACGACCCGCACGTCCCCCCTGCACTCGTTGAGGAACGAGAACCAGTGCCGGGCGATCCCCTCGTTGTCGGGGTCGATCTCGTAGTACACCATGGCCTCTCCCGGCTTCACGTAGGCTGCCGCAGCGCCGGCCCCCAGCCCCAGCACGGCCATCCGCCGCACGGGGGGCGTCGTTTCGTAGACGTCCGCGATCCCGCCGCCGATGAAATAGTACATGATGGGGGTCATGCGCTCTTCGGGGTCCAGCAGCTGCGCGCCGTGGATGGTCCGCCCGTGGAGGAGTTGCCTCACGTCCTTCGGGGTGCTTGCCACATCCCAGATCGTGTAGGTGCCGTAAAAGTTGCGGTGGCGGAAGCGCACGGGTTCCTGCAGGGTCTGCCAACCCTCCTTCACGATGAGGAAGACGAGGAAAGCCACCACGACGGAGCGGCCGACGACGGCGACGTAGGAGATGCTGGTCCGCAGGCGGGTCAGGGGCGTCTCCCGGCACCACCAGAACGTGGGGGCCAGCAGCAGGATGACGATCGGGTACTCGTAGAGAGCCGGGAACAGGAAGGGCGCCCCGAGGCTGATGAGGGCCCCGCCGATCCACCCCCCAAGGGCCGCCGCCAGGTAGAAGTTCGTCAGGTGTGAGGCCGGCGGGCGGAGCTCATAGAGCGTCCCGTGGGAGATCAGGCAGACCAGGAAGAAAACGGCGAGGTGCCCGATGATGGCCAGCCAGTGCACCGGCCCCAGGAGGAACATGAGAAGGCCCGCCAGCAGGATCTCGGGCCAGGCATTGCGGAGGAAACGGGGCACGCCCCCGCCGGTCCGGAAGGTGACGATGAAGCTCCCCAGGTACAGGGCCAGCGGCAGGATCCAGGTAAGCGGGAAGGAGCCCACCTCGAGGGCGATGTAGTTGGTCACGGCCAGAAGAAACGCCGACGGCAGGCTCGAGAGCAGGATCCACTTCCCGTAGGTTGCCGCGCCGATGGCCTGCGGGGCGGCCGCCGTCTTTCCCTCGCCGTCGCCTGCCGCCGGCCCCAGGTTCGGCCGCAGCAGGAACCACGAGGCGACGACCAGGGCGGCGTAGAGCACGTAGGTCAGGCTCCAGGCCACGCTCTGCAGCTTCACCCCCATGAGGGGCTCGGCAACAAAGGTGTACCCCAGAAGCGCGATCAGCGACCCCGCGTTGGATGCGGAGTAGAGGGGGTAAGGTTCCTGGTGCAGCCCGATACGGGAGCGGCTCAGCCAGGCCTGGGCCACGACGGCCGTCGTGGAGAGCACGGCAAAGGGGATCGCCACGTACACCGAGAGCACGTAGAGCAGGTGCGGCAGCGGCGCGTGCGGGTCCGGCTGGGCGTGGACCTGGAGCGGCAGGTTCACGAGAGGCAAGGCGAGAATGGCCAGGTGCCAGGCGCCGAGTTTCCGGGCGAACAGGTGGGCGTAGAGGTAGCCGACGAACAGGACGGCCTGGAAGAACATCAGGCAGGTGAGCCAGACGTGGGCCGCCCCTCCGAAATAGGGGGTCAGCAGGCGCCCCGCGAGCGGCTCGAGCCCGAAGAGCAGGATAGCCCCGCAGAAGACCATGCCCGTCAGGACGGCCATGGCCAGCCGGTCGTTTCCCGCATCTGCCGTTTTCATTCTTCCCAACCTCCGAAAGCGGTATTCCATACCGCTAATCGGACCATTCGGCAAGCGGTTTTTTGGGAAATTGCGAGCAACCGAACCCGTTTGGGGACGGGGTCATCGACGGAAGAAACAGGTCTTGTAAAATCCTCCCCAACCCTCCTTTTCCACCGGGTGCGCAACCATGTCTGGTTCCTCCCTTGCCGGGCCGCCCCGCGAAGCGGAGCAAGGCGGCAAAGGAGGGAGTTCAAGAGCTTCCCCCTTTGAAAAAGGGGGATCGAGGGGGATTTTCTCCGATCGATTCGTGCTGTTTCTTGGCAGCCGAAACAACCGGCATCACGGGCTGCGGGCTCAGGGGTGCCGCTGCGTGAAGGGCAGGATCAGGATCTGCGCGAGACCGAGCCGCGAAGGGTCGCGGAAGTTGGCCAGGCCGATGGTCATCCCCTCGTGGCCCCGTTCCGGCTGGGGGCGGTAGGTCCCGAGGAGCCGGTCCCATAGGGAGAGATTGAAGCCGAAGTTGCTGTTGCGCTCCCGGATGACGACGGAGTGATGGACCCGGTGCATGTCCGGCGTCACGACGAGAAGCCGCAGGGCCCCGTCGAGCCCGAGAGGGAGCTTCAGGTTGCTGTGGCTGAACATGGCCGTCGCGTTCAGGATGATTTCGAAGAGAATGACCGACACGGCGGGGGGGCCGAAGAGGTAGACGAGCCCGAGCTTGATCGCCATGGAAAGGACGATCTCGACGGGGTGGAACCGGATTCCCGTGGTGAGGTCGAAATCCAGATCGGCGTGGTGGATCATGTGCAGGCGCCACAGGGAGGGCAGGTGGTGGAACAGGACGTGCTGCACGTAGATGAAGAAGTCGAAGAGCACGACGCCGACCACGACGGCTGCCCCGTAGGGGACCTGAAAATAGTTCAGCAGCCCCCACCCTTCCCGGCTGCACAGCAGGGCGAAGCCGGCGGGCAGGACGGGGAAGAGGAAGCGGACGATCAGGGTGTCCAGCGTCACGATCCCCAGGTTGGCGAACCACCGCGCCGACTTGGACGTCGTCAGGGCCCGTCTCGGCGCGATCCACTCCAGGATGGCCAGGACGCAGAGAGTCCCCAGGAAGAAGGCCAGGCGGATTGTTGCTTCATTTTCCAAGTAGTCATCCCCTGGTTTTTCGGATGCCCCCGACGTCGGGTGACGGATTCGGAATCAGGTTCAGAATCCCCGATTCTCGAAGCTGCGCTTACAGGTGCACCGGCAGCCCCTTGCTCTTGAGATACTCCTTGACCTGGCGGATGCTGAAAGTCCGGTAGTGGAAGACCGAGGCGGCCAGGACGACGCTGGCGCCGCCCTTCACGACGGCCTCGTAGAAGTGCTCCAGCGTGCCCGCCCCGCCGGAGGCCACGACGGGCACGGTGACCGCGTCGGCGATGGCCTTCGTGAACTCGAGATCGTAACCCGCCAGGGTCCCGTCGCCGTCCATGCTGGTCGGCAGGATGACGCCGGCCCCGAGGGTCTGGCACTGCTTTGCCCAGGCGATGGCGTCCTTGCCGACGGGGGTGGTGCCGCCCGCGACGACCAGTTCGAAGCCCGAGGGCATGGCCTTGTTGCGCCGCGCGTCGATGGCGACGGTGATCTTGCCGGATCCGTATTTTTTCGCCGCTTCCCGGACGAGTTCCGGGTTCTTCACGGCGGCGCTGTTCATGGAGACCTTGGCGGCCCCGGCCTCGAGCACGAGCTCGATGTCCTCCAGGCTGTTGATCCCGCCCCCGACGGTCAGGGGGATCGTGATGACGGCCGAGACCTGCCGGACCCACTCGAGGCGGGTCTTGCGGTTTTCGACCGTGGCCGCGATGTCCAGCATCGCCAGCTCGTCGGCCCCTTCCTTTTCATAGAAGGCGGCGTTTTCTACGGGGTCGCCCGCGTCGCGGATGTCCACGAAGTGAACCCCCTTGACGACACGGCCGTTTTTCATGTCCAGGCAGGGCATGACCTTGATCGGATCCATCGCGATGTCCTCCTCGTCACAAATTTGCAACGCCCGATGGATAACCGATTTCGGCCCCTGCCTTCAATCTTATTTTTTGTCGAAGAGCTTGAGGTATTCCCCGTAGCCCTCTTTTTCCAGGTTTTCTTTCGGGATGAAGCGCAGGGCCGCCGAGTTCATGCAGTAGCGCTGGCCCGTCGGCGCCGGCCCGTCGGGGAAGACGTGCCCCAGGTGGGAATCCCCGTGCCGGCTGCGCACTTCCGTGCGGGCCATGAAGAGGCTCCGGTCCGTCCGTTCGACGACGTTACCCGGCTCCAGCGGTTTCGTGAAGCTCGGCCAGCCCGTCCCCGAATCGAACTTGTCCAGCGAGCTGAACAGGGGCTCCCCGGAGACGACGTCCACATAGATCCCCTCGCGCTTGTTGTCGTTGTACTCGTTCCGGAAGGGGGGCTCCGTACCGTCCTTCTGCGTCACCTGGTACTGCAGCGGCGTGAGCCTCTTCTTCAAGGTGGCGTCATCGGGCTTCGACCAGGTCTTTCCGCCGCCGCCGGTGGATTTCGGCTTCTCCTCGCCCCAGGTCTTTTTCAGGAACGAGTCCCGCCCCGAGTTGGACCGGTAGAACTGGTATCGCAGGGGGCTTTTCCGGAAGTAGTCCTGATGGTAGTCCTCGGCTTCGTAGAACTGCGTCAGGGGGAGGATTTCCGTTACAATGGGCTTGGCGAATTTGCCGGAGCGGGCCAGCGCGTCGCGCGACGCCTCGGCGATCCGCCTCTGTTCCTCGTCGTGGTAGAAGACGGCGCTGCGGTACTGGGAACCCCGGTCGACGAACTGCCCGCCTCCGTCGGTGGGGTCGATGTGCCGCCAGAAGACCTCGAGGAGCTGCTCGTAGGCGACCGTCCCGGGGTCGTAGTGCACCTGGACGGCCTCGAGATGGCCCGTCCGTCCCGAGGAGACCTCCTCGTAGGTCGGGTTTTCCTTCTTCCCCCCCGTGTACCCCGAGATCACCTTCAGCACCCCGGGCACCTTCTCGAAATCCGATTCGGTACACCAGAAACAGCCGCCCGCAAAGGTGGCGACCTTCGTGTTTGCGTTTTCTTTCATCATGGGATTCTTCCCCTCGATGGCGTTGGTTTCCGTTCCCTGGCAGCTCAGGACCAGGACGGCAAGGAGCGCGACAATGATCCATAGGCTCTTGGTCATGGCAATATCCCTCGCATACGTTCAATATGGGGCCGCCCCGGTGCTTTGTAAAGGGAGGGGAAAAAGAAAGGCGCTCCCGGAGGGAAGCGCCTCGTTTCGACGGGGATTGCGACCCGCCGGGCTACCTGGATGTTCCCGAGACCTTTCGGCACTGCCCGTAGACGGGGCGATCGTTGACCGTGACGGAAAGGTCGTCTCCTTTGAACCAGAAGACCCTCTCCCCGTCGGCGTACCGGGTGCCGGAGGACGCCGGGACGGATCGAAGGGAGAAGGTCCCCGTCCCGGTGTCGACGTCGATCTTGTGCTGGTGATCGTGGAACGTGACGGCGAGCGTCTTGCCGTTGTCGCACACGTAACCGGCCCGGGGAGCGCAGCCCGCCGTCACGACGAGAGACGCCGCCAGGAGGCACAGCGCCAGGCATGGCCCTCGCTCAGGACGATTGTTGTCCGTTCTCATCGGTCTGTCCCGGACGTCATCGCTTTGCCGCCTTCTTCCCCTTGCGCAGGTCGGCGGCCATCTTGCGGATCTCCGTGATGTCCGAGACCATCTTGCTCCATCCGTACCAGAGCGCATAATCGGGGTTCGCGTGGAAGGTGCCCTGGAAGGTCCTCATCCGGTGCTCGAGGAACATGAGGTAGAGTTTCTGCTCGATCGACGTCGGGGCGTCGTGGAACGCCAGCAGATCGGGATAAGGATAGGCGTAATAGTCCGACTTGCGGATGATCCTGTCCTTGTAGAGCCCGGCCACGATCTCGATGGCCTCGGCGAGCAGCCGGTCCGCCTCGCGGATCATCATGTCGCCTTTTTCGAGCTCTCCCCTTGCGAAGTTCGGCGAGTGGCACTGGCGGCAGTTGGCGAACATCCGGTCCCGCTCCTTCTGCCAGTCCTCCTGGGTCGTCCGGAAGACGTCCAGGTCCTTGAGAACGCCGAGACGCGCCGTCGGCTTCCCGGACGGGTCCAGGGCCCCCAGGCCCTTTATGATCGTCGTCCGGTCGGCGGCCCATTTGGGGTCGTCCGGCATGGGGAGCCTGACGGCTACGAACCCCCAGGCCGTGCGGACACCGTGGTTGCCGCTCGTCATGTGGCAGCTCTGGCAGGTGGGCGCTGATGCGCTTTCGGGCAGCACGCCGCTTTGCTTCAGCAGGTAGCGCACCCCGTGCTTGGAGGAGGAGTACATCTCCCACTGGGGGTGGTCGATGCCCATGTGGCAGGTCTGGCATGCCTGGGGCTGCTGGGCCTCCTTCTTGGAGAAAACGTGCCGGGTGTGGCAGGAATCGCAGGAGGCAACCCCGAACTGTCCGCCCTGCTGTCTGAGTTCCTTGATTTCGACGTCTGTCTTGATCCCGATCTTGTGGCATCCCCCGCAACCCTTCATGCCGTCCATGAGGGCCATGGGCTGCATGTGAAAGGTGGGCATGGCCTTCAAGACGGCCCATGCCTTGGCGTGCTTTCCGTCCTTGAACTGCTTGACCTGGTTGCCGTGGCAGTACGCGCAGCGCTCGGGCGTCGGGATCTCGGCCAGGGCGACCGTCTCGGGGGAGAAGTGCTTGTCCCCGTGGCAGACTGCGCAGTCGACCCCCTTCTGGCTGTGCTTGCTGAGCTTCCAGTCCGACACGATTCCGGGTGTCATGGCCGTGTGACAGACGACGCAGAGTTTCGCCGACGCAACCGCCTTCTTTTCCGTCGGGTAGTTGGCCTTGACCCAGTCATTCCAACCGCCCGTCAGGGCGTAGACCTTCGTGTATCCCCGCTTGGTAAGTTCAACCGCCCCCCGGGCGGCCGTGTACTCCTGGGGTCAGGCTCAGTAGAGGACGTAGGTCTTCTCCTTCGGATGGTTCTTCACGAATTCGTCGAAATTTTCCGGCTGGACGAACACGGCGCCGGGGATCTTCTTGTCGCTCTGCTCGTACTGCCTGATGTAGCGGATGTCCACGATGACGACGTCCGGCTTCCCGAGCATCCCCTTGACCTGTTCTTTCGTCAATCGGGGCACCTGGTCAACCGATGCGGGCCCCGCCCCCCGATGCTGTCCCTGTCCGCCCCCGGCCCCATGATGTTCCTGGGCCAGCGTCATGGACGAGCTTTTCGTTGCGGGCACCGGTTGTTCCGTGTAGCCGGCCAGGGCGACAAGCGACAGGAGCGCCGCAAGCACGGCGGTGAGAATCGGCTTCGCTTTCATATCGGAACCTTTCTTCTGCGGTTGTACAGAACAGGGGGTTAAAGATCACAGGAGGCAATTTACACTGTTTGACGAGTTGCTGCCAACGGTTTTCTTTTGGCGACAACCCTTGAAAAGAGCGCGATGGGGCCTTATGCTATATACGACAAATCGATCCACCCGCCGAAAAGGAGAAAGAGCATGCCGTACAGATTTGCCGCTGCCCTGCTGTGCATTGCCGCCCTGGCCATAGCGATGGCGGGGTGTGCCCCGTCGGGTACCTACAAGGAGGGCCCGCTGTCAACGGACTACCGGACGCTTTCGAAGGAGGACCTCGATCGCTACGCCGCCCGGATCGACGAGGAGATCGCGCGAATCGAAAAAGGGGCCGCCCCTCCCGGGGACATCCCGCGGGAGGCCTATCTCGCGGACCTCAAGTCCAGGCGCTATGCGGTCAGGACGGAAATCGCCGGCCGCGAGATTCTGCGGCAGGACGAGCGCCGTCAGCGGATGGAGCTTCAGCGTCCCCTGCCCTGAGCCTGTCCCGGAGCCGCGGGAACCATGAACGGGGTTTGCCGAACTCCGGATCGGAGGAGCATGTTCGGCGTGTTGTCGCGAACGACCATCGTGACCCTGGCCGTTTTCATTGCGGTCCTGTTGGGAGGGTGCGCGCCGTCGCAGCGCGTCTACACGGAGGGGGTCCTGGCAGCGGACCACAGGCTCATGTCCAAACCCGAGCTCATCCGCTACCTGGACCGGGTGGAGAATGAGCTTGCCCGCGTTCATGCCGGGGGGGCGGGCCCGGGAGGCGTTCCGCGGGATGTGTACCTCGGGGACCTGCGGCAGCGGATGAAGGACGTCCAGCACGAGATTGGCCTTCGGAATATCTGGGAGCG